>NZ_JCADBI010000017.1:0-153008 GCF_059358895.1 Micromonospora sp. BQ32 | reverse complement strand
CACGCCGGGCAGGTCACAGAAACGAACGTCGACGAACTTCACGTCCTCGTTCTTGAGGTATCGCAGCAGTTCCTCGGAATTGGCGAACATCAGTCCCCCGAAAGACGTGGTCCGATCATGCCCGGTGTGGTGGGCGTGCCCGACCCGGTCGGCACAGCCCGCCTCGACCGTAAACGGCGGCGGCGGCGCGCGCCGCCGTTTGTTCGGCTTCGCCCGTTGTCGTCCCGTGAGCGGGAGCCGGCGGCCTGTGTTCAGGCCCCGCCGGCCGATCGTCAGATCACTGGTCGCCGTGGTTGCCCTCCCAGTGGCCGCCTCCGGGGGGAGCGTCGGTCTGGATCGCGAACCGGTTGCCGTCGAGGTCGTTCTCCACGACCCGGCAATTGACGCAGTCACCCCGACGGGTGATCAGGATTCCGTGGGTCTGGGTGTGGGACTTGATGTCGCGGATCAGGTTGCCCCGAATGGTCACCGAGTCGGCAGCCGCGTTGATCATGATGCCGGCCCGGCTGGTGGGAGCGGCCGGCAGTTCGTACGGCGTTCCGGGCGGGGGTGTGTCGGCACTCCAACTGTTGGCGCTGCCGGGGCGGATCGGGGTGAGGGTCAGGGTGGTGGCGTCGTTGGCGGCCACGACGGCGTACCGGTGGCCGACGCGGAGCACCTTGCCGCGGTGGCCGTCGTCAGGCCAGCTCACACGCTGGTCCACCAGGGTGTTCTGGCTGTAGCGGACCGATTCTCCACCCCCCCTCGGCGGCGGCCTGATTGCCATCACGAGGTCCTGGTGGTGGTAGCCGTAGCGGCCGTTGCCGGTGATCCGGTTGCCCCGCACCGTGTAGGGGCCGGCGGTGTTACCGATGCTGACTCCGTCACGCAGATTGCCGTCGAGGACGCAGTCGGTGAGCAGGCCGCCCTTGCCCGGGATGCCGGTGGTGCCCTTCGCCGACACCTGGAAGCCAGCCTCCAGGTTTCCGGTCATCGTGCATCCGGTGACGATGGGACCGTCGGCGCCCCAGTCGGAAATGCCGAACCGGTTCGCCTCGGCGTGACAGCCGACGATCCTGATCCCGCGCGGCTGGGGTCGATCGATGCCCGCGCCGCCCATCTCCATGCCGTTGTCGATCCGGCCGCACTCGAGCACCCGGACCGCCTGGATCAGGGTGTCCTGGAGGAAGTCACAGCCGAAGCCGGTGGCGGCGGTGTGGTGGATGAACAGATTTCGAAACAGGCATCCGGTCACGTACTGCAACCCGAGCCCCTTGGCCAGCGGGTCGTACGCCGGCTGCGCCACCCCCGACCCGTCGATCTCGAAGTCCGCGAAGGTGCAGTAGGCGAGATGACGCTCCGGACTCGCGCCCTGCAGCTGGGCGGTGTAGAAGGCCAGCGGTACCGCCTGGGACCGGTTGCCCTCATTGCTCAGGACGAACCGGGTGGCGCCAGCGTTGCAGAGCAGCGGTGCCCCGGCCACGGGGTACGGACGCACTCCCGGGCTGGCCGGGGTCACCGGGCTCGGCACCGAAATCTCTCCCCTCGTGACCGCCGGTGGGCGACCGGTCCCTCAGCCTCGATCCGGCCTGGAGCCTGCGAGCTGGCCTGCTCCGACGGTACGGCGATCCACGCCCACCGACGGGTCAATCGCGGCGAACGTCCCACCCCGTCCTTCGGACGGAGACCGACGCGCGAGGGTTACTCCAGAGCGTCCTTGACCTTCTTCACGACGTTGGTGAGCCCCTGCTGGTGGGCGCCAGCGGCGTTGCCCGGCTTGCCCGGCCCCTGCGAGCCGTCGTAGGTGACGAACAGCTTCGGGTCCGGTGGTGGGGGCAGCGGCGTGTCGTCGGTCAGCGCGACCGGTTCGGACAGGCAGTCCAGATCCGGTCCGCCGATGAGGCTGGGACCCTGCGCCCAGCGGCCTTCGCAGGCACGGCTGTCGGTGCCGAAGCTCCAGAAGGTGTGGTTGTGATCGGCGTTCTCCTGGTCGCCGTGGGAATTCTCGATGCCGTGCTCGACGTAGCCGTCGGCGATGAGCTGCTCGATGCCGAGCAGCCACTGCTGCTGGTGGTAGGTGTCGCGGGCAAGGTTGAAGCGCAGCATCTCCTTCACGCCCGGGTCGTCCGTCATGCCCATCACCCGGCTGGTCTGCAGCCGACTCTGCGCCTCGGCGGCGACGTTGGAGCGGAAGTCGGCGAGCAGGTTGCCGCTGGCGACGATGTAGCCGGCGTTCCACGGCACACCCTGGCTGTCACGAGGCAGCGGACCGCCCCCGCCGACAATCGCGTGCTGCGGGTTCATGCCGCCGATGACGGCCGCGAGCACCGGATTGGCGGCCACGGCCTTCTCGGTGGTCTCGGCGGGGGCGCCTTCGAGCAGCCGGGCCAGCATGGTGGTGAGCATTTCGACGTGACCGATCTCCTCGGTCCCGATGTCCATGATCATGTCTTTGTACTTGCCGGGCACCCGGCAGGTCCAGCCCTGCCACAGGTACTGCATCATCACGGTCATCTCGCCGAACTGCCCGCCAAGAATCTCCTGGAGCTTCATGGCGAACAAGGCGTCGGGCTTCTCGGGCTTGGCTTGGAACTGCAGATGCTGGTCGTGGCGGAACACTGCGTTCTCCGATCGTGGCCAGCGCCGCCCTGCGCGGCGCTGGCCTTCCTGTTCCCCGCCCGGCGGCCCCCCGGTGCCGCGTCGTGGCCCCACCGGGTCATCGACCGCCTCCGCCCGATGCACCGCCGGCCAACCGGGACCAGAACTGAGCCAGGGTGGCGGCACCGGCCAGCAGCACGTCCACCGCCAGACTCTCGTCGCTGTCGTGCCAGCGGTCCTCGGGCAGGCCGGTGCCGAAGAACAGCACCGGTGCGTCGAGCTTGCGGGCCAGCAGCTCGGCCGGCCCGCCGCCAGCGTTGGCCATCCGACCGACGGGCCGGCCGAAGCCGTCGCCCATCGCCGCGGCGAGCACGGCGACCGCCGGATGGTCGGCCGGTGTCCGGTACGGCTCCTGCGCGGTCTCCTCGGAGACGGTCAGCTGGTACTCGACCCGGTCGCTGATGGTCTCCGCCACCCACCGGCGCAGTTGGTCAGCGACGTCCGCGATCAGCTGGTTCGGCACGGTGCGGATGCTCAGGCTGGCAGTGGCCACGGCGGGCACGGCCGCGCGAGAGGCGCCGGTGATGTCGCCGGTGGCGACGGTGAGCACCTCGCCGGCGGGTCGGGTCCAGAGCCGTTCCAGGACGCTGTATCCGTCCTCGCCGCCGATGCTGCGGGTCTCCGAGCGGGCCAGCCAGTCCTCGTCGCGGTACGGCAGCGCGGCGAGTTCCTCGCGGAAGCGCTCCGGCGGATCGATCACCTCGTCGTAGAAGCCGGGCAGAGTGATGCGGCCCTTGTCGTCGTGCAGCGCGGCGAGCAGCTTGCTCAACTCGACCGCCGGGTTCGGGGCCGGCCCGGAGACCGCGCCGCTGTGCACGTCGCGCAACGGCCCGTACACCTCGATCTCGGCGCTGATCATGCCGCGCAGGCCCATGCAGAGGGCCGGGTGCTCGCGGTGCCACAGCAGCGTGTCGGAGAACAGCACCAGATCGGCGGTCGGTTGGTGCTCATCGAGCAGGTCCGCCAGCGCCGCCGAGCCGGTCTCCTCCTCACCCTCGACAAGCAGCTTGATGTTGACCGCGGGCGCGGTACGCCCGCCGGCCGCCAGGTGCGCCCGCAGACCCCACAGGTGCGCGAGAACCTGACCCTTGGCGTCGGAGGTACCCCGGCCGTAGACCCGCCCGCCCCGCTCGGCGGGCTCGAACGGGGGAGCCTCCTCCCACTGCTCGTCCTTGGCGGCCCGCACGTCGTGGTGGCTGTAGACCAGCACGGTGGGGGCGTCCGAGGCGGCGC
Source organism: Micromonospora sp. BQ32 (assembly GCF_059358895.1). Classification (NCBI taxonomy): domain Bacteria; kingdom Bacillati; phylum Actinomycetota; class Actinomycetes; order Micromonosporales; family Micromonosporaceae; genus Micromonospora; species Micromonospora sp. BQ32. Next base: position 149,138 of record NZ_JCADBI010000017.1, on the reverse strand, counting down.
ACCACTCGGCGTACACGGCGGGGGCACCCTCGCGGTTCCACACCTTGACCACCGGGAACCCCAGGTCGCGCAGGGTGCCGGCCAGCCAGTTCGCCGACCTGAGCACCTCGACCTGACGCTCCGGGAGCCCGGCCACCGACCGGATCCGTACCCACCCGTGAGTTCGTCGATCAGCTGGCGGCGGTGCGCGTCGAGGTAGGCATGGATGTCAGACGTCATGGATACCTCCTGGGGTTCCCTTCGTAACTGGCGGGGCGTCATGAGGGCGTGATGGGTTGTCAGCCGGCGACGGTTCGCTCGGCCACTTCCTGGAGAACCGCTCGTAGGTCTCCCGTGCGGTGCAGAGTGCGACGCTGCCGGATTGCGCCGTTGCCCACCCGGCGGAGCCGGGACAGTCGGACGCGTACGAAATCGAGGTCGTCGTGCTCCCGCAGGGCCGGCTCGACGGAGGTGAACAGGTCACCGACGAGCTCCCAGGCCGGTCGGGCAACGCCGGTCCGCACGTCGGTCAAGGTGCCGTCGAGGCCGCTGTGCGCCGCGTGCCAGTGCGCGGCGGCCACCACGCAGTCACGGACCCGGGGCGCCGGCACCCCGTCGTACGCCTCGGCGACGGCCGTCGCCACCAGGGCGCGGACCAGCGCGGCCACCAGGACCGTGTCGTCGACGTCGGTGCAGACGTCGCTGACCCGCACCTCGACTGTCGGGTACGCCGTCGAGGGGCGGGCGTACCAGTAGACCATCGTCTCGTCCAGCATCAGCTGTGCCGAGATGAGCGCGGCAACCGTCCGGTCGTAGTCCCGGCGGGAGTCGAGGTGGGGCGTCGGCCCGACGCCCGGCCAGCGTTGCAGCTGCACCGACCGCCAACTCGCCTGGCCGGTGTCCCGGCCGTCGTGCAGGGGAGAATTCGCGGTCAGCGCCTGCACCACCGGCAGCCACACCCGTAACCGATTGCAGACCTCGACAGCCAGGTCGGGGTCCGGCACGCCGACGTGCACGTGGCAGCCGCAGACCGCGGGATCACCGGCGATGGGACCGTAGTGCTCGACCATCGCCCGGTAGCGCTCCTGCGGTGGTACCGACCGGTGTGGCTCCGCGACCGGGGTCGCGCCGATCGCCACCAGCCGCGCCCCCGCCGCCGCTGCGGCGACGCCCACGCCGCGTCGGTGCCGCAGCAGGTGGGCCCGGAGGGTGGACAGGTCGGTGCAGACCGGGGTGACCATCTCCACCATGCTGCGCCGCAGCTCGCGTCGAGCCTGGCCCCGCATCGCGGCCGGCAGGGCGCCGACGACCTCATCGGCCACCGGCAGGTTCGCCCCGCTGTCCGGGTCGATGAGGAGGAATTCCTCCTCCACGCCCAAGGTCAGCGGGAGCCGTCCGGCGGGCGGGACGGCGTCGTGACGGGCGAGGGGTGTAGTGACCATGAAAGTTGCCCATCGTCAGGGGTGACACCACACCGGCGTCACCGGGTCAACAGTCGTCGATGTGGCGGGGGAGGAAATCCGGCTCCGCTGGTCGTCGCGACAGTCGGGCCTCAAGCGCTTCAGACCGTCACTCGTGGGAGTCGACGACAAGATTGAGGTACCGAGCCGCGCTGCTCCGTGAGCAGACTGACGGCCCGTGCACCTACCCGACATCCCGCTCCCGCTGTTCACCGACTGCCTCCGTACCGCGCGAGACGCGGCAGGAGAGCCTTGCAGGGCGCGTGTCTTGACCCGTTATCTGTCCCTACCCCCGGAAGTCGATCTCACACGTGGCGGGTATCCCGTCGGCCGGAGGTCGGCGAAGCGCCGGTCCCGCACACGTCGGTCACGACGAACCGGCTGCGGGGCAGCGTGGGGATTCGGCGCAGCGAGATCGTCAGGTCCTGCTCGGGCACCGTGTAGTCCAGCCGCGCCAACCAGCCGGCGAAGGCCGCGAGCAGGGCCACTGTGACGTCCTCACCCGGGCAGCGGTGTCCGGTACTCGGATCGGCCCCGCCCTGAGGGACGAGCTCGTACGGATCGGGAGTGCGCCCGACGAATCGCCGCGGGTCGAAGCGGTACGGGTCGGGCCACAGTGCCGGGTCGTGGTTCTGACCGTAGATGTCGAGTAGGACGAGCGACCCGGCGGGAACGTGTTGGCCCTGCCAGGTCAGGTCGGTGACCGCTCGGCCACCGACGAACGGGGCGAACGGATAGAAGCGGCGTACCTCGTGGGCGAAGGCGACCGCGTAGCCGCTGTCGCCGGTGCGCAGGTTGTCGCGGTGTTCGGGCCAGCGGTGCAGCGCGTGCGCCGTGAAGGCCACGAACCAGGACACCGCGACGGTGGGACGGATGATGTTGAGCAGCTCGACCGCGGCGAGCTTGGGCTCCACCAGCTGACCGTCCCGGTGGCGGTGCCCAGCGACCGCTTCCAGTGCGGATCCGGCAGGTGCGGTGACAGCGCCCGCGCGGACCTGCTGGACGAGTCCGGCCAGCCAGTCCTCGCGCCGGCCACGGGCACGCCGTGCCCGCCAGTGTCGCGGGCCGAGCGTGGCGAAGCCGTCGACCAGGGCGGTCAGGTCGCGGGCCACGGGCCCGACAGTGGCATCGCCGAGTGGGATTCCGGCCCAGCCGCAGACGCCCTTGGTGATCGCGTGGCTCGCCTCGTCGAAGAGTACGACCGGTCGCCCGTCACCGCTTGTCGCGATCGCCTCGTTCCAGGCCGAACCGACCTGGTCGACCAGTGCGGCAACCCGCCTCGGATCGGTGAGCAGGGACAGGAACAGCGCCTTGCGGTGACGATGGTCCCCGCCGTCGAGGGTGTGCACGGCCCGGTGGCCGAACAACGTTCCCTGTACCGGTTCCGGGATGGCCGCACGCCGACACACGTGCCGTTCGTCGTAGAAGAAACGCACCGCGTCGGGCCCCCGTAGCGCCAGTGCGCGCTGGCCCAGCACACGGGCCCGCACGGCGCATCCGCCTCCATGTCGCAACAACCCGGGCAGCCAGGCGTAGCCGTTGAGCATCGCCCCGAGGGTGTCGTCCAGGTGTGGTCCGCGCTGGTCGGTCATGAGCGGGCAGTGCCCACAACGCCCGGCGCGAAACCCCACCCGACCGACGCGGTGCCCCACCGCCGGGGCGACGATCAGCGGCAGAGCTGCGGCGCCATGTCGCCGCGGAGAGCAACGCGCCAAGTGGCACCGTTCCGACGATCCAACGTGGAGGAAGGGCGGGTGTACCGTCGCCGCATGACGGTGCTCCCGGAGTTTGTCGCCGCTCTTTCCAGTGGCCGGATCCAGGTTGTCGACCTCACCGCTCCGCTCTCGGACCAGACCCCGATCCTGGGTCTGCCCGAGCAGTTCGGCCAGACCTGGCCGTTCCGGCTCAGCGAGATCAGCCGGTACGACGACCGAGGTCCGGCCTGGTACTGGAACAACTTCTCCACCGGCGAGCACACCGGCACCCACTTCGACGCCCCGGTGCACTGGGTCACCGGTCAACAGGGCGCCGACGTGTCGCAGGTTCCGGTGAGCCAGCTGATCGCCCCGGCGGTGGTGATCGACCACGCGGCGGACGCCGCCGACGACCCTGACTTCCTGCTGGAGGTCGATCACGTCAAGGCGTGGGAGGCGGAACACGGCGCCCTGCCCACCGGTGGCTGGTTGCTCTACCGCACCGGCTGGGACGCGTACGGCGACGACCCGGAACGGTACGCCAACGCCGGGCGTACTCCGGGCATCTCCGTGGAGTGCGCCCGCTGGCTGGCCGAGGAGTCGCCGATCCAGGGCGTCGGGGTGGAGACGGTCGGGACCGACGCGGGCGCCGCGCATTCGTTCGACCCGCCGTTCCCGTGCCACTCGTTTCTGCTCGGTCAGGACAAGTACGGCCTGACCCAGCTCCGTAACCTGGCGCAGTTGCCGGCGACCGGCGCGGTGGTGATCGCGGGACCGCTGCCGATCGTCTCCGGGTCGGGCAGCCCGTGTCGGGTCCTCGCGCTGGTCGAACGGTAGGCCGGGCCACCGGTGCGGGTAGCGGAGGTGGTCGGCCGGGTCCTGTACGGGCACGGCGCACGGCACGTCTTCGGGGTGGTCGGCAGTGGCAACTTCCATGTCACCAACGCGCTTGTCGCGGCCGGTGCCCGGTTCGTGGCGGCGGCCCACGAGGGCGGCGCGGCGAGCATGGCCGACGGGTACGCCCGCACCTGCGGGAGGGTGGGGCTGCTCTCGGTGCACCAGGGGCCGGGCGTCACCAACGCGCTGACCGGCCTCACCGAGGCCGCGAAGAGCCGTACCCCGATGGTGGTCCTGGCCCCGGAGGCGACCGCGCCGCGGTCGAACTTCTTCATCGACCTGCCGGCGCTCGCCGCCGCGGTCGGGGCCGACTTCCACCGGGTACGCGCGACGCACGCGGCCGAGGACACGGGCGCGGTCTACCGGGCCGCCGCCCGGGGCGCGACGGTGGTGCTGGGCCTCCCGTTGGAGGTGCAGCAGGCCGTGACCGAACCGTGGTCCGGCCCGGTCCCGGCGGTCGCGCCGGCCTCGGCCACCGCCCCGCGGATCGAGCCGTTGCTGGCCGCGCTCCAGGCCGCCCGTCGACCGGTCTTCATCGCCGGTCGGGGCGCCCGGGCAGCCCGGGAACCGCTGACCCGGCTCGCCGACGCGTGCGGCGCGCTGCTCGCGGTCTCGGCCGCCGCGAAGGGCCTGTTTGCCGGGAACCCGTGGAACGTCGACGTGGCCGGTGGCTTCGCCACCCCGCTCGCCGCCGAGCTGATCGGCTCTGCGGACCTGGTCGTCGCGTGGGGCAGCACGCTGAACATGTGGACCACCCGGCATGGCGAGCTGATCCCATCCTCCGCCGTCGTCGTCCAGGTGGACCACGACCCGACCGCGTTCGGGGTCAATCGCCCGGTCGACCTGACGGTGGCCGGCGAGGTGACGGCGGTCGCCGAGGCATTGCTCGCTCGGCTGGGCGTCGGCTCCACCGCGCCGGTGGACGCCAGCACTGGCGGGTGGCGTACGCCGGAGCTGGCACGGCGGATTCGCGACCACGGCCGGTGGCGGACCGTTCCGTACCAGGATGAGGGCGGCGGTGCCCCGGCGACGATCGATCCGAGGACGCTCTCGGCCGCCCTGGACGACCTGCTGCCGCCCGACCGGACGGTGGTGGTCGACTCCGGCAACTTCATGGGTTACCCCTCGATGTGGCTCGACGTACCGGACGTGGCCGGATTCTGTTTCACCCAGGCGTTCCAGTCGGTCGGGCTCGGCCTGGCCAGCGCGCTCGGCGCGGCGGTCGCCCGCCCGGACCGGCTCACCGTGGCCGCGGTCGGCGACGGTGGCTTCGTCATGTCCGCGACCGAACTGGTCACCGCCGTTCGGCTGGCGCTACCCCTGCTCGTGGTGATCTACGACGACGCGGCGTACGGCGCGGAAGTGCACCATTTCGGTCCGGACGGGCACCCGTTGGAGACGGTCACCTTCCCCGAGACCGATCTGGCCGCGATCGCCCGCGGTTACGGTTGTGACGGGTTGACCGTCCGGACCGTCGACGATCTCGGACCGGTACGCCACTGGCTCGCCGGTCCCACCCGGCCGCTGGTGATCGACGCCAAGGTCTGCGCAGAGCGCGGCGCTTGGTGGCTGGAGGAGGCGTTCCGTGGTCACTGAGCCACCGCCGCCGGGCCCAAGACCGGGCACCATCGCCGCCGGGCGACACCGGTCGGGTCGGTGACAGGGCGTCACAGCTGACGTACGTTGGCGCGGTGGCCACTCTTTGGACCCTGGGATGCGATGCCGACGATCCCCAGCGGATCGCCGCTTTCTGGGCGCTGGCCCTCGGCTACGTCAAGGAGCCCGGTTTCGACGAGCCCGACAACGCGTCCATCGTCGATCCGGACGGCCGGGGTCCGGCCATCAGCTTCCTCAAGGTCCCCGAGGCAAAGTCCGCCAAGAACCGCATGCACATCGACATCCGGGTGGCAGGTCCCGGCTCCACGGACATGGCCAAGCGCGCCCGGTTGATCCGGCAGAAGGTGCCCGACCTGGTTGCCGCCGGCGCGACGGTGGTCCGCGAGGAGTGGTACGGCGACGTTCTCGGCCATGTCGTCATGCGCGACCCCGAGGGCAACGAGTTCTGCGTCGCCTGATGCCATGATCAGGACCGGTGTCCTCGACGGGGCCGGCGTGCGTAGGTCGCTGCAGGCCCCGCTCCGGGGGTCCTAGACCTACGCCGCTTCTTGACGATGGTTCGGTCGACGGTTGCAGGCGTCGACTACAGACCTCCAGCGTACGCGTCTTCACGAACGGCCGGCGATCGTCGCGGGGGGCAGCACGCCGGCACCGCAGGGCGTGAATGACAGCCGAGCTTCCGGTACGGGTAGGCTAGAGACCTGTGGCACGTCGCCTTCGATGGGCGTCGTCGAGACCAGCGTCAAGAAGCGGCGCGGATCCCGGACTCCGCCTGTGGAGTCCTGCAGCGATCCGCGCACCCCACCCCAGGCACCTGGTGGTACGCGCCCTCGTTTAGGACGCTTTGATGACGCACGTCGAACCCATGGACCCGCACGAGGCGTTCGCCGAGCTCGGCCGTATTCGACTCGCCGACGTTGATCTCGACGCCCTGCTGGACAAGATCGCGCTGCTGGCCAAGCGCACGATCCCCGGGGCCAGTGAGGTCAGTGTCACCCTGCTGCACGGCAACAAGCCGCAGACCGCCGCGTTCACCGGCGAGCTCGCCCGCGCCTTGGACGAGCAGCAGTACGAACGTGGCTACGGCCCGTGCCTGCAGGCCGCTGAAAGCACCTCCAGTCTGATGGTGCCGGACACCGGCAGCGAGCAGCGGTGGCCCGGCTGGGCCGAGACCGCCGCCCAGGCCGGCGCGCACAGCTCCCTCTCGGTCGGGCTGCCGGTGCACGAGCCCGTCACCGGTGCGCTGAACATCTACGCCACCACACCGAACGCCTTCGACGACGACGCGATCGCGATCGCTCAGACGTTCGCCGGGTTCGCCGCCGTCGGCCTGGCCAATGCCCACCTGTACGAAACCCAGGCCACCCTGGCCGGGCACATGCAGAAGGCGATGGAGAACCGCGCCGTCATCGAACAGGCCAAAGGCATCATCATGGGCGAGCGCCGTTGCACCCCCGAGCAGGCCTTCGCCATCCTGAGCAAAATGTCGCAGGACACCAATCGCAAAGTGCGCGACGTCGCCTCGGCCATTGTCGAGAACGCACGCCGCCCACAGCCGTAGCAGACTGTTGACGGTGCACCCCGATATCTGGGACGACCGTCCGGAAGACGTGCCAGCTTCGACCAACGGCAGCACCGGCGGGACCGTTTGCTGGTGGACCCGGAGGGTAGGGGGAATCCATGACTACGCCTGAGCAGAGTCAGCAGGAGAGAGCCCTCGAAACTGGCGCGGTGTACCAGGACGCCGAGGGGCGCCGGACGACGGATCCCGGCTCCGGGGCCGCGAATGCCGAGAGCGAGGCCGACCGCAACGCGGAGCACCTGAAGCGGGGCGAGGTCGGCCCGCGCATCCCGGAGGAGTAGCGGGCCGGTGCGGGGGGCGAGGATTCCCGACCGGCGGACGCCGAAGCCGACCGTGACCGGGCAGCCGGCGGGCGGGTGACCCGACCAGGCGCCAGCTGGCCCGCCCCGCCGCCCTTCGGCGGCGGGCAGCGTGGAAGCCGGCGAACCCCGTGCCGACGATGACGCTTGCCAGTACGGTTCCCCTCAACTCGACTGTCGTTCCTCGTCTCGTTCAGGTGGTAACCAACCCCATGCAAGAGGCGGAAACGTCCGCATCCTGGAACCGGGTGCCGGCTGGCGCCGTTTGTGCCTCCAATCGTCGGGAAAGCGGCCGGCACCCCTGCCTGTTGCTCAGCTCATGGTGGCCAACAGGTCCCGGCAGGCCCGCTCGCACGCCCGACACGCCTCGGCGCAGACCCGGCAGTGCTCGTGCTTGTCGGCGTGAGCGGCGCACTCGTCCCCACAGGCATTGCAGGCGGTGGCACACGCCTCCAGCAGACTGCGGCTGATGTTCGCGTCGTAGCCGGTGTGCCGCGACAGCACCCGAGCCGTGGTGGTGCAGATGTCGGCGCAGTCCAGGTCCGTGCGAATGCACTTGGTCAGCTCGGCGACCATGTCTTCGCTCAGGCAGGCGTCCGCACACGCGGTGCAGGCCTGGGCGCAGTCGTTGAGCGCGTCGATCGTCGCCGCCAGCTTCGCGCGGTCCAGGTTGATCGATTTGGGGTACGTCTGCAGCATCGGCATGGTGGTGCTCGGCATCAGGAGTCCCTCTCTCTCGGTTCCTGATGCCCTACCCGAAGAGCCCCGGGACACACCGGGAAGAAGCGGGCGGGCGGCCTAACCGGAGAACCAGCTGACCGGGGCAGGCGGCCGCCTGCCCCGGTCAGCGCCGTCAGTCGGCGACGACGAGCGCCTGGGCGCGGCGGCCTTCATCCGGGTACGCAGCCACTTGAGCTGGATCGCCGTTTCTCCCTCGCAGCGCTGCACGACCGCGAGCAGATCCTCGTCGCGGGCGCCGTAGGCGGCCTGGCCGACCACGGTCCAGGTGATGTCGCACTCGGCGGCCATCAGATAGAGGTCCTGGAGGTCCCGCAGCAGGCCGATGCCGCCGGCCCGGGTGCCGGTGAACAGCTGCGAGTGCAACCGGTCGGGCTCGTCGGGGGCGTCCTCGGAGTAGCGGACCACGAACGGGTGCAACTGTTCGGCGTGTGCGTCGCAGCGCTTCGCCTGCTGCTGGCAGAGGTGCTCGATGTCGGGCTCCTCGGCGTGCGCGTCGGCGATCTCCCGAAACGCGTCCGCCAGGTTGACCTGCGCGCGGTGCAGGAGACCGAGGTAGTGGGCGAGGTGCACGGCTCACTCCTTCCCGCTGGTGGCTTCGGCTGTCGGCCCGCCAACGGTGGGCGGCAGGTCAGCGTCCGCTGGCGGTGCGCTGCCGCCGACCGTCGGCGCCGGCGAGGGTACGCCCCGCCCGTCGGCGAGTTTCGCCACCGCGACGGCGGCGACCTTGAAGAGGGGCTGCTTGGATACCGGATCCCAGGCGGTGATGGTCAGCTCGTTCGCCGCGCGCGGGGTGCGCCCGGCGGGGTCCTGGTCGAAGTAGCCGTAGTGGAACGGCAGGAAGACGACGCCGGGGCGGATGCCGCAGAGCCTGGCGCGGGCCTGGATGGCGCCGCGCGCCGAGGAGACGCCGACCAGGTCGCCCTCGACGATGCCGAACCGGGCCGCGTCGGTGGGGTTGAGCTCCACCCACACGTCCGGGGCCGCCTGGTTGAGTTGAGGGGCGCGGCCGGTCTTGGTGCGGGTGTGGAACTGGTAGACGGTGCGCCCGGTGGTGAGGAGCAGCGGATGCTCGTCGTCGGGCACCTCGGGTGAGGGTTGGTAGTCGACGGTGTGCAGGAACGCCCGCCCGTCCGGTTCCTTGGCCCGGTATTCCGCCTCGGTGAACTCCGCACCGGTGGCCAGGTCCTGGCCGTACGTCTCGCAGTAGTCGGGGTCGGTGTGGAACCGTCCGTCGGTGTAGAGGCGCTCGGTGCCGTCGGGGTGCTCGTCGGTGCACGGCCACTGGATGCCGGAGCCGCCGCGCAGCTTCTCGTAGGTGATGCCGGTGTAGTCGCACGGCCGACCCCGCGAACACTCCTTCCACGCCTCGAACACCTCCTCCGGCCCGGTCCAGTCAATCAGCGGCTGGCCGTCGCGGTCGCGGAAGTCCATCCGGCGGGCGTAGTCGAGGAAGATGTCCAGGTCCGGGCGGGCCTCCCCGGGCGGGTCGACGGCCTTGTCGGAGATGTGCACGGTCCGGTCGACGCTGGTGAACGTGCCGGTCTTCTCGCCCCAGGTGGCGGCGGGCAGCACGACGTCGGCCAGCTCGGCGGTCTCGGTGAGGAAGAGGTCCTGGACCACCACGAACAGCTTCGGCCGGGTCAGGATCTGCCGGATCCGGTGCAGCTCCGGCAGCGAGACGGCCGGGTTGGTGGCGGAGATCCAGAGCAGTTTGATCGAGCCCTGCTCGGCGTACCGGAAGATCTGCATGGCGTGCGTCGGCGGCGCCCAGTGCGGGATGGTGTCCACGTCCACGTTCCACAGCCGGGCCAACTCCTCGATGTGGGCGGTGTTCGCCCAGTTGCGCAGGCCGGGTAGGTCGCCGTCGGCGCCGGTCTCCCGGGTGTTCTGGGCGGTGGGCTGGCCGTTCATCTGGTAGATCCCGGCACCGGGTCGGCCGATCATCCCCCGGATCAGGTGCAGGTTGTTGACGGCACAGGCGGCGGCGGTCGCCTGGTTCGACTGGTAGAAGCCCTGCAACACTGTTGACAGCAGCCGCTGCGAGGTGCCGAGCAGTTCGGCGGCGCGCTCCACATCGGCGGCCGGCACGTCGCAGATGTCGGCGACCCGCTGCGGCGGATAGCCGTCGACGATCCGGCACAACTCCTCGAAACCAAGGGCGTGCGCGTCGACGTAGTCGTGGTCGTACCAGCCCCGGCGGAGGATCTCCCGGAGCAGGCCGTTCATCAGGGCCACGTTGGTGCCGTTACGCACCGCCAGGTGCAGATCGGCCTCCCGGGCGACCGGGGTGGCGCGCGGGTCCACCGCCAGCATCGCCGGTGGGTTGGGGCCACGGCGTCGGTCCAGCATCCGCATCCACAGCACCGTCTGCGTCTCGGCGACGTTGTGACCCCAGAGCGCGATCGCGTCGCAGTGGTCCACATCGGTGTACGAGCCGGGCTGCCCGTCGGTGCCGAAGCTCGCCTTCATCGCCGCCGCCGCGGTGGCCGTGCAGAGCCGGGTGTTGCCGTCCATGTGCGGCGTGCCCAGACCTGCCTTACCGATGACACCCAGCGTGTAGTACTCCTCCAGGAACAGTTGCCCGGTGGTGTAGAAGCCGAAGTGCCCCCACCCACCCGGCCCGTCGAGGAGTTCCTTCGATCGGGCCACGATGCGGCCCATCGCGGTGTCCCAGTCCGACTCGACGAGGCGATCGCCGTCGCGGACCAGCGGTCGGGTCAACCGGTCCGGGCTGTGGTTGGCCTGCCAGCCGTACAGGTCCTTCGGGTCGACCCGGCCCCGGTTGATCCGGTCCACAGCCCGCCCGCGCACCCCGACGATCCGCCCGTCGGCGACGCCGATGTCCAGCGCGTCGCCGTTGGAGTGCAGCACCGACGCCGACTGCACCCACCGGTCCACGTCGGCATCCGTTCGGCCGTCGGCCAGGTACCGGTCCACCCGCACCGGCCACTGCTGCCCCGGCCCGTACGGGGTCCGCTCACCCCACGGGTTGGCGATCCGGTCCACCACGATGTCCTCCTTCCGGTGACGGCGCGGGCGCCGCCCACAGCGGCATCGGCCGGCCCGACACGGTCACCGCCAGCGACCCGGCCACCGCCACGATCCTCATCCCGCTCACCCCCGCTCCGCGTCTGCTCGGAGGCTTCTCCCGAATCTTGTTCGCCATGCCCGCACGCTGTCACCGCGGATCGTCGAAGCCTTCGGTGGCCCGTTCGCGGCGCAGGTGCGCCAGCGCCCGCCGGCCCAGGTCGGTGTCCTCCCGACCGAGCGCCTCGTACATGGTGGCGACCTTCTCGTAGGGCTGCGCGGGCGGAAGCAGCGGGATCGCCGGGTCCACGATCGCCTCGATCAGCATCGGTCGGTCCGCCGACAGGGCCTCGTCCCAAGCCTTGTCGACCTCGCTCGGACTGGTGATCCGGACGCCGCGCAGACCCAGCAACTCGGCCCAGCGGGCGTACGGCGCGTCCGGCAGGCGCTGGGAGTCGACGAAGCGCGGATCGCCCTCCATCTCCCGCTGCTCCCAGCTCACCTCGGCCAGGTCGCGGTTGTGCAGCACCAGCACCACGAACCGGGGGTCCGCCCAGTCTCGCCAGCGGTGCGCGACGGTGAGCAACTCGGCCAACCCGTTCATCTGCATCGCCCCGTCCCCGGCGAGTGCCACCACCGGTCGGTGCGGGGCGGCGAGTTTCGCGGCCAGCCCGTACGGCAGCGCCGAACCCATCGAGGCCAGGGTGCTGGACAGGTGCGCGTCCACACCGACGGGCAGCCGCAGGTGCCGGGCGTACCAGTAGGTCACCGACCCGACATCCACCGCCACCTGCGCGTCTGCGGGTAGCCGGTCGGTGAGGGCGTGCAGGACGTACTGCGGGTTCACCGGCTCCGCCGGAGCTGTCGCCCGCTGTCGGGCGATGTCCCGCCAGCGGGTCACCTCGCCCTCGACACGCTGACGCCAGCTCCGCTCCGACCGGGCGGTCAGCAGCGGCAGCAGCGCCCGGATGGTCTCGGCGGCGTCGCCGAGCAGCGGCACCTCCACTGGGTAGCGCATGCCCAGGCGTCGGCCGTCGATGTCGATCTGCACCGCCCGGGCCTGCCCCGGCGCCGGGTAGAACTCCGACCAGGGGTCGTTGCTGCCGACGATCACCAGGGTGTCGCACTCGTTCATCAGCATGCTGCTGGCGGTGCTGCCCAGGTGGCCCATCACGCCGGTGTGAAAGGGCAGCGCCTCGTCCAGCACCGGCTTGCCCAGCAGCGACGCCGTCACGCCGGCGCCGAGCGCCTCGGCCAGCTCGACCACCTCGCCGACGGCGGCTCGGGCACCCTGCCCCACCAGGATCGCTACCCGCTCCCCGGCGTCGAGCAGGTCCGCGGCTGCCCGCAGATCGTCGGCGCGGGGCCGCAGCTCCGGCACCGGCAACCCGGGGTTGGTCACCATGATCCCGTGCTCCTGCGCACCGAGGTCCGGGGCCGGGGCGGTCTGCACGTCGTGCGGCAGGATCACACAGGTCGGGCTGCGGGTCGCCAGGGCGGTGCGGATCGCCCGGTCGAGCAGCATCGGCAGCTGTTCCGGGGTGTACGCGGTCTGCACGAACTGTGCGCACACATCGCCGTAGAGGCGTACCAGGTCGATCTCCTGCTGGTAGCCGCTGCCCAGCACGGAGGTCACCTGCTGACCGACCAGGGCGAGCACCGGCTGGGAGTCCAGCCGGGCGTCGTAGAGGCCGTTGAGCAGGTGCACCGCGCCCGGTCCCTGGGTCGACAGACACACCCCCAGCCCGCCGGTGTACTTGGCGTGCCCGCAGGCCATGAACGCCGCCGTCTCCTCGTGCCGGGCCTGCACGAACTCCGGCCGACCGGCCCGACGCAGGGCCCCCATCACCCCGTCGATACCGTCCCCGGAGTAGCCGAAGACCCGGCCCACGCCCCAGTCGGCCAACCGGGCCACCACCAGGTCCGACACCGTCGCGTCCGCCACCGTCGCCTCCTCGCCTCGACCGCCTTCCAGCATGTGGCCCTACCCCGACGCCGGCGGACCGAACCGGACGAGCAGCACCTCTTCGGGGATTCTCGCCATCACTGCCGATCGAGACTCGTCCACCGCTCGAATGGTGTCAGCGGCGGACATGGTGGGTAGGGTGGTCGGCGGGTCAAGACATGCGCCCAGGTCCGCCGCCCGCGCCTCGTCGCGCGGGAGGGTCCGACTCACCGATGAACCAGATCGGGAGGCGTCATGTCCATCCTCGAACAACCCACTCGGCAGCACGCTCAGCCCACTCGGCACGACGCGCAGCCCGCCAAACCGATCATGACGCTGGATCTGAACAATGATCGGCACACGCCACTGATCGTCGTTTCCGGCGAGGTCGACATGAGCACCGCTCATCTCATCAGCGAGCTGGCCGAACACGTGATCACCCGGCGACCCGCACGTCTGGTGCTCGATCTCTCCGGGGTGACCTTCTTCAGCGCCCACGGCATCACCGCACTGCTGCGAACACAGCGCGCGGCCGAGTCCGCCGAGGTCGCGTTGGCTCTGCGCGCCGCCGCTCCGTGCGTCACCTACCTGCTGGCAGTGACCAGCACCGGGATAAATCTGGATGTCCCGGTGACCAACGCGAGTCGGTGATCATTCCGGTTGGGAAGCGCCGGTTGGTCCGCAGATGCGGGTGATGGAAGATAGGCGAATGCGTGTACGGAACCGCAACAACGTGGTGCTGACCGGTCGTGAGGGCGGCCCTACCGTTGTGCTCGCGCACGGCTTCGGATGCGATCAGCACATGTGGCGCCAGGTGGCCGCCGAAATCGGACAATGGGCCCAGCTGGTGTTGTTTGATCACGTCGGATCAGGCAAGGCTGATCCGGCGGCCTGGGACGCTGACCGGTACGCCTCCCTGGACGGCTACGCCGATGACGTGCTGAGCATCTGCCAGGACCTCGACCTCCAGCAGCCGATCTTCGTGGGGCATTCGGTCAGTTCGAGCATCGGGGTCCTCGCGGCGAACCGCGAACCGGACCGCTTCTCCGCGCTCGTCCTGGTCACCCCCTCACCGTGCTACATCGACGACGAAAATTACCGAGGCGGTTTCACCCGCGACGACATCGACGACCTGCTCGGTTCACTCGAGAGCAACTACCTCGGCTGGTCGTCGACCATGGCGCCCGTGATCATGGGCAACCCGGAGCGGCCGGAGCTGGGTGAAGAGCTGACGGAGAGTTTCTGTCGGACGGATCCCGCGATGGCGCAGGTGTTCGCCCGTGCGACGTTCCTGTCCGACAACCGCGCGGATCTCGCCGCGGTGAGCGTTCCCACGTTGATCCTGCAATGTGCTCAGGACGCCATCGCGCCGCCCGAAGTCGGCGCGTTCGTGCATGCGCAGATCGCCGGAAGCCGGCTCGTCACCTTGAATGCGACCGGGCATTGCCCGCAGTTGAGCGCGCCGGAGGCCACGGCCGCAGCGATCACGTCATTTGTCAGGGCCGCCTACCGATGACCGCCACTGCGGGGCATGACCCTCATGGCCAAGGTTCAGGCGATGACAGGAGTGCCCAGCCGAGTGAGGTCGGCTTCCCTGCCCTGCTGGAAGACAACCTCGAAGACCTGTACGAGAATGCGCCCTGCGGGCACCTGTCCACCCTCCTGGACGGCACCATCGCCAAAATCAACGGCACCCTGCTGGGCTGGCTCGGCTACCGCCGCGAGGAACTCGTGGGTCAGCGCCGCTTCAGCGATCTCCTCACCGGTGGCGGCCGGATCTACCACGAGACCCACTTCGCGCCGATGCTGGCCATGCAGGGCGAGATCGGCGGTGTGTCCCTCGAGCTTCGCACCAAGGACGGCGCCCGGATGCCGGTCCTCGTCACGTCGATCGTCAAGGCCGGCAGCGAGGGCCAACCCCAACTCATCCGGACGGCGATCTTCGACGCCAAGACACGCCGCGCCTACGAACGAGAGCTCCTCGATGCCCGCAAAGCCGCAGAACGCGAGGACGAACGGCTACGGCATCTGGTCAGCAAGCTGCAACGCAGTCTCCTCCCCGCCGTGCTGCAGACTCCGCCCGGACTTCACAGCGCCGCCTACTACCGGGCGGCGTCCACGGACCAGGTCGGCGGCGATTTTTACGACCTCTTCCCCCTTGTCGACGGCCGCTGGGGGTTCTTCCTCGGCGACGTCAGCGGCAAGGGCGTCGAAGCGGCTGCCGTCACCGCCCTGGCCCGCTATACGTTGCGGGCCGCAACCGTCTACGACCCCGACCCCGCTGCCGCGCTGCACAACCTCAACACCGTGCTCTGGCAGGAATACCGCGAGGACGCACGCTACTGCACCGTCGTGTTCGGCATCCTCACACCCACGACGGCTGGCGGCGGTTTCACCGCGATCATCGCCAGCGGTGGGCACCCGGAGCCACTGCTACTGAGGGTCGATGGCTCGACCCACTACCACCCCACGAAGGGCCGCATCGTGGGGGCCTTCCCGAACTCCCGATACACCAACACCACCGTCGTGGTGAACCCTGGCGACACGTTGCTGCTCTACAGCGACGGACTCACCGAGGCGCGTCCCGTCGGCAGTGAGACCGCCGATGGCCGCTACGGAGCGGCAGCCCTCGCCCGATTCGCCCGCTCTCTCGCGCCCACGACCGCAGCCGCCGCCGTCGCCGCCGTCACCGACCTACTCGATACCTTCGGTGCCGGCCTCACCGACGACACCGCTGTCCTGGCCATCGGCGCCTGACGGTCACGCGCCGCCCGGGACAGGGCCCGAGCGGCGCGTTTCCGACCTGAGGCGTGCGGTACTAGGCGCGCCTTGCCCACTGCTGGTTGGCGCCGCCGTGGCAGGCCCAGAGGTGCAGTTGCGTCCCATTCGCCGTGCCGGAACCGACGGCGTCGAGGCACAGCCCCGATTGGGCGCTGGTGATGGTGCCGTTGGAGTTCAGGTTCCACTGTTGGTTGGCTTGGCCGTTGCAGTCCCAGATGAGGACCGCGGTGCCGTTGCTGCTGCCCGCTCCGCTGGCGTCCAGGCACTTGTTGCCGTAGACGGTCAGGGTGCGGTTGGCGGTATGGGTCCAGCGCTGGTTGGTGCCGCCGTGGCAGTCCCACAGTTGCGGGCGGGCGCCGTTGCTGGTGCTGGAGTTGGGGATGTCGATGCACCGCCCGGACTGGCTGCCCGCGATCAGCACGTTCTGCTGGCCGGGCGGCGGGGTCGTCGGCGGGGGAGTGGTGGGCGGCACGTCGGAGCCGAACTGGGTGAAGAACCGCCACACCTCCTGCTTGACCCAGCTCCGCGCGCCGCTCTCACAGCCGGCGCACCCGTCCACCGGACCCTGCTGGTGGCCGCCGTCGAACGCGGCCCAGAGCACCGGATATCCGGGCTGGCAGGAGTACGCGGTGGTGATGTGGGTCAGGCTGCCAGCCCTCGGCTCGGGCGGGCTCTGTGCGGCGCATCCGTTGTTGCGGACGAACCTGTCGCGCAGCGACCGTCCGCTCGGGATGTTGTCGTTGATGCCGTGGATGCCCAGGTACGCCACTGGCTGGGTGCCGCCGTTGCATCCGCTGATCGGCCCCGGGGCCGCGATTGCCGCGACCGCGCGGAACACTGTCGGCCGGGAACACGCCAACGAGTAGCTCATCGCGCCGCCGTAGCTGAACCCGACCGAGAAACGTTGGGTGGTGTCGACGCAGAGAGCGTTGTCGATCACGCGGATCATGTCGTCGGTGAAGGTCACGTCTTCGCCGTTGGAGTTGCCCCAGCCGTTGTTGAGGCCCTGCGGTGCGACGAAGATCGTGGTGTTGTTGGCCTGGGACTGCATGCCGTAGTAGGCCCACGCGGCCCCGTCGGTTCCGCCCGATGCGACCTGGCTGGCGGTGCCGCCCAACCAGTGGAACCCGAAGGCCAGCCGGTGGGCATAGGTGTTGTTGTAGCTGTCGGGCAGCCGAAGGATGAAGCTGCGGCTCTTCCCGCCGCTCTGGATGGTGTGGGTGCCGCTGTTCAGCCCGGGCGCCTTGCCGCAGCCGGCAGTGGTGGCCGCGGCTGCCGGTGCGACGGTCGTGACGACGTACATGGCGACGGCGATCAGAACCATGACCGCCGAGGCTGCCCCGAGCCAGGGGGCGGATAGTTTGCGAAGTGGCACAGCTGAGCCTCCTTGTGGGTGGACGAACATCGGTTGGACCGGTTCCCCTTGCGGGAACCTCGCCGGGCTCAGCTCCGGCTCCATCGTTGGTTGGCCGCGCCGGTGCAGTCCCAGATCTGGATGCGCGTGCCGTTGGCCGTGCCGTTGCCGACCATGTCCAGGCACCGGCCCGAACCAACCCCGGTGATCGAGCCGTCGGCATTGAGCCGCCACTTCTGGTTGGACTGGCCGTTGCAGTCCCAAATGATCACCGAGCTGCCGTTCGCGGTGCCGGCGCCGTTGACGTCGAGGCACTTGCCGCCGAAGACACGCAACTCCTGGGCGGCGGTCGAGGTCCAGCTCTGGTTGCTCTGGCCGTGGCAGTCCCAGATGATCGCCGCCGCGCCGTTGGCCTGCGAGCCGCCGTTGACGTCCAGGCACCGTCCGGACGACGTGCTGCGCAGCGCCGACGTGCCGCTCGGTGGCGGGGTGGTCGGCGGCGGGGTGGGTTCGGTGCTACCGAACTGGGTGAAGAACCTCCACACCTCGCCCTTGGTCCAGGTTCTGGCTCCGCTGTCCCCGCCGCCGTCCACCGGGCCGGGGGTGTGCCCGCCGTCGAAGGCGGCCCAGACCACCGGATAGCCGGATCGGCAGCCGGAGTAGGTGGTGGTGATGTGGGTCAGGCTGCCCGCCCTCGGCTCGGGCGGGTTCTGTGCGGTGCACCCGTTGTTCCGCACGAACCTGTCGCGCAGGGACCGTCCGGCGGAGATGTTGAGCACCGCGTCCCCGATGCCATGGATTCCCATGTACGCGATCGGCTCGGTGCCGCCGCTGCACCCGCTGAGCTGCCCGCCGGCGTAGACCGCGACAGCGCGGAAGACTCCTGCCCGGGAACAGGCCAGCGAATAGCTCATGCCGCCGCCGTAACTGAAGCCGAGCGCGAAGCGCTGCGTGGTGTCGACACAGAGGTCTGCCTCGATCACCCGGATCATGTCGTCGACGAAGGTGACGTCCTGGCCGCCGGGGTTGGCCCAGCCGTTGCCGTTGCCCTGGGGAGCGACGAAAATGGTGCTGTTGTTCGCCTGCTGCCGCAGTCCGTAGTAGGACCAGGCAGCCCCGTCCGACCCACCGCCGTCGATGTCGTTGGCGGTGCCGCCGTTCCAGTGGAATCCGAAGATCAGCCGGTAGGCGTGGTTCCTGTCGTAGTTGTCAGGAATCCTCAGGATGAAGCTGCGGTTCTGGCCGCTGCTCTGGATGGACCGTTGCCCGCTGGTCAACGTGGGCGCCTTGCCGCACCCGGCGGTCGCCGCGGCCGCGCCGACGTCCGCCGCCGACGCGCTGGTGTTCACGCCGCCGGCCAGTGCTGTCGCGCTCATGGTCACGACGACGACCGCCGCCGTCGCGAGAAATCCAAGGATGGGTCTACGTCTTGTCATGAAAGGGGCTCCCGCCACTCGGCACGAACTGGTTGAAGGGCCTACGGCGACTCGCGCACCGTCGCGACGCGCCACTGCGGGTCGCCCCGCCGACCACGTTCGTCGTGGACGATCCCCAGCGGACGCGATGTGCCCACGGCGCCCGGCCCGGCGCATCGACACAGGTTTCCGCCGCTGGTCTCGCCGCCCACGCGCGACCAGTCGGTCGTCGAATCGATGGTGGCCACGCCGTGCGCCCGAACACCACGCGACCGATCGCCGGAGGGTGCCGGAGCACCTGGTTCGGCGTCGAATCGATTCGCCCCGACGCTAGATCTGATAGTGAAAGATGTCAATGCCGTGTCCGGCAGGTTGCGGCCGGGATGGCCCGGTCAGGCGCTCGTGAGCTCGGCCGCGCCGAAGGAGACCGAGAATCGCTTGCACCAGATGGAGACGCTCCGGAAGTCGCGTGGGTCAACCGAGGCCGGTAGCTCGTACACCTGGTTGCCCTTGTTGCCCTTGAGCCTGGCCAGCTCGACCCATTCGCCATCGTCGAAGACCCGCCAGCCGGCCGTGCCGCGGATGACCGGTTGGTCGGTCAGCCACACCCGCAGGTCCGGACCGTTCGAGGTGTTCAGGTCTCGGATGACGAGCTGGTGGCGTCCGTCGGCGAGCCGGCGAATCTCGGCACTGCCGGTCGTCCGGTGCTCATGGGTGACGAACTCGCCAGCGGTCAGGATCTCGTTGGCCGCCGAGGTCGCGGGAGCCGGGGTCGCGGATGTCGGAGTTACGGCGGCCGGGGTGACTGAGGTCGTCCCTACCTGGGGAATCGCGTCGTCGACGTAGGTGTCGGTGAACAGCTTCCACGGTTGGAACCAGTAAAGGGCCAGCATCACCACGACGACAGCGCAGGCGAGAGCGGCCCGGGCCGCCGCCGACCGAAAGATCCGTTTTCCCACCCCCGCAGCGTACGGCCGCGGTCGCCGTCGAACTGGTCGCGAACCCTTTCGGAATTCTTACGACGTACCTGCCAGCGCCTGTCCGCACGGGCAGGCCCCCTGCTCCGCTGGCAACCCTTTCACCGCCTCGCCGAGCAGGACGCGCAGCCGATCGATGTTCCGGGCGAAGACCGCGAACACCTCCTGCTGCGTCACGCCGTGACCAACCTCGACGCCCGAGTCGAGGTCGGTCACCAGGGACAACGCCGTGTAACACAGCGCCAGTTCGCGTGCCAGCACCGCTTCCGGGTGGCCGGTCATGCCGACGACCGACCAGCCCTCCCGGCCGTACCACCGTGATTCGGCACGGGTGGAGAAGCGGGGCCCTTCGATGACGACCATGGTTCCGCCGTCGACCGGCCGCCAACCGGTGTCGCGGGCGGCGTCGAGGACCGTGGCCCGTCCGACCGGGCAGTAGGGGTCGGCGAAGGGCACATGGACGACCTGGGGGAGTTGCCCGTCCGCGCATGGCTGTCCGTCGTAGTAGGTCTGCTCGCGGCGGCTGGTCCGGTCGACCAGCTGGTCCGGTACGACGAGGGTGCCAGGGCCCAGCTCCGGTCGCAGACTGCCGACGGCGCCGGGGGCGAGTACCTGGCGGACGCCGAGTGCGCGCAGTGCCCACAGGTTGGCCCGGTAGTTGATGCGGTGTGGGGGAAGGGTGTGCCGGCGGCCGTGGCGGGGCAGGAACACCGCCGGCCGCCCGGCCAGGCTCCCGACGGACAGCGCGTCGCTCGGCGGTCCGTACGGTGTGTCGACGGTGACCTCGGCGACGTCGTCCAGGAACTCGTAGAAGCCGGACCCGCCAATCACGCCGATCGGCGATTGGTCGGTCGTGCTGATCTCTCCTGCTGACATGTGTACCCCTCCTGGTCGAAAGCGGAGAATGCGGGGGGTCGACTCAGGGACGGTCGGTTCGTCGGCCCGGGACGCGCCGCTCGACCGCCGTGGCGACGACCAGGACGATCACGATCGCGGCCCAGAGGACAGCCAGCCCGACAGTGAGCCCCAGCGGATAGTCGCGGTCCGGCAGACCCGGGTTCGCAGGTGCCGAGGGCGGTCGCCACAGCAGGGGCACCGCGATCAGCACCAACGTGGCGCTGGCCATCAGACCCGCGCCGATCCAGGCCAGGCGTAACCGGTCTGTCACCAGTCGACCCAGCACCAGCCCGACCAGCCCGACCAGCGGTGCCACCAGGAGGTCGTGCAGCACCGGTCCGCCGATCAGCCACGGCAGGGTGGTGCCGAGCTGGGGCAGGAGCAACCAGCCGCCGTACGCCGTGGCCGTGGCGCCGACCACGAACAGGAGCAGTCGGACGACTCTCACCGCAGCACCTCCAGCCGCGCCACCCACTTGGTCTGGAGGACACCTGGCCGGCTCGGAGCGATGAGTCGGCAGGGGTAGCCGTGGTCGGGGGAGAGTTGCTCGCCATTGATCCTCAGCGCGAGCAAGGTCAGCGGGTCGCGGGCATGGGCCGCGGGCAGTGTGCTGGCCGCGTACAGGCCCTCGGTTTCCAGTGAGGTGATCCGAACCGGTCGGGCGGTCGGTGCGCCGGCCCAGCGGAGCAACTGGACGACGGGCACGCCGGTCCAGTGGGCCGAGGCGCTCCAGCCCTCGACACAGGCGATCGGCAACTCCGCCGTGCGTTGCGGCAGGACCGCCAGGTCGGCCAGGGACAGGGTGTCCCGCCCACCCGGCCAGACGATCTCCAGTCGCCAGTCCGGTGGAACGACAATGCGCGCGGCCGCCGCCGTACGGTTGATCGGTACGCCCTGCGGTCCCGAGGCGGAACGCCACGCCAGCGGCGACACCCGACGTAGCCACGGCACGGTGACCCCGGCGGTGGCCAGCACGGCGATGCCGGCGACGCCCGCCGAGGTGCGCAGGAAAGCGCGTCGCTGCGCCGAGTCCCGATCGTCAGGCTCCGGCACCGCGGCCTGCACCGCCCTCCCGCGCCGCAGCGGCGTGCTCAGCGCCGCGCGGGCGACCGGAAGCTTCACCGCGATGTGCAGCAGCAGCGCACCCGCCACCAGCCAGGCGACCGCATAGTGCGCGGTCGGAAAGAAGAACCCCCACGGGTACGACTGGGCGACGTTGAACAGCCCCGTGACCAGTTCGAAGAACGCTGCGCAGACCAGCACCAGGACGGAGATCCGTTCGAGGGCGTGGGCGGGCAACCGGAGCGGCTGGCGCACGGGCGGCCGGACGAACAGCCGCGGATAGACGCTCCACAGTTTGGCCAGCAGCAACGGGATCGCCGCGACACCGGAGAGCACGTGGACACCCTGGGTGATTCGGTAGAGGTTGACCGGTCGGGTGGGCCAGGTGAACCAGCCCGGCGGGTGCTGGAGGTAGTGGCTGAGCAGTCCGGTGCCGAAACACAGCCCGAACGCCACCCCGAGCCAGAGGCCGAGTCGGGCGGCGACCAGCGGTGAGTGCGTGGGCGCGGTGAAGTCCTCGGGGGCGGGGACGCGGGGCCGGCGGATCATGAGCGCGCCAACTCGGCGAACCAGCGTGGACCGAACCGGAAACGGTCGGTGACCCGCAGGCCGGCGGCGGCGGCGGTACGGGCCACCGCCTCGGCTCCGACCCGTGCCCATCGAAACGCCGGTCCCGGCCGCTCCCGCTCGCCGGACGTACCGGACAGGACGTACGCCTGTCCCTGCCACAGCCCGGCCCCCGGGGGTTCCACCTCGACCACCAGCGTTCCGTCCGCCGCGATCAGGGCGCCGCACCGGCGCAGCAGCCGGACCGGGTCGCCACCGATGCCGATGTTGCCGTCGATGAGCAGGGCGTGCGCCCATCTGCCCTCGCCGGGAAGTGGTTCGAAGACGTCGCGTCGCAGGGCGACCACGCCCCGGCCCTGGGTCAGGCGCACCGCCTCGGCGGAGATGTCCACCCCCAGTGCGACCAGACCCCGCTGGGCCAGTGCCCGGGTCAGCCGGCCGGGGCCGCAGCCGAGATCGATCGTAGGCCCGGTGCAGCGTGCGGCGAGGGACTCAACTGCCGGTTCGGGCGGGCCGTGCCAGCGCCACACCGGCAACAGGTCACGTCGCCCGTCGGCGTGCACCAGCCAATGGTCGGGTTGGGCGGTGGGCATCGGGGCGGCCGGCGTACCGCACGCGTCACGGTCGGCGGCCCACCCGCCGAGTCTGCCCAGCACACCAGCGAAACCGTCGAGACTGATCGTCGAATTCACCTAGGGCGTCCACTCACCAGCTGACCGCCTACCGCCGCCACGGCATCCGCGAACCGGGTGCCGGGCAGGTCGGCCGCGACCGCCAGCGCTGTCGGCCAGTCGTCGACATCTCGCTGAACGGGCAGGATCGCCGGGTGTACGCCGAGCCCGCGCAGGGCGGCGAGGGTACGGCGACCGGTGTCGCCGGTCGACATGGGCACGTCGCGTAACGCGCTCGCGTACCTCGGATCGCGTAACCCGAGTGCCCACCAGCCGCCGTCGAGCGCCGGCCCGAACACCGCCTCGTGAGCGGCGAGCCGCTCCAGCGCGGCACCGAGCAGGGCCGGCCGGATCTGCGGCGTGTCCATACCGATCTGCAACACCGGTCGGCCGGGAAACGCCGCAGCCGTGTCGGCGTGGGCGTTCGCGAGGCGCTCGGCGAACGTGCCACCGCGCTGCGCAAGCAGGTGCCAGCCCGCCAACGCCGCGGTCAACTCCGCGCCGTACTCGGCATCGGCGAACCGACCGATGTGGGCCAGCACGGGAATGGCCGACGCGGTCGCGCGTACCGCCGCGAGGGTGTCCAACAACGACGCCGCCGCGACCCGGGCCGCCTGGGTGGGGTCGGCGGGCGGGCAGAGGCGCGTCTTGGCTGACCCGGGGACCGGTGCCTTCGCGACCAGGAGCAGCACGTTCACCGGCCACCACCGACGTCGGGGCGCAGCACTCCGGCGAAGTCCCGGGTGGCCCGCCACGTGCCCCGGACCGACCCGGAGACCTTCGAGCTGGTGCCGGCGGCCCGGGGCGCGTACGCGACGTCCAGCTCGAGGATTCGCCAGTCCGCCTCGGCGGCGCGGAGCAGCAACTCCAGGGGGTAGCCGAACGCGCGGTCGTTGACACCGAGGTCCAGCAGCGCCGCCCGGCGGGCAACCCGGATCGGGCTGATGTCGTACACCGGCACACCGCGACGCCGCAGCAGCGCGGAGACCAGCGCGTTCCCGGTGCGGGCATGCCACGGCCAGGCACCCGCCGAGACCGGCCGACGCCGCCCGACGGCGAGATCGGCCCGACCGTCGCGCACCGCCGTGACGAGCCCGGGCAACTCGGCCGGGTCGAACGAGCCGTCCGCGTCGAGCACGCAGACCAGATCCGCCTCCGCCGCCAGCAGGCCGGCGTGCACGGCCGCGCCGTACCCGCGTCTCGGCTCGTGGACGACCCGGGCCCCGTACGCGGCTGCGACGACCGGCGAACCGTCCGTCGAGCCGTTGTCGACCACGATGGCGCGGTAGCCGGGCGGCAGCGCGCTCAGTACGGCAGGCAGTGCGGCCGCCTCGTCCAGGCACGGCAGCACCACGTCGATCGTTGTGTGCATACCGGCGACGCTAGGCCCGCCACCGGCCGTCCGGACCGCCGTTCGTCCTTACGAATCGCTTACACGGCAACGGATCTTACGACTCCCTGACGTCTTACCGTCCGGCCGTCGAATCCCTGGTCGGAGGTCGTAGCGTCGGCCGTCACCATGACCAAGATGACCCGGCCGGGACGCCCCCGGTCCGCCGACCTGATCGTCCTCGGCGCCGAGGTGGCCCTGCTCGCCGTTGCCGTCGCCGTCGGCGCGCTGCTCAACCAGCGGGGTGTGCGGCTTCATGCTGACGCGGCGCCGCTCTACGCCTCCTGGCAGCCCCATCTGGGGCCCGGCACCCCCGTCGCGCTGCTCGTCGCGGCGCTGTTCGTCTGGCGGGGCACGCGCTGGGGAAGCGACACACCGTGGCCGCGGCTGCTGGCGGTCGGCTATCTCGCCTCGGTGCTCTGGACGCTGTCGCTGGCCCTGGTGGACGGTTGGTCCGCGGGGTTGACCGAGCGGCTCACCGTGCAGGCCGAGTACCTGCACGAGGTGCCCCGGGTAACGGACGTCGGCGTCATGCTGTCCGGCTTCGCCGACCGGATCCTCGACTTCCAGCCCGATTCGTGGTCCACCCACGCCGCCGCTCACCCACCGGGAGCGTTGCTGTTCTTCGTCTGGTTGGAGCGGGTCGGCCTGGGCGGCGGGACTGCCGCCGGGCTCGCCTGTGTGCTGCTCGGCGCCACCGTCTCGGTGTCGGTTCCGGTGGCGTTGCGGGCGCTCGGCGCCGAGGACGCGGCCCGGGCGGTGTGGCCGTTCCTGGTGCTCCTGCCGGGGGCGGTCTGGGTGGGCGCGTCCGCGGACGGGATCTTCGCCGCGGTGGTCGCGGCCGGGCTGGCGCTGCTGGCAGCGGGTGGCCGACCAGGGTCCGCACTGGGCGGGTTGCTGCTCGGCTTCGCGCTCTACCTGTCGTACGGGTTCGTCCTGGTCGGGTTGCTCGCGTTGACCGTGGTGTTGCTCCGGGCGCGGGACCGCCTCGGTGTGCTCCTGGTCGCGGCGACGGCGGTCGCGGCCGTCGTCGCCGTGTTCACCCTCGCCGGCTTCTGGTGGCTGGACGGCTACCACCTGGTGGCACGTCGTTACTACCAGGGTTGGGCGGCCGAACGTCCGTACGGTTACTGGATCTGGGCGAATCTCGCCGCGCTGCTGCTCTCGGCCGGCCCGGTGGTCGGGCCGGCGCTGCGGCGGGCGGTGACCGCCCTGCCGATCCGAGCACCGCAGCCACCGCGCGCGGTGGCCCTCCGGCAGCGGATAGCCAGCGCCGGACCCACGGTGTGGTTGCCCATCGCGGCGACGGTGGCGGTGCTCGCGGCGGACCTGTCCGGGCTCAGCAAGGCCGAGGTGGAGCGGATCTGGCTACCGTTCGCCGTCTGGCTGCTGGTCGCCACCGCGCACCTGCCCAACGGCCACCGACGGTGGTGGCTGGCCGCTCAGGCCGCCACGGCTCTCGCCGTCAACCACCTACTGTGGACGGTGTCGTGACCGCTGCCGGATCCCGCATCACCGCGGTGGTGAAGTCGGTGATGCCAGCGGCGAAGCCGATTCGGGCGGTGAAACCCAGCAGCCGGGCGGCGCGCGCCGGATCGGCCACGACGTGCCGTACGTCCGCCGCCCGCCCGCCCCCGACCGTGACCGGCGCTGGCCCGCCCATCGCCGACGCCAGCTCGTGGGCCAACTCGCCGACGGTGTGCGGTTCGCCCGAGCAGACGTTGACCGGGGTCAGGGGATCCGGTGCCGGTGTCGTGAGGGCCAGCAGGTTGGCCGTGGCCACGTCGGTCACGTGCACGAAGTCGCGCCGTTGCCGGCCGTCCTCCAGCACCCGGGGCGGTCGCCCGGCGGCCAGGGCCGACCGGAAGATCGACGCGACGCCCGAATAGGGGGTGTCGCGGGGCATTCGCGGACCGTAGACGTTGTGGTACCGCAGGGCCCAGACCGATCCGCCGGTCTGCCGGGCCCAGGCGCCGGCGAGGTGTTCCTGGGCCAGCTTGGTGGCGGCGTACGTGCTGCGCGGCTCCAGCGGCGCGTCCTCGGGCACGAGACCGGGGGAGAGTAGCTGGTCACAGCGAGGGCAGGTCTGCTCGTACTGGCCCTCGGCCAGGTCGACGGCCCGGCGGCCGGCGGGCCGGACGATCCCGTGGGTGGGGCAGTGGTAGCGGCCCTCGCCGTAGACCACCATCGAGCTGGCCAGCACCAGTCGGCGTACCCCGGTGGCGTGCATCGCCGCGAGGACGGTGGCCGTGCCGAGGTCGTTGTGAGCGGCGTACCGGGGAGCGTCGGCCGGGTCGATGCCATGGCCGACCATGGCCGCCTGATGGCAGACCGCGTCGACCCCGGCCAGAAGTCGGGTCAGCAACTCGCTGTCGCGTACGTCGCCGACCACCAGATCGTGCCGCTCGGCCCAGGACGGTGCTGTCGCACCGTGCGCCTCGGGCAGGAGCGCGTCCACGGCCACCACCTCGTGCCCGTCTTCGGTGAGCAGGTCGGCGACGTGCGAGCCGATGAACCCGGCCGCACCGGTGACAAGTATCCGCATTCCGGTCACCGTATGACCTCGCGTCCGCCCGCCCGGGTTTCCGCGGGCAGCCGTAAGAACCTCGCAAGGTTTGCCGGGATGGGCGGACCACGGTGCGTGGCTACGCTGGGCCGATGGACATCCGAGGGGAGACGTTGACCGGTCGGAACGGGGACGGTTCGTGACACAGCGCGTGCTGGTGGTCGACGACGATCAAACCGTCAGCGACGTCATTCGTCGCTACCTCGAGAACGACGGCTTCCAGGTGAGCCTCGCGGCGGACGGCGCGGCGGCGCTGGCGGCGGTGGAGCGGCAGGCGCCACACCTGGTCGTGCTCGACCTGATGCTGCCCCGGATCAGCGGCCTGGAGGTGTGCCGGGCGCTGCGGGTGCGGCCGGACGGCGTACCGATCGTCATGCTCACCGCGCGCGGTGACGAGTCCGACCGGATCCTCGGGCTGCAACTGGGCGCGGACGACTACCTGACCAAACCCTTCTCCCCCCGGGAACTGGTGCTGCGGGTCCGTTCGGTGCTCCGTCGCGCCGGCGTTGGGACCCCACCCGGGCGGCCGGAGGCGCTCACCGACGGCAAGCTGGTGGTGCACACCACCTCCCGAACCGCCCGCCTCGCCGATGCCGATCTGGCGCTGACGCTGCGCGAATTCGACCTCCTCGTCCACCTCATGCGACACCCGTCCCGGGTGTTCGGCCGGGCCGAACTCCTTGAGCAGGTGTGGGGCTGGAACTTCGGGGACCACTCGACCGTGACCGTGCACGTACGCCGGCTGCGGGAGAAGATCGAGACCAACCCGGCCGATCCGCAGCGGATCGTGACCGTCTGGGGCGTCGGCTACCGCTACGAGCCGGCCAATGCGTGACGTCCTACTGATCTTCGCGATCGCGCTCGGCGCGGCACTCGGCATCGGGCTCGCCGGCGCGGTGCTGCTCCGCGCCCTTCGACGCAGCTCGATCACCGTGCACCTCAGCGTGCTGCTCACCACCACGGTGGTCGCCGTCGTGGTCGGGGTGATGGCGGTCGCGGAAGCGATGTTCCTCTCCGCACACGACCTTGAGGTGGTCCTGATCACCGTCGCGGCGGCGGCGGTGGTCAGCCTCGTCGTCGGCGGGCACTTCGGCCGGCGACTGGCCCGCGCCGCGGTCTGGCGCGACCAGGCCCGGGAGCGGGAACGGCAACTGGAGAAGGGTCGGCGTGACCTGGTCGCCTGGGTCTCCCACGACCTGCGGACCCCGCTCGCCGGGCTGCGGGCCATGGCGGAGGCGCTGGAGGACCGGGTGGTTCGCGATCCGGACACGGTCGACGAGTACCACCGACGGATCCGGCTGGAGACCGACCGGATGACCCGACTCGTCGACGACCTGTTCGAGCTGTCCCGGATCAACGCGGGAGCGCTGCGATTGTCGTTGACGGCGGTGCCGCTCGGAGAGGTGGTCTCGGACGCGCTGGCCAGCGCCACCCCGCTGGCCGACGCTCGCCGGATCACGCTGATTGCCAGCGAGTCGGGGTGGCCGACGGTTGCCGCGAGTGAACCGGAGCTGGCCCGGGTCGTGGCCAACCTGCTGCTCAACGCGGTCCGCTACACCCCGGCCGACGGCACCGTACGCATCGAAGCCGGCCGGGAGGAGGACCACGCCTGGCTGTCGGTCGCCGACACCTGTGGCGGCATCCCCCCGGCCGACCTTCCCCGGCTGTTCGACATCGCGTTCCGCGGCGAGCCGGCCCGCACGCCCGGGCCCGGTGACGGTGGGGCGTCCGGAGGGCTCGGCCTGGCCATCGTTCATGGCCTGGTGGAGGCGCACGGCGGTCGGGTCGAGGTGCGCAACACTCCCGACGGCTGCCAGTTCATGGTCCGACTGGCGACCGCCTGACGGTACGAACGCTCGGGGTGGCGGGATCAACCTGGCGCCGGGCGTACCCTCGTTGCGTTACCTCTCCGTCGACGGGTCACAGCCGTCGACGATGTTCGATGGGGTGTCTGCTCGCGGGTCCACACTGTTTGCCGGATCTGACTACGCTTTCCACTGTCTCGGACGCGATCGATGGAGGGCGCATGTCGGTGAATGAGCCGGCGAGTGGAGAGTTCGCTCGCATGCTGGACGCGACTGTTGGCGCGTTGCGCGCCACCAACACTGCGCCGGAGGACGAGGAGGCCGCCCGTCTGCGCCGGGTCGGTGAGTCCGCCGAGGGGCAGGTCCGTGCCGAGTTCGGCGCTGATGGCCGGCTGGAGTCGCTGACGTTGGATCCGCGAATGATGCGGCTCAGCTCGGCTGAGGTCTGCGACCACGTGATCGCAGCCGTGAACGCGGCGATCGACTCGATGCGCGGCGGCGGCCCGGCGGTGGCCCCCGGCGACCTTTCGCAGCTCACCGAGCAGCTGGAGCAGGTTCGTGACACGGCCGTGCCGCGGCTCGGCGCGTTCCTGCAGGCGCTCACGGACGCGCAGGAGCGGATGGCCCGAGGAGGTACCCGATGAACGGCTTCGAGGTCGAGCCCGCGTTGCTGCGTTCCGGCGGCGATGAGGTCATCGGCGCCGCCGAACGCTTCATCGGGCAGCTGGAGAGCTTCGAGGCGCAGATGCAGGGGTACGGCGAGCCGTGGGGCGCCGACGACATCGGCTCACTCATCGGCATCGCGTACACGGAGGCATCCACCTGGGTCCTGGACTGCATCGGCGTGGCGGCCGAAGAGATCGGCTCAGCCGGTAGCGCCCTGACCCAGATGGCCGACAACTTCGAGCTGGTCGAGGAAGCCGCCGAGGGCGCGCTGCGGGACATTCAGGGAATGCTGGGGTGACGGCATGGGACTGCAACTGCCGGGTGAGCTGATCACGGCACTGGGCTGGATCGGCTACACCTGGCCCGAGGCCGACGAGGAAAAGCTGTTCGAGATGGGCCAGGCATGGCTGGACTTCTCCGGCACGGTCGCCGACGCCTCCGGGGAGGCCGGTTCGGCCGCGGCGGCGATCTGGTCGCAGCACCAGGGCGAATCGGTGCAGGCGTTCCAGAAATGGTGGTCCAAGCCGGAGAGCGGCCCCGGAACGCTGCCGGACTACTCCCAGGCCGCGATGCTGATCGGCACCGGGCTGATCATCGCCGCCGCGATCGTGCTCGCGCTGAAGATCCAAGTGATCGTGCAGCTGGCGATCCTCGCCTTCGCGGTGGCACAGGCGATCGCCACCGCCGTCGTCACGTTCGGCGCGTCGCTGGCCGAGATCCCGATCTTCCAGATGATCACGCGGGAAATCGTCGGCCTGCTGATCGACCAGGTGATCCAGGAGCTCCTCGATGCCTAGCAGGGCACCGAAGAGCTCGAAGAAACGCGGCGGAGCGGGCAAGCCGAAGGTTGGCAAGGGCATCCGCGCGGCGGTGAAGAAAGCCGCCGCCAAGCCGGTGGTGCGCAACAACGACCTGCCCGAGGTCACGATCAAGGTGCAGCGCAGGTCGTTCCACGCCCGTGGCCAGTTCGACCGCAAGATGAACGCGCTGAAGAAGCTCAGCGACGAGGGCAAGCTGTTCAAGCAGGCGAACCCGGTCGGCCGGGACAAGAAGATCACGGCCGACTACAAGAAGCGCATCCGGCAGAAGATCTTCGACAAGTACTGGCCCCACGACAAGAAGATGGCGAACGCCCTCGCTGCCCGACTCCGTCAGCAGCAGCCCGACCATGTGTGGGAGCTGCAACTCGGCGGCGCCGACGACGTTAGTAATCTGAAGCTCCTGCACGGCAGAACAAACTGGGATGTCGGCGGGCAAATCTGGCAACAGATCAAGAACCTGCCCGATGGCACACCGATCCGAATAGAGGTAGTGGATTGAATCCCGACTTGCGGGAGCTCATCGCGGAGCTGCGTACCGACCTGGAGGCGGACCAGCCCGCGACGCTGGCCTGGGCCCAGATCAACGAGGGCGCTCCGGCCGACACGATCCCCGCCGAGCTGCCACAGCCGGTCCGCGAGCTGCTGGAAACCGCCAACGGCATCCTGGCCGGCGCGATCGACCTGCCCGCAGTCACGGACATCGACGACATTCAGTACTACATCGAGCAGATGCCCGAGTTCACCGGCGTCGCCGACGAGGCCGCCGAATGGCTAATCATCGGCACGCTCAACGACGAGCCGCTGCTGATCCGACGTGACACCGGCGCGGTCTGGTACTTCCCGGCGGAGACCACCGACGAGTGGTTCGCCCGTGAGCTGTTCCTCGACGTCGCGCCGGACCTCGACTCGTTCCTCGCCTACTACGTCTTCGGCGCCGGGTACGGCGAGGTCGGCTTCGACGACGACGAGTGGTGGGGCTTCCTCGACGAGCACGGCCTGACCACGCCCGACGACGAGGACGAGGAGACGGACGATTGACCGCGACACATGAGGAACTCACGGCGCTCTGGGGCGCCGATGGGATGATCTATTTCCCGGTCGACCGGTTCGACGACGTCCTCGGCCCACTGACACCGGAGGTCTTCCCGCCGTTCGGGGCCATCCCGGTCGACGTGCCGATCCTGTTCACGGTCGACGTCGACGTCTCCGGCATGGAGTTGTTCTCCAAGCTGAAGATCGAGATCGGCGAGGCCAGCCCGCGCATCCACATCGTCCTCGGCAGCTCACCCGAGGACCCACAGCTGCTCTTCTGCCTCGACGCGCTGACCGGCGCCGTCGTGCTGCTGGACCTGGAGACCCCCAACTTCGAGGCGGTCAACGCGACCTTCGCCGCGTTTGTCGAGTTCCTCTACCGGCTCGGGCAGCTCATCGCGACAGATCCGGGCGGGCGGGCCCGCGCCGCCCGCGCCGCCGCGATCCGCGCCGACCTGATGGCCGTCGACTCGTCCGCGTTCGCCGACCCGAAGTCCTGGTGGAGCATGGCCTTCGATCAGCTGGAATCCACCAGCGGGTAGCCTCGTCGCCGGCGGCGTGACGGCCCTGGCCCCGCCGTCAGTGCAGCGGGTACGCGGTGAGGCGGTCGGCGAGCTGCTTCGGGTGGCTGAGCGGCACCGAGTGGCCGCCGTCCATCTCGTCCGGGGCGACGCCGAGTCGATCGGCGGTCACCCGGCGCTGGAAGTCCGCCGGGAAGAACCGGTCCTCGCGTGCGATGAGCACCGTCGTCGGCACGTCTGGCCAGGCGTCCAGGGGCCACGGCTCGTTTCCCTCCGCGCTGACCTGGTCCCGGCTGTGTGCCGCTGCCTCCGCGACGATCTCGGCCGGGACACCGTTGTAGAACTGCTGCTCCTCGCTGAGCCCTTCGGCGCTGCGGTAGCCGGTGTCGGCCCACCAGTCACCGGGTCTCTCACCGGGCCTGGGGACCATCGGAGTGAGCAGGACGAGCAGCCGCACCGGCAGCTTGTCGGCAATGAGCGGCGCGGTGAACGCACCGTAGGAGTGTCCGACGACCACGAGGTCGCTCCGGTCGCCGATCGCGTCGACGACCGTCTGGCAGAACTGGGCGAACCCCGCGGAGCTGTCCTCGATCGGCAGTTCCGGTACGACCACGTCGTGGCCGCGGCTGGTCAGCTCGGGGACAAGGAGATGCCAGTCCCAGGCGCTGCCCCCGCCGCCGTGGATCAGAACGAAAGTCGCCATGCCCCGAAGCCTCACACACAAGTACGACAGCCATCGCTCGACTGTTGCCTCGTTTTCCGGCGAGAACCCGGCCAGCCGCAGCCGCTCGGTGAGATCCTGCCGGTCGTGCGGCTCAATCGACCCGTTGGGCCAGCACCTGCCCCGGCCAGGATCCGGCCAGGAAGGTTTCGGTGGGAGTGAACCCGTGGCGTTCGTAGAACGCCACCAGCTCGCCTCCGCCGCCGGCCCAGCAGTCGACCCGTAGCAACCGCACGCCGGCGCGCCGGGTTTCCTCCACGGCGTGTGCCAACAGGGCCGACCCGAGTTTCCGACCGGCGACTCGTCGGTCGGAGATCAGGAGGCGGACGTACCGTTCGGGTTCTTCCGCAGCCGCGATCGGTACCCGCGGATCGGGCCCGGAGTCCAACACCAGGGCCGCGGCCGGCGTCCCATCCACTTCCGCGATGTACGGGAGGTTCTCGGTCAGATACCGATCGACCTGTTCAACCCGTGCGGGCGTTGCAGAGAACGGCGTCGTACCCCACTGCTCGGTGTTGCCGCGCTCGTTCATCCAGACCACCGCGGAGTCGAGCATGTCCAGTACGGCCGGCGCGTCGGCCGGGCCGCCGCGTCTGATCCGTACGCCGCGGGTGGTGTCGTCCATGGCGGAATGGTAATCCCCCGCACCGGTCGACCCAGGTCTGTTGATGCTTCGTCACCGGATGTTCGGCGTCGCGTCGACTCGAATCGATAGTGTGCGTTGGCCGCCACCGACGGCGGTTCGTGCGGAGGGAAAACGATGCGCAGGACAACGGACTGGTCGGCCCGCGCCCTGGGCGCTCTCGCGGGCGCGGTCGCGCTGGTGGCGGCCCTGCTGCCGGCGGTCCCGGCAGCCGCCGCGACCGTGGGCTTCAAGGCGGCCACGCTGAACATCTACTACGGGCTGAGCCAGGCCGACTTCGCGCACGACCTGAACCTGATCGCGTCCAAGGCGGACCTCGTCGGTCTCAACGAGGTCGGTGCCCGCAAGGCGTTCCTGGAGAACTGGGCCGCCGACAACGGCTGGTGGTTGTACGCGCCGGGCGGGACCAACCAGGCTGGCGAAGCGTTGATCGCCAAGAAGAGCATGTTCGACGTGCTCGACAAGGGTTCGGTTTTCGTCTGTGACACCAACGGCCCGGGCGAGGTGCCGCCCGCGCGGTACAACAACTGGGTCAAGTACCGGCACAAGGCCAGTGGCCGCAACGTCACCCACATCAACGCCCACGCGGTGGCCAGCATCGAAACCGCGGGTCGACCCGAAGACCTGCCGCGGACCAGGTGCGCCGAGGCGCAGTTCCAGGGCCTCAAGGAACTGGCGGTCGACAAGCAGGACGAGGGTCAGGTCATCGTGAGCGGTGACCTGAACGTCGACTTCAGCGCCGACCGGAGCTACCGGTACGCGAAGTTCCCGTGGCAGGTCTTCGAGGCCAACGAGCTGCCGAATCTGCGCTCCAACTACAACCTGTACGGCGAGAAGGGCACCGGAACGCACGGCAACCGGCACATCGACTACGTCTATTTCTGGAAGCGGCTGCCCGAGTATCAGCTGATGTGGATGACCGATTACGACATCGTCGGTGCCACCAGGTCCGACCACAACGGTGTCGTCGCCACGTTCTCCATCCAGAGCTGACGCCTGCGGCTTTCGTCAGCTACGCGCCTCGGCGCTCGGGATGTCCCCGATGCGCCGCCCATTCAGGCGCGAGGATCGACATCACTGTGGCGTCGACCCAGTCGTCGCCGTCGCGCAGGACCTGCCGCAGCACACTCTCGGCGACGAAGCCGACCTTCTCGTACACCCGGCGGGCCCGGGGGTTGAAGGCGAACACCTCCAGCGAGATGCGGTGCAGGTCGAGCCTCTCGATACCGTGGTCGACGACCAGACGTACCGCCTCGGTGCCCAGGCCGCGGTCGCGGCCGGCGGCGGCGAGGAGGGTGCGGAAGTTGCAGTTCCGGTTGGCGGGGTCCCAGTCGTTGAGGACGACCTCGCCGACGCAGGCCCCGGTGGCGCGGTCCACGACCGCCAGGTCGAGTCGGTCGGTCTGCGCGTTGCGGCTGCCGTACCAGGAACGCATCCGCTCCTCGTCGGGAACGCCGTCGGCCGGGCTGCCGGTCAGCCGGGCCACCTCGGGGTCGGCCACCGCCGCCCGGAAAGTGTTTAGGTCGTCGTCGACGAAGGGACGCAGGATCACCCGCTCACCAGTGAGGGTGGGCTTGATCGAGAAGTCGGGGGTCGCCTGGTCGCTGGGCACCGACTGATCTTCGGCGTGGGACCTGGCTCAGGCAAAGGTGTCACGGCCGCAAGACCGCTGCGCATCGCTGATGACCTGCTCCGAGGCGATCGGGGCCCACGAGGCGAACAACTCCCGGAAGTATGCCCCGTGCCGGTCCGCCACCACAGGGTCGTGCTCGATGACGTCCAGTTCGTTGACGATGCTCAGGTCCACGAGCGACCGAAGTTGGGTCTCGTCGGGCGTTCGCACCTGACGTGCGAAGCGATCGAACACCTCGCCGGTCCTTGCCAGCTCTCGCCAGGTGCGTCCGCGGTCGCAGGCGCCGTACAGATAGACGAGTTCCTCGGCGTCGGCGCCAACGAGATCCCGCAGCACGGTACGTTCGCCCCGATCGAGCAGGGTGAGGTCGAACCCGTCGGTGCCGTAGACGGCGTGGGTGAGGCCCGCGGCCTGCACGTCACGGTTGCAGCCGAGCACGGCGAGTCGTTCGCTGACTCGACAGAGGTGGGCGTACAGGTTGCCTCCGGGATGGGCGATCTGCTCGGCTCCATGCCGGCGGAGCCAGACCCGCACGCCGTCGTCGGTGCTCATGGTCCGACTGTAGGTATCGGCCGTCGGATTCGATGGCCGCCGGACGTGGGCAATATGTCACAGCGCCGTGGGCGCGCCTGGCGTCGCGACGGCCGCGAGCACGTCGCCGCGGTCGGAATGCGGGGTACGCGGAACGCCGGTGACGCACACTCGCCATCATGCTGGCGACACCGCCAGGCAGTCGATGGATCCCTTGACACGTGTCGATGCGATCGCTAACACTGTTTCGCAACGCGAGCTTAACGAGCCGAACACATTGTGCCTGTAGTGGCGTGACGCGTGCGAGATAGCCCGTGCGGGCGCGTCACCCGTCGCCAAGTCTGAGCCCGGTCCCAGCCTGCTGTTGTTAACGCTAACATAGATGATCTCTCCGAGGGGGCGGGACCGTGGTTCCACGACGTACGGCAGCGGCACCGCTGTCCGGAGCATCGACCAGGCGTCTACGTCCCCTCCTCGTGCTCTGCACCGTGGCCGCCGCGGCTGTCGTGGTGGTGACCGACGGGCCGGCGCATGCCGCCACGCTGCCGACCGGCGCCGTCTCGTTGGAGGCGGTCAACCAGGCCGGACGGTACGTACGGCACATCGACTATCTCGGTCAGCTTGACCCGGTCACCTCCAGCAGCGCCAACCAGACCAAGCTGGATGCCACCTTCACCGTGGCCAACGGTCTGGCGTCGCCGACCTGCTACTCGTTCCAGACCAAGGCCGGCATGTTCCTGCGGCACCGCGACTACCGGCTCCGGGTCGACCCGAACACCGGCGACGCGGCGTTCCGGGCCGACGCCACCTTCTGTGCCGTGGACGGCTCGGTCAGCGGATCGGTGGCGCTCGCCTCGTACAACTACCCGAACCGGCGGATCCGGCACCGCGACTTCGCCCTCTGGCTCGACGCCTACCAGGACACGGCCGTGTTCCGGGCGGACAGCGCCTTCCGCCTCGTCGCGCCCTGGGCGCCCAGGGCCACCAAGGGCCCGGTGATCCCGGGCCTGTTCGCCGACCCGCACCTCACCATGATCAATGGCCGCTACTACCTGTACCCGACCACCGACGGCTACGCGAGCTGGTCCGGCACCTACTACAAGGCGTTCTCTTCCACCGACCTGGTCACCTGGACCGACCACGGCGTGATCCTCGACCACGGTCCGGACGTGTCCTGGGCGGACAACTCGGCCTGGGCGCCCGCGGTGGCCAGCGCCAACGGCCGCTACTACCTGTACTTCAGCGGCGGCGCGGCCAGCGGCAACACGGCCAAACACCTCGGCGTCGCGGTGGCCGACAGCCCCACCGGGCCGTTCCGCGACGCGCTGGGCCGACCGCTCATCCGCAGCGACCAGTTCTCCGGCGGGCAGACGATCGACCCGATGGTGTTCACCGACGACGACGGGCAGTCCTACCTGTACTGGGGGCAGGGCGTCGCGCGGGCGGTGCGGTTGAACTCCGACATGGTCTCCTTCGACACCGCGCAGGCGCGGGTCATCACGCCGTCGGGCTACAACGAGGCGCCGTTCGTCTTCAAGCGCAACGGTCTCTACTACTTCATGTGGTCCGAGAACGACACGCGCAGCGAGGACTACCGGGTCGCCTACGCCACCGGATCCTCACCCCTCGGGCCGTGGACCAGGCGCGGCGTGGTGCTGCAGAAGCGGCTCGACGTCGGCATCAAAGGCACCGGTCACCACTCCGTGGTCCGGGCACCCGGCAACGACACCTGGTACATCGCCTACCACCGGTTCGCGGTTCCGGCCGGCAACGGCACCAACCGTGAAACCGCCATCGACCGGATGGAGTTCAACACCGACGGCACCATCCGCCCCGTCGTACCGACCCTCTAGCTGTCCGGTAAACCCCTGCGCGAAGGAGAGAGACACATGTCGAGAGTCCTCGCCCGGCTCGGTGCGGTTGCGGTCGCCGCGTGCCTGCTGTTCACCACCTGGTCGGCGGCGACACCGAAGGAGGCGGCCGCGCTCGACCCGACCGTCGGCTACCTGATGGCGCACTTCACCGGCGAGTCCTCGACCGACCAGCAGATCTACCTCGCCCACAGCACCGACGGCCTGCGCTGGACGGACCTCAACAACGGCGGGCTCGTGCTGCGGTCCACCGTCGGCACCCGCGGCGTCCGTGACCCCGCCCTGGTTCGCTCACCGGCCGGCGACCGGTACTGGATCATCGCCACCGATCTGTGCATCGGCTGCGGCCAGGACTGGTCGACCGCGATCAACAACGGCAGCCGCAACCTCGTCGTGTGGGAGTCCACCGACCTGGTCAACTGGTCGGCGCCGTGGCTGCTGAACGTCGCCGGGGCGATTCCGGACGGACGCAACGCCTGGGCTCCGGAGGCGATCTGGAACCCGGCCACCGGTGACTACGTCCTCTACTGGGCGACGAACGTCCCACTCAACGGTGCGGCCAAGCACCGCATCTACTACGCGCGCACGACGGACTTCCGCAGCATCACCACCCCGCAGATCTACGTCAGCCGGTCCGGCAACCAGGAGATCATCGACACCCAGATCGTCGAGGTGCCCTCCGGCGTCGGCGCCTACCGCTACGTCCGGGCCTCCCGCGACGCCCAGATCACCCTCGAGGGCAGCAACTCGCTCCTCGGCACCTGGACCACCCTCGGGAACCTGTCCGGCATCGGGCTGACCGGCGCGCAGGTCGAAGGCCCGATGTGGATGAAGATGAACACCCGCAACGAATGGGTGCTCTACCTCGACCAGTACTCCAGCGGACGCGGCTACCTGCCGGTCCTGACCACCGACCCGGCGAGCCCGGGCAGCTACCGACTCCCGGCGTCCGGCTCGTACGCGATGGGTGGCACCAAGAAGCGGCACGGTTCGATCCTCAACCTGACCGCAGCCGAACAGAACCGGGTGCTCGCCCGCTGGCCCGCCACCGCGGTCAACCGGATCCAGTCGTACAACTTCCAGGACCGGTACGTGCGGCACTACGACTACGACGTCCGCATCGACCCGAACGTCAGCCCCGCCCAGGATGGCCAGTGGCGGGTGGTGCCCGGCCTGGTCGGCTCCGGCACCGTCTCCATCCAGTCGGTCAACTATCCGGGCCACTACCTGCGCCACTACGGGTTCGACCTCCGGCTGGAAGCCAACGACGGGTCCGCCACCTTCGCCGCCGACGCCACCTTTCGGCAGGTCGCCGGCCTCGCCAACTCCTCGTGGACGTCGTTCCAGTCCTACAGCCACCCGGACCGCTACCTCCGGCACTACGCCTACCTGCTCCGGCTCGACCCGGTCCCCGATGCGCAGAGCCGGGCCGACGCCACCTTCCGCGTGACCAGCTGAGCCTGGTCCCTGTCTAAGGAGTTCCGACTGTGGCACTACATCGACGGGTGCTCTCCGCCCTGATGGCCGCGTTGACGGCGATGGTTGGCATCGTCGCCGTCGCGTCGTCGCCGGCCACCGCCGCCACCAACCAGTTCCGAGGCATGAACTGGGCCATGTTGGGTGACAACTTCAAGACCAGTCCGCTCGTCGTGCAGGGCCTGAGCATGTCCGACAGCAACGCGACGGTGCGGGCCAAGGCCAACGCGCTCTACGACGACATGGCGTCCACCATGGGGGTCAACACCATCCGGCTGCCCATCAACACCCACACGGTGGGGACGGCCTGGTGGGAGGCGTACCGAGGCGCCATCGACGCCGCCACCGCCCGCGGCTTCAAGGTCATCCTCGCCTACTGGGAGGACGGCGCCGCCTCCGGCGGCAGAATCACGAACCTCGCCGCATGGAACGCGATGTGGTCCACCGTGACCAACACGTACGGCACGAACACCAACGTCTACTTCGAACCGATGAACGAGCCGCACGGCTACAGCTCGGCGGAGTGGCGCACCGTCGCGGCGAACTGGCTCAGCTACCACTACTCGGCGGTGCCCGGCCGGGTGCTGATCGGCGGCACCGGCTTCAGCCAGGACCTGCGCGACATCTGCAACGACAGCCGCTTCAACTCGACGCTGCTGTCCTTCCACTACTACGCCTTCTTCTACGGCGCGATGACCTACGACGCCTTCCGCAGCCACATCCAGGCCCGCCTCGGCAACTGCGCCTCCCGCGCGGTCGCCACCGAGTTCGGCGCACCCATGAACGACGGCCGCAACTACGCCGACGCGGGCAGCACCGACAACTTCGTGCGCTACATCCGCGCGATGGCCCAGGTGATGCGGGACAACCAGATGGGTGGCACCTACTGGCCCGCCCTCGGCGGCAAGACCGGCACCATCGGCTACGACTGGTACTCGATGTTCGCCCTCAGCGGCAGCGGCACCGACCTCAACCTGACCGTCCGCAACACCTCCGGCGCGGACCGGATCCGGTACGCGTGGGGCGACACCGTCGGCGGCGACCCGACGACGCCCCCGCCGTCGACCGGAACGTTCTACCGAATCAACGTGCGGCACAGCGGCAAGGCCATGGACGTCCAGTCACCGAACACCGACAACGGCGCGCGCGTCGGCCAGTACACGTACAGCGGTGGTGCGTGGCAGCAGTGGCAGTTCCAGGACGCCGGCAGCGGCTACTGGCGCATCGTCAGCCGAAACAGCGGGAAGTGCCTCGACGTGGTGAGCGCATCGACCGCCGACGGTGCCGAGCTCGTCCAGTACACCTGCGGTACCGGCACCAACCAGCAGTTCCAGCTGGTCACCAACGGCGGCTACTTCCAGCTCCGGGCACGACACAGCAACAAGTGCGTGGACGTACCGGCCGCGTCGACCGCAGACGGGGTGGTCCTCAAGCAGTACTCGTGCAACACCGGCGCCAACCAGCAGTGGTCACGCACCACCGTCTGACGGTCGTTCCGACGTAACGACCGGTTCAGGGTCGCCTTCCCGAGCTGGACAACGACGGGTTGCGTGTCGGCAATCCGTCGTTGTCCGGGCGGCGGGCCGCTCCGTAGCGTCGCGACTACGGACCGATGCCCACCGGAAGGACCCTCGTGACCGAAATCGTCGCTCCGCAGCTCGTCGTGAACAGCAGAATGATCTACTTCGGTTGGCTGCCGGCCGACCCCGACGCGGTGGCCGCCCTGGTGCCCGACGGGCTCGAGCCGGCACCGAACCACCAGGTCTTCATGAACCAGTACGTCGTCGACGACGCCGGGCAGACCTCCGGCTTCGGCGCCTACTCCCTGACGTACATCGGCCCGGACCTCTCCGGGGTCGACGCTCCCGACGGTGTCACGCCCGGCCGCTGGTGGACGCACTACGTCAACTCCAGCCCGGTCGTCCGGGCGTACGCCGCCGCCCGGGGCGTGCCGGCGACCCCGGGAAGGACCACCATCGAGGTACGCGGGCACCGGCTGATCGCCATCACCGAGGCGGACGGCGTACCCGTGATCAGGACGACGGCCCGCGTCGGGCGCACCAGCGACGCCGTCAACCGGGGTCAGCTGCGTTACCTCACCCGGCTCGACGGCAGGCTGCACAGCGGCAACTACCCGTTCGTGGCGGAGCCGGTCGACCCGTTCGAGGTCGAGTCGTTGGAGTTCCTCGAACCTAACCACCCGGTGTTCGCGCTGCGTCCGGCCGATCCGCTGGAAGTCGTCTGGGGCTTTTACTCGCCGCGCGCGTCGTTCGCCTACCCGGGTGGCGAGGCGGTACTCGACTGAGCCCGTCTGGATGTCTCCGGCGGTAGGTGAAGGTGGTCAGCGCGGTAGCGGGGGCAGCGCCGGGTTGTCGAGCCAGGCGGCGAAGAGGCCGCCCAGGGGCTCGCGGGCGAAGCGCTGGGCGTGCAGCCGGAACTGCTCGGTCGTCACCGTCGCGTGCTGGTTCTCGGTGACCCAGGCTCGCAGGAGCGCGAAGAACGGCTCCTCGCCGACCGTCTTCCGCAGCGCGTGCACCGTGAGCGCGCCACGCTTGTAGACCAGCGGGTCGAACATCCGGTCGACGCCGGGATCCGCGACGATGACGTCCCGTGGGCGATCCGCGATCCACGCGTACCACTGCGCGGCCACGGCGTCCGTGGGCAGGTCGCCGCAGACGCCGGACCACAGCCACTCGGCGTACGTGGCGAAGCCCTCGTTGAGCCAGATGTGCCGCCAGTCCGCCACTGTGAGGCTGTTGCCAAACCACTGGTGGGCCAGCTCATGCACGACAAGCCGCTCGTGCGTGCGTCGTCCGTCGACGTGATTCCGGCCGAAGACGGCCATGCCCTGCGCCTCGACGGGATCGTCGAGGTCGTCGTCGGCGACCACGACGACGTACTCCCGGAAGGGGTACGGCCCGAAGAGCCGCTGCAGCGCCGACATCATCTCGCCGTGCCGGCCGAAGTCGTGGGCGACGTTCCTGCGCAGCGCACGCGGGATGGCTGCGCGCTGCACCACCTCACCGACAGCCAGGCCCACCACCTCGTAGCGTCCGATCTGCACGCTCATCAGGTACGGCGAGGTGGGCTCGCGCCGTTCGTACACCCAGGTCGTGCTGCCCGCGCCCCGCCGCTGAAGCACCGGATCACCGGTCACCAGCACGGTGTACGGGGAGGAGGTCGTGACCGCCACCCGGAAGGTGGCCTTGGCAGCGGGCTGGTCATCACACGGAAACCACGACGGAGACCCGTTCGGCTGGCTGGCCACGAGCACGCCGTCGGTGAGTTCCTCCCACCCGAGCTCACCCCACCGGCCGGAGATGGGCACCGGCTTGCCCGCGTACCGGATCTCCACCCGGAAGGTGTCCCCGGCGCCGATCGGCTGCTCGGTCTTGATCTGTAGCTTGTCCGACCGGTGGACGTACTTCGCCGGGCGCCCGTCGACGCGGACGTCCTGGACGCGGAGCCGGCTGAAATCGAGGGTGAACCGCGACAGCGACTGCGTGGCTACCGCGGTGATGTCGGCCCGGCCGGCGAGCCGGTTGGACACCACCCGGTAGTCGAGGTCGAGGTCGTAGTGCAGGACCCGGTAGCCGCCGTTGCCGTGCTCGGGTAGGTACGAGTCGCCCGAGCGCTCGGCGCCGGGTGTGGCACCGCGCGACGCCGACGCGTTCGGACTCACGCGCGCCGCGCGGTCGATGCGGGCCAGTTCGCGATCGGGTTGCCCAACCACTGGCTGTCGCAGGGCACGGCGTCGCCGCGGGTCACCAGCGAACCGGGCCCGACGGTGGTCCGCGCGCCGATGCTCGCGCCCGGCAGAATGATGCCGTGCGGGCCCAGGGCGGCGCCCGCGCCCAACTCCACCGTGTCCATGCTCATGACACGATCATGGAACAGGTGGGTCTGCACCACACAACCGCGGTTCACCGTCGCGCCATCGCCCAGCCGCACCAGGTCGTACTCGGGCAGCCAGTAGGTCTCCAGCCAGACGCCCCGGCCGATCTTCGCGCCGAGCGTGCGCAGCCACGCCGCGAGTAGCGGCGTGCCGGTCGCGAAGCGGACCAGCCACGGCGCGGCGAGGACCTCGACGAACGTGTCGGCGAGCTCGTTGCGCCATACGAAGGAGGTCCACAGCGCCCGCTCGGTGACCCGGAACCGCCCGACCAGCAGCCACTTGGCAGCCGTCGCGATGGCGGCGGCCGCGAGCGCCGCACCCAGCAGCACCGGCCCGGACGCGAGCGCGGCCGCTGCGTACCCGGCGGTTCGCCAGACGAACGCGAGTGCGGCCAGGACACCGACCGCCAAGGCGGCGGCGAACATCACCGGGACGATCCGGCACAGCTCGATCGCGGCCCGGGCCAGCTTCAGCCGAAGCGGAGGGTCGAAGGTGCGGCTGGTGTCCGCGGCTTCCACGGTGCGGCGCAGGGGCATCGGCGGCGCGCCGAGCCACGACGAGTCCTTCTTCGCCTTCCGCGGCGCCGACGACAGCACGCCGACGAGCCCACGCTTGGGCACCGATCGGCCGGGTGCCGCCATTCCCGAGTTGCCGAGGAATGCCTGCTTGCCGATGCGCGCCGGAGCGACGCGCAGCCACCCGTGGCTCAGCTCGTACGTTGCGACCATGGTGTCGTCGGCCAGGAAAGCCCCGTCGGCAACCGTGGTCATCGTGGGCAGGGCGAGCACCGTGGAGGCCTCCACCCCGCGTCCCACCTTGGCGCCCAGCAGCCGCAACCACACCGGCGTGAAGAGGCTGGCGTAAAGCGGGAACAGCCCGACCCGCGCCATGCCCATCAGGCGTTCGGTCGTCCAGATCTGCCACGCCACCCGCCCCTGCACGGGGTGGTAGCCGGCGCGCAGGCCGATGCTGAGCGCCCGGACGGCCCCGAGCACCAGCAGCGCGTAACCCACGACGTAGGCGATGGTCGCCACCGCGACGGCGGCCAGGACCGCGCCGACCGTCGGTCGGGCCGTGAGCGTCCAGCCGAGCAGGGCGAGCGACGGCAGGGCGGCGACGACCGGGACCAGCCCCAGCAACTGGGCGGTCATCGCGTACGTCATCGGCCAGAGGCGAGCCCCCATCCGCGATCGCGGGGGACGCTGCTCGGGCCACCCGGCCGAGTCCTTGGCGGCGGGGGCGGCCGGTGAGCCCGCCCAGAGCTGGTTCGCCGGTACGGTGCCGGTCACGGTCGAGCCGGCGGCGATGCGCGCGCCCTTGCCGACCCGTGCGCCGGGCATCAGGGTGCTGCGGGACCCGACCCGGGCCCCCGCGCCGACGCGTACCTTGCCGATGCGGACGACGTCGCCGTCCACCCAGTGGCCAGCCAGATCGACCTCCGGCTCGATGGCCACGCCGCGACCGAGCTTCAACAGGCCGGTGACCGGCGGCGCGGAGTGCAGGTCGACGTCGGCACCGAGCTGGGCGCCGAGCGCCCTGGCGTAGGTGATCATCCAGGATGCGCCGGCCACGCTGGTGGCACCGGTCAGTTCGGCGAGGCGTTCGGCGGCCCACAGCCGCAGGTGCACGCCACCACCGCGTGGGTAGCTGCCGGGGCGTACCCCGCGAAGCAGCAGCCGTGCTCCTCCGGCGGCCAGGGCGATCCGCCCCGGCGGGCTGAACAGCAGCGCCCAACCCAGCGC
Source organism: Micromonospora sp. BQ32 (assembly GCF_059358895.1). Classification (NCBI taxonomy): domain Bacteria; kingdom Bacillati; phylum Actinomycetota; class Actinomycetes; order Micromonosporales; family Micromonosporaceae; genus Micromonospora; species Micromonospora sp. BQ32. The sequence goes on along the minus strand of NZ_JCADBI010000017.1, from coordinate 104,860 downwards.
CACCCACCACCAGGACACGGTCGGCGCCCAGGGTGCCGGCGTGAGCAGGGTGAGGACGTTGCCGAGGGCGGCCAGGACGGTCAACCAGCGGAGCCCGACCAGCGCGAGCATCGGCACCATCAGCACGGCCTGGATCACCCCGGTGCGTCGGGGCGTCGGCGTGACCTCCCGGCGAGCTGCCACCGTGCCGTCGAACGCGTCGAGGACGGCCGCCAGCTCCGACAGCCTCGGGTGCAGGTAGATGTCGGCCACCGAGACCCGCGGGTGCCGGCGTCGGATCCACGCCACCAGTTGCGCCGCGTTCAGGCTGCCGCCGCCGTGGGTGAAGAAGTCCGCGTCCGCCTCGGTGGGACGTACGCCCAGGATTTCCGCCCAGCCACCGGCCAGCCAGTCCTCGGTCGGGGTCAGCTCACCCGTGGTCTCCGGCGCGCCGGCCAGCGGCCAGGGCAGCGCCGCCCGGTCGACCTTGCCGGACGTCCGGGTGGGCAGCGCGTCGACCACGGCCAGCAGCGGCACGAGCGCGGCGGGCAGTTGCGCACGGATCCGTAGCGCCGCCGCCGCGGCGTCGAACGGGACGCCGTCGTGCGGGACCACGTAACCCACCAGCAGTTGGTTACCCGCGGCGGTCCGCCGCACCGCGGCGGCGGCACCGGCGACTCCCGGAAGCGCCTGCAGCCCGGCGTCGATCTCACCCAGCTCGATCCGACGTCCGCCGAGCTTGACCTGTTCGTCGCCGCGGCCCACGAAGACAAGCCCCTCGGGCTCCGCGCGGACGATGTCCCCGCTGCGGTAGGCCCGCTGCCAGCCGAGCGCCGGCAACATCGCGAACTTCTCGGCGTCCTTCTCCGGGTCCAGGTAGCGGGCCAGGCCCACCCCGCCGATCACCAACTCGCCGGTCTGGCCCATCCCGACCGGGGCGCCGGATCCGTCGACGACCGCGAGTTCCCACCCGGCCAGCGGCAGTCCGATGCGTACCGGTCCGTCGCCGGTCATCCGCGCGGCGCAGGCGACCACGGTGGCCTCGGTCGGCCCGTAGGTGTTCCAGACCTCGCGGCCGGCGACCGCCAGGCGCTGCGCGAGCTCCGGTGGGCAGGCCTCCCCACCGAAGATCAGCAGCCGGACCCCGTCCAATGCCTCGACCGGCCACAGGGCGGCGAGCGTCGGCACGGTCGAGACCACGGAGATGCGCTGTTCGGCCAGCCACGGTCCGAGGTCGACGCCGCTGCGGACGAGCGACCGCGCCGCCGGTACCAGACTGGCGCCGTGCCGCCACGCCAGCCACATCTCCTCGCACGACGCGTCGAAGGCCACCGACAGCCCGGCCAGGACCCGGTCCTGCGGGCCGATCGCCTCGCTCGCTTCGCCGACCAGGAACAGTTGCGCCTCGGCGTCCACGAAAGCCGCCGCCGCGCCATGGCTCACCGCCACACCCTTCGGGGTCCCCGTCGAGCCAGAGGTGAAGATGATCCAGGCGTCGTCGTCCGGGCCGGGTCGGCCTCCCTGACCCCCGGGGGGACGGCGGAGCGACACCGTCAGCCCGTCACCGAGCACCGCGACGACGCCCGCCTCGCCGAAGACGAGCTCGGCGCGTTCCTCGGGATCGTCCGCATCGACCGGTACGTAGGCCGCGCCCGCCGCGAGCACACCGAGGATCGCCAGGTACAGCTCGGCCGTACCGGATGAGATCCGGACGCCCACCCGGTCGCCGACGCCGATCCCGTGGCTGGCGAGCGACGTCCGGACGGCCTCGACCTCGTTGGCCAGCTCGCGGTACGTCAGCGCGGCGGCACCGTTGTCGAGAGCCGAGGCCCCGGGGTGTGCGCGTACGGTCTCGTCGAGAATGTCGACGAGTGTGCGGCGGGTCGGGGCCGAGGAGGAACGGAACACCGCCGGTGCTGCCGGTGCGGTTTCCACCGGCGGAAGCGTGCCCAGCCGTAGATCAGTCGTCACGGTCACCGGGCGTGCACCATCTTCACCTCGCGGGTCAGCGTCAACCAGGTGTGCGGCATGCGGACCCGCCCTGGGGCAGCCCTCGACGCTACGTCGCGATATCGGAAAGTGCAGGCATAGCAGCGGATTCGTGTCCACCACCACAGCGAATCGTGCTGAGCCGGCGACTGGTGGCCGGTATCGGGCAGCTTTGTGCCGGTGAGCCGGCGGTGACAGCGTTTGCGCTGTCACCGGCGGCGCGGCCTAACCCGCGGCAGTTACGGCAGCGGACGACCGAGGCGGGCGCAGGTAGGGGTTCCGTAGGTTCCGCCCGTGAAGGCGGGGAACTTCAGGGACGCGCGTGACAGCGGCCCGAACTGGCCGTCCGCGCTGATGCCCGCCTTGCTCTGGGCGAACTTCAGCGCGTTGAAGGTCAGCTGGCCGAACGCCGCGTCATCGTTGAGCAGCGGCCGGCCCGCGGGTGCGAGGTAGCAGTCGTTCAGGGCCCACTGGAGGGCCAGCGTGCCCGGCCCGGCGTCGCCCCAGACCAGCGAGCACGGCAGGACGCCGTACTTGCCGATCGGCGCGGCGACCTGATAGCCCGCCTGGTTGCTGACGACGGTGTAGGACTCGCATTCCGGCTGACTGCGAGCGTGGGCGGGGCTGGCGGCGACGAGCGTGCCCGCGAGCACGGTCATGAGCAATGCGAGCAGTGCTGCCAAACGCTTCATCGAGTTCTCCTTCATCGCAGTGTCGTCCGGTGCCCGGGGCCCCCGTCGGGCTGCTCCCCGGGCAGTCGGACTCCTCGGTGGACATCCACCGCACGGCTCGTGTCCTGGAGTCAGGCTGGTTCGGGGCGAGGTTGTCCGACACGGCGACGGCACCGGACAAACAACGTCGGACAATCCTTCGGACGTTTGCGCAGCTCAGTCAGCGACTCGGCGGTGCGCCGCAGGAGGGGTCGTACCGCTGCGAGGGGATGTGCGTCGCCCACTCCTGCCGGGTCAGCTGACGGCCGGCCGTGGCGCAGATTCGGGCCCTGGCGGCGCGCAGATCGAACGACCAGCGGATGATCCGGCCGTCCTCGGCGCCGGAGATGAGGGTTCCGGCCGCGGTGAAGGCGAGCCCGCGGACTCTCGCGCCATGACCGCTGAGGGTCGCGGCGCGTTGCTGGGTAACGGTGTCCCAGACGACGATGGTGCGGTCGTCGCCAGCGGAGGCGATCCTGCGGCCGTCGCGACTGAAGGCAAGGACCTGGACGGGCGCGGTGTGGCCGTGCAGAACCGCGAGTTCGCTGCCGGTCGCGGCGTCCCAGAGCTTGACGGTACGGCTGTCGCCGGCGGTCGCGAGCAGAGCTCCGTCGGGGCTGACCGCGATGTCCTGCACTGTGCCCTGCTGGCTTCTCACACGGCTGAGAAGTTTGCCGGTGGTGACGTCCCACGTGTTGACGAAGCCGCCGACGCTCGCGCCCAGGAGGCGGCGGCCGTCCGGGGTGAAGGCCAGCGACGTGACGATCTGCGCCGGGAACCTGGCCGTGATGTCGGTCGGTTTGTTGATGTCGCCGACGTCCCAGACGAAGGCGCCGAGCGTGGCGGCTGCGACGAGACGGCCACCAGGATCGAAGGCGACGTCCGTGGACGCACCGATTCCCTTGGACACGATCGGTCCGGAGGCGTGTCGTTGCCGTTGGAGATCCCAGATCGTGATGATGTTGTTCCGGGTCACGGCGGCGAGCCGGAGCCCGTCGGGGCTGAACGCGACGGCCTGCACCTCGTCTGCGTGCCCGGCGAGGACGGCCAGCTGTTTACCGTCGGTGTCCCAGAGGCGGACGGTGCCGTCGCTGCCCGTCGAGGCGACACGGGTTCCGTCCGGGCTGGTCTTCATGTCTTTGACCTGCGCCGCGAAACCGCTGAAGGGAGCGTCCTCCAGATTGTGGAGCACGATGGTTCCGTTGAAGCCGGCGGAGGCGAGCATCGCCCCGTCCCGACTCAGTGCAACGGAGACCGTCTCGGTGCGGCCCCGGTCTTGAAAGGTCTGCAGGGACTCGCGGCGTCGCACGTCCCAGATGGTGATCGCGCCGTTCTCGTCGGCCACGGCGAGCTTGCTGTCGGTGGGCGCGGAGATGGTCCATGCGTAGCGGCCGGCCAGCGGTAGCGGCGGAAGGCGGACCGGCTGGCCGCCAGCGAGATCCCACAGGTACACCCCGCGGTCGTCGGCGGAACCCGCGAGGACATACCCCGAGGGACCGAAGGCGACCGAGAAGACATGCTCGGCGGGCAGTCTGGCGAACACCGTGCCGGTCCCCACACGCCAGGCGGCCGGGTGCTCCACCCCGTCGCTGGAGACAAGGATCGCGCCGTCGTGGCTGAACGTGAGCGATCTGACCGGACTCCGGTGCTCGCGGAGCAGGGTGCGAGTTGTGGTCCGCAGATCGTAGAGGGCGATGTCGCCGGCGGGGCCGGTGTTCGCGCCGGGGCCGCCGGTGAGGCCGACGGCGAGCTTGGTCCCGTCGGGACTGAAGGCCATGCCCGACCCGAGGCTGTTCTCCGTCAGCCGGGTCTTCTGTTGGCGCGTCGCCACGTCCCAGATGATGATGGACTTGTCGATCCCGACGGAGGCGAGCAGCTTTCCGTGGTCCGCGAAGGCCAGGTCGGCGGTCCGCCCGGTGTGGCCGGAGAGGGTGGCGATCCGCTCGCCACGTGCGGGGTCCCACAATCCGATGGTGCCGTCGCCGGCCGCGGAGGCCAGCAGGGAATGGTCCGGGTTGAACGCGACCGTGTAGATGGACGGCCCGCCGACGTTGAGTTCGGTGCGGTGGGGCGCGGCCGCCGCGCTGAGCACGCCGCCCTGGGTCTCGGTGTTCGAGTGGAGCTGGTCGGCCTCGACGGCCAGCAGGCCGGCCAGGTCGGGATCGGTGGCGAGCAGGGATCGGGCTTGCAGCGACAGCTCGCTGGAGAGCGTGGTCACCTGCTGTCGGCGGGTGTCCTGACGTTGTCGTACCGCGACGCCGCCACCCAGCAGGGCGAGCACCAGTAGCGCGGATATGCCTGCGACGAGACGCTTGAACAGGCGGGCCTGACGTCGGGCGGCGTTCTGCTCGGACTCGGCGAGAGCGGAGCTGGCGTGCAGGAAAGAGCTTTCGAGTTCGTTGAGCTCCTCCGGATGGTCCTCGGCCAGGGCCTGCGCGCCCAGGAGCTGGGTGCCCCGGTACAGGGCGCCGGCATCACGGTGGAGCGTCGCCCAGGTGCGCGCGGCTTCGGTGAGTCGCCGGTGGATCAGCAGGTTGGCGCGATCATCGGTGAGCCATCGGTGTAGCCGCGGCCAGGCCCGGATGAGTGCCTCATGGGCCACCTCCACCGTGCCGTCGCCCATGACCACCAGCCGGGATTCGGCCAGCTGGTCCAGAACCCGGGCGGTGACCCCCTCGTCGGCGATACCGTCGAGTTCGGTGCGCATGATGGGCCGCCGGGTGTCCTCGGTACCGTCGCCCAATGCGGTGAGCCGCAGGAAGACCCGGCGAGCGGCTTGCTGCTCGGCCGCCCCGAAATCGCCATAGGCCCGCTCGGCAGTCTGGGCGATCGCCCCGCGCACGCCGCCACTCGCCTGGTAGGCCGACAGGGTGAGGGTCTCCCCGCTTCGTCGTTGCCAGGTCTCGAGGAGCGCGTGTGAGACGAGCGGCAACGCGCCCGGCTCGTCGGCGGCATCGGCGAGCACCGTGCTGACCAGGTCGGCTTCGACGCCCATGCCGACCTGGGCGGCGGGCCGGACGATGATCTCCCGCAGGTCGGTGGAGCTCACCGGCCGCACGAGAAGGTGCGCCTCGTCGTCCAGGGCCGCGGCCAGGTTCGGATACTGCAGGAGGTGGGCGAGGAAGTCGGCGCGTACCCCGAGCACCACCGTGGTGCGGCGGTCGGGCCCCTGCGCGGCGTCCAGCAGCGCCTCGATGAATCGGCGGCGTTCCGCCTTGTCCGCGCAGAGTGTGAACACCTCCTCGAACTGATCCACCACCAGCAGTGCGCGGGCCTGCGGCGGGCCGCCCGCCAACGCGCTCCGCACCGCGATGTCGAGCGCGGCGGCATCCGCCGCCAGGTTCTTCCGGATGTCTGGGGCATCGTGCCCGGTCAACTTCGCGACCTCGGCGGCCAACGCCTCCAGCGGGCGGTCGGTCGGCGTCAGCAACATCGTCCGCCACCGCTGCGCGAGCCCACGGTCGGCGGTGACGGCACCCAGCAGACCGGCCCGCAGCAACGAGGACTTGCCGCTTCCGGAAGCCCCGATGACCGCGCTCAGGCACCGCCGGTCGGCCAGTGCCAGCAGCCGTTCGACCAGCTCCGTACGGCCGAAGAACAGCTCCGCCTGCTCGGGCTGGAATGCCGTCAGCCCCTGATACGGGCAGCGCTGCGCGACGGTCTCGGCGGTGCCGGAGGCGACCGCCGCCTCGGCGATGGCCGACCATCGTGCCCGCCACTCGGCCAGGTCGCCGCCACAGGCATGGACGTACGCGAGCGTTACCTCCAGCGACGGCAGCCGGTCACCCTTCGCCGCGTCCGCCAACGTGCTTGCCGAGTAGTGCGCGCGCCGAGCCAGGAGCCGATAGCTCGGGTTGCCCGCGTGCTCGCGCAACTGTCGTAGCTGCCACGCCAACCGTTGCACCGGGCCCGCCGTCGGGTCCACCGGCTTCTCCGGACGGCCCAATACCCACCTCCGCATGCTGGGCCGTAACTCTGGCCGCGCGACCATGGCTTCGGCACGGGCGCCCATTGGATCGGGCCAGAGAAGTATCCAGTTGCGGCGATGCGGTCGCGGCCTGGGGCTCGGTCTGCGCCGGGAGGCAGCAGGTAACGACTGTCCCGTCGGAGTGGGGGAACATTCAGCCGGGCCTGGCGTTGCGCTACCGTCGAGGCGCGCACCCCGGCGTCGACCAGTCGGCGTCCGCCGGCCGTCGATGGGCCGTAGGCACCCACCACATCCAAGGAGAACCCGATGCCGGAGCCTGAGCCCACCCAAGACGCCCCTGCGGTGGCTGCCGACACCTCAACAACGGCCGAGACCGAAGCCGACCCGGCTGCCGTTCCCGCGAATCGGGCTGCCCGACGCGCGAAGGGCAAGGTCGTCTCGCCCCAACCGCACGGAAAGGGTCAGCACCTCGGCGGCCGGGGCTCGGTCCAGAGTCCTCGCCAGTGGGGTAACCGCCGTAGCGGTTGATCCGTTGATGGGCGCTTCGTCAGCGCACCTCCCAATCATCACGGCGCTCAGCTCATGTCGATACCGGGTCGTGAGCGCCGTGACGTCCCCGCCGCAGTGCTCACGATCCAACCCGGCCGGCCCGGAACCCCTGCGCCGGTCCAGCACCGGTGCCGCTCGCGTGTGCCGTGAGCGGACCGGGCACAGTGGAATCCGGACGCCGGCGTACGTCGGCTTTGTCGGCGACCACGGGTACGGTTTCAGTGCGCGACACGTACGGGCATCGATGGCACGTCGTCGGGGCGGAAGCGCCAGCCCGGTGGCGACGGGCCGTGGGAGGGAGCGAGGGTGGCGCAGCGGAGAGCACTGGTGGTTCGGGGCGGTTGGGAGGGGCACCAGCCGGTCAAGGCGACCGAGTTGTTCCTCCCCTTCCTCGAACGTAGCGGCTATGCCGTACGGGTCGAGGAGTCGACGGAGATCTACGCCGACGCCACCGAGATGGCCGCGACCGACCTCGTCGTGCAGTGCATGACGATGTCGCAGATCACCACGGACCAGGTGGCGGGCCTCAGCGCGGCGGTCATCGCCGGTACGGGCTTCACCGGTTGGCATGGCGGCATCGTGGACTCGTTCCGCGCGTCATCGGAATACCTGCATTTGGTGGGTGGTCAGTTCGCGACCCATCCGGGCCGGGAGCCGTGTGAGCGTCACGGTGGCCCGGAAGACAACTTCCTGCCGCACACGGTGCGCGTCACCGACCTCGGCCGGGAGCACCCGATCACCGCCGGGATCGAGGACTTCGACCTGGTCACCGAACAGTACTGGGTGCTGCACGATGACCTGATCGACGTACTGGCCGTGACCACCCACCCGACGCAGGCGTGGCATCCGTGGCATCGCCCGGTCACCTCGCCGGCGATCTGGACCCGGCTCTGGGGTGCCGGGCGCGTCGTCGTGACGACCCCGGGCCACAGCCTCGACGTGCTGGAGCACCCAAGCGTCCGTACCGTCATCGAGAGGGGAATGGTGTGGGCGACCCGCACCGCGTCGGCGTCGTAGGTGTCGGGGTCATCTCCCGGGCGTACCTGGACACCCTCGCGGACCACCCCCAGCTGAGCATCGCCGCGGTGGCCGACCTCGACGCCGCCCGGTCGGCCGAGGTCGCGGCCACGATTCCCGGGGCCGAGGCGTTGAGCGTCGAGCGCCTGCTCGCCCGCCCCGACGTGCAGACGGTGCTCAACCTCACCATCCCCGCGGCGCACGCCGACATCTCGCTGGGTGCCATCGACGCGGGCAAGAACGTGTACGTCGAGAAGCCGCTCGCCGTGACCTTCCCGGACGGCCGCTCGGTCGTCGAACGGGCCGCGTCGGCCGGCGTCCGCGTCGGGTGCGCGCCGGACACCGTCCTGGGCACGGGTACGCAGACGGCGCGGGCGGCGATCGACGGCGGGCTCATCGGCCGCCCGATGTCCGCGTCGGCCGTCATGGTCACTCCGGGGCACGAGCGCTGGCATCCCAACCCCGACTTCTACTACGCCCCGGGCGGCGGCCCGCTGCTGGACATGGGCCCGTACTACATCTCGGCGCTCATCCACCTGCTCGGGCCGGTCCGCGCGGTGACCGGCGCCGCCAGCCGCCTGCGCGCCGAGCGCGTCATCGGCTCGGGCCCGCGCACCGGCCAGCGGATCCCGGTCGGGGTGGACACCCACCTGACCGGCGTACTCGAGCACGCCAACGGTGCGCTCTCCACCATCACGACGAGCTTCGACGGCGTCCAGACGACGGCAGCCCCGATCGAGGTACACGGGGAGGCCGGCACGCTCGCCGTACCCGATCCGAACTACTTCGACGGCGAGGTCCGCCTCTTCGCGCTCGGCGGCACCGAATGGCGCGCTCTCGAACCGAGGGCCGGTTACGCCAAGGGTTCCCGGGGCATCGGTCTGCTCGACCTTGTCCGGGCTGACGACCAGCGTCCGCCGCGCGCTGACGGCGACCTCGCACTGCACGTACTCGAAACCATGACCAGCCTGCTCCGGTCGGCGGCGGAAGGCCGGCGAATCGAGCTGACGACGACGGTGCAGCGGCCCGCACCGGTTCCGCTCACTCCGGTCGAGGACTGGAAGGCGTACCAGGCGTCGTGAGGTGGTCGCGTTGACAGGCGGAAGGGCCGGCAGGTGCCGACAATGGGGGAGTGGCACCGGCCTTCGTCCTGCACCACCACCGCAAACCACGACCGCACTTTGACCTGCGGCTCGAGGAAGATGGTGTGCTGCGCTCGTGGGCGGTGCCTCGCGGTCTGCCGGACAGCCCCAGCGACAACCGGCTCGCGATCGCCGTGCCCGACCACGACCTCGATCACCTCACCTACGAGGACGTCGACAAGTCGATCTCCGACATTGGCACCTGGGAAGAGCATGATCGTACCGACCGTCGGATGCTGTTCACGTTGCACGGCCGCACCGGCCGCCGACGATATGCGCTCATCCGCACCGGCGACGGGTGGCTGCTTCACCTGACGAAAGAGCAGCCTCCGGACGAGCGCGGACGGTAGCGCGGGTAGGCGGCCATGACGGTCAGCGAGACGTCGGCGCAGGCCCTAGCATCGCCGGCATGGCGACACGGCTTGTTCAGATCAACATGAAGGCTCGGGACGACTCCGCGCTGGGCGGCTTCTGGGCACAGGTGCTTGGTTGGGGAGTCTCCAGTGAGGGACCGGGCGTGACCAACCTCGAACCCGAGGGCTTCGTCTACCCCGACCCCGTCGCTGTCTGCATCGACCTCGTCGTCTCCCCGGAGCCCAAGACGGTGAAGAACCGGGTGCACGTTGACCTCGCCACCACCTCGGCGGCCCACCAGGCGCAGGTGGTCGCGCGACTGAGGGATCTCGGCGCGACCACCGCCGACGTGGGCCAGGGTGACGTGCCATGGACGGTCATGGCCGACCCGGAGGGCAACGAGTTCTGCGTGCTGGATCCCCGACCGCTCTACCGGGACACCGGACCGATCGCCGCTGTGGTGGTCGACTGCGCGGACCCGCGAGCCATGGCCCGGTTCTGGAGCGAGGCCACGGACTGGACGCTGCACGAGGTGACCGACCAGGGGGCGAGACTGCGCTCCGCCAAGGGCATCGGCCCCTATCTGGAGTTCGTCCGTACACCTGACGTGAAGAGCGGATGGAACCGCGTCCATCTCGACGTCCGCCCGTACCCCGGTGACGACCCGGAGGCCGAGGCGGCCAGGCTGCGGGGTCTCGGCGCGACCCCCATCGACCTGGGCCAGGACGTCCCGTGGCGGGTGCTCGCCGACCCGGAGGGCAACGAGTTCTGCCTCCTCACCCCGGGCTGACCCCAACCCCGCTCGACCGCTGACCGCAACCCGCGGTCGGGTCCCGCCTCCGCGGTGAAGGACGAGCGCCGCGGCTCAGGCCGAGGTGGGAGGCTGCGACGCGGATGCCTCGACAGTGTGACGTGCCCCGTGGACAGCCACCCCGGTCAGCCGGATGTTCCCCAGCGCCTCGGGCACATGCGGGTCGGTGGCGAGGATCCCGCCGTCGACGTCGAGGCCGAGCATCGTCCGCAGGAACAGCAGGGGCGCCCCGCTGGCCCACGCCTGGGGATTGCAGGCGGTGGGGTACGGCACGGGTCGTCGGCCGAGCGAGCGGTCGTACCCGGAGATGGCCTCGGGCAGGCGGTATTCGAAGTGGGCGGCGGCCTCCAGCATCGCCATCGCGATGCGGTTCGCCGCGTCGCGGTGGCCGTACCGAGCGAGCCCCGCCGCGATGATCGAGTTGTCGTGTGGCCACACGGTCCCGAGGTGGTATCCGATGGGGTTGTACCCCACATCCTCGGTGGAGAGGGTCCGGACGCCCCAGCCGGAGAACATCTCGTCGGACATCAAGTGCCGGGCCACCGTGGCGGCACGGTCGGGCGGGACGATGCCACTCCACAGCAGGTGACCCATGTTCGAGGTCATCGAGTCGATGGGGCGCTTGTCGGCGTCCAGGCCGACCGCGTAGAAGCCGCCGCGCGCGGGCAGCCAGAAGTCGCGGTTGAACCGCTCGCGTAGCTCGGCGGCCTCGGTACGCAGACGTTGCGCCAGAGCGCTGTCGGCCCAGGGCCCGTCGGCGAGTTGCGCGGCGCGGAGCTTCGCGTCGTAGGTGTAACCCTGGATCTCGCAGGTGGCGACCGGCAGGGAGGGGAGCATGCTGTCGGCGAACTGGACCCCGTCCGGTGAGTCGCGCCAGCAGTGGTTGCGCATGCCTTCGGGGGAGCGCGTGGCGTACTCGACGTAGCCGTCGCCGTCGCGGTCGCCAAAGGTGTCGATCCAACGGAGAGCCGCGTCGGCGTTCGGACGCAACCGCCGAACCAGCGCGTCGTCGCCCGTCCACCGCCAGTACTCGGAGAGCAGGATGAGCCACAGCTGGGTGGTGTCGGACGCGCCGAAGCACGGGCCGTACGGCATGATGCCGAGTTGCGTCAGCTCGCCGGACCGGAACTCGTGAAGTATCTTTCCCGGCTCCTCGTCGCTGAAGTCGTCGACGACGCTGCCCTGGTGCGCGGCAAGAGTGACAAGCGCGCCCCGGGCGACGTCGGGTCCGCAGCTGACGCTCTGGTAGGCGGTGATCAAAGTGTCCCGCCCGAAGACCGCCAGGAACCAGGGCATGCCGGCGGCCAGCAGAACGACCTGCTCACCGCGGATCTCCTTGGCGATCCGCATCGACACCAGATCACTGGCCGACTTGTGGTAAACGCTGCGCAACAGCTCTGATTCGGCGCTCAGGTGCGGCTTGTTCTCCCGCCACCGCCAGGCTGCGTCATCGGCACCGGGGTCATGCTCCTCGCCGAAGGTGCGGCTGGCCGGCTGGTAGTCCTTCCCCTGACAGTTCAGCAGCACCCGCAGCTCACAACCCCAGGTCTGACCTCGCCCCAGGTGCACGTCCCAGACCAGTGCGTCGTCCTCGACCCGGTCGGCAGGCGGCTCGGCCTCGACTGTCGTGACCGCCGACCAGTGCGAATTCTGGTAGGAGAAACGCAGCGCAGAACCGTCCGACCGGTGGCTCCGCCGGATGTCAGCCAGCCTGCTTCGCCCCGTTCCCTTGATCTCGAAGAGATCGGCGAAGTCCGCACCGACATCCAACCGCAGGCGCACGGAGACCGGCTCGGCGCCGAAATACTGCACCGTGATCCGCTCGTACATGCCGTCGCCGACGAATCGTTCCCGCCGCACGCCGATCCGGTTCGCCGCCAGGCCATCGAGCTCAGGGTTCGCGAGAAAGAAAGCCGCCGAGTACGGATCGACAGGGTTCGCGCTCAGGACGAGTGGAGCATGCCGGTCGAGCGTCATCTCCCAACGGCTGATGTAGCGGGTGTCGTCATGCACCAGACCAGCGATGGAGTCCGTCGGTACGTCCCCGGCCGGATTGGACAACATGAAGGTCCGGCCTTCGAATATGCCGACAGCATTTGAGCCCAGTTCCGGCGGCATGTCGCGGTTGGCGCCAGCCTGAGGTTTGTCGGGTTGTTGGGTTGCCGACGGAGACCCGGACGGCGTTGACCGAGATGGCATGGCGTTCTCTCCCCCCGGTTGGCAGGGTAAAACCCCGCCATGCACCGCAGTCTAGGACTCGAAAAGATGACTCCGCTGCGATATCGAAGGGCACCCACCGGGTTCGGGCAACGGCCCTGTTGCGGCGAAAAGCGGCAGTTTGTGGCGGAGTGAGGTCCCATCGCGGACGTTGGCTTTAGGGCAAACACCCCTCTATGGTGGGGGCATGCCGCCGGTGACCTTCCGCTCGCCCGCCGCCACCGAGGTGGCGGTGGGCGGTGCTGTCCGCGTGCCGACGGCGACCCGCCTCAAGGCCGACATGCGGGTGCCGGTTGTCCGCGCACCGCGCACCGCGCCCACGCACACAGTGTCGAGCCCGATGCGAACCGGCCGAGGCCCACCCGCGGAGTCGTTGCATATTCAGAACGACCGCCAGGGCGAAGCTATCAAGCTTCGGCCCTTTTTGTTTTTCACGCCCATTTCCCCTTTGAAAGGCAGACCATGAGCGTCGATCATCGTCGTACTCTCGACCAGACCTGGTTGGCTGACATGCGAGCGTCCCTGGCGGACGACTTCGCCACCCAGACGGCTCGGTTGCGGGAACTGACCGAGCTCAACGCGGACACCGGCGACCCGGGCGAGGCCCACAACCAGGCCGCGCTGCTGACGGCCACCCGCCAGAACATCGAGCAGATCACCGGTGCGCTGAGCCGGATCAGCGACGGCACCTACGGCGCCTGCCAGCGGTGCGGCCAGAGCATCCCGGCCGAGCGACTCGAAATTCTCCCGCACGCGCGCTTCTGCGTGCCGTGCCAGGAGAAGCAGAACCGGTGACGCCCCGGTGTGGCTGCCGTACCGCCGGCACGGCAGCCACACCGTCAGGTGTGAGGGGAGCCGGCTGACCCCTCAGCCTTTCTGCCGAAGGGGCTCAGCTCGGCGCGGGGCCGCCGCGGTGACGACCGCCGCCGGACGCCGCAAATACCACTCGGCCACCGCAAGGTTGATCAACCAGCCGGCGACCACCAGCCCGGCCCGGACGTTGCCGTCGGGCTGTTCGCCGGTCGCGATGAGGTACGGCGCGTGGGTGAACGCCTGGGTGCCGGCGCCGAGGCCGATCGCGTAGCCGCGCGCCATCCACCTGCGATGCTGGGTGATGTCCCGGCGTAACACGGCGGCGAGGCCGAGCACGATCGAGCCGGCCATGGCCGAGCCGAAGACGAGCCGCATCCCGGCGAGCACGTCGTTGTCATGGGCCGGCAGGTCGTACGCGACGGCCATCCACAGGCCGGTGAAGGCGACCGTCAGCCCGCAGGGGACGAGCACCCGGCCGGCACGGCGGTGCCAGCGGTGGCGGCGCAGACGGGGCACGAACTGGAACGCGCCGAGGATCGTGTAGATCACCGCGCCGACGATGTGCAGCACCACCGGCAGCGGATCGGCGACGAACCGAGCGTTCGCCGGGGTGAGCGCCGGTCCGGTGCCCAACTCGGCGAGCCGTCCCGCGCCAGCGAACACCGGTATCAGGCCCAGCAGGATCAACGCGGCGGGTAGCCGCCACTCGCGCATCGTCATGCCACCGATGGTGGACGCCGCACCCGCCCCCGCTCATCGGCACATGGGCCGCGATCCGGTCGGCCCAAGGTCGGGCAGCGTCGTCGTACTTCCGTCGGTCACCAGTGCCGACGGCGGCGGTTGGTCTCGTACGCCCACATCGCCACCTCGACCCGGTTCCGCACCCCCAGCTTCGTCATCAGGCTGGTGACGTGCGACTTGACCGTGCTCAACGTGATGTAGAGCTCGTCGCCGATCTCCTGGTTGGTGCGTCCCCGCGCGACGGCGACCAGGACCTGTTCCTCCCGGTCGGTGAGCGCCTCGATGGGCTGCTTCCGCGGCGCGGCCGGATCCGCGTCGGCGAACGCCTTCAGCAGCCGCGTGGTGACGCTCGGCGCGATCAGCGCGTCCCCGTTGGCGGCCGCGTGCACGGCCTGGCTGAGCAGGTCCGGGCCGGCCTCCTTGAGCAGGAAGCCGCGGGCGCCGGCGCGCAGCGCCGCGTACACGTACTCGTCGAGGTCGAAGGTCGTGATAACGACCACCGCGAGCGGTTCCGGGACCATTGGCCCGGCGAGCGCCCGGGTGGCCTCGATGCCGTCCATGACCGGCATGCGAATGTCGAACAGACACACGTCGGGGCGGAGCCGCCGGGCGAGTTCGACCGCCTGCCGGCCGTCGCCAGCCCCACCGACGACCTCGATGCCGGGCTGAGTGTTCAAGATGATGGTGAGGCCGGTGCGGACGATCTCCTGGTCGTCCGCCACGAGCACGCGAACCGTCACGCGCCGACCCCCTGGCGCGGGAGCACTGCCGTGACGGTCCACCCACGGTCGGGGTTGGGGCCGGCCTCGCAGGTCCCGCCGAGCAGGTCGGCGCGCTCCATCATGCCCACCAGGCCGAAACCGGTCGAGGCGGTCGGTCGGGCGGCACCGACCGCGCCGTCGTCGCTGACCCGCAGGCGCACGGACGCGTCGTCCGCCGCGACGCTGACCTCGATGCGGGTGGCGTGGCGAGCGTGGCGACGGGCATTGGTGACCGATTCCTGAGCCAGGCGGTAGAGCGCGGAGCCGACCGTGGGCGGCAGGTCGCCGAGGTCGCCGCGCAGCTCCACGTCGACCCTCGGCCCGGTGCGGAACTGGCCGGCGAGCCGCCCGATGTCGGCCACCTGCGGGTTGGGCCCCAGGTCGGCGGGCTGGTCGCGGCGCAGGACGCGGACCATCGCGCGCATCTCGGCGAGCGCACGGGACGCCTCGGCCTCGATGGTGCGCAGCGCCTCGACGGCGGCACCCGGCTGGCTCGCCGACGCGGCGATGCCGGCCTGGGCGCGGATCGCCATCGCCGACACGTGGTGGGCCACCGTGTCGTGCAGGTCACGGGCGAGCCGTTCACGCTCCAACAGCTTCACCTGATCGAGTTCGCGCAGCCGGGCGGCGGCGCGGAAGCGGATCGCGACGCCCAGGGTGGCGGCGGCGAACATCACCGCGAAGCCGGCGACCAGTTCGCCGCCGTCGGTCGACCCGACCAGGCCGCCGGCGGTCACCTTGGCCACCACGAAGAACGAACCGATCACGGCATCCCGGCCGGAACCCCAGCGGAACAGCGCGTAGACCAGGAGGACCAGGAAACCCGCCGTGAACAGCTGGCAGGGGTCGCCGGGCAGCACGTACGGGGCGACTGTCGTACCGCCGAACGCGATCGTCACCATCGCGAGCGGCTTCGTACGGCGCCACCGGAGCGTGGGCAGCAGCGCGAGTGCGACGACGACGCAACCCACCCGCCACGGCAGATCGGGTCGGAAGATCCCTTCCAACACGATCGCCGGCGCGAGGACTGCGATCACCGCCCAGTCGCGCCACACCCGCGACGGGGCGGGGGAGACACGCGGCTCGGTCATCACCGCGTGCAGGCGAGGGTGCATGGGACCCATCGTACGAACGGTGGTGCGACTCCAGATCGTCCCAAAGTACGACCGGTGGCTATCGGGTGCCCTGGTGGCCGGGCGAGGAGACGTCCGTCACGGTAGCTGGAGCTTGGCGCGGACGGCGGCGGCGTCCGGGTGATTGAGGGCGGTGAAGATGTCCAGCGCCCGCTGCCAGTCGGCCCGGCCGGAGGTGGGGTCGGCGAGGGCGTGGCGGGTGTCACCGAGGCGGCTGAGAGTGTCCGCCTCGCCCCAGAGGTCGCCGAGGTCGCGGGTCAGCTCCAGCGTGCGCTCGTAGCACTCCACGGCCCGGTCGTACTGGCCGAGGTGGTGGTGTGCGAAGCCGAGGCTGTCCCAGGTGGCGGCCTCGCCGGCGCGGTCGTCGAGCTGCCGGAGGAGGTCGAGTGCCTGCTCGCAGTGCGCCAACGCCTCGACGTGCTCGCCGAGCTGGGCATGGCACCAGCCGACCGCGTTGAGCGCGTCGGCCTGGGCCCTGCGGTGGCCGGCGGCCCGGGCCAGGGCGAGGGTCCGCTCCGAATGATCGAGGGCCTTCCGCGGCTCACCCTGCCGGTCCCACAGCGAGGCGAGGTTCTGGTGCGTACGTGCCTCGCCTTCCACGTCTCCGGCGCGGACGTACAGGTCGAGGGCCCTCTCGAGGTGGCCCAGCGCGTCGGCGTACTGGTTGACCACGGTGTGGGCGCCGGCGAGGAAGCGGTGGGCGACCGCCTGCGCGACCGGGTCGCCGAGACGCTCGGCGGCGCGTAGGGCCGCCCGGCAGGTCTCGACGCGGTCCTGCCAGTGCCCCTGCCGGTCCAGGAACGTGTCGAGGGCCCGCCCCAGCCGCCAGGTGTGCGTGTCGAATCCGGCGCCGGCGGCCTGGCGGAGCGCGGCGAGCAGGACCGGGTGCTCGGCGGTCAACCAGGCCATCGCCTCCGGATGGGTGGTGGGCCGCTCAGGTCGCACACCGGCCGCGGGCGGGGTCATGAGGTGGTCGACCGGGTCGCTGTGCGGGCGTAGCAGGGCGTCGGCGGCGTGGGTGGTGTGGGTGTAGTGGTCGAGAAGCCGGGTGGTGGCGGCCCTGCGGTCCGGCTCGGGGTCGGTGTTGTCGCTGAGTTCGGCAGCGTACGCCCGCAGCAGGTCGTGCGCCGTGAACCGGCCGGGCCGGTATTCGGCGAGCAGGTTCGCGCGGGTCAGCTCGGTCAGCGACCGGCGGGTTCCATCCGCCGGAAGGCCGGCCAGGCTCGCCGCCGCGGCCACCGTGATGTCCGGGCCCGGGTGCAGGCCCAGCAGCCAACAGGCCGGCCGCCGGCGGGGTGAGCGCGGTGTACGACCAGGAGAACACCGCCCGTACCTCACCGACCGCGTCACCCGCGTCCAGGACGCCGAACCGTCGACCGGCCGTGCCCAGCTCGGTCGCGAGGGTGACCAGCGGAAAGCCGGACTGCTGGGCTCTGGCGGCGGCGATGCTCAACGCCAGTGGGAGGCGGGCGCAGGCGGCGATGATCGCCTCGGCGGCCGCCGGCTCGGCGGCCACCCGTTCGGCGCCGAGCCGGTTGGTGAGCAGATGACTGGCCGCGTCGCGGCTGAGCAGGCCGAGCGGGATCGGGTCCGCGTTGTCGAGGCTGACCAGCGAGGTGAGCTGGTTGCGGCTCGTCACCAGCACCATGGTGGTGGGTGTGCCGGGCAGCAGCGGACGGACCTGCTCGGCGTCGCGGGCATTGTCCAGCACGATGAGGATCCGTTTGCCGGCCAGCGCGCTGCGGAACAGGGCGGCCTGGGCGTCGAGGTCGGCGGGCACCCGGGCGGCCGGTACCCCGAGCGCGTCCAGGAAGCCGTGCAGCGCCTTCGCCGCGCTCACCGCCTGCCCACGCGGGTCGAAGCCGCGCAGGTTCACGTAGAGCTGACCGTCGTCGAACCGGTCGGCGACGCGATGCGCCCAGTGCACGGCCAGGGCGGTCTTGCCCACCCCGGCGGTGCCCGAGATCGCGGCGACCACGACGGCGGTGGGCGCGGCGACGAGCTTGTCGAGAAGGGCCAACTCGTCGTCACGGCCGGCGAGGCTGGCCACGTCCGCGGGCAACTGCCGGGGCACCATCCGGTCGGGCGGGCGCGGCGCGCGGCGGCGGCTCTCCTCGATGCGGTCCCGGGCGGTGGCCAGCGCGCCCTGTTCGGCCGGCGTGGCACCGAGGAGCCGGACCAGGGCGTCGAGCCGGTCGGTGGGGGGCAGCGTCTTCCCGGTGAGGTATTCCGCGATCGCGGTGTGCGACCAGCCGGTGCGGGCGGCCAGCTCCCGATAGGTCAGCTCACCGTCGCCCTGTTGGCGTGCGTGCCTGCGTCGCAACGCCCGCAACAGGCCAGCAAGGTCGTCGGACGTTTGGGCCCCCGCAGCATCCAGCGCCTTGCTCCCCACCGTCGGCAATCGACGTTTGTCAGTGTACGGCGGTGTACGGAATCGCGGCCAGAGGTCCGGCCCGATCGGCGATCCTGCTCGGGTGCAGAGCGCACTGATCGAATCATTGGAGGTCATGTGTCCGTACATCTCAAGTCTCTGGTCCTGGCCCTGAGCGTGCTCGCGGCGACGCTCACCGTCCCGGCGGCGGCGTCGGCGGCGCCCGACGTGGCCATCTGCAAGACGAAGGCGGCCTGCGCCGACGGCGGCCTGCGCGCGGCGTCGTCGGGCAAGTCGGCCCGCACCACCGGTGACATCACGACCAACGCGATTCCGGTGCCCCCGCCGGCCGGGTTCCCGCCGGGCACCCCCTGTTACCGGGAGGAGGTCTCCGAGGAGGTTTACGAGACCGCCACCTACACCACCATCTACGAGTTGTACTTCCAGGCGAGTGTCTGCCTGTTCCCCAACGAGATCGTGCTGTACGGCCTGGACACGTCCTCTCCTTCCCCAACGACGTGCAGGACCCCCGACTGACCTCGATGCAGTTCGTCGTGCGCGACGAGATCGTCAACTACAGCCCGACCGAGAAGGATGGTTACTCCGAGCTGTGGGTGACCTTCTGCCCCGACCCGGCGCAGCCCAGCGCCTGCCAGCGGTACCTGCACCGGCTGGGCCTCATCTTCAACCCCGCCTGGGTCTACCCGTTCTCCGTGTTCGAGCGCCTGAGCTGACCGTGCGGGCGGTCTTCCTCCCGTGACTGATCAGGGCGCCTCCCACGTAGCTGTACCGACGTGGGGCGCCCTGATCACTCGTGGCGGCACCGGTTGCCAGCGGATCTCCACGGCGTTACGTTGAGATACCATCGATGAGCTTCTACATCGCAAGGTACGGGGGCCGCATGTCCACGCCTGTCACTCGTCGCACCGTTCTGGCCGGTGGGGCCGGCGCCGCCATCGGCCTGGCCCTGCCGGGCCTCGCCGCCCACGCCGGTGGTCACCACCCCACCAGCGTGAGCTTCACCCTCGACGCGAGAACGCTCGACGGCGGTGAGCAGGTCACCTCGGTCACCCTCGACACCGGCCGACTCGGGCCGATCGACCCGGCCGGGCTGACCCCCGGCACGTTCACCGTGCACGCCAAGGCCACCAGCCCGATCCCGATCGCTCCCGGCGACCAGATCTTCAGCGAGTACGACCTGAACCGCACGGTGACCGCGGCCCGACTCGACCGGCACGGGAACATCGTGCTGGAGCTGAGCCACGCCGAAGGTCAACCCGGCGGTGGCACCCTCGGCTACATCCTCAGCAGGGGCCGCAACGTCCGACTGGACCTCGTCTACACCATCACGCAGAACACCCCGATCGTCCGACGTCACGGCTCGCCGGTCACCATCGGCCGCTTCGTGCAGGCGGGGCTGTCGAACCCCGAGGTGGACGCCTTCAGCTACCACGTCTCAGGCTCGGGCCTGAAGTACCGGCTGTACTCTCCCGACCACTCGCCCCGGCGCGGCCGGCGGCCGCTGATCGTCTGGCTGCACGGCGGCGGCGAGGGTGCCTCACTGCCCGACGACTACTACGACAACGAGACCACACTGCGCGCCAACCGGGGAGCGCTCGGCTTCGCCACCCCGCAGGCTCAGCGGATCTTCTCCGGCGCGTACGTCGTCGCTCCGCAGAGCACCTCCTACTGGATGGAGGACGGCCCCCGGTTCGCCCCGCTGATCCGCGAGATCGTCCAGGATCTGGTACGCCGCAAGCGTGTCGACCCGGACCGGATCTACGTGGTCGGTTGCAGCAACGGCGGCTACATGTCCCTTGAGATGACCTCGACCTATCCCGACCTGTTCGCCGCGTCGGTGCCCATCTGCGGCGTCGTCCAGCCGCTCGACGGGGAGGGCCCGCCGCTGATCACCGACGCCGAGTTGGCGAAGATTCAGACCCCGACCTGGCTGGTCACCTCGCTCGACGACGACACCGTGCCACCCGAGACCAACACGATCCACGCCCACGACCTCATCCCGGGATCGCTGATCACCCTGTACGACCACGTCGTCTGGAACGGCTACCAGTTCCCCGGCCACTGGTCCTGGATCTACGTGGCCCGCAACGACCCGAGCGTCAACGGCACCCACATCTGGCAGTGGATGGCCCGCCGTCGTCGGTGATCTACCGTCCGGGATCGTGCCCACGCGCGACGCCGACGGCACCGGCTGGCGTGGATCACTGCTTGCGGCGTAGCTCGCGCAACACGCCGTGCCGGCGCATCGCCCACGCGAGACGTCGGACACGCGGGTGCCACACGAACAGCACCGCCGCCCGGCGGATCAGGCCGAACCGGTTGTCGCTCAGCTGGCTGTCGATCGCCTGCCAGATCAGCTCGCGCACCTTGGCGCTGGCCAGCACCGCCCGCACCTCACGCCGCACCGCAGGATCCTCGGCCGCCGACGCGATGGCGGCCGCCTGACCGGGCCGGTCGGCAAGCGGCTCCACCGCCGCCGCGACGAGCGGCCTGCGTACCTCGTCCCGCTCCAGCAGCAGCAACACCGCTTCCCGAATCTCCACCGTGTCCAGGCCGGACCGCAGCAGGCCCAGCAGGCTGCGCTCCACCTCGCGGTCACGGTCCGGGACGGACAGCGTGGCCAGCAGCCCCGCGATCTCCTCAAGATCGACGACGTGTCGCACCCCGGAGCGGAACTCCGGCAGCTCCCACGCGACCTGGAGAGCCTTGACGAGATGGCGATTCATGGGCCAACGGCTACCCGGAAGCGCCGACCGGCGAAACCCCGCGACCTGTCCGGGCCGACGCGGCAGCCACGATCCGGCCCAAGGGCTGAGAGCGGCCGCCCGCACCCGGGCGGCCGCCCTTCACCGGGTCAACACCAGGTCAGCGTCGAGTTGACCCGGGTGACGTTGCTGATCGTGTTGTTCGCCCCACCGCAGGGGCTCTGGGTGATGTTGGTGCCGCTGACGGTCAGATTCTGGAACCGGATGCCGGAGGAGATCGGGAACTCGCTCCGGGCCGCGATCCGCACCTCGCCACCGCCCGTCACCGTCCCGGACACCCCGGCGATGATCACGTTGTAGCAGTTCTCCACCAGGATCGAGTTGTTCCCCGTGTTCGAGATCGTCACCCGGTCGATGACCGCGCCACCGGATTCGGACACGCAGAAGATCCCCCGACCACCGCCGGACGCGAGCACGGTTCCGACCCGGATGTTGGTCGGGTACGAGTTGCCCACCCGGCCGTTGCGGTTGGCCATCCGGAACGCCGCGTACCCGGTTCCGGCCCCGGCGCCCTGCGCGTCGACCGTACCGACCGTGGCGTTGATCGTGTCGTTGAGCAGCAGGCCGGAGTCCCGGGTGTTCCGCGCCGTGACCGTGCCGATCGTCAGACCGTCCACGCCGTACGTCTCCACCCCGTGGCTACCGGTACCCGACACGTACACGTTGTCGATGCGGATGTTGCGCACCTTGACCGCTCGGTCTCCACCGTGGTTGTCGATACGGACGCCCAGCCCGGCGGAGAGCCGCATGTCGATCTGCCCGAGGGTCAGGTTGTTCACGTTGCGCATGAAGATCCCGTACAACGGCGCACCGGTCAGCGTGAGGTTCTGCACCTCGACATCCGTGGTTCCCCGCGAGTACACCGGCGCCTGGTCACCCGAGCCCGACCCGGTCACGTTGATCGTGCCGCACACGGCCAGGGTCGTGTACGACGGCAGCGACAGCCGCGAGCCCGCGCTCATCGAGCCGGAGCCGCGAACCACCACCCGCTGCTTCGACGTGCGACCCGCCGACAGCGAGTTGACCGCAGCCTGCATCGCCGACAGCATGTCCGAACCCGAGTAGACCGTCGACGAGCCATTGCGGACCGTCCAGGTGCCTCCGCTCAGTACGGCCTCGGCGTTGGTCGACCCGCTGCCACAGCCGGTGGCCGGTGGTGTGCTGCCACCACCGACCGCGACCAGCTGCCACTGCTGGTTCGTTCCGTTGAGGTCGGCGTACTGGCTGATCCGGCCGCCATCGGCCGTGGACCGTTCCCAGACCTCAAGTGCCTTCGCGGAGTGGCGGTTAATCAGCCGGACGTGCCCGCCGTCGGAGTCGAGGACCTGGAACTGCTGGTTGGTGCCGTTGACATCGGACCACTGGCGGTACTCGGCGCCGTCGGCGGTGTTCCACTCCCAGAGGTCGACGACCTTGCCGCTGTGCCGGGCCTTGAGGCGGTAGTAGCCGCTGCCGGAGGAGACGAACTGGAACTGTTGCCACGCGCCGTCGTTGCGGGACCACTGCTGGATCACGGCGCCGTCCGCCGTCGAGGTGTCCCGGACGTCGAGGACCTTGCCGCTGTGTCGGTTGACCAGCACGTAGTAGGCGTTGGTGTCGATGTTCGCCGCCGCCGCCGGCGGTGCGCCGACCAGAACGGCGCCGGCCGCGCCGACCAGCGTGGTGATCACGGCGAGCACCAGGCCGGCACGCCAGCCGCGACGGACCGACCCGCCGCCGGACGGTCTCCTGGTGATGATGAAGGGCATCGCTCCTCCTGGGCTGGAATGGGCTGCGGGCGAACCTGGACGGGTGTCGACGACCGCGGGCGCTTCGACCGGTGGGTGACTACTCCAGGTGGAAGGTGGCCGAGGCGCGGTCGGTGCTCGAACTGACCGCCTCCACGTAGAGCAGTCCGTCGCGGTGGCGCACATGCCGGCCCGGGAAGTTCTGCGACTCCAGGGAGATCCCGGCGCTGTCGGCGAGGCCGGCCTGGCGACGGAAGCTCGCATCGGCGCCGAACAGCGCCGAGCCGTCGTTCTTCTCGACGTAGAGGGCGTAGCCCCGGTGGCGTAGGTAGTAACCGGGGAAGTTGGTCGACTCCAGCGACACCGAACCGCCGCCGGCGAGGCCGGTGACGAAGCGGAACTGGGAGTCGGCCAGGTTGGTCACGTTCGGCTCGATCCGGGCCCGGTAGTCGTAGTGCCGGATGTAGCTGCTGACCTGGTCATGGGACCGCAGCCGCACCGGTGTGGCCCCGTCGGGCACCGGGATGCCGAAATTCGGAGTGCCGTCGGCGTTCCAGTACACCTTCTGTATTCGGGTGCGTCGGTTCGGGTCGTTGAGCGGATCGCCGGTGATGTCGCGGTAGTTCCGGTCGTGGTAGACGAGGATGTCGCTCTGCCCGTCCTCGGAGACGGTGAACGAGTTGTGGCCGGGGCCGTACTGGCTGGTGGCCGCGTTGCTGGCGAACACCGGGCTGGGGCTCTTGCTCCAGGAGGCGGCGTCGAGCAGGTTCGCGGTGGCGGAGGCGCTCAGCATCCCGAGGCAGTAGTTGGCGTCGGTGGCGCTGGCCGAGTAGGTCAGGAAGATCCGGCCGTTGCGTTGGATCACCGCCGGTCCCTCGGCAACCCGGTAGCCGCGGGTCTCCCAGTCGTACGTCGGCACCACGAGCCGGGTCACGGTACCGGTGATCTGCCACGGGTTGGCACCCATGCGGGCGAGGTAGACGTTGGAGTTGTTGGAGATGCCCGGCTCCTGCTGTGCCCAGGTCAGATACCGCACCCCGTTGGCGACGAAGGTCGAGGCGTCCAGGCTGAAGGTGTCCCAGGGTGTCGTGATCCGGCCGCGTTCGGTCCACGAACCGGCCAGCGGATTGGCGTTGGCGTTCTCCAGCACGTACATCCGGATCCGCCACACGTCGTCGGTCCGGCCGGCGGCGAAGTAGACGTACCACCGGTTGTTGATGAAATGGATCTCCGGTGCCCAGATGTGGGCGCCCATCTCTCCGCTGGTGTGGCGGCTCCAGATCGTCGTCTCCGCGGCCGTTGCCAACCCCTGCAGGGTGGTGGCCCGGCGCAGCACGATCCGGTCGTACTGCGGCACCGTCGCGGTCAGGTAGTAGTAGCCGTCGGTGTGCCGGAAGATGTGCGGATCGGCCCGCTGGTTCACCAACGGGTTGGTGAACGTGACGGCCGGCGCGGCGTGCGCCGGCCCGGCCACGGGCAGGCCGGCCGACACGGCGAGGACCACCAGCACCGCGGCCAGCACCGAGCGCAGACGCCGAGAGCCACCGTGGCCGGCAGGCCCCCGGTGGATGGCCCGACAGGTGTTCGGGTCGGTTCGAGGGAATGGCAGCGGCATCTGTCCTCCGCGAGCTGGGAACGGCCATTGGCCAGCACCTGTAGCACCGCGGCGATGCCGTGGCTGATCCGGTCGACGCCGAGCAGCGGCGTCGGGCAGGACCGGGGGAGAGGCGCGAAGGGCTGGGAATGTGACGGTGGTGTTGCCACCAGGTGGCGGAGTTCATGTTGGCGTTAACATCGATACATGTCAAGGCGTGATGGTCGCCGACCTGGCAGGAACAGCGGGCATCGCGTACCTAAAGGTGGCGCTGCTGCTGTCGCCGTGGGCCCCTACCTCACCGGCTCACCGGCGCGGTACACGGCGAGCGGGCGGCGCAGCGCCGTGATGTCGCTCGTCGGATCGCCATCCACGATCAGCAGGTCCGCGTCGAATCCGCGGCGCACGCGGCCCTTGCGTCGCCCCAGGCCACACGCCTCGGCGCCGACCGAGGTGGCCGCGGCGAGGGCGGCGGTGGCGGGGATGCCGCAGGCCACGTACTCGACGAGGGTTTCGGGCAGGATGCCGTGCGGCTTCGCCGGGCCGAGGCCCGCGTCCGAACCGGCCACCAGGCGGACCCCGGCCCGGTGCAGGGTGGCAGCGCCGTCCCGCAGCGCGGCCTCGCTGAGCCCGGCCCGCGCCGCCATCGCCACCACCTCCGGTGGCGTGACCACGGCCGGGTCGGTGCCGAGCGTGGCACAGACCGCCACCCCCGACCCGGCCAGGCGGTCAGCGAGCTCAGCGGGGACGAGGGCGCCGGCCGCGGTCACGCAGGTGCAGTGCTCGATGCCGTCCACCCCGACGCGCAGCGCCTGCTCGACCGCGCTGAGCGCGTGCGCGTGCGCGGTCACCGGCAGGCCCAGGTCATGGGCCTGGGTCAGCGCGGCGGCCAGCTCCTCGTCGGTGAACTGCGGCCTCGTGGTGTCGGTGCCGGGGGTGAACACCCCACCGCTGGCCATGACCTTCACCAGGTCCGCGCCGGCCGCCGCCCGCAGGCGAACGGCCTCGCGGACCCCGTCGACACCGCTCGCCTCGCCCCCCAACGACCAGCAGTGCCCGCCGACGGTGGTGAGCGGGGCACCGGACCCCACCACCGTCGGTAGGTCGTCCCGCACCCCCCGATCCCGCCACCGGAGCACCGCGCCACGCCGGTCGCCCAGGTCGCGCACCGTCGTGACGCCGGCCGCCGCATGTGTACGCAGTGACGCCTCGACAACCGCGTCGAGGTCTGCCTCGGGACGCTCGGCGAGCCGGCCGAGCGCATCGGGCCCGGCGTCGGCGCACAGGTGCACGTGCGCGTCGACCAAACCGGGCAACACGGTGCCGTTCGGCTCCTCGCGCACCGGCCAGCCGTCCGGCGCCTCGGCCCTACCCCGGTGCACGTCTTCGATGCGCCCGCCGTCGAGCAGGACCAGTAGCCCGCCGTCCACGAGCCGCTCGCCGTCGAACATCCGGGCCACCCGGACCGCATGTTTCGTCATCGTCACCCCCCAGCCCACACCGCTCAGCCCAGCTGCCACCGGTCATGGCCTGACCATCGCACCGCCGAGTGCGCGCAGCCTCCCTCGCCAGAGCGATGTCTCGTCCCCCAGGCCGAGTCAGCGGCCCGCCCGTACGGTGTGCCGCGCGGAATCCGCCCTTTGCTCTGCACCCGCCCACGCACCACGCACGGTCCGTAACTGGCGCGTGGGCGGGTGCAGAGCAAAGGTGGGGTGCCTCTGGTGTGGCCGGTGGGGGCCGGGGCCTCCCGCCACCTGCGCGACCCGGACGGATGTCGGACAGCTTCTTTGTCCCACCCGGTTGCCGGGGTCGTCCTCCCGTCGTATCTCCATGGCAGCATGCTGGGCCATGGATCATCAGGGGCAGTTTCGTCGTGCAGCGCTCGAGTTGGGCATTCCGGATGACGAGATCAGCCGGTTCACCACACACCTGCGTCTGTCGATCCGGTTGAGCGGCGGGTCCGGCGGTGCCCCGGTCGGGCAGGTCGGTGGGTTGCCCCGACTACCGGTGGGCATGGACTGGCCGAGCGCCGGGGCCAGTCCGTTGCCGTTCATCTTCTCCGTCGACTGTGCGGTGCTGCCGAGAATCGACGGCTTCGGCCTGCCGGCAGCCGGGTTGCTGCTCTTCTTCCTGAATCACGAGGAGGACCACCTGGCCGGTGGCGCCGGGGACCGGAGGTACGCCCGGGTCGTGTACGTACCGGCCGACACCGATACCGAGATGGCGGAAGAACCCAGCATCCCCAACTTCGTCGGCAAGCAGTACGACCTCCGCGCCACGCTCGGCGCGGAGCTGCCCCAGTGGATCGCGACCGACGACGACGATGAGGACGAGGACGACCTGTCGCCCTTCCAGCAGCAGGTGGCCCGTGACCTCGAGCGTGACCTGCCGCACCTGGATGAGCTTCGTGCGCTGGCCGACGACCTCTGGCCGCCCGACGAAGGGCTCGCCACCGCCGATATCGGTGGGTACGCCGACGACGAGGTGGTCAGGAGTATCGCGGAGCAGACCCTCGCCGGGCGGGAGAAGGCCGGCGAGATCGTCGTCCCGGTGGCGCAGTGGTACTCCCAGGTGGAGCAGGAGAAGCACCGGCTGACAAGCGAATGGGTGTCGCTCGCCCGTTTTCCCCTGGACGATGGGTTCTACTACGGCAGCTTCGTGATCCGCCACGACGACCTGGCCGCCGGGCGGCTGGACGAGGCGCTCTCCGTGACCGAGTTCAGCGAGTAGAACAGCAGGTAGCGCAGCTGGGCTGCCTGCGGTCGTCCGTCGATCAAGCGGCGGGCTAGCCTGACCTGCGGTGCCTCGAAACCCTGTGACCGGAGGAGTCGGTGCTGAGATGACGGCAGGGCGACCGATGCCGACCCAGGACGACGTGCTCGGGTACTTCGACACGCTGTCGAACTGGGGGCGGTGGGGCGACGACGACGAGCTCGGGACGCTGAACCACATCACCGACGACGTCCGGCTGGCGGCGGCGCGCGCCGTGCGCCACGGCAGGAGTGTGTCGTGCGCGTGGGAGGTCGCCGCACCGGCAGGCATGGAGCGGACGACGACGGCGTGCCCGTGCACCGCCGACATGCCGGGTGCCGAGAACATGCCGCCCGCCTTCCACGCCGACCGGCGTTGGGGCTTCTCGTCCGAGCGGCTCGGCATCACGTTCCACGGCAACACCCTGACCCATCTCGACTCGCCGTGCCACATCTTCTGGGACGGCACGATGTACAACGGGCGGTCGCACTCGTTGGTAGACGCCGCGACGGGCTCGGCGTGGGCGGCCGTCACGGCGGCCGCGAACGGGATCGTCACGCGTGGTGTCCTGCTGGACGTGGCGGCGGCCCGCGGTGTGCCGTGGTTGGAGCCGGGGGAGGGAGTGTTTCCCGACGATCTCGAGGAGGTCGAGCGTCGCCAGGGGGTGCGGGTGCGACCCGGCGACGCGGTACTCCTGCGGACCGGCCATGGCCGCTTCCGGCACGAGAACGGTGCGGCCAGCGGTTTCACCCAGGCCGGCTGGCACGCGTCCTGCCTGCCGTGGCTGCGTGAACGGGGGGTGGCGCTGATTGGCGCTGACAGCCCCCAGGACGTTCAGCCGTCGGGGTACGACGACGTGTTGATGCCGGTGCACGCCGTGAGTCTCGTCGCGATGGGTCTGTGGATGCTCGACAACTGCGACCTGGAGGCATGCGCGACCACCGCTGCCGAGCTCGGGCAGTGGGACTTTCAGCTGGCGGTCGCACCGGTCCGCTTCGCCGGCACGTCCGGCAGCCCGGTCAACCCGATCGCCACCTTCTGACCGTTACGGCGGTGGCGGGCGTGTAGCAGGTGGTGCAGCACCATCAGGGGAATCACGCCGGCCGGGTACCAGGCCAGGTCGACGGGGTCGAACTGCGCGCCCAGCGTCAGCCTCGCGACGAGGCTCCGCGCCGACAGTTCGGCCGGCACCCCGGTCAGCTGCGCGAGTTCGACCATCCAGCAGAAGGCGATGGCGAGAACCCCGGCCGGCACCGGCGCCATCCGCGGCCACAGGAACAGCATCACGACCCAGACCATCGAGGCGTACAGCGCGGTGCCGGAGTATTGCCGCAGCGCCCCGTCGTCGACGACGCGGATCAGCAGGGCGAGGCCCAGGAGAAGCAGCGCTGCCACCGGCATGAGCAGCCGTACGGTACGGACCGTGATCGGTGTTCTCGCAGTGGTAGCCACCGCACCACGGTACGGGGCCCCGGTCTGACGTCGGTACGGCATAATGCGATAAGAATAGAGGTGTATCAATATTTGGAAGAACTTGCGGCCGTGATGCGATGCGATGCGGTCGGAGCAACCGAGCCGGGCCGGTAGCCGCAGGCCCTGCCAGCTCAGGTTCTGAGGGGGCCTACCACCATGACCATGCCACGTCGCGAACGCGTACCCGCCCGGATTCGGCCGGTCCTCGCCGCCGCCGTGTCCGTCCTCGTCGTCGGGGTGCTCGCCGACGCCGGTCCGGCCAACGCCGCCGATCCGCCGCACCGGGCGGCCAACCCCTACGTCGGAGCCCAGGTCTACGTCAATCCCGAGTGGGCCGATCGCGCCACCGCGGAGCCCGGCGGCGACACGGTCGCCGGACAGCCGACAGCGGTCTGGCTGGACCGGATCGCCAGGATCGAGGGAGAGGGCGGGAGGATGGGCCTGCGCGAGCACCTCGACGCTGCCGTGGCACAGCACGACGACCTCATCCAGTTGACCCTGTACAACCTGCCGGCCCGCGACTGCGGCCGACAGGCCCCGCAGGGTGAGCTGTCAATCGGGGATCTGGCCCGGTACCGGACGGATTTCATCGATCCGATTGTCGAGATCCTCTCTACTCCCGACTATGCCGATCTGCGGA
This sequence comes from Micromonospora sp. BQ32, assembly GCF_059358895.1. Classification (NCBI taxonomy): domain Bacteria; kingdom Bacillati; phylum Actinomycetota; class Actinomycetes; order Micromonosporales; family Micromonosporaceae; genus Micromonospora; species Micromonospora sp. BQ32. The sequence continues at coordinate 75,374 of NZ_JCADBI010000017.1, read as the reverse complement.
TCGTCGTCTTCGTCGAGCCGAACTCGCTGCCCGACCTTGTCGTCAACACCGGCAACCGGTACGCGGCCACCCCGGCCTGTGAGGAGGCGCTGGCGCGGGGCACCTACCAGCACGGGATCGGGTACGCCCTGGAACGGCTCGGCACCGTACCCAATGTCTACTCGTACCTGGACATCAGTCACCACGCCGAAGTCGGCTGGCCGGAGGACTCCGGTCCGCTGACGGCGCTGCTGTTGCAGGCCGCGACCACCGCCGGTAGCACGGCGGCCGACGTTCATGGGTTCGTCGCCAACACCGCCAACTACTCGGTCCTGCACGAGGAGTACTTCCGCGCCGACGATGTCATCAACGGCCAACCGGTGTACCAGTCCAAGTGGGTCGACTGGAACCCGTTCATCGACGAGGTGCCCTACGCGCGACACCTACGGGGTCTCCTGACGGAGGCGGGCTTCTCCCCGGACGCGGGTGTGGTTGTCGACACCTCACGCAACGGCTGGGGCGGCCCGAACCGACCCACTGGCCCGGGGCCGTTGGGCGATCTGAACCGTTACGTCGACGGCAGCCGGATCGACCGGCGGGCAGCGATCGGGAACTGGTGCAACCAGAGGGGTGCCGGCCTCGGGCAGCGTCCAGTCGCCGAACCGGAACCGGGCATCGACGCCTACGTCTGGGTCAAGCCGCCCGGCGAATCCGACGGCACCAGCGGCAGCCCGAACGTCGGCCAGCCGTACGAGCCGTTGTGCGACCCGAACTACCTGCCGCCTCGCGGATCGGCGTACGACACCGGCGCGATGCCAGGGGCGCCGCCGTTCGGAGAGTGGTTCCCGGCGCACTTCCGTCAGTTGCTGGCCAACGCCTGGCCGCCCCTGTGATCGTAGTTTCACACCACACGGTGGCGCCGACGACCCGGATTGGCGCTGCTCAGCTCAGCTCCAGGACGGGCCGGGTCAGGATCTCTTCGGCGTACCCGTCGTCAGAGGCGAGCCACTGGCCGAAATCCTTGTCCCGGTAGGCGGTCGCGAGGGCGAGCCACCCCAGGAAGAAACCGCTGCCTCCGCAGGTGGTGCTGCCGCCATCGCCGCCGCACACGATGGTGCGTTCGGTGGTCGCCTCGTGCTTGTACGGATCTTGCCCGATCGCCAACCCCCACAGGTTGGTCTCGCGATGCGTGCCGGCCTTGTAGTCGAACGGGTAACCGCCGTTGGGGCAGTCATCACCCCAGCGGAACAAAGTTGTCACCCCCGCGCCGCATGCCCACTCCCACTCATCCGGGGTCGTCGTCCGCAGGCCGACGCTCGCGAGCTGGGCCATCGCCTCGTCATAGGACACGTCAGTAACCGCTCGGGCACTCGTCACCTGCCCAGCCCGGTCGAACTCGACGGTCAGCCCACCGGCAGACCGGAACGTGCTCACCCCGTCGAGCTGAGCCCTCTCCGACGCGATGAGTTTGAGCACCCGGGGGTCGTCCGACGCCAGCGAAACCTCGCAGGGGTCGAACGCCTCCACCGCGACCAGCATCGCCGGCAATTCGACGCTGCGCACCGGCGAGGTCATCGCGTCGACGTACTCGGCCAACGGTGGCAGGCCGTACTCCGCGACGCTGTCGGCGTAGCTGGCCAGCTGGTCCGAAGTGGGCTGGAAACGGGTCGCGTCGTGACCGAGCGTCGGTCGGCCGCCGGGCACCAGAGCGAACCGCATCCCGTCCCGCTCGAACAGTGCCACCCGGTGCGACCGCCCCGCGTACACCGTGTCCTGAAGGCCGACCGGCACGGTCAGACCGTGCCGGTCGGCGATCTCCTCGGCGAGCCGGTGGGCAGCACCATCGGAGAGGTCGTTCCACTGCGCATAAGTGAGATCGGCGTACGACACCACGCAAGGATAGGACCGGACGTCCTGCTCCCACAGGCGCGGAAACGTCACGACCCAAACGCGTAGCCGCCGGATCGGACCGGGTAGCGGGGAACGTTGTACGGGGCGGTGTCGATGCAGTACCGCTTGGCGGGTCTCGTCGGATCGCCGCCGGCCTGCAGCGTCTCGATCTGGTCGGCTCGTCCCGGACCGCCCTCAATGATCTTGACAACGAAGACGTGGTTGACCATCGGGCTGCCGCCCGCCGGGACGACAGCGGTTACCAGTGCGGTGTCGCCCACCACGCTGACGCACGTCACCTCGGCCTGCCCCTCGCTCACCACGTGTCCGTCGGGCAGCGCGTGCCGGAAGCGGAACACGCCGTGGCCTGTCCCGTGACGGTCGACCCAGCCCAGGACGCCGAACCGGATCTGATGACCGAGTGTCCCGGGCTCGTCGTAGACGAAGCCGCCGACGCCGGCGATCCACGCACCCGGCGTGGCGGGTACCTCCGGTGGGTCCTGGTCGTCGGCCTGCGCCGACACCGGGGCACCGACGGCCGTCACGGCCCCGGCGAGCACGGCGACAAGCATCCTGCGGATTTTCATGGCTTCTCCAGTCTTCGAACGATGGCTGCGCGCCGGCGGTAGTCGGCGGCCACGGCGATGACGAGCGGGCCCCACGCGAGCAGCGGGGTGTAGTAACGGAACACCTCCCAGCCGGGAGGCGGGTGCACCGGTTCGTCGTCGCCGATGCCTACCCATCCGCTCTGCACGAGGTGGAACCTCTGGTTCAGGAGGAAGTACACGCAGATGGCGACGAGCGACCAGCCACCGATCAGCGCGACGCGCACGACCGGACGGGCCGGGATGGGACGGCCCCCGATGCGGGGCACCCAGTGCGGAACTCGCTGTCCCCACCCGTGCACCAGCCCGAGTGTCAACAGGGCCAGTCCCATCGACAGGGCGGACAAGAAGATCATGTACCACGGTGTGACGGCATCGTCGGTGAACACCAACGACAGTCGCCAGAGTACGGACGGCAGGACGCAGAGCGGTACGGCGTAGGCGGCCCAGACGGCCCAGGGCGGCGGGGCGGCGGTCGGGACGCGGGCAGAGTCAGTGGGGCTCACGGATGCTCCGATCCTGGGAGGCCGGTCAGGGAGACGTCGGCAGTGGTGGCGAGGGCGTAGCCGGTGGTGGTGACGGCCAACGACACTCCCCAGCCGAGGAACACCAGCAGCGTGGCGGTGACGGCCCATCCGTCCCACACGTCGGACCAGCGCGTGTCCCCAGTGACCAGCTGGCCGACGAGCACCGCGATGCTCAGCACGCCGTAGGTCACCAGGGTGAGCGCCACGACGCCGGCCGGGATCACCGCCAGCCGTCGGGGGACCTGTCGGCCGTGTAGTCCCGGCACCCAGCGCGGAAACTGCTGCCCCCAGCGCTGTACCAGCCCGAGAACGAGCAGGCCGGCGAGCGGCGGGACGAGCGTGATCGCCAACCCCGTCGCCGTGGAAAGGTTCCGCTGGATGTCGTCCAGTTCCCGCTCGGAGATGCCGATCGGCACGCCGGCCACCCACAGCGCGTGGGGCACGGCCCAGCCGACCACGGGCAGCGCAACGGCGACGTACGCCCAGCGGCGCGTCCACCGCGGCACCGGCCGGTAGCCGCCGGCGGCCGGTCCGCGCCGGGGCCTGGATGCGTTCGCAAGCCCGGCGAACAGGACGCCACCGGCCACCAGCGCGAGCCGGGCTCCGAGGTCACGCCAGTCCGAGGGCCGCCCCGCCAGCGCTGCCGGGATCTCGAAGACCAGGTGCAGCGGGAACGCGGCCACCAGGAGCAGCGCGGCCGTGGCCCAGCTACCGGCGGTCGCCCAGGTGCCGGGAAACCGGACCGTGCACCCGAGCACCAGCGCGAGGGCGACGCCGACCCCCACCGCACCCCACCCCGACCAGACCGGCAACGCCACGACCTGGTCCGCACCGCACCCGCCCGCCGGATCGACCAGATCGGTGCGATCGCAGGCGGTGTACCCCCACCGGCCACCCGCGATCCAGTACAGCCGCTGAGCCACCGCGGCGACGACGAACACGACGCACGCAATCGCCCACGGTCTGGTGCGGCTCGGTATCTCAACAACTGCCATGGACCAACGATCGCTGGCTGCGGATCAGCTCTCCTCCCCGACAGAAGGGGAAGCGCTCCCTCCGCCGGGGGACAGGCCGACCCGGGGTACGGACACGGCGGCGTGGGAACGGCGACGGTCGCCTCAAGGAATGCTCAAATTCGATCGACGTCAACCACTGGAGCTGCGAACGCACATACGCTCACCGGACTGGACCGGTCCGCCGGCAATCACCCGTCGTAGCAGAAGGAGGGGGAATGCGGCGATCACAACGGCGCATCGCGCTGCTCGCGCTGTCCACCCTGGTGGGCAGCATCCTGGTGACGACCGGCCCTGCGGGCGCGGACCCCACGGGGCCGTCCGCCGCCGCCAGCCGATCCCAACCCGAGGATCGTGAATCGGTACGCCTCGTACACCTCAGGCTGACCGGTGCCGACATGCTGGACAAGGTGGCCGCGGCCGGCTTCGACCTCGAACACGGCCTCCGGCGCGTGCCGAACGGCATCGAGGGCGAGGCGGTGGTGACCGCCGAGCAGGTCACCGAACTCACGGCGATGGGCGTCGAGGTGCTCGGCGACGACGCCGGCTTCGCCTGGAGCGACGAGGCCGACGGCGGCCTTGGCGTCGGTGCGGCCAGCGCGCGGGCGGCCCAGCCGGCGAACCACGACGCGACGGTTCGCGTCGTCCGCGCCGACTGGTTCACCACCAAGGGTCAGGGCTTCCTCTACGTCGAGGCACGGACCACCGAGGGGCAGCAGGCGGACCCGATCGTCGGGATGCAGCTGGAGAACGATTCGGGGAAGGGTACGCCGTTCGGCTTCGCCCGGACGATGAGCCGGTTCGTCGATTCCGGGCAGTACATGTTCCACCGGAACCTGTTCAAGCTCGACGTACGCCCCAACAAGATCAAGCTGACGAGTTCCACCGGTGGCGTCGCGACCGGTGTCGTCTCCAACTGGTTGGAGGACGCCCCGCCGCCGCTGACGGCGAACCCGTCCTACAAGTCGGACTTCGTGGACGGCTACCGGCACCCGCAGCAGCTCTACAGCCGTGCCAAGGAAATCGCCCGTCAGTACCCGGACATCGCCGAGATCGTCTACCTGCCGAACCAGACGAACGGGTACCAGCGCAGGGCGCAGGCACAGATCGGCGGTACGGGGCAGGCGGCGGTCGTCGTCACCTCGGCGGCGTGGGGCCACGAGGGCGGCAACGACATCACGGTGGACTTCGTGGACCGGCCCGACCCGGGTCTCCCGCTCGCGGTGGAGGTCACCGGCAAGGCGGTCCGTGTCCTGCTCGCCACGGACGGCTCCGGTGCGCCGGCGAGCACGGCCGCCGAGGTGGCCGAGGCGCTGCGGACCCGCTCCGCGGGCCTCATCGACCGGGCGCACCCGTACCGCACCAACGAGGGCACCGGAATCGTCGCGCCGACGGCGGGACCGGTCGCGCTGACCGACTTCCTCGACCAGAAGCGGGTCGGCGCGCCGGCGGGGGAGGTGCCGCGCGGCCCGGTGACGATCCCGGTCCTGCGGATCGGCAAGCACCGTGACGGGAAGAAGCCCGGTGTGCTCATTCAGGCGCAGGACCACGCCCGGGAGTGGGTGCCGGCGACGACGAGCCTGGAGTCCGCCGAACGTCTGGTGCACAACTACCGGTCCGATCGGGAGACGAAGAAGATCGTCGAAAACACCGACGTCTTCTTCATCCTGTCGAACAACCCCGACGGGGCGAACTACAGCTTCTACAACTTCGCCTCGCAGCGGAAGAACATGACGAACCACTGCCCGGACGCGAGCGCCGATCCGGCGCAGCGGAACTCCTGGGGGGTCGACCTGAACCGGAACTACCGGGTCGGGTCGGGCCACGACGGTTACGCGGGCGGGTCGACCAACTGCGTCAGCGGCACCTACCAGGGGCCGGAGGAGCTGTCCGAGCCCGAGTCGAAGAACATCATCTGGTTGGTCGAGAAGTACAAGAACATCAAGTTCATGATGTCGGTGCACTCCAACGGCGGACAGCTCTTCTGGCAGCCTGGCGCCTACATCGCGGACGGCCGGATCACCACGCCGCGTCCGCCGCTGGGTGACGAGGCGTTCTACTGGCAGTCCGCCGCCCGGATCCTGTCGCAGGTCAAGGCGCACCGGGAGACCGTCGTCACGCCGGAGAACGTCGGCGGCTCGTCCGACGTCCTCTACTCCTCGGCCGGCAACGTGCGCGAGGACCTGTACCACACCTACGGGATCTACGCGTTCGGCTGGGAGGTCGGCGGGTCCGTCTACAACCCGGCCACCGGCGACTGGCAGGGCGGTTCGTTCCAACCGGAGTGGGACGGGAACCCCGAGCTCGTCAGTGGCCATGCCGAGACGATGGAGTACGCCAACGGGATCATGGAAATGTTCCGGGTCGCGGCCGACTGGGGCAGGGACAGGAAGAACCCGACGTCCCAGCTTGTCCCGGGTGCGGGGCGCTACTCCGGGCCTGTCGATGTGCGCTTCGAGACCAGTGAGCCGGCCACCATCTACTACACGACCGACGGCAGCCGGCCCACGCTCGAGTCGCCCCGCTACGCGGCGACCGAGTTCCGTGAGCCGGGGCAGGTGTTCCACGTGACCGAGACGACGACGTTCAACTGGTTCTCGGTCGACAGCGCTGGCAACATCGAGAAGGACTACGACCCGACGAAGAACGACAGGCGCAACAACTACCGCACCGCGACGATCAGGATCGCCACGAGGTAGCGCCGCTCCGACAATCGTTGCCCCGTCGGTGCGGTCCACCCGCGCCGACGGGGCAACTTCTGCACGAACAGGTCGCGCCGGTCAGCCTCGTCGCCCGGCCCACAGCGGGCTGTCCACGTAGTGGTTGTCGAAACGGTCCTGGGTCTCGCCGACGTCCTGCCAGGTGGCTTCGCCCTGGTGCACCCGGTCGAGCAGCCGGTAGTAGTCGAACCGGGGCTTGCCAGGGGTGATCACGACGAGGAAGTCGGCGTCCTGACCGTCGGCGGGGGCGAAGGCGTGCGGGGTGTTCGGCGGGACGAAGAGCACGTCTCCCTTGTGCAGGATGTGCAACTCGTCGTCGACGAGCATCTCAAGGGCGCCGTCGAGCACGAAGAACAGCTCACCGGAGTGGGTGTGCAGGTGCGGCGGCGCACCGTCGGTGCCGTGCTTGAATAGGGTGCGGTTGCTGGTCAGGGCGCCGCCGGTGTGCTCGGGGTCGAGGAGCAGCGTGATCACGCTGGCCGGGTCGCTGTCGAGAACCTCGGCCTGGGCTGCGCGTACCAAAGTCATTGTCGGCTCCTTCGTCGTCCGTCGATTCCTAGACACTAGGTGTCCAGAATAGGCCGACGCCAGCGATCATGGTCCGTGTCACAGATTCTGGACATGTAGAGTCCAGGATCATGCGGATGAGTCAGGGTGTCGAATGGGCCCTCCACACGTGCCTCAACCTGAGTTGGCTGGACGCCCCGGTGCCGACCAGCACCCTCGCAGCCTTCTACGAGCTGCCGCCGGCGTACCTGAACAAGCAGCTCCAGGCCCTGGCCCGGGCCGGGATCCTGACCTCGACCTCAGGGCCGCGCGGGGGCTTCCGACTGGCCCGAGCCCCGGCGGCGATCTCTCTCCTGGACATCGTGGCCGCGATCGAGGGCCCGGAGGAGTTGTTCCAGTGCGACCAGATCCTCAACAGGGGCCCGGGCGAGCACGCCGGCGTCGACTATCGACAGTCCTGCGCGTTCGCCCAGGCCATGCGGGGCGCCGACCTGGCCTGGCGACGAGAGCTGGCCGGCAAGACCGTGGCTGACGTCCGGGCCGACGTCGAGTGCGGGCACCCCGAAGCCCCAGCCGACACCCGGGCCCGGATCGCGGAACTGCGCTAGGGCGTGTTCGGCTCGGGTTCAGCGGCCGTGCACCTCCAGCTCCCACAGCGAGTAGCCGTACGCGGGCAGGGCCCGCTGGGTGCCCTGGACGCGCAGGTAGCGGCCGGTGGCCGAGATGGCGATGTCGTCCACGCCGCCGTCGCCGGTGGTCGTGGTGTGCACCGGTGACCAGGTGACGTTGTCCGGGGAGACCTGGATCTGGTACGCCCGTGCGTACGCCGCCTCCCAGGTCAGCCGGACCCGGTCGAGGGTGCGGGACGCGCCGAGGTCCAACGAGATCCACTGCGGGTCGGCGTACGCGCTGCCCCAGCGGGTGGCCGGGCTGCCGTCCACGGCGTTGCCCGCCGCGTGCGCGCTACCCGGCTCCACACTGGACGCGGTGACCGGTCGGCCCCGGGAGAGCAGGGTGCCACCGGCGGCGGCGCCGTAGACGTTCAGGTCCCACAGCGAGTAGCCCCACTGGGTGGCCCGCTGGGTGCCGTACACCCGCAGATAACGGCCGGTGCCGGTGACCGTGAGGTCGTCGACCCCGCCGTCTCCGGTGGTGGTGGTGTGCACCGTCGACCAGGCGACGTTGTCCGGCGACACCTGGACCTGGTACGCCCGCGCGTGGGCCGTCTCCCAGGCCAGCCGCACCCGGTTGATCGCATACGTGGCCCCCAGGTCGACGGTGATCCACTGCGGGTCGGCGTAGGCGCTGCCCCAGCGGGTGCCCGTGTTGCCGTCCACGGCGTTGGCCGCCGCGTGCGCGCTGCCCGGCTCGACGCTGGACGCCGTCACCGGCCGGCCCTGAGCCAGGTCGGTGGCGGGCGGCTCACTCGGGCCATCGGTCTTGATCCGCACGTTGCGGTAGTTGATGTCCATCCCGGCGCCGTCGTTCTGCAACCCGATGTAGCCGTTGGCGATGGCCCGGCTGCTGACGTAATCGTTGATCTTGACGCCGTTGAGCCAGATCTCGACCCGCTGGCCGTGCACGCCGATCTCGTAGGTGTTCCAGGAGCCGGGCGGTTTGAGCGCCGCCGCGCGGGCGGCCTGGTTGGGTGCCTGGAAGCTGTAGACGCTGCCGGTGGTGCGCGTCGGGTCGCCGTCGGTGGCGTCGATCTGGATCTCGTGACCGGCGGCGACCGGGCCCCACGGGTCGCCCTGCGGATCGGGGAACCCGATGAAGACCCCGCCGTTGTCGTCGCCCGGCATCATCCAGTCGACCTTCAGCGAGTAGTTGGCGAAGGTGCGCACCGGGTACCAGAGCAACCCCATGCCACCGCTCGACGTGAGGGTGCCGTCGGCCAGCGTGAAGCCGCCCGGCCCCGCCTGCCGCCACTGCCCGAGGCTGGCCTGGGTGCCGTCGAACAGCGGGGTGTAGCCGGCCTCCGGCCGGCAGTCGGCCGCCACCGCCCCGGCCGCCACCTGGATGCCGCCGAGCAGCATCCGGGTGAAGTTCGGGTCGCTGTAGCTCTGCTCGGTGTGGCCCAGGCCGGTGTACCAGGAGCGTCCGCCGCCGTAGCTGTGGCACCAGGTGATCGGGTGGTCACCACCCATCGACCCACCGGTGTACGACGACTCGTCGAGGCTGGCCAGCACCTTGACCGCCGAGCGGGGGTTGGCCCGGTAGTTGTACCACTCGTCGGTGCGGGTCCAGGTCGGCGGCAGGTGCGCGGTCGAGGCGTTGGCCCGGTCCTCGACCCGCACGGTCGCCTGCTGGGTGGCCGGGTGCGAGGCGAAGTACGCGCCGACCAGCCCGCCGTACCACTGCCAGTCGTACTCGGTGTCGGCGGCGGCGTGCACTCCGACGAAGCCGCCGCCGGCGGCCACGTACGCCTCGAACTCGCCCTGCTGGCCGGCGTTGAGCACGTCGCCGGTGGTACTGAGGAAGACCACCGCCTGGTACTGGGCGAGGTTGGCCGTGGTGAAGGTGGCCGCGTCCTCGGTGGCGGTGACGGTGAAGCCGTTCGCCGCGCCGAGTTGCTGGATGGCGGCGATGCCGTTCGGGATGGAGGAGTGCCGGAAGCCGGCGGTCTTGGAGAAGACCAGGACCTTGCCCAGCGGTGCGGCCTCGGCCGGGGTCGAGGCCAGCGTCGTCGCACCGGCGGCGAGGGTGAGTCCGGTGACGACGGCGGCGGCGAGCGTGCGGATCGTGCGTCTGCGCATAAGGAGCTCCTTGTGGGAGGGGTGGACGGACGGGGCACGGCAGGGCCGGCCGGCGGGCCCGCGCGGGCCCGCCGGCTTCGGCGTCAGAGGGCGATCAGGTCGAACTTCTCCCAGGGGCGGTGGTGTAGCCCGTGTCGAGCTGCGGGTTGCTGTACAGGTTGACCAGCCCGGCGGCGTAGGTCGACTGCTGCGCCAGGTCGACACCGAAGACCTGGGCGGTCAGACCGTTGTTGTTCCACAACACGGCGCCGGTGCGGCCGTCGCCGACGGTGAGCCCGTGCAGAGGGTTGGTGTTCGGGCGGTTGTAGACGATGTCGTGCTTCGACAGGTAGGCAGCCCGGTTGACGTTCATTGTGCCGCTGCTTGTCCCGAACGCGGCGTCCGTCGGTGCCGCGGTCGCTGGTCCAGCCGGCCCGACGGCGACGACACCACCGGCTAGCAGGACAGCGAGCGCGAGTCGTAGCGGCGGCGTCATCTTCATCGACACGATCTCCTCTGGATCGTCGCGGATGCAGGTCTCGCACCCCGGGAAGTGCCCCGGTGTGCCCACGTCCGCCGAAACGAGGGCGATGTCGAGACGACGCGGAGCGGTGCCACCGTGCCGGGTTGACGGCAACCGGATGAACATCGATCTACATCGTTGATGTGCAGTTAACATCGGGCGTCGGTGAGGGTCAATCCCTCGGGATCTTCGGCACCGCTTCGAGAGCGGTTCGCCGCCACGATCGACGACCACACCGCCTGTCATCCGCCGGAGTCAGCGGACGCTGCCGGCCGCGCCGGAGCAGTCAGTCCAGCGCGGCCGCCTTGCCGAGCAGCACGTAGCGTTCGCGCTGATTGGCGCAGAGCCGGGCGGCCAGCTCCAGTTCGGCGCGGGCCTCCGGAAGCCGGCCGAGGCGGGTCAGCAGCTCACCGCGTACGGTCGGGACGAGGTGTGAGCCGGGGAGCCGGTTCGAGGCGATCAGCTCGTCCACGATGGCCAGGGCTGGCGTCGGGCCCGAGGCCATGGCGACGGCGACAGCTCGGTTGAGTTCGACCACCGGTGAGGGCGCGACCCGGCCGAGCGCCTCGTAGAGCTGGACGATCCGGGCCCAGTCGGTCTCCTCGACCGAGGGTGCCGACGCGTGCGTTGCCGCGATCGCGGCCTGTAGTCCGTAGGGACCGAGGCCGCGCTGCGATGCCCTGGCCAGCGCGGCCACCCCACGGCGGATCGCCGGGAAGTCCCACAGCCGGCGGTCCTGGTCCGCGAGGAGGATCGGCGTGCCGTCCGGGTCGGTCCGGGCCGGAAAGCGCGCGGCCGTCAGCTCGCACAGGGCGAGCAGGCCGTGCACCTCCGGCTCGTCTGGTTGGAGCGCGGCGAGTGTGCGGGCCAGCCGAATTGCCTCGTACGCGACGTCGGGGCGCAGCAGCCGGTCGCCCGACGTGGCCGTCGACCCCTCCGTGAAGATCACGTAGAGGACGCTGAGCACACCGCCCAACCGCTCCCGGCGCTCGCCGACCGGCGGCAGCTCGAACGGCACTCCGGCCGCCGCGATCGCCTTCTTGCCCCGGGTGATGCGGGCCTGCACGGTCGGCACGGGCACCAGGAACGCGCGGGCGATCTCCTCGCTGGACAGCCCGCCGACCACCCGCAGGGTCAGCGCCACCCGCGCCTCGCGGGGGAGCACCGGGTGGCAGCTGACGAACATCAGCGCCAGCACATCGTCCTCGATTCGGTCCGGGTCGATCTCCTGGTGGAGCGCGGGATCGGCCGCCAACAGGGCGTATCGGTCCTGGAGGGCGGCCCGGCGGCGGATCGCGTCGATCGCCCGCCGCCGGGCCGTGGCCATCAGCCACCCGGCCGGATTGGCCGGTGAGGCACGCGGCCAGGACACCAGCGCCTCGGTCACCGCCTCCTGGGCGGCGTCCTCGGCCAGCCCGAAATCACCGGTGAACCGGGTCAGCGCGGCGACGATCCGCGCCGACTCGACCCGCCAGACGGCCTCGACGTCGGCCGTACCCATCAGATCTGGCCGTTGTTCTCGCCACCCTGCGGGACCTCGTCGGCCTCGGCCACCCGCCGGACCTCGATCTTGGACCCGCGGACCGCCGGGACCCGCTTGGCCCACTCGACCGCCTCCTGTCTGGTGGCGACATCGAGCAGGAAGTAGCCCCCGAACAACTCCCTGGTCTCGCCGTACGGACCGTCGGTGACCACCGGTGTCTCGCCACCGAAGTCGACCACGACGCCCTGGCGCGGATCGTCCAGCCCTTCGGCCGCGACGAGAACGTCGGCCTTCATCATGTCCTCGATGAACCGGCGGGTGGTGGCCATCATCTCGTCGAGGTCGGCCATCATGGCCGCGTTCGTCTCATCGGTGCCCCGCATGATCAGCAGGTACTTCGACATCGCGTTCTCCTCATCCGACGGGGCCGTCTCCCGGCCCTAGCATTCCCACGTCGAACGGGCGGCCCACGGATCGACACGGGCCCGGAACATTCTTTCCCTCTCACGGCGTGGTCAGGGGTCGCTCGTCCTCCGGCGGTGCCGTCAGCTCGGCGTGCCGCACGGTGACGTTGCCGCGAGTCACCGTGGCGAACGCCGCCGGCGCGAGGCACGTACCGATTCGGGCTGGGCCCCATTGGCCTTCCTCGTCCTGATCCATGCTGGCTGACCAGGTGAAGCCGACCCGGTCGCCGCCGCGCCCGCCGTCCTGCACGCTGAATCCGACCCGCTTACCGACGAGATCATCGGCCATCTGGTCGGCGCGGGTGACGATGCCGGTCAGGGTCGCGTGACCCGGGCTGGTGATCATGCAGTCCACCGACGCTTCCCACCGTACGGTGACGTCGGCTGCGGCCAGCCAGTGCGAGACTCGTACCGTCCCCGCCGCGTCCGCCGGGGTGCCGTTCTCCCCTCTCGGAATCGGGAGCGGGCGGCTGTACGGCGCCGACCGGGCGTCGAAGGTGAACGCTTGCACGTCGCCGTCCTGCCCGAACGGTAGGTCGAACTCCGCCGATCCGGTCACCCGCGCCGGTCGGTGGTCCGCCGCCCCGGCCGGCGTCGCCGCCGCGACTGCCATCGCCGCTGCGGCCATGCCCCACCCGAGTGCTCTGCGCATCGTTGTCCTCCCCATCTGGCCGCGGCACCGCGGCCCTGCGATGCCTTTACGGTCGGCCAGCTGGGAGCGGGAGTGATCCCCTCCGCGGGGGGAATTACTCCCTCGCGTCCGGGACACCGGACCTCGCATGCGGGAGAGCACGCAGGCGTAGGGGCGCGCCCGAGCGAAACCCGGAACGCCGACGCTTGATTCAATAGGCGATCGTCAATAGATTGAGGGTGGGCGCCGCCGGGGTCCGGGTGACCGGGCCGTCGGCGACTGACAGGTCCACCCCGAGCCGGGCACGTCGGTCGTACGCACGACCGGTCGCTGTGGCGCACCGCCGCGCCGCATCCAGGGCACGTTGTCGCGCCGCGTCCGTCAAGGACGCGCCGCCGTGTCGCCTCCGCTCAGCTCGATGGCAGAAGGACCCTTCATGACGATTTTCCGTGCCCGTCCCGCCGCGACCCTGGTGGTCGTCGCCGCGCTGGCCGCCGCCGCGACCACCACCGGAGCGGCGCTGCTCACCGGCCCGGCCTCGGCCGCCCAGGGCTGCCGGGTCGACTACACGCCCAACCAGTGGCCCGGCGGATTCACCGCCACGGTCAAGGTCTCCCCGGGGGATGCCGCCGTCTCCAGTTGGACTGTCACCTGGACGTACGCCGGGGACGAGCGGGTCACCAGCGGCTGGAACGCCACGGTCAGCCAGTCCGGATCGACGGTGACCGCCCGCAACGCGTCGTACAACGGCAGCATCCCGGCCGGCGGTTCCACCGAGTTCGGGTTGCAGGGCACCTACGGCTCCAGCGGTGGCGCGCCGGCCGGGTTCAGCCTGAACGGCGTACCGTGCAACGGCGCCACCCCGCCACCGACGACGCCTCCGCCGACCACCCCGCCGACCACCCCGCCGCCCACCACCGAGCCGCCGACCGGGTGTGCCGGCGCGGTGCTCTGCGACGGCTTCGAGAGCCAGACCGGTTCGACGCCGTCCGGCGACTGGGCCGTGGTGAGCCCGGACTGTTCCGGCACTGGTACCGCCACCATCGACACGGCCACCGCGCACAGCGGCAGCCGGTCGGTCCGGATCAACGGCGCCGCCGGCTACTGCAACCACGTCTTCATCAGGTCCACGAAGAACCTCGGCAGCGTCGGCACCGTCCGGTACGGCCGGATCTGGGTCCGGCACACCACCGCCCAGCCCACCGAACACACCACGATGATGGCGATGGCCGACGCCGCCGACGGCAACAAGGACCTGCGGCTGGGTGGCCAGAATGGCGCGTTGCAGTGGAACCGCGCCTCCGACGACGCGACCCTGCCCGAGCAGAGCCCGGCCGGGGTGGCGCAGAGCGTGCCGCTCCCCACCAACCGGTGGACCTGCGTGGAGTTCGCGGTGGACGGCGCGGCCGGTCAGCTGCGTACCTGGGTGGACGGCACCGCCATCCCCGGGCTGACCGCCGACGGCGCACCGACGCACGACATCGACGGCCAGTGGTACAACCGCACCTGGCGGCCGCAGCTCACCGACCTGAAGCTGGGCTGGGAGAGCTACGGTGGCGGAGCCGACACCCTCTGGTACGACGACGTCGCGCTGGGGTCCAGCCGGATCGGCTGCTGACCCGTCGAGGTCGTGTCCTCATCCCACCCGGGAGGATGTGGGGGCACTGTTTGGTCCGCGTGGTGCCAGAAGGGCGGGAAACGCATTGCTCGGCAGCCGCGCGGTCCGGGACCGAGGAGAGGGCGACCATGGACCGCACGTTGGCCGACATCCTGGACGCGGCGGCACACGGGCATTTCCCGCCACCCGACGGCGGGACCACCGTGGTCTCGCAGCCGAGCCCTCGTGACGCCGGAGTCATCGCCTTTACCGGGCACTCGGTGGTGTTCACCGACGAGGAACCGCAGTGGGTGCGTCGTACGCTGGCCACTCTCGACTGTGACTCCCTGGCGGCCACGATGAATCCGCGCTTCCTGGGTGCGCTGCTCGACCGCACCCGGCGGTCCATGGACACGATCGACCTGCTGACCGTCGCGAGCAGCCTTGCCGGGCCGCCGCCACTGCAGCTGACTGAGCTCGCCGACGCCGATCATCCCCGCGAGGTCAGGGCACGCCGACGCCGTAACGACGTCCGCGTCTGGGCCGCCGAGGGTGGGGTGGTCGTTCTCGGCCGAGGGGTGGCCGGCCGTTGGGAGGCGGCGATCGAGGTCGACGACGAGCGTCGCCACCAGGGCCTGGGGCGGGCGCTGGCGACCGCCGCCCGACATCTGGTGCCCGACGGCGAGCCGGTCTGGGCCCAGCAGGCCGCCGGCAACGCCCGCAGCGTGCGCGCCTTCCAGGCGGCGGGGTTTCGACCGGTGGGCGCGGAAGCGCTCCTTCTCGCGACGTAGACACTGCGCCGGACGTACCACTGTGGGCCGAACCGTGATCAGCGGGACGGTTTCCGCGATCACGTCGGAGGGCATCCCGGCGGATGAAGGCAGCCGCCTCCTACCCCCTGATCGAGGAGAGCAACATGTCGGTCCAGGCATTTCTCTATGTTGTCGCCGTCATCCTGATCGTGCTCGCTGCTCTGCCGCTGCCCACGAGGGGTGTCTCGCTCGCGCTTCTGGGTGCCGCCTGCGCCCTGCTCGCCTACGCCTGGCCGGTGATCACCGAGTGACCCTGCCGTGATTTCTCCTCGGCGCGGCCCTGGCCGGTAGCCAGCGGGCGATCAAACGCGGGCGGCCTGCTGCTGCGGCGCCGCCCGCGTTCGGGTGCGTGCGGACGTATCGACGGTTTCTGAGATTCTTTCACATGCGTAGGAAGTGAGCAGGAACCGCCGGCTACGCCGGCGACTCGACCGCCTCGACGAGAACCTCGAGCACATGCCGGTACGGCTGGCCGGTGGCCCGGCTCATGCCCATCTCGCAGGTGCGGTTGCAGGAGGCGTACGCGTCGTGGTCGCGCTGATTGATCTCGGCGGCCTGCGCCGCGGTGGCGCCGGCGGTGACCTCGGGATGCAGCAGACCCCGGTCACCGGCGAAGGCGCAGCACCCCCAGCTGTCCGGCACGGTGACGGTGTCGGCGACCGCCTGGGCCACCGTGCGCAGGTCGTCGATGCCGCCCAGGTGCACGGTGGAGCAGGTCGGGTGCAGGGCCAGCGAGCCCAGTCGCCGGGGCTGCGGCAGCGCCGGCAGGAGGCGCTCGGCGGTGAAGGTCACGCTGTCCACGAAGCGCAGCGCGCCGTACCGTGCCTGGTCCTCGTCGGCCAGCGCGGCGCTCAGCTGCGTCAGCCCGTGCGTGCAGGATGACGCGTCGCACACGATGGGCAGGCGACCCTCGTCGCTGGCCGCCCAGAGCGCGGCCAAGGTTCGTTCGGCCATCTCGCGGTGACCGGCGGGGTAACCCTTGGACTGCCACGGGGTTCCGCAGCACAGACCCGCCGTGCCGGTCGGTACGACGAGCGGCACCCGCGCCAGTTCGCAGAGGCGCAGGAACGCCGCCGCCGAACCGCCGGACGGGCCGCCCTCTGGGGCGAAGAGGCTGCCCATGCAGGCCGCGAAGAACACCGCCTGGGCGTCCGGCGCGCTGCGGGGTGTGGGGCGTGGCGCGCCGGCGCGCGGCATGTCGTCGCTCCACAGCGGCACGAGTTCGGTGGCGCCGAGCCCACGGATCACCCCGGTGGCGGCGCGGGTCACCGGCGTCGGTACGGCGTGCGCGGCGGCCAGTCCCACCCGGACGCCCGTCACGGCGGCCTGCCAGTGCCGGGCGGCGGTGCGGGCGGTTCGCTGGGCGCGAGGGGTGTGGCGCTCGGCGCGCAGCCGCTTCATCGCCGCCCCGGTGTCGATGCCGACCGGGCAGGCGGTGACGCAGAGGCTGTCCGCCGCGCAGCTGTCCACCGCGGCGTACTCGTAGTCGGCGGTCAGCTCCCGGCGGCGCTCCTCGTCGCCGGCGGCGGTGGCGAGGGCGATCTGCCGTTGCAGGACGATGCGCTGCCGGGGGGTGGTGGTGACATCGGCGGTCGGGCAGACCGGCTCGCAGTAGCCACACTCGACGCAGGCGTCCAGCTCGGGGTCGACCGTCGGGACGGCCTTGAGGTGCCGCAGGTGCACGGTCGGGTCGTCGTTGAGCAGCACACCGGGGTTGAGCAGGCCGCTCGGGTCGCACAACCGCTTGAGTTCGCGCATCACGTCGTACAACTCGTCGCCGTACTGCCGGCGAACGAAGGGTGCCATGGCCCGGCCGGTGCCGTGCTCCGCCTTGAGTGTTCCCCCCTCGGCGAGCACGAGGTCGACCATGTCGTCGGTGAACCGGGCGTAGCGGTCGATCTCGGCCGGGGTGTCGAAGGACTGGGTCAGCATGAAGTGCAGGTTGCCGTCGCGGGCGTGCCCGAAGATCACCGCGTCCGGGTAGCCGTGCCGGTCGAACAGGCGAATCAGCCCGTCGCAGGTGCCGGTCAGGCGCGGCATCGGCACCGCGACGTCCTCCAGCAGGGCCGTGGTGCCGGGCGGGCGGGCCCCGGCGACGGCGGTGTAAAGGCCCTTGCGCAGGTGCCAGAGGTTGGCCCGTTCGCGCGGGTCCCGGGTCAGCTCGGTGCCGGTGACGGCCGGCAGCCGGTCGAGCACGGGTCGGGCGTCGGCCAGCGTCGCGGCCAGCCGCTCCGCGCTGTCCTCGGCGAACTCCACCAGCAGCGCGGCGTGGCCGGTGACCGTCAGCCCGCGCAGGGTCGGGCTCGCACCCGGGTCGCGCTGGCTGACCCGCAGCGCGGCCGCGTCGAGCAGTTCGGCGGTACGGGCGCCGGCGGCGAGCAGGGCCGGCAGCGCGTCGGTGGCGTCGGTGAGACCGGGCAGGATCAGCAGGCCGGTGGCGGCGTGGTCGTGGATCTCGACGGTACGGAAGACGGCCTCGGCCACGAAGCCGAGCGTGCCCTCGCTGCCGATCATCAGGTGGGCGAGCATCTCGACCGGGCTGCTGTGGTCGAGCAGCGAGTTCAGCCCGTACCCCATGGTGTTCTTCATCGCGAACAGCCGCTCGATGGTGGCGCGCGACCCCGGCGCGGATCGCACCCGGTCGCGCAGCCGCAGCAGCCCGGCGTGCAGCTCGGGCTCGTCGACCCGCAGCCGGTCGTCGGCGTCGCGGGCGCCGGAGTCGACGACGGTGCCGGACGGGAGCACGAAGCGCAGCGACTCCATGGTGCGGTACGCGCTGTCGGTGGTGCCGCAGGTCATCCCGCTGGAATTGTTGGCCACCATGCCACCGACCGTGCAGGCGGCCTCGCTGGCCGGGTCCGGGCCGAGCCGGCGTCGGTAGCGGGCCAACCGGGCGTTGGCCTGCCGGATGGTCAGGCCCGGCTGGAGCCGGATGCGGCGGCCGTCGTCGAGGACCTCGGCGTGTCGCCAGTCGGTGCGGACGTCGACCAGCACGCCCGCGCCGCCGGCCTGCCCGGCGAGGCTGGTGCCGCCGCCGCGCAGGGTCAGCGGCACGCCGGCCTCCCGGGCGCCGGCCATCAGCGCCCCCACCTCGGCGGCCGAGGTGGCGCGAACCACGGCCTGCGGCTCGAACAGGTACGGCGAGGCGTCGTGTGCCGCCGCCAGCCTCCGGGGCAGCTCGGCGCTGGCCCGGCTCGGATCATCGAGGCGCGAGCGCAGCAGCTCGGCGACCGCGCGGGCGCGAGCGCCGGCCGCGGTCGGCGGCGGCACGGGTACGACGGGTCTCATCGACGGATCCTCCCGGGAACGTGGTCAGCCGGCCACCGGCGGCACGGCGGGACGGCCGACGATCAGCAGTCGGCGGGGTGTGGTGCTGGCCGGTGCCGGCAGCCGCAGCGGCTGCCGGCCGGGGGTGATGCTGCCGAGCACCGAGGCGTGCCGCGCGCCGGTGCCCGAGCGCAGGGTGCCCGGCAGCCCGTGCACGGTCAGGTAGCCCAGCAGCGCGAAGGCCAGGGCCTCCTTGGCGTCCGACGCGATGCCCAGCTCGTCGCTGGACGACAGTTGGACGCCCGGCAACTCGTCGGTGATCATCCGCATCAGCGTCGGATTGCGTGCCCCACCGCCGGAGACGACGAGCCGGGTAACGCCGTGGTCGCGGCAGGCGTCGGCCACCGTGACCGCCGTCAGCCGGGTGAGCGTGGCCAACACGTCCTGCGGGTCCGGCGTGGGCGCGTCGGTGAGGGCGGCGAGCAGGTAGGGCAGGTGGAACAGCTCCTTCCCGGTGCTCTTCGGGCCGGGCAGCCGGTAGTACGGCTCGTCGAGCAGCCGCCGGAGCAGGTCCGGGTTCACCTGCCCGGCGGCCGCCCCGCGCCCGTCCCGGTCGTACTCCTCGGCGCCCCCGCTGAAGTGGCGGACGGCGGCGTCGAGGAGCGCGTTCGCCGGACCGGTGTCGAAGGCGAGCGGGTCCGCGCCCGGCGCGACGACAGTGATGTTGGCGATGCCGCCCAGGTTCAGCGCGGCCGGGACGCCGGGCAGACCGCCCAGCAGCAGTGCGTCGAAGAGGGCGACCAGGGGAGCGCCCTGACCGCCGGCGGCGACGTCGCGGCTGCGCAGGTCGGCCACGACCGGAAGGCCGGTGGCCTCCGCGATCCAGGCCGGCTGACCCAGCTGAAGCGTGCCCCGAACCGTGCCAGCCTCGACCCAGTGGTGCATGGTCTGCCCGTGCGAGACCAGCAGGTCAGCGTGGCCGTCGCACAGCTGGGCGAGGGCCCGCACGCCGGCCTCGGCGAAGGCCTGGCCGATGCCGGTGTCCAGCACGCAGATCGCCTCGGTGGTGGTCGGCGCGGGCGGCAGGGCGGCGGCGATCTGCGCGCGCAACTCCTCGGAGTACGGGTGGCTGAGCCGGCCCAGGGGGCGCATCCGCAGGGTGTCGCCGCTCAGCTCGAACTCGGCCGCGGCGGCTTCGATGCCGTCGTAGGAGGTTCCGGACATCAGGCCGATCACGCGCATCACGTCCTCCTTCACGCCCGGCCGGCGGGCGCCGCCGCTGCGTCGTCGTCGACCTCGTCGCTACGTCCATGGTCGTACGGCGTCTCCGGGGCCGGGTGGAACCGGCTGGACACCGCGCCGACGACCAGTGTGATCAGAACGCCGATCGGGACCAGCCACTGCGCGGCGATGGCGGTGGCGGTGGTGGTGCCGGCCGTCGTCACATCGATCTTGACGTAGCGGACGATGTAGGTCATCACCGCCACGGTGACGAGGAAGGCGATCATCGCGTCGACCTGGTTGGCCCGCTTCACGAGGCGGCCGAGCAGGAAGGCCCCGAGCAGCGCCCCGTAGGTGTAGCCGGCGATGGTCAAACCGGTCAGGTAGACGTTTCCGGTGCTGGAGCTGAACGCGCAGGCGAAGACCGCCATCAGCACCGCCCAGACCAGGGTCATCACCCGGGCGAGCCGGAGCATCGTGTCGTCCGACGGGACCTTGCGGAAGAAGCTGTGGATGAAGTCGGCGACGGTGGAGTTCGACATCGAGTTCAGCGCCGACGACAGTGAACCCATCGCGGCGCCGAGGATGCCGGCCACCAGCAGACCCGAGATGCCCACCGGCAGGGCGTGCAGGATGAAGCTCGGGTAGAGGTTGTCGCTGCTGGCCAGGCCGAGTTCCGTGAAGGTCTGACCCTTGTTGTACGACCACAGCAGCGCGCCGACCAGGGAGAACGCCGCGAACTGGATCACCACGAAGATGCCCGAGGAGATCATCGCCTTCTGCCCCTCGCGCAGCGTGCGGGTGGACAGGATGCGCTGGACGATCAGCTGGTCAGACCCGTGGCTGGCCATCGCGAAGATCGCGCCACCGATGATCGCGGTCGGCAGGGCGAACGGGCTGGTGAGCACGTGCGCGAGGGTGAAGTTGGTGTCGAAGAGCTGGAACTTGCCGGCGTCCAGCGCCTGCGAGTAGCCGTCGAAACCGACGGCGTGGCTGAGCACCGCGATGGCCAGGATCGCCCCGCCCAGGTACAGCCCCATCTGGATGGCGTCGGTCCAGATGACCGCCTTGATGCCACCGAGGTAGGTGTAGACCACCGTGATGAGCGTGAGAACGATGATGATGGCCTGGTAGCCGACATTCAGCCCGAACTCGTCGAGAAGAAGCTTGATGGGGATGGCCGAGGCGAACAGCCGTACGCCCTCGGCGAGCAGTCGGGTGAAGACGAACGTCACCGAGGCAAGGCCCTGGACTTTCAGGCCAAACCGCTCACCGAGGTACTGGTAGGCGCTGACGAACCCACCCCGCTTGTAGAGCGGGATGAGCACCGCGGCCACGACGACCCGACCGATGACGTAACCCAGGGCCAGTTCGACGTTGCCGAAGCCCTGACCGCTGTAGGCGCCGCCGGGAACACTGATCACGGTCAGGACGCTGGTTTCAGTGGCGACCACGGAGAACGAGACGGTCCACCAGGGCAGCCGACCCTCGCCCACGAAGTAGTCCTTGGCGGACTTCTGTTTACCGGACAGGCGTAGTCCGACGTAGGCGATCACCACGAGGTACAGCACGATCACGACGAGGTCGAGTTGACGCACGGCTCGCTCCCAACCAGCAGTTGTCAATAAGTGACGTTCGCCCACCCTAACGCGAAACTTTTTGTCACCGCCCGTCCGGGCTGGTTACGCTGTGGTTTCAGCCTGCTGATACGGGGACTGTTCGCAGCTGCGCCCTCGGCCTGGCCGCGGCTGCGGGTCGCGAGGACGCGCTCGACGGTGAGCCGTCGACGGCCGCCGGGCGACCGGAGACCGCCCTCCCCGCCGGCCGGCGACTGCACACCAGCGAGAGGAACGAGCACCCCGTGGACCTCAGCACCCTCGGCACCGAGACCCGCAACGACAAGACCAGCGACCTCGACCGGATGTCTCCCACCGAGTTGCTTCTCGCGATGAACGACGAGGACCAGACCGTCGCCGACGCCGTCCGCCGGGCCGTGCCGGACATCGCGGCCGCCGTCGACGTCATCGTGGCGTCGCTCCGCCAGGGCGGACGGCTGATCTACCTCGGCGCGGGCACCAGCGGCCGGATCGGCATGCTCGACGCCGTCGAGATCCCACCCACCTTCGGTACGACGCCCGACCGGGTCGTCGGTCTGCTCGCCGGCGGGGCACGAGCCTTCGGCGTCGCCGTCGAGGGCGCGGAGGACGACCCGACCCGCGCCGTCGCCGACCTCGACGCGGTCGGCCTGACCGCCCGCGACACGGTGGTCGGGCTCGCCGCCAGCGGCCGTACCCCGTACGTGGTCGGCGGGCTGGACCACGCCCGCGCGCGTGGCGCGGCGACCGTCTCCGTGGCCTGCAACACCGACGCGGTGACCAGCCGGCACGCCGACGTCGCCATCGAGGTGCCCACCGGCCCCGAGGTGCTCACCGGCTCCACCCGGCTCAAGGCCGGCACCGCCGAGAAACTGGTCTGCAACATGCTCTCGACCGCCGCGATGGCCCGGCTGGGCAAGGTCTACGGCAACCTGATGGTCGACATGAACGCCACCAACGAGAAGCTCGTCGACCGGGCGCGGCGGATCGTCGCCGAGGCCGCCGACACCGACCTCGACACGGCGGCGCGGGCGCTCGCGGCGGCGCACGGGCACGCCAAGACGGCCATCGTGCTGCTGCTGGCGAACTGCACCGCCGAGGAGGCAGCGGCCCGGCTGCGCGCCGCCGACGACGACGTCCGGGCGGCCGTCGCGGCCTGACCCAGGGGGTTCGCCGTGGCGTCGTGACCGGGTCGGGGTGAGGGTGAGCGGTAGCTCGTTGCCCGGCTCGGGTCAGTCCTCCAGGTCGAACGCGAAGGTGCCCGCCTCGATGCGGTCGATGAGCTGGCTGACATCGTCGGCTTGCCGGATGGCGCTGTCCCACCCGCCACTGGCGATGTCGACAAGCAGCACCGGGGCGGGGTCACTGCGCAGGTCGAGCACGAGCTGTTCGCTGGAACCGTCACCGCCGATGATCGCGATACCGGGGTGCGCGACGGTGGCCTGGCCCCACGCCTCGTGCAGCTCGAGCATCTCGCGTGGCGAATTGAGCCACACGTAGGCATCGGTGGTCGTCCAACCTCGCCGGAACCACGACTCGCCCTGGAGGTAGGTGCGCCACGCCTCAGGCAGCGTCCGGCCCAGGGCCTCCTCCGCGTCGGTGAACTCCTCGTCGTCGACGGGGCCCCGGTACTCGGCCTCCGCGATGATCGCGCCGACGAGGTGGGCGTTGAAATCGTCAAGCTCCTCGGCGGGGACCCAGTACTCCAGCACATCGCGACCACCGGCCTGCTGCACCTGGTAGCGGTCCAGATAGGAACGTCGCACGTCGAACCGGGTCACGTAACCGACGCCTTTGGCGGGGACGTTCCACTCCCGGGCGATCTTCGTGGCGTACCAGCGGTTGAGCACGGGGTAGAAGATCGGCTGGTCGGGCAGGCGTGGTGGCCAAGCCCGCCAGCCGGCTGCCGCCACGAGGTCGAGTTCGGCCTGCCCGGTGGGCCGCCACAGCGTGATCGTGTCGGAGTTGCCGATGGTCTGCTCCCTGTCAGTCCCGGTGATGGCGGCATGATGCCACCGCCCGACATTCTGGTGGTACGGGTTTCCCGGGTGGGTGCCGCGGCTCGTGCCGGCGGCGATCGCCGTGCTGTCGGCACGGATTCGCTGTCGGTCAGCTCGCCTAGAGTGCGCCGCATGTACTTCGTCTGCCGGTGGCGCGAGGAATCGCCGTTCAGCAAACGGGTGGTCACCGTGCCCGACGCGACCCCGCTCGAGTGGTTCCGTCGGGGCTGGGGTCGCGACGACCCACGAGAATGGATCGAGAGCGAGCTGGGCGAGGACGTCTACGGCCTGGACTCGATCTTCGAGGAAGCCCGGGAGCGGCACCTGCCACCGCCGGAGACGGTTGACGAGCTGCGCGACCTGCTGAACGAGCACCTCTGGGTGGAGGGCGACGACGACACGTTCATCCGGCTCGGTGAGCACGCCCTGCGTGTGCGGACCGACGACGACGAGGTGGATCTGGCCTACTATTTCGTCGACGAGGACGCCGCCGCCGCGTCGCCTGACCGGCTCGCGTACCTGCTCCACGACACCTGGCCGCTGCCCGCGCACGCCGCCGCGCCCGGTGCGGTCTTCGAGCATGGCGTGCCGGTCCGTACCGTCCGCATCGCCCCGCCCGGTCCGGAGTCCGTCTTCTCGGTCCGGTTGTGCTGGGATCCGTCTGACACTGACACGAACCTGGACCTGGCTGGCGCCCTCGTCTTCCCCGGCCTCACCCTGCCGGACCTCGCCGCTGGTCTTCGGGCCGCCGACGCGCCCGGCACCCGGCTTTGGCCGCCCGACGCCCGGCTGCTGCGGGCCCTCATCGCGCCGGACGAGGAGGACGTTGGCGTGGCGCTGGAACGTTACGCCCGGCTGCCCGGATACGACCCGTCGCCCGCCAACCTCGACCGGGTGTCCGCGCACGACGAGATCCACCGGGAGACGCTGGAGATGATGGCCCCGGAGCCGTCCGTCGGGTCGCTGATCCGGTTGGATGCGCACATCGCACAGGTCGCTCGATACATCGACGATTTCTTTGGGTTCGACCAGTGGTTCCTCTTCGACACCAGATGGGCGGCGGCAAACAAGGACCTGGGCCGCTCACTGCTGCGCTATGCCGCGCACTGGGACCCGTACGACGGCCAGATTGACGAAGCGCCCCGTCCATAGCGGACGGGGCGCTTCGTGGTGTCAGCCGAACTGTGTGTCCGGAACCGTTTGGTCCTCGTCCGCGTCGCCGTCGGGGGAGCTGGCCAGCTCGATCCGGGGGGACCGGTCCGGCGGGAGGTGGGCGAAGTCGGCGATGACGACGACATCCACCTCCCCGTCGATCATCGTCTGCTCGACGGTCTCCCACGGGGCCCGCATGATTCCTGCGAATCGGTAGGAGTGTCGGCGAAGGTGGCTGAGACACCTCGCGACGGCAGGCTCCGACGGCTCGATGTGGGCCGGGATCCAGATAACGGCGATTTCCATGAACCTCTCCTGATCAACGTCGTGGACGCGGGTGGGTGATCAGGAGTTGTCGGGGCGGGGGAGGACCCCGCTCGACGGGACGGCTGGTGGCGCGCATGTCGACGGCGGTGATGGTGAGCCCTGGCCGCAGCGGCGAGATGGGCGGCGAAGCGTCGGCTGTCGACGTGGGTGGATCAGCGCCGCCGGCGCCGACGCCGGTTGGTGCGGACGCGAGCGCCAGCACGAACGCCGGTGGCCCCGGTGCGGGACGGGCGGGCGGGTTGGGCCGTTGTCCGGTGACGGCGGTCGTCGTTGCCCGCGCCTGCTTCGACGCCCGGCCGTCGGCCGTGCCGTGGCCGGCGTCCCGGGTCACCGTCGCCGACGCGCGTGTCGACGGTGCCGGCGATGGCGGCGAGACAACGCGTGCCGTCGATGCCGCCGAGGTCGACGATGCGGGTGTGGCCTGCGGCGACGACGATGGCGTCCGGGCCGGCCGGCTTGCTGGGGTGCTGGGTTTGGCCGACGGCGTCGGCAGCGGAACGGCCGACGGCAGGGGCAGCGGGTCCGTCGACGGTAGAGGCACGGGCAGGGAGACGACCGCGGTCGGCAGGGGCAGGGGGACGGTCAGCTGCACCTCGACCACGTCGGCCACCGAAACCTTGACGGCCTCCGGCGAGGTGGCGACCTCCACCAGCGGGAGCCGCGGCGGCGACGATGTGTCGGCATGGGCGGGGTTGGCATTGAGAGCCGCGCCAAGGGCCATCGCGCCGAGCGCCACCGGGGGGAGGCTGCGCCTCAGCCGCATCAGACGGAGGCTGCCGACAGCGGTGTCGCCAGCCCTGCCCGGTCCGATTCACCGGTGCGGTGCCGCTGGCCGAGCAGTTGCCCCTCGCGCCCTGCCGTTCCCTCCATGCGCGGGTTCTTGCCCCCGGAAGCCGAGGGCTACACCTTCTGTCGATATCTCCACTGAGCGATGTGGACGGACCGGGAGCGCACCTGGCCGGTTCACACCCGGGCCTGAGTGGGTGTCGGCGTGGGGTCGAGCGGCAGGTCACGCAGTCGGCGGATCGGCGTCGACAGGTAGATGATCGGGGACAGCACGGTGAGCGCCCCGAAGATCAGCAGGGTGGTACGGGCGCCGAGTGGCCCGGCCAGGATGCCGGCGAGCAGGCCGCCGACCGGGATGGCGCCCCAGGAGACGAACTTGACCGTGGCGATCACCCGGGACAGCAGTTCCGGTGGGCTGGCGAGCATCCGGTAGGTGCGGGTGGTCACGCTGAGCACCACAGTGGAACTCGCGAAGATGAGGTTTCCGACGGCGAAGGCCAGGAACGCGGCGGTGCCGGTGCCCAGCGGGATGATGAGCGCGCCGGCCACACCGACGAAGGCCGCGATGATCAGGCCGCGTGCGGTGCCGAACCGATTGGTGAAGCGGGTCGTCAACGCGGCGCCGATGAGCGCGCCGAGGCCGTCGGCGGCGAGCAGCAGCCCGACCATGAGCGGCGATGCGTGCAGCTCACGCACCAGGTAGTACGGGAACAGGGCGAGCATGGCGCCGTTGACGAAGTTCGTCGCGGTGGCGTCCCACATGGCCGGTCCGATGATCGGGTGCCGGAGCGCGAAGTGCCAGCCCTCACGGATCATCGTGGTCATCGGCGGCCGTTCGGTCGGTCGCTGCACCCGCCGGGCCGGAAGGGTGCGCAGCAGCGTGGCGGAGAGTAGGTAGCTGACGGCGTCCACGAACAGTGTCGGCACCGCGCCCAGCAACTGCACCGCGAGACCGCCCAGGGATGGCCCGCCCAGCGCGGTGGCGGCGTGCGTGCCGGAGGTGAGGCTGTTGCGGGCCTGCAACTGCGCGGCCGGCACGATCTCCGGCAGGAAGGTCTGGTTCGCCACGTCGAACAGCACGTTGGCGAAGCTCACCACCAGGGCGACCGCGACTAGCTGGGCCACCGTCAGCATGTCGAACCACCAGGCCAGCGGGACCGACGCGATGGCGAGGGCCCGGACCAGATCCAGGGCGACCTGCATGCCGCGCAGCGGCAGGCGCTGCACGATCACGCCCGCCGGCAGGCTGATCAGAAGGTACGCCAGGTAGCCCGCCGCCGTGATCAGACCCATCTCGAAGGCCGATGCGTGGAGCACGGTCAGCGCGGTCAGCGGTAGGGCCAGCGCGCCGACCGCCGAGCCGAGTTGGCTGGTCGTGCCGGCGACCCACCACCGCCAGAACACAGTAAGTCCCATAATGGAACTCACTATAGGGGCGCGCGGGAGAAGACGTCGACCCCGCCGATGCGGGCTCGACCGAGAACCCGCCGCCTATCCCGCTCGGCGCACCATTTCGCCGATCCAGGTGGGCGCGAACGGGGACGTGCAGCCGGGGGAGGTGGGGTAGTCCTTGAGCACCTCAAGGCGTTCGCCGATGTCGATCGCCCGGGCGCGGTGCTCGGCGTGCTCGATGCCGATCTGCGCCAGGCAGTGGTTCATCGCCCACTGCAGGCGATCCGGCGCGTCCTTCATTCCGGTCTCGATCACATCGAGCAGTCCCGGGAGGTCGAGAATCTCGGGCTTCCTCGTCACGCGCTCGGTGGTCAGCGCCCAGCCGGCACTCGCGACCACGGGACCCGGGTCGGCGAGCCAGGCCAGCCGCAGCTCCTCGGAGTGCGGATGCTTCTTCACCACGTAGTTCACAAGCCAGTCGTGCACCTTTGGGGTGCGCGCCTCGCGCACCATGACGTCCAACTCGTCCCGCTCGAACGCCCGGGGACGGCAGATCAGAATCGCCAGCAGCCGCGCCGAGGCATCACCCGTCGCCCAGAGCTGGCGCGCGAGATCGTGCTGCGTCTTCAGCCGCTTGGCGAGGGCGCGAAGCGCGCCGAGGTGCACACCATGATCGTCACCGTGTCTGGCGTTCACCTCCCGTGCCTTCGGATCCTCCAGCTCGGCCAGTTCGGCCGTCACCTCAATCAGCGTCATCGCAGCCACCGCAGCCTCCTGCCCGTCGGGTTGATGCACCTTACGGCGAAGGTGGGACACCGGCCGGTCCGGCGCGGGCCCGGCGGGGTGCCACCGACACGTTCGGCCGGACGGGCGCAAGCCGTCGGGACGGCACGTTTCACACTCGCGTAACGGGTATCCAGGCGTACCAGTGCGACCGGCGGTGAAGAGCTTCACAGAGTGAGGGGGCCACCTATCATGCCTGATCCACAGCCCACCATCGTGCTCGTGCACGGCGCGTTCGCCGAGTCGGCGAGCTGGAACGGTGTGCTCGAGCGGCTGGGCGCCGGGTACGACTCGGTGGCCGTCGCGAACCCGCTGCGGAGCGTCGCAGGCGACGCCGCGTACGTGCGGGATGTCGTCCGTGGGATCGGCGGGCCGGTCGTCCTCGTCGGCCACTCCTACGGCGGCATGGTGATCACGCAGGCCGCGGCCGGCGAAACCGTGGTGCGGGCCCTCGTGTACGTCAACGCCTTCGCCCCGGACACCGGTGAGTCGGCGCTGACGCTGTCCGCGAAGTTCCCGGGCAGCACCCTGGCCGACACGCTGGTGCAGTATCCGGTGTCGACCGGTGGGAACGAGGTGGCGATCGGCCAGGACCAGTATCACGCCCAGTTCTGCGCGGACGCGTCGGACGACATGGCCGCGCTGATGGCCCGGACCCAGCGGCCGATCACCGAACAGGGCCTGGGTGACAAGCTCACCGGCGACCCCGCCTGGCGATCGCTGCCCAGCTGGTTCGTGTTCGGTGACGCTGACAAGAACATCCCCCCTGAAGTGCACCGCTTCATGGCCGAACGGGCCAAGCCCCGGGGGCAGCGCGAGGTCGTCGGCGGCTCGCACGCGATGACGGTGGCCCGGCCGAGCGAGGTCGCCGAGACGATCATCGAGGCGGTTCGGGGCGTGAGCTGACGGCCGGACGGGCAGCTGACGGTGGGCCGACGACGAGAGGTCGCCGGCCCACCCTGCCTGCTCTCTAGCGAACCCGCAGCCGAGACTGGCGAGCACCTCGACGGGCGTGCTGCCGCAGCCTGCGGGTTTTCCCAGCTGGCCGCCGCTCGGATGGCAAGGTGATGGCCATGGACAGGAAGCACGTCGAGGAATGGCTCGCCGCCTACGAGGGGCTCTGGCGGACCCCGGGCACGGACGCGCTGGTCACCCTCTTCACCGAGGACGCGACCTACCAGCAGGGGCCGTACTGGACGCCCGTCGTCGGCCTACCGGCCATCGCCCAGATGTGGGAGAAGCAACGCAAGGGCCCCGACGAGGTGTTCGAGATGACCACGGAGATCGTCGCGGTCGAGGGCGACACCGCGGTGTCGCGCCAGGAGGTCCGCTACGGAGACCCGGTCGACCAGGAGTACCGCGACCTGTGGGTGATGCGGTTCGCCGACGACGGACGGTGCCGGTCATTCGAGGAGTGGCCGTTCTGGCCGGGGCAGCAGCCGGCCGACCAGCCCGACGGCGCCTGAACCCTGAAACGGTTGCGGTGACGCCCCAGCCGCCGAACTACCTACCCTGAGCTGGGGCGTAACCGCGACGACGGGGACGCGTCAGACCGGGGCGGCCGGGCAGCTCGCGCCGACCGGCGGTGTGGTTCTGGAGATGAGATACCGCTCCACCTGGCGACGCGTGCAGTCGGTCCGTGGGTAGCTGGCGTGGCCTGACCCCTCGTAGGTGAGGAGGTGGCCCTGGCTGCCGAGCTGGCGGACCACCCGCTGGGCCCCGTCGTACGGGGTGGCCGGGTCGTACCGGCCGTTGAGCACCAGCAGCGGGGCGCTCGTCTGTACCCGCAGGCGATGTTGCGGATTGTTCGCTGTCCAGCCCAGGCAGATCGCGGTGAAGCGGACGGCCACCGGGGAGGCGCGCAGGTGCGGTGCCGCGGCACGGGACAGTTCGAGATACCGGTTCCACTCGGCGAACCCGTCGACCGGCAGCGACCAGTCCTGGCAGAACGCCGGTAGCGCGTACTCGGTCAGGTCCTCGTCGCTGTTGACCGGCACCATCGGGGACGCGAGCGCAGCGGGCTCGCCCCGCTCCAGCGCGAGAAGCATGTTCGCGAGATCGGCCCAGGTCGCGTCGAAGAAGTTGACGAAGGTCGCGAATCCCAGCTCGAACCAGGTCAGCGTGGCGCCGGTGCCCGCGTCGACAAGCGTGCCGGCGTCGGCACGGCGCATCAGTCGGTCGTAGAGCGCCGGCACGTCGCGTCCGTGCAGCGCGCAGCCGGGGCTCCGCTCGCACCAGGTCACGAACTCGTGGAACAGCGCCTCATTACTGGCCGCTCCGCTGCGGAAGTAATCTTTAACCCCCTGGCTGTGGTCCATCACGCTGTCCATGACCAGTGCGCGGACGCGGTCGGGAAACAGTTCGGCGTAGGACTGCCCGATCAGGGTGCCGTAGGACCACTGGTAGAAGCTGAGCTGCCGCTCGCCGAGCGCCGCCCGGATGGCGTCCGTGTCACGCGCGACGCTCACACTGTCCAGGTGGTCGAAGAGTGGGCCGCTGTGAGCGCGGCAGTCATCGCGCAACTGGCGGTTGTAGGCACGCAGTCCCTCGAACTCCGCCGCGTTGGCAGGTGTCAGGGAGGGGTGCCGGGCCAGCATCGCCGATGAGCAGCGCACCGGCGCGCTGCGGACCGTGCCCCGAGGATCGAAGCCGACGATGTCGAAGCGGCGCAGGACGTCCGGCCCGAGCTGGCTGTCGGCCGTCAGCGCCACATCCACGCCGGACAGGCCGGGCCCGCCGGGGTTGAAGACCAGAACACCGATGCGGGCGGCCGGATCGGTGGCGGTGCGCCGGGCTAGGGCCAGTTGGAACGTCTCCCCGTACGGTCGGGCCCAGTCGACCGGCAGGCGCAGGGTGCCGCATCGCGTGCCCGGATCGTCGGGCCGTTCCGGGCACGCCTGCCAGTCGATCCGACCGTTCCACCCGCCGGTGATGTCTGCGGTGACCGGCCCGTTGCCGCCGGTCACCGCAGACGTGGTGGCAGCGAACGACGGTGGGGTGTTGAGCGACAGGACGAGGAGGATCGCGACGACGGCCGAGAGGCTGCCGAGGGGCCGCCGGCGTCGACGGTCAACCCCGCTGGGATGCCAGAAGGTAATTCTCTTCGTGGTCAACATTCGTCCAGCCTGCCGACGCCCGGTCCACGTCGGATCCATGCCTGTCCGGGGACGGTCGACGCAGGGAGTTCAGCGGTACGCCGCCAACCGCTCGGACAGCACCATCGCCTGCGGATGACCGACCCGGTCGAGGATCGCCAACGCCTGCCGCCACAGGTCGACCGAGGTGTCGAGGTCGCCCACCGCCTGATGGATGTCGCCGAGGCGGACGAGTGTGTCCGCCCTCCCGCACTGGTCCTCAACATCGGAATAGAGCGTGAGCGCGTGCCGGTAGCAGTCTGCCGCGGTCGAGTGTCTCCCGAGGCCGTGGTGGGCGAATCCGAGACTGTCCCAGGTGTGAGCCGCGCCCAGCCGATCCTCGGCCTTCTCGTAGAGCACGAGCGCCTGCTCGCAGTAGGTGATGGCGCGGGCGTGCTCGTCCAGCCGCGCGTGGCTCCAGCCGAGCGCGTTGAGCGCCGCCGCCTCGCCGAGCCGGTCGTCGGTGCTGCTGGCCAACGCCAACGCCTCCCTGGCGTGCGGCAGCGCCGCACCGGCCTCGCCCTCGATGTCGGCCAGCCAGGCGAGGTGCAGGTGTGCGCTGGCCTGCCCCGGGCGGTCGCCGGCCTGCTCGTACCGCGCCATCGCGCGTCCGAGGTGATGGCGAGCCGCACCGAAGCGGCGGTGCTGGATGTGGGCCAGCGCCAGGTCCCGGTGGGCCAGCGCTTCGGCCCGTGGATCGGCGCGGCGACGCGCGACCGTGACCGCGATGGTCTGTACGGCGGCCAGGTCGTGCCATTGTGAGAGCCGGCTGAGCAGGGGAGTAAGGGCCCGGGCGAGGTGCCCGGCGTGGGCGTCGAAACTGTGCGTCACCGCGGCGTCGATGGCGGCCAGCAGCGCCCGCTGTTCGATGGCGAACCAGGCCAGCGCGGACCGATGGTCGGCGAACGCCGGCGGTGACGCGTCGGCGGGCGGCGGCGGATCGAGCGGCTGCCAACCGGCGTCGACCAGCCTCGCCGCGTCACTGGCGAGGGTCAGGTAATGGTCGAGCACACGTTCCCGGACGGCGTTGCGATCGGCTGGGCAGTCGAGCGCGTATGTCAATTCCTCCCCGTAGGCGCGGAGCAGGTCGTGACAACGGAAGCGGTTGGCGGACTGCTCGGCCAGCAGGTTGGCCCGGGTCAACTCGTCGAGCGCCGGCCGAATCAGGTGCGGCGGCGCGCCGGCGAGGCTGGCCGCCGCCGCCGCGCTGACGTCCGCAGCGGGATGCAGACTGAGCTGCCGGAACAGGCGTGCCGCGTCCCCGCTGAGCAGACGGTACGACCAGGAGAGCACCGTCCGCACGTCGGTGGCGGCATCGTCGGTGGCCAGGGCGGCGAGCCCGCCCCGGCTGGCCGCCAGCTCGTCGGCGATGGCCTGGAGCGCAAACGTGGGACGGGCCGCGGCTCGCGCGGCCACGATGGACAGGGCCAGGGGCAACCGGGCGGTACGGCGGATCAGTTCGGCCACCGCTGCCGGCTGGCCGGCGGTTCGCTGGGCACCCAGTCGGCGGACCAGCAGCTGGCGCGCTTCGTCGTCGCTGGGCAGGTCCAGCGCGAGAAGCTGGGCGCCCTCGGCGGCGACCAGGCCGGGCAGTGTGTGGCGACTCGTCACGAGCACACCGCAGCGGGCCGACCCTGGAAGCAGCGGCCGCACCTGTTCCGCGTCGCGGGCGTTGTCGAGCAGTACGAGCAGCCGTCGGTCCGCGGTCAGGCTGCGGTACAGGGCGAACTGGGCCGCCGGCTCGGCGGGGATCTCCAGGGGCTTCACGCCCAGGGCGGGCAGGAGCGAGCGTACGACGACGGCCGAGGGCGACGCCTCCTGCGTCGCGGTGCCGAACCCACCGAGGTCGACGTGGAGCTGCCCGTCGGGGAAGTGATGCAGATTGTCGTGCGCCCAGCGCAACGCCAGCCAGCTCTTTCCGACGCCGCCCATGCCGGTGATGACGACCGTGCCGGCCTGTCCGGGGTCATCGAGCAGCAGCGTGGTGAGCCGGGCCAACTCCCCGGTCCGGCCGGTGAACAACCTCGGTGGGGCCGGCAGCTGCCGGGGAACGATCTGCGGCGGGCGACTTCCCGGCGGCCGTGCGTCGGATGTCAACAGTTCCCGCTCCGCCCGCAGGATGCGGGTGTGCAGGCGTTGGAGATCGGGACCAGGCTCGACTCCCACCTCGTCGGCGAGTAGCTGGCGTAGCCGCCGGTACGTCGCCAGCGCGTCGGCGCGTCGGCCCGCCCGCGCCAGGGCCACCATCAGCTGCCCCCATGGGCGCTCGCGCAGCGGATCGTCGTCGACCTGGACCCGGAGCGGTTCGATCAGCTCGTGATGCCGTCCGGCGCGCAGCTGGAGGTCCGCGACCTCTTCCACCAGGTTCGACCGCTGCTCCTGGAGCCGCGCTCGGACGGAGAGCACCACCCCCCAGCCGGGGAGGCCCGCGAACGGTTCCCCACGCCACAGCGCCAACGCGGCCTCGAACGACTCCTGGGCGGCGGACCGGTGGCCCTGCCGCAGGGCGGAATATCCGCGCTGGGCCAGGTCGTCGAAGGCCACGCTGTCCATCGTCTGCGCGTCGAGGGCGAGGCGGTAGCCGGTGGGCCCGGCGAGGATGGCGGGATCGGGGAAGCCGGGGGACCGCAACGCCCGGCGCAACGCCCAGACGTAGGTCTTCACGTTGCCGGCCGCCGTCTTCGGTGCGCGTCCCTGCCACAGCTCGTCGACGAGTTGGTCGATGGACCACCCGGTGCCCGGTTGCGACATCAGGATGGCCAGGAGGCGCACCTGCATCGGCGTGCCGAGGGCCAACCGTTCCCCGCAGGCCGACCACACCTCGATCGGTCCGAGCAGGCGGTACCGCATCGCCGGCGGCGCGCCCGCGGGGTCCATCGCCTCATCGTAGGGGCCTGAACCATCCCGCTTCATCGGCTGGACAGCCGCAGCCCGTACCCGTCCCCTGGTGTGCTCCGTCACGGAGGTGGGCATGGTCAGGACGTTGGGGTGCCGCGAGGTGGCTGCTACAGTCGAGATTGTTGCGGCCGCAAATTTATCAGCGGCAACTACTTTGGGAAGGATGCCTCCGATGACCAAGCTCTCCGTCATCTACTACTCGTCCACCGGTACCCTCCACGCCATGGCCAAGCGCCTCGCCGAGGCTGGCGAGAAGGCCGGTGCCGAGGTGCGGCTGCGTCAGGTTCCGGAGCTCGCCCCGGCGGAGGCCATCGCCTCCAACGCCGCCTGGAGCCAGCACTTCGACGCCACGAAGAACGAGCCGAAGGCGACCGCCGACGACATCGTCTGGGCGGACGCGGTGCTGTTCGGCACGCCCACCCGTTACGGCAATGTCGCCAGCCAGCTCAAGCAGTTCATCGACACCCTCGGCCCGCAGTGGGCGCAGGGGCTGCTCGCCGACAAGGTGTACGCCGGCTTCACCGCGTCCATGACCGCGCACGGCGGCCAGGAGTCGACCCTTCTCGCGCTCTACAACACCGTCCACCACTTCGGCGGTCTGGTCGTCGCCCCGGGCTACACCGACCCGCTGAAGTTCGCCGACGGCAACCCGTACGGCGTCTCGCACGTCACCGGCGGAAGCAACGACGCCCCGCTGGGCGACGCCCAGCTCACTGCCCTCGACCACATGGCCGAGCGGGTCGTCAAGATCGCCGGGAAGCTCAGCGCCTGAGCGCGCTGCCGCCGTACCGGACGCCCGCGCCGACGCGGGTGCTCAGATTGACGAGGACCGGCCTCCCACGAGGGGAGGCCGGTCCTCGGCGCTCTCACACCGCCATCGCCGCGATGTCGGCAAGCGGCCGATGCTTGTCGGTGCCGGGCCGCCGGAGGCGTTCGACCTCCCGGAAGCCGGCCCGGCCGAGCCGCTCGGAGATCTCGTCGACCGACCAGCGGTAGGCGGTCAGGACCTTGTGGTCGAAGGCGCCGACCTCCTCGGCGTCGAAGACGCCCAGGACCAACCGTCCGGACGGGACCAGCACCCGCCGGAACTCCTTGAGGGCGCCGTCGAGTTCCTCCGGCGGAAGGTGGATCAACGAGTACCAGGCCAGGATGCCGTCGATGGAGCCGTCGGCGACGTCGAGACGTTCCATCGAACCGAGTTGAAACTCAACCCCCGGGTGGGTCGCCCGCGCATGCGCGATG
Source organism: Micromonospora sp. BQ32 (assembly GCF_059358895.1). Classification (NCBI taxonomy): domain Bacteria; kingdom Bacillati; phylum Actinomycetota; class Actinomycetes; order Micromonosporales; family Micromonosporaceae; genus Micromonospora; species Micromonospora sp. BQ32. The sequence goes on along the minus strand of NZ_JCADBI010000017.1, from coordinate 40,091 downwards.
AACTCGGGGACCAGGTCGATCCCCATCGCGTCGACGCCCAGCCCGCGAAGGTAGCCGGTGAGGTGGCCGGGCCCGCATCCCAGATCGAGGACCCGGCCGGGTCGGCTCGTCAGGTGTCGTCTGATGAAGGCGAGGTCGTCGGTGTCCACCTGCTCGGTTGCGCCGAACAGTTCGATGTAGAGCTCCGCGACGGACGTGTAAGCCTGCCGTACCCTGTCCGTTTCCACTGCAGGACCATACGCGTCAGCAGGCATTGCTGAGGCGGCCTACGCGTCCCTGGGCTACAGCGACTTCGGTGGCGGGGGAAGTGGCGGCGACGGGCGCTTGCCAACCTGCGGCTAATTCAGTTAGCCTATAGCTAACCACATTAGCTACTGGAGGACGCCATGATCGAACACCTGGACATTGCCGGCAACACCATCGCCTACGAGGTGACCGGGCAGGGCCCACTGGTGGTCCTGGCGCACGGCATGGGCGACAGCCGGCACTCCTACCGGTTCGTGGCGCCGGCTCTGGCCGCGGCCGGATTCCGGGTCGCCAACGTCGACATCCGCGGCTGCGGCGACTCCAGCCTCGGTTGGGACGGCTACAGCCGTACCGACATCGCGGGTGATCTCGTCGCCGTCGTGCGCCACCTCGGCGGTCCGGCCGTGATCATCGGTCAGTCGATCAGCGGCGGCGCCGCGACCATCGCGGCCGCCACCGCGCCGGAGGTGATCGCCGGCGTCATCGAGCTGGCGCCGTTCACCCGCGCCCAGTCCGTCGACCTGGGTGGGCTGGTGCGGGTGAGGCGCTTCCGGGTCGGCTACCTCCAGCTGGCGCAGGTGCTCATGCGGGGCAGCCTGGCGAACTGGCGCAGGTACCTCGACGTGGCGATCCCGACGAAGCCCGCCGACTGGCACAGCGAGCTGGCGCGCATCGAGGCCAAGATGAGTGAACCCGGCCGGATGAAGGTCCTCCAAGCCATGGCCAAGACCAGCCCGGGCGACGCCGGTCGGCAGCTGCCCCACGTCACCTGCCCGGTTCTGGTGATCCAGGGCAGCGTCGACCCCGACTGGGCCGACCCACGGGCCGAGGGCGAGCGCATCATCGCCGACCTGCCACGAGGGCTCGGCGAGCTGGCCGTCATCGAGGGCGCGGGCCACTATCCGCACGTCCAGACGCCCGACGAGGTCCTTGCCCTGGCCCTGCCCTTCCTCGCCCGGACGCTGACCAATGCCTAAGGCCAGGCTCACCCCAGCATCGGTCACCGAAGCCGCAGCCGCGCTGGTCGACGAGGTCGGATTCGACAACCTCAGCATGGGCCTGCTCGCCGAACGGCTCGGGATCAAGACCCCCTCGCTCTACAAGCACGTCACCAGCCAGGCCGACCTGGCGCACCGGATCGCCATCCTGGCCATGACCGAGGTCGCTGATGTCGTTCGGGACGCCATTCAGGGTCGGTCCGGCAGCGACGCCCTCGCCGCCGGTGCCCAGGCGATGCGGACGTACGTGCGGGAACACCCCGGCCGGTACGCAGCGGGCAACGCGGCCCGCCCGACCGGCCCGGACGACCCGTTCGTCCCGGTCACCGAGCGGGTGCTCGACACCTGGGCGGCCATGCTGAGCGGGTACGGACTGGAGCCCGGCCAGGAGATCCACGCCATGCGGATGCTGCGCAGCGTCCTGCACGGGTTCGCGACCCTGGAGGGTGCCGGGGGGTTCCAGATCGACACATCCGTCGACGAGAGCTTCACATGGTTGATCAAATTCCTCGATCATGGCCTTCGCGCCGGCGCCACCAGCGGCAGCGCCGTCGCCCGCGCCTGATCGTGTCGCCGCCGTGCGAGGATTTCCGGCGTGGCGGAGACCGCGGCGACGCTGACCAAGATCCGCGCCCGGATCGACGATCTGGATGGGGTTAACTGCTGCTAACACGTGGGTCGTCAGTAGTGCTCACTAGGCTGATCATGGTCGGGGAACCGTTGACCGGTGCGAGCACCGGGGTTGGGCAGACCGTCGTTTATGCGCGCGTGTCGTCGGCCGACCAGAAGCCGGACCTGGACCGGCAGGTCGCCCGGGTCACCGTGTGGGCGACCGGGCAGCGCCTGGCCGTGGACCGGGTGGTGACCGAGGTCGGTTCGGCGCTCGACGGGCACCGCAAGAGGTTCCTCGCGTTGCTGCGCGACCCGGGTGTGTCGACGATCGTGGTCGAGCACAGGGACCGCTTCGCCCGCTTCGGCGCCGAGTACGTCGAGGCCGCCACCGAGGACCGGGCGTGAAGACGATCCAGGCGTACCGGTTCGCCCTCGACCTCACCCCCGGGCAGGAACGTGACGTGCTGGCGCACGCCGGGGCGGCCCGGGTGGCCCACAACTGGGCGCTGGCCAGGGTCAAGGCGGTCATGGATCAGCGGGCCGCCGAACGCACCTACGGCGTGCCGGACGAGATGCTGACCCCGACCTTGTCGTGGACGCTGCCCGCGCTGCGTAAGGCGTGGAACGTCGCCAAGCCCGACGTCGCGCCGTGGTGGCGGGAGTGCTCGAAGGAGGCGTTCAACACCGGCCTCGACGCCCTCGCTCGCGCGTTGAAGAACTGGGCCGACTCGCGCTCAGGTAAGCGCGCCGGCCGGCCGGTCGGGTTCCCGGGGTTCAAGTCCCGCCGCCGCAGCATCGCGTCCGTGCGGTTCACCACCGGGACGATCCGGATCGAGTCCGACCGCAAGCATGTGGTGCTACCCCGGCTGGGCCGGCTGAAGCTGCATGAGTCCGCCCGCAAGCTCGCCCGCCGGATCGACAACGGCACCGCCCGGATCATGTCCGCCTGCGTGCGACGTGACGGCGGCCGGTGGCACGTCGCATTCTGCGTCGAGGTCGAGCGCCCCGAGCGGCTACCCGCCCGGCCGGGCTCGGTGCTCGGCGTCGACGTCGGCATCAGGCACCTAGCGGTGCTGTCGACCGGCGAGCTGATCGACAACCCGCGATACCTGGCGACCGCGTACCAGCGGATGCGGGCGCTCGGTCGGGCGCTGGCGCGCAAGACCGGCCCGGACCGGCGCACCGGCCGACGCGCCTCGAAGCGGTGGGAACGAGCGGCAGCGCGGCTCGGCCGCGCGCACGCCCGGGTGGCGAACCTGCGCCGCGACGGACTACACAAGCTCACCACCCGGCTGACCCGCGAATACGCCACGGTCGTGGTCGAAGACCTCAACGTCACCGGGATGCTGCGCAACCGCAAGCTGGCCCGGCACATCGCCGACGCCGGGTTCGCCGAGATCCGCCGGCAACTGACCTACAAGACCAGGTGGAACGGCGGCCGGCTGATCCTGGCCGACCGCTGGTATCCCTCCTCCAAGACGTGCTCGGGCTGCGGCGCGGTGAAAACCAAGCTCGCCCTGTCCGAGCGTGAATACCAGTGCGAGTCGTGTGGCCTGGTCCTCGACCGGGACCTCAACGCCGCCTGCAACTTGGCCGCGCTCGCGGCTGACGCAACAACCGCCGGGAGTGGCCCGGCGGCTGGACGTGGAGCCGACCGCAAGACCCCGCTCGCGGGGCTGGTGGCATTGAAGCGTCAACCCGGCACCGCGCCAGCGGGTCAGACCGGGACCGTCTCACCGCAAGGCGAGACTGCCAACCGCGTGCTCGCCAGAGCGCACTGAGAGGCAACGGAACTGGTCGGGCTGCTCGGCGGGAGGCGTTGGTCCGGCAGGCCGCCCCGCTCAAGAGCGACGGCCAGGCGGTCCGCGCGCCGGACCGGGTGGCGCAGGTGGTGGCCCGGGTCCGCACGCTGGCCAGCGAGGCCGGCGCCGACCCGGATCTGATCGAACGGATCTACCGGGGCATGATCCATGCCTTCATCGACATGGAGACCGACGAGCACCGCCGCATCACCGGCGGGGCGGCGCCGAGAACGCGGTGACACCCGGGGCGCGCGGTCAGATCGCCGAGCGGCCGTCACCGTCCGGGCCGGCCGAGGACGGCGGCACGTAGCCCAGCTCGTACGAGATCTTGTTGGCGGTCTCCAGGAGCAACGGAAGGTTGCTCTTCAGCTGGTCGAGGCTTGCGATGACCTCGATCGCGGTGATCGAGGCGGCGGCGATGACCTGTCCCCGCGAATCCCTGATCGGCGCGGCCACGCACATCACGTAGGCGTCGTGCTCGCCGTTGTCCACGGCCCAGCCGCAGTCGTGGATGCGGGCAAGCTCGGCTTCCAGGGCGTCCTGGTCGGTGAAGGTGGTGTCGGTGAATCTCTCGAAGACGACGTGCGAGAGCAGCCGATCGCGTTCCTGCCGGGGAAGGTAGGCCAGGATCGTCTTGCCCACGGCGCTCGCGTAGATGGACACCGCGCGTCCCACCCGCGACGGCAGCTTGACGGCGTCGAACGCCGGACTGTCCACCTTGTCGATATAGATGATCTCGTCGCCGGTCAGTTGCGCCAGGTGTACGGTGTGGCCGGTCTCGCGTTGCAGCGCACGAAGGTGTGCGGCCGCGGGCTGGCGGAGGTCCATCGAGCCGAGCGCAAGCTCGGACAACTCGATCAGGCCGCTGCCGAGCACGTAGGTGCCCGCGCCGGTCCGGCGGACGAAGCGCGCGGACTCCAGTGTCTGCAGGATGCGCAGGGCTGTGGACTTGTGGACGCCGAGCACGTCCGCAGCCTCCGTAAGGGACAGCGGGTGCTCCGCGGATCGACGGATGAGGTCGATCGCGCGGCGAATCGATTGCGCCAAGGCTGTGTCTCCCCTCGCGCGACGGGCAGCGCCGTCGCTTTCATTGCACATTATGCAATATAGATGACGCGATGCGCAATCGCCACTTGACTTCGTTGCACATGACGCTACGATCGTTGCAATTTCATCGGCTTGACGCCAACTCGTAACAGTGGAGTAACGATGGGTAATAAGCGCGCTCATTTCGGCATCGCCAGGGCGACCTGTGCCCTCGGCCTGGTCGCCACCCTCCTGACCGGTTGCGGCTCGGACGGCGACTCCGGTGACGGCGTCACCAAACTGACCTTCGCCGCCTCGACCTTCGGCGACCCGGGCCGTGGGCCCCTGTTGACGAAGTGGCTCGACGAGTTCAATTCGAGCCAGACCAAGGTCCAGGTCTCCGCCGCCGCGGTGCCGTACCCGACCTTCGGCCAGACCGTGCTCACCCAGATGGGCAGCGGCAAGGGTCCCGACCTGGTCCGCTTCGACATGCCCGAGTTCGAGGCGGCCTCGGACGCCGGCCTCGTCGCGCCGCTGGACAAGGTGATCGACGCCAGCAAGTACGACCTGCTCAAGCAGCCGGACCAGTTCATGGTCCACGACGGTGTCCGGCACGGCGTCATCTTCGAAGCGTCGAACTACGCGATGTTCTACAACGCGGACCTGATCCCGACGCCGCCGACCACCTACGAGCAGTTCGCCTCCACCGCGAAGTCGCTGACCAAGGGTGACGTCTTCGGCCTGGCGTTCCGCCAGACGGAGGCCGAGGAGGCCGGTGTCTGGCAGGACATCTTCAACTACGTCTACGGCTTCGGCGGAGCGTGGTCCGACGGCAAGAACCTGACGATCAACTCGCCGGAGAACCTCAAGGGCCTGCAGGCGTTCAAGGACCTGTACGACGCGAACGTGATCCCGCGCGGCGCGGACGCGGCCACCTTCCGGCGGATGTTCGCCGAGGGCAAGGTCGGGATGGAGCTCAACAACGGTGGCTACGTGACCGCCACCCGCGGCCAGAACGCCAAGCTGAACTTCAACGTCGCGCCCATCCCGTTCCCGGTCCGCAAGCAGGGCGCGATCCTCGCGCCGATCGTGATCAACGAGGCGAGCGAGGGCAAGGACGAGGCGGCGACCTTCATCAAGTGGGCGCTGGAGCCGCAGAACCAGATCAAGCTGCAGGAGATCCTGGGCGCCAGCAGCGTCGCCACCACCACGCAGCGCAGCGCGGAGGCGCTCAAGGCGACCCCGTTCCTCCCCGTCTTCGACGGGCTCACCGAGACCAGCCTGCCGCAGATCGTGCTGGGGTTCGAGGCCAAAACGCCGGACATCCGCAAGGTGGTCGTGCAGAACGTGGTCGCGGCACTGCAGGGCAAGGCCGACCTGAAGTCGGCACTGGATCGCGCCCAGCAGCAGGCGACCGAACTGGTCCGCTGACCGCTCGACACGGCGACGCTGCCGGCGCGACGATCCGTGCGCCGGCGGCGTCCTTCCCCCAGAAGGATCGAACCCGATGACTGTGGTCGAGCAGACCGGAGCACCGAAGACAACACCCCCAGGCCGGCCCCGGCGTCGGCCCAGCCCACTGGGTAGCAAGTGGACGCCTTACCTGTTCCTGGCACCCGCCGCCCTGTTCATCCTCGTCTTCCAGGCGGTACCCCTCGTCCAGGAGGTGTACCTCAGCTTCACCAGGACGAGGCTGCTCAACCCCACCCGCAGCGAGTGGGTCGGGCTCGACAACTTCAACCGGATCTTCGGCGACCCCGAGTTCCACCGCACCCTGCTGATCACCTTCGTCTACGTGATCACCTGTGTGGTCGTCGCGATCGGCGCCGGGCTGGTCGTCGCGCTCCTGCTCAACAGGAAGTTTCGCGGCCGCGGCGTGGCACGGGCGCTGGTGACCGTCCCCTGGGCCGCCCCGGGCATCGCGGTCGCGCTCATCGCCACCTGGATGCTCAACGCGCAGTACGGCATCGTGAACCGCTTCCTCGACGCCGTCGGGCTCGGCGTCCCGGGTGGCGCCATCCTGGACAGCTCGCGCTACGCGCTCCCGGCGGTGCTCGCCACGACCATCTGGCAACTGTTCCCGTTCACCTCCGTGGTGCTGCTCTCCGCACTGCAGTCCGTTCCGCAGGACCTCAACGAGGCCGCGACCGTGGACGGCGCCGGCCGATGGGCCACCTTCCGCGCCGTCACCTGGCAGGTCATCAAGCCGACCGTGGGTCTGCTGGCCCTGCTGATGACGATCTGGTCACTGCGGCGGTTCGAACTGATCTGGCTGATGACCAAGGGCGGACCGGTCGGCGCCACCGAGACACTCGTCATCGACCTCTACTCACAGGCGTTCGACTCGAAGGAACTCGGCTCGGCGGCGGCCATCGGAATGGTCGGCGTCGTCATCTCACTCATCGTCATCATCGGCAGCCGACTGGTCGCCCGTGCCGTGGAGAAGGGGGACGTCCGATGAGGCGCTTCCGTTTCGGGGTCACCGCACGGATCATCGCCGTGCTCGTCGTGCTGGGTCTCGCGGTGTTCCCGCTGTACTGGATGTTCGTCACAGCGCTGTCCAGCAACAGCGACCTCTTCGCCGATCAGCCCCGGCTCACGCCCGACCTCGGCCAGTTCGGGGTCTTCGTCGACGCGCTCGCCGAGGGCAAGGCGGCCGGCTGGCTGCTCAACAGCCTGATCATCGCCGTCGGCACGATGGTCCTCTCCGTCGGCCTGGGCATCCCGCTCGGCTACGCGCTGTCCCGATTCTCGTTCTGGGGCAAGGCCGTGCTGACCGTCGTGCTGCTGTTCACGCAGATGCTTCCCGAAGCGCTCATGGTCGTCCCGCTGTTCGCGCTGTTCCGCCGCTTCGAACTGCTCGACTCACTGACCGGCCTCGTCCTGGTGAACTCCGCCTTCGTCCTGCCGATCGTCGCGCTGATCCTCAAGGGCGCCATCGACGGCATCCCGAAGGAGCTGGAGGAAGCCGCGCGTGCCGACGGCGCCCGGCCCTTCACCACCCTGACCCGCATCAACGTGCCGCTCATCGCGCCGTCGATCGCGGCCACCGCGGTCATCGCCTTCTTCCACGCCTGGAACGAGTACGTGTTCGCGGTGACGTTCATCTTCAACCCCGAACTGCAACCCGCCTCCGTCGGCATCGCGAACTTCATCGGCGAACTGGGTACACCGATCCAGACGGTGATGGCTGTCGCCTTCCTGTTCACACTGCCCGCCGTCGCCTTCTACCTGTTGGTCCAGAAGTACGTGGTGTCCGGCATGACCGCCGGTGCGGTGAAGGGTTGAGTCGGAAGATGAAGATCGTCTCTGTCGACACGCTGGTCGTCGACTTCTACCGCACGAACCTCGTCATCGTGCGCGTGCACACCGACGAGGGGATCATCGGGCTGGGTGAGGCCACCCTGGAGGGCAAGGAACGCGCCGTCCAGGGTGCCATCGCTGAGCTGGCCGAGGCGGTGGTGGGCCTCGATCCCACCAGCATCTCGAAGATCCTCTACGAGACCGCGCGGGACTGGTACTGGCGCGGCGGGCCGGTCATCATGACCGCGTTGAGTTCGCTGGAGATGGCCCTGTGGGACATCTCGGCGCGCGACCTCGGCGTCCCGGTCTCCCGGCTGCTCGGCGGTGCGACCCGCGACCGGGTCCGCGCGTACGCGAATGGTTGGTTCTCCGGCGCGGTCACGCCGGAGGACTACGCGGCCGCCGCGCGCCGGACGGTGGAGTCCGGCTTCCGGGGCCTCAAGTGGGATCCGTTCGAGAACTACGACCTCACCATCACGACCGCGCAGTTGGACCGGGTGCTCGCCCAGATCGATGCGGTCCGTCAGGCGGTGGGCCGCGAGGTGGAGCTGTTCGTCGAGGGGCACGGCCGCTTCGACGTCCGCCACGCCATCAAGGTCGCCAAGGAGATCGCCCAGTTCGACCCGGTGTGGTTCGAGGAGCCCTGCCCACCGGACAACCTCGATGCGCTCGTCGACATCCGTCGCGCGTCGCCGGTGCCGATCGCCGCGGGGGAGCGGTGGTACGGCCGGCAGGGCTTCGCGCCGGCGCTGGCCCGCCAGGCGGTCGACTTCGTCCAGCCCGACGTGACGCACGCCGGCGGGATCGCCGAGCTGGCCTTCATCTCCACGCTCGCCGCGACCAGCTACGTGGGCTTCGCGCCGCACAACCCGAGCGGTCCACTCAGCACGGCCGCGACCCTGCAACTCGGGGCGACGCTGCCCAACTTCCGGTACCTGGAGATCATGGCGACCGACGTGCCCTGGCGTCCCGAGATCACCAACGAGCGGCTGGTGCTGACCGACGACGGCGACATCCTCATTCCGACCGGGATCGGCCTGGGCATCGAGGTGGATCTCGCCGCGATCGAGCAGCACCCGTTCACACCGCACCCGCTGCGGATGTTCCAGGACGCCGTCTTCGACATCCGTCCCCGCGACGAGCGGTCCTTCTTCAACCTGGCGAGCGACTCATGACGCTGCCACGGCCCCGGGGGCCGGGCGCGGACTGGGTCGGTACCGCCGCCGAGGCGTTGCCGGACGACGCCGACAGCGTCCTCATCGGCCGGATCTGGGACCCGTCCGGCGGCGGTCCCTCGCCGGTGACCGTGCGCGACGGCGAGGTCATCGACATCAGCCACCGGTTCCCGACGGTCCGCGACATCTGCGAGCTACCCGACCCGGCCGCGACGGTGGCCGGACTGGACGGGCCGAGGGTGGGCGACTTCGGGGAGATACTGGCCAACACGGGGGCCGCGACCCGGGACCGTGGCCGGCCCTGGTTGCTCGCCCCGGTCGACCTCCAGGCGCTCAAGGCAGCCGGGGTGACCTTCCCGATCTCCATGATCGAGCGGGTGATCGAGGAACGGGCCCGGGGAGACCTGGCGCTGGCGGCGGACATCCGGCAGCGCATGCTCGCCGACGTCGGTGTCGACCTGCACAGCCTGGAGGCGGGCTCGCCGGAGGCGGATCGGCTCAAGAGTCTGCTGGTCGCCGAGGGCATGTGGAGTCAGTACCTGGAGGTGGGGATCGGCCCGGACGCCGAGATCTTCACCAAGGGACAGATCCTCTCCGCCGTCGGCACCGCCGTTCCGGTCGGCGTGCTCGCCGCGTCGACCTGGAACAACCCGGAGCCCGAGGTCACGCTCATCGTCCAGTCCAGCGGCCGGATCGTCGGCGCGACCCTCGGCAACGACGTGAACCTGCGCGACATCGAGGGCCGCTCGGCGCTTCTGCTTCCCCTGGCGAAGGACAACAACGCCTCCTGCGCCCTCGGCCCCCTGATCCGGCTCTTCGACGACCGGTTCGGCATGGACCGGGTACGCGAACTCGAGGTGCGCCTGGAGGTTCGCGGCGTGGACGGCTTCCACCTGGAGGCGGTCTCGGAGATGACCCAGATGTCGCGTGATCCGGAGGAGCTGGTCCGGCAGCTGATCGGGCCGCACCACCACTATCCCGACGGCGCCGCCCTGATGCTCGGCACCATGTTCGCGCCCATCCAGGACCGGGACCGCCCCGGTGAGGGTTTCACCCACAAGGTCGACGACGTGGTACGGATCAGCTGCCCGGCGCTCGGCACCCTGGTCAACCGGGTGCGGCACGCGGAGGAGTGCGAGCCCTGGCACTTCGGCATCCGCGATCTCATGGGCAATCTGGTAAGGAGAGGACTGCTGTGAACGTGGTCATCACGGTCGATCCGCGCGACGGTCAACGTCGCGCGACGGATCTCACCGAGACCGACGAGTCTCGGCTGGAGGCGATCGCCGGTCAGACGTCCCCGGCGGCGCAGTGGCTGGCCGCCCGCGGGAGGCTCGGCCGCGCGGAGTTGCTGGACGCGATCGCCGCGTCGCTGGAGTCCCGTCGGGTGGACCTGGTCGCTGCCGCCGAGGCGGAGACCGGGCTGAGCCACGCGCGCCTCGACCAGGAACTCACCCGCGCGGCGCTCCAGTTCCGGATGTTCGGGGAGGTGCTGCGCGACGGCGCGTACGTCGAGGCGACCATCGACCACGCCGCCGACACACCGCTCGGTCGCGGTCCGGATCTGCGGCGGATGCTCGTACCCCTCGGGCCGGTCGCCGTCTTCGGAGCCAGCAACTTTCCGTTCGCCTTCTCGATCGCCGGCGGTGACACGGCCGCCGCGCTCGCGGCCGGGTGTCCGACGATCCTGAAGGCCCATCCGTCCCACCCGTTGACCTCACACGCCTCCGCCGCCGCCATCGAGTCGGCCGTCCGCGACCTCGGCGGACCCGAGGGTGTCGTCGCGACCGTGTACGGGGAGCAGGCCGGCCGCTCGCTGGTGCGCCACCCGGCGATCCGCGCGGCCGCCCTGACCGGCTCGGTGAACGCCGCCCGCGCCATCCAGGCGGCCATCGACGAACGGCCCGACCCCATTCCCCTGTACGCCGAACTGAGCAGCGTGAACCCGATCGTGGTCCTGCCCGACGCGGCCGCCGCTCGGGCAGACCAGATCGCCGAGGGGCTGTTCGGCTCCTTCACGAACTCCGGCGGTCAGCTGTGCACCAAGCCCGGCCTGGCGTTCATCCCGTCGGATCCGGCCGGTGACCGCCTGGTCGACGCGCTGCGGGCGAGAGTCGACACGTCGGGCGGCACCGTCCTGCTCAACGAGCGCATCCGGGACGCGTACGAGAACCGGTCCACGGAGTTCGAGCGGGCCGGCGTGCGGGTGTCGGCGCGGCCCAAGGTCGAACCCGGGGCGGGCTTCACCGTGGCGCCGACCCTCCTGGAGGTCGGCCTCGCCGGCCTGACCGCCGAGATCGCCGACGAATGCTTCGGCCCGCTCCTGGTCGTGGTCCGCTACGACGACGCGGCCGACCTCGACGCCGCGCTGGCCACCGTCCCGCCGTCGCTGACCGGCTCGCTTCACCGCGGACCGGGCGACGACGCCGACGTCGTACGCCGGCTGGTCGACGTGCTCGCCGGCCGCGCGGGTCGCATCGTCTTCGACGGCTACCCCACCGGTGTCCGGGTGTCGTGGGCCCAGCACCACGGTGGACCGTGGCCGTCGACCAACGCTGTGCACACGTCGGTGGGCGCCACGTCGATCCGACGGTTCCTCCGCCCGCTGGCGTGGCAGGACGCCCCGGCCTGGGTCCTCCCCGAGGAGTTGCGCGACGAGTACACCGCCATTTCCCGGAGAGTCGACGGGAGGTTGCAGCCAGCGGCCGAATAACCGCCTTTGCCGGTCTCTCCCAGGCGCGTTTCCGGGCCACCTGCGGCTGGCGCGCGAATTCCTTGACGAAATTGACCCGACAAAGAATTCGCACGCCAGCCGTTCTGGCGCCGATGAAGCGCGCCCGAATTGTTTTCGACGATCCTTTGCTCGATTTCCGTCTTGACCGTCAATGCAATTCATGGTTTTGTTTTCGACAGGGAACGATGTTAGCGCTCGCATAGCTGCATCGCTCGTTACTGGTATCCCTTCACCTCACCATCGAATGGTCGGTCGGCCGCTCGGTGCGGTCTGACCACACGCCGAAGAGGGAGCAGGAACATGCCCGTCGCACCTCCCCGTCCCCTGATGCCGGCACCGACACGCCGGCTGATGCTCGCGCTGCTCGCCGCCGTCACCGCCCCGCCCGCCTCGGCCGCACCCCCCGCGCCCCTGGGCCCGACCGTCTACCAGTGCGGACGTCTCCGAGATCAGCCATAGACCAACGCTAGACTCGACGCGTGCAGCTTCGGTACAACTACCGGCTCTACCCGGATACCGCCCAGCGCGAGGCGCTGGCGAAGGCGTTCGGGTGCGCGCGGGTGGTGTTCAACGACGGGCTGCGCGTGCGACAGGAAGCACACGAGGCTGGCCTGCCGTACCCGACGGACGCCGAGCTGTCTAAGCGGGTTACCGTGGCCAAGTTGACCCCGGAGCGGGCGTGGCTGGGCGAGGTGTCATCGGTGGTGTTGCAGCAGGCCCTCGCGGACCTGAACAAGGCATACCGCACCTTCTTCGCCTCGCTGTCGGGCAAGCGCAAGGGCCGCAAGGTCGCCGCTCCCCGGTTCCGGTCCCGCAAGGACAGCCGGCAGGCCGTCCGGTTCGCCGCCAACGCCCGGTTCAAGGTCCTCGACAATGGTCGACTGCGGCTGCCGAAGATCGGCGACCTGGAAGTCCGTTGGTCGCGGGAGTTGCCGGCTGCGCCGACGTCGGTGACGGTGCTCCGAGACGCCGCCGGTCGGCACTTCGCCTCGTTCGTGGTGCAGACCGCCGACCAGCCGTTGCCCGAGCTGGACTCGGAGGTCGGCATCGACCTGGGGTTGACGCACTTCGCAGTGACGGCCGACGGAACGAAGGTGAGCGCGCCGAAGTTCCTGCGCCGTGCAGCCCGCAAGCTGCGCCGGTTGCAGCAGGGCTTGTCCCGCAAGCAGCGGGGCAGCAGCAACCGCAAGAAGGCCGTCCGGAAGGTCGCCCGCGCGCACGCGAAGGTGGCCGACACCCGGCGGGACTGGCAGCACAAGCTTTCGACGCAGATCATCCGCGACAACCAAGCGGTGTTCGTCGAGGACCTGTGCGTGACCGGTCTCGCCCGGACACGGTTGGCGAAGTCGGTGCACGACGCCGGGTGGTCGCAGTTCGCGGCCATGCTGGAGTACAAGGCCGCCCGGCACGGGCGCACCTTCGCCCGGGTAGATCGGTTCTTCCCGTCGACCCGCATGTGCTCGGACTGCGGCCGGATCAACGACAAGATGGCGCTCAACGTCCGGACGTGGGGCTGCCCGTGCGGCAGCCTGCACGACCGAGACGTGAATGCCGCCAGGAACATCAGGGCCGCCGGACGGGCGGACCTCAACGACCGTGGAGCGCAGGTAAGACCGGCACCCGTGCCGGCGCCGCGCGGCGAAGCGGTAACCCGCCGGGAGCTTGCCCCTTCGGGGGCGTAGCAGACCGGAATCTCCGCCCTCCAGGGCAGAGAGGGCGTCAAGCGTTCACCCACGACTGTCGACTTTCTACGCGGGTGACACACACCTCGGGTCGGCGCCGGTGCACCACGGCGTCGCCCGGCTGAAGAAGACCGTCCACGGTCAGCTGGACGCGCCGGTGGTCGCCCGCTACCGGGGCGACAAACTCCTCAACGAGTCCCAGAGCGCGCCGGTCGACGCCCGGTAGCGACAGGCTCGACCCCGTACTCCCTGTTGCGGGGAAGTCCCGGCCGCGCACCCCTGGTGAAGCCAGGGTGTGCGCGGCCGGGGCGCGTCCGGAATCGGCGGGCCGGCGGATCGTCAGCCGATCACGGGGTCGTGTCGGTGGCGCGCAGGCGCAGCATGGTCCAGGACGCGGGCGGAAGAGTCAGCTGGACGCTGGCGTCGGCGCCGCGTGCCGTGCCGTTGGGGCGCGGCGCGGCGTGGTCCGGGCCATCGGCCGTGTTCTTGGCGTGCAGGTCGTTGCCGCCGACGGTGACGCACTCGATGATGTCGCTGACCTGGGCGCCGGCGACGTCGATGGTCACCTCGGCCGGGGTGTCGAGGGCGCGGTTGACGAGGAAGACGGTCATCTCCCCGGTGGTGTCGTCCCAGGTGGAGACCGCGTCGACCGCGTCGATCTCACCGTAGCGGTCGGTGGTCGTCGTGCTGCCCTCGCGCAGCACGTCCAGCACGGTGCCCTGGGCGTGTCGGGCGGTGCGGGCGAAGGGGTGGAAGATGGTCTGACGCCAGGCCGAGCCGCCCGTCTCGGTCATGATCGGTGCGATGACGTTGACCAGTTGGGCCTGGCAGGCCGCGCTCACCCGGTCGCTGTGCCGGAGCAGGCTGATGAGCAGGCCGCCGACGACGACCGCGTCGGCCACGCTGTAGTGATCCTCCAGCAGCGGCGGCGCGACCGGCCAGTCCTCGCCGCTCGGCGGCGTGGACGGTGCGGCGGACTGGTACCAGACGTTCCACTCGTCGAACGCGATCATGATCTTTTTGGTTGACCGACGGATCGCTCCGACCGAGTCGGCGATGGCGGTGACCGCGTCGATGTACCTGTCCATGTCCTCGGCCGAGGCGAGGAAGCTGGCCAGGTCGTCGTCGACCGGCTGGTAGTAGGCGTGCAGCGAGATCAAGTCGACGTCGTCGTACGCCTCGGTCAGCACGTCGCGCTCCCAGCTGCCGAAGGTCGGCATACCGAGGTGTGAGGAGCCGCAGGCGACGAGTTCGAGATCGGGATCGAAGCGGCGCATGGCCTTCGCGGTCTGCGCCGCGAGCCGCCCGTACTCGGTCGCGCTCCGCTGGCCCACCTGCCACGGGCCGTCCATCTCGTTGCCCAGGCACCACAGCTTGATTCCGTACGGGTCGACCGCGCCGTTGTCGCGGCGCTGGTCGGCGAGGTGGCTCCCACCGCGGTGGTTGGCGTACTCGAGCAGGTCGACGGCCTCGGCGGTGCCGCGGGTGCCGAGGTTGACCGCCATGATCGGATCCACGCCGGCCTTGCCGACCCAGCGCATGAACTCGTCGAGCCCGAACGCGTTGGTCTCCAGGCTGTGCCAGGCGAGGTCGAGCCGCGCCGGTCGTTTGTCGACCGGGCCGACGCCGTCCTCCCAGCGGTAGGAGGAGACGAAGTTGCCGCCCGGGTAGCGCACCGTGGTGACGCCCAACTCGCGCACCAGCGCGAGGACGTCGCCCCGGAATCCGTCGGCGTCGGCCGTCGGGTGCCCCGGCTCGTAGATTCCGGTGTAGACGCAGCGGCCCAGGTGCTCGACGAACGAGCCGAAGAGCCGGCGTGGCACCGGTGCGACGCGTCGGCGGGGGTCCAGGGTCAGGCGGGCCTCGAGGTGGGTGTTCAGGGCTGGCTCCCTTCGTGCGAGGTCCGCCGCGGAGATCCTTACCGGAGCCGCCGGACCGAGGGGTGGTGGGGCAGTGCGAGCTCTGGACAACGTGATCAGCTTCGATTACGTTCTCGATCTATGTAAACGTTACCGATTACGTTTACGTAAGGGAACACGACGCCTGGATCAATGTCCGGCCGGCACGACCCCCGGGCCGTGCCGGCCCAGCTGACCGGGTGTCTCGCTCCCGCGCGCTTCGCCACCACCGCTTCCCGGCCGCCGTCCGCAACGTGCGGCCAGGCGCCCGTGGCGTCGTGACCGACGGGGCCGGATGACGAGCTTGTCGCGGTGATTGGGGTGACCGGGTGACCACTGTTGAGCCGGAGACCGAGGCGATCTACGCCGACGCGACCGCGCCCGTCGACGAACGGGTGTCGGATCTGCTGGCCCGGATGACCCGCGAGGAGAAGCTCGCGCAGTTGGGCAGCACGTGGGCGTTCACCGTGCTGGAGGGCGGACGGTTCGCCGCGGAGCAGGCTCGGCCGATCCTCCGACACGGCCTGGGGCACGTGACCCGCATCGCGGGCGCGACCAGCCTCAAGGCGGCGCAGGTGGCGCGCGCCGCCAACGCCATCCAGCGCTTCCTGGTCACCGAGACCCGGCTGAGGATCCCGGCGATCGTGCACGAGGAGGTCTGTTCGGGGGTGATGGCCCGCGAGGCGACCATCTTCCCGCAGGCGATCGGTGTCGCGAGCACCTGGGCGCCGGAGCTCAACCGGCAGCTGGCGGACGCCGTTCGCGCCCAGATGCGCGCCATGGGAAGCCACCAGGGGCTCTCGCCGGTGCTGGACGTGGTGCGCGACCCACGGTGGGGCCGGACGGAGGAGACCTACGGCGAGGACCCGTACCTGGTGTCCCGGATGGGGGTGGCGTTCGTCCAGGGTCTCCAGGGCGCCGACCTGACCGACGGCGTCCTCGCCACGGCCAAGCACTTCGTCGGCTACGGGGCGTCCGAGGGCGGGTTGAACTGGGCACCGGCCCAGCTGCCACCGCGTCTGCTGCGCGAGGTGTACCTGTACCCGTTCGAGGCGGCGGTCCGCGACGGCGGGCTCCAGTCGGTGATGGCCGGCTACCACGAGCTCGACGGCGTCCCGTGCCATGCCAACCAGGAACTCCTCGCCGACGTCCTGCGTGGGCAGTGGGGCTTCACGGGCAGCGTCGTCTCCGACTACTTCGCCGTCAACGACCTCCACTCGTACCACCACTTCGCTCAGGACAAGCAGCAGGCCGCGACGGCGGGCCTGGGCGCGGGCGTGGACGTCGAGCTTCCGGCGACGGACGTGTACGCGGACGCCCTCACCCGCGCCCTGGACGTCGGTGAGGTCAGCGAGGCCCGGCTCGACGAGGCGGTCGCACGGGTCCTGCGGCACAAGGTCGAACTCGGGCTCTTCGAGAACCCGTACGTCGACGAGGACGCGGCCGCGACGACGGCGAACGCCGAGCGGCACCGGAACGTGGCGCTGGAGATCGCCCGTCGCAGCCTCGTCCTGCTCAAGAACGACGGTGTCCTGCCGCTGGTCGGGGAAGCCGGAACTGTCGCTCTCATCGGCCCCAACGCCGACGACGCCCGACACCTGCTCGGTGACTACTCGTTCGCGGCCCACATCGAGACGTTGATGGAGGCGCGCAAGCGGCGCGGCCTGCTCGGCGAGACGATGACGATCCCGGACGATCTGGAGATCGACGAGAGCACCGACGGTGTGCCCACGGTGCGGGACGAACTCGCGGCGCGGCTGGGTGACCGGCTGCGCTTCGCTCCGGGCTGCGCGGTGCTCGACCCGTCGACGGAGGCGTTCGCCGAGGCGGTCGCGGTCGCCGCGGCGGCCGACGTCGCGGTGCTGGTCCTGGGGGACCGGTCGGGGCTGACGACCGGGGCCACCACGGGCGAGTCGCGGGACCGGTCCAGTCTGGACCTGCCGGGTGTGCAGGAAGAACTGGTCCGTGCCGTCGTCGCCACCGGCACACCCGTCGTGGCAGTGCTCGTCGCCGGCCGGCCCGTGGGCAGCGACTTCCTGCACGAGAAGTGCGCCGCGGTGCTGATGGCCTGGTTGCCGGGGGAGACCGGGGCGCAGGCGATCGCCGAGGTGCTGCTCGGTGAGGTGAACCCGAGCGGAAGGCTGCCGATCTCGTACCCCCGTAACGTGGGCCAGATCCCCGTCTTCTACGGCCACAAGGTGTCCGGTGGGCGGTCACACTGGCACGGCGACTACGTGGATTCGCCGGTCGCCCCGCGATACGTCTTCGGCCACGGCCTCGGGTACACCTCGTTCGTGATCGACGACGCCACGGTGGGCAGCGCCGAGGTCCGCGCCGGTGACAGCGTCGGTGTCGAGGTCACGGTCACCAACACCGGGCAGCGGGCGGGGGAGCAGGTCGTGCAGCTCTACGTCCGCGACCCGCAGGCCACGATCACCCGACCGGTGCTGGAACTGAAGGCCTTCGCCCGCGTCGAGGCCGCCGCCGGCCAGCGGGTGGCGGTGCGGTTCGAACTCCCCACGGGCCAGCTCGGTTTCTACGACCGGAGCATGGCCTACGCGGTGGAGGCCGGGCAGATCGAGGTGTACGTGGGCTTCTCAGCCACCGACCGTACCCATGCCGGCACCTTTGTCATCAGTAAGGACCCGGACCGGCCGACGCCGAAGGTCTTTACCGGGACCACCAAAGTTCGGCAGCTGTGATCGTTCACCCGGGCCGGAGAATGGTTGACGGAGCGTGCCGTCCTGTTGTCAACGGGTAGGACCGGCGCAGAAATCGGGGCCCCACTCCGACCGCCGGGAGAGGTCGCCCATTGCGTTCTCTGCAACGGCATCCTGGGTCAACCCCACCCTTGCAAGGTTCCAGTTAGGACGTTCTTCTCGGCAGTCGGGTAAGGACGAAGAGGTCTTGTGTTCGTAATCGTTGTCGGTTACGTTGGCAACATCCTGGAAACGTAACCGATAACGATTGCAGTCCAGAGAGAGCGGCATGATTGAAGTCAATTCGCCGGTAACAATGAGTGATGTTGCCCGAGCCGCAGGCGTTTCCACCGCCACCGTCTCGCGCGTCGTCAACGGGCATTACGGCGTCAGCGCTCGCACCGTCGCTCAGGTGCGCTCCGCCATCGAGCAGCTCGGCTACGAGTCGAGTCTGGTGGCCACAAGCCTTCGGCGCAGCCGCACCAACGTTCTGGGCCTCGTGGCGCACAGCTTCCAGTCGTACACGGCGGAGGTGCTCAAGGGCGTGATGAAGGCGCTGAGCCGCTCGGGCTTCGATCTGATCATCTACGCCAACAGCGACCTCTACGGGTCGTATTCGGAGGGTTGGGAGCAGCGGCACCTGACCCGCCTGTCGGGCACCCTCACCGACGGGTGCATCGTCGTCACGCCCTGGGGTGAGGTCCGCAGCCGGACGCCGGTCGTGGCCATCGACCCGGTGCGCGGCTCGACGGCGCCCTCGGTGACGGCCGACAACCTCGCGGGCGCCACCACCGCGGTCGAGCACCTGCTCGGCCTGGGTCATCGGCGCATCGGGTTCATCGCCGGCCGCGACAGCCTGGCCTCGGCCTGGTCGCGGGAGGAGGGATACCGCGCCGCGCTGACCAACGCCGGCGTCCCGGTCGACCCGACGCTGATCGGCCGGGGGGATTTCAACCCCGAGTCGGCAACTCCCCTGGCGCGCGTGCTGCTGCAACAACCGGACCCGCCGTCGGCGATCTTCGCGGCGAGCGACGGGATGGCCCTCAAGGTGCTGGAGGTCGCCCGGGAGCTGGGGTTCTCCGTGCCGGGGGACCTGTCCGTCGTCGGGTTCGACAACATCCCCGAGTCGGCGTTGACCGAGCCGGGTCTGACCACCGTGGACCAGTCGATGTATCAGCTCGGGTACGAAGCCGCGCGGATGCTGAAGTCACTGGTGACCGGCGAGTGGGACGAGCCGCGCCAGATCGTGCTTCCGACCAGCCTCGTCGTGCGCAGCTCGACCGCAGCACCGACGAGCGCGGCACGACCATGACATCCGTCCATGGGCGCACACGCCTGATCGCTCTGTCGGGAGCGATCAGGTCAGCGGTGCCGGTGGCGGCAGCCTGAAGGAGGTGCACGCAGCACGCACGGCCAGATCCACCGTTGAGTTGAGCCGGTCAGTCGGGTCGCATCCGCTGCCGGCACATGAAAGGAGTGGAGTGTGACTACCGAACAGTATCACGGGCGTTTACGCCGTCTGGGCGTACGCCGACGGCTCTCGGCGGCGTTCACCGCCGGAGTCATCGCCACCGCGGCGGTGCTCCTCGCCCCGCACCCGGCAGCGGCGGACACGCCGTGGCTGGACGTCTCCTCAGACCGTTACGCCACGTTCGCCGTCCCGGCGGCGTACGTGCAGGAGAACCTGGGCACCGTCTCGCAGGTCGTCGTCGAGGGCAACTTCGGACCGTCGGACTCCTGGGCCGAATTCGGTCTGACCCGCCGGGGTGACGTGTGGTCGGGTGTTCTCGGCGCGCTGGAGCCCGGGCTGTACAACTACCAGCTCACCGCCGACGACACCTTGACCATCAAGGACCCGACGAACAGCACCAGTGTCGCGTCCAACCCGCTCCTGAGCACCTTCCTCGTCGCGGGTGACTCGGCACGGTGGCTGGTCGACGCGCCAGCAGGCACCGGCGGAACGATCGGGACGCTGACCTACCGGACCAGCGATGAACAGCGCTCCGCCCTGGTCTGGACGCCACCGGGCTACGCGGCCAAGGGCGCGAAGAGCTACCCGACGCTCTTCCTGCAGTCGGGTGACGGCACAGCCGCCACCGATTGGCTCGATCTCGGCCGATCCAAGCAGATCCTCGACAACCTCTCGGCCGCCCGCGCCATCAGCCCGATGGTGGTGGTGGTCAACAACGCCTCGGACGACACGGAGTTGAAGGACCTCCGGAAGGCGGTCACCGACAACTACCGGGTCCTTCGCGATCCGGCGCACCAGGCGATCGCGGGCGTGTCCGACGGCGCGACGGACGCGGTGCGCGCCGCGCTCACCAAGCCGGGTCAGTTCGGCTACGTCGGCTGGTTCTCGGGCACGTCGGCACCGGAGATCGACCGCAAGGACGCCAAGGCGATCAACCGGCACGTCAGGTTGCTGCGCCTGTACACGGGCAACGTCACCGATCCCGCGTACAACACCACCTACCGGTTGACGAAGGCGTTGGGCCGCGCCGACGTCCGGTTCGAGTTCGACGGTGTCAACCCGGACGGCGGCGCGAACTGGACCACCTGGCAGGAGAACCTCGTCGACTTCCTGCCGCGACTGTTCGGTCACGTGCGGGACCACGGGCCGAGCCCTGGCCACCAGCCGCTCAAGCGGGAGTTCACTCCACCGCCGGCCGGCACCACCCCGACGCCCTTCGTCACCGAGGACGGGTTCGTCACCTTCGAGACCACCACGGACTTCACTGACGCTCAGCACGTCACGGTCTGGGCGAACGTTGCGCCGGGCGGCAGTTGGCTGCGACTGCCACTGACGCGCGACGGTGACCGGTGGCGGGCAACCGTTGGTCCGCTGAAGCCCTGGTTCTACTACTACCGGCTGATCGTGGACCGGGTCGCGGTCAAGGACACCTCCAACCCGACGAAGGTCACCACCGAACCGATGTGGAGCACCTTCTTCATCCCCGGGCCCGGCGCCCGACTGCTGTCGGACGTGCCCGCCGGTCGCGGCGGCAAGGTCGAGAGCATGACCTACACCAGCACGGTGGCCGGCCAGGACCGCACCGCGCTGGTGTGGACCCCACCCGGGTACGACCCGGGCCGGGCACAGCCGTACCCCGTTCTCTATCTTCAGCACGGCGGTGGCCAGAACTACACGGACTGGGTCGAGATGGGCCGCGCCAAGCAGATCCTCGACCACCAGTACCTCGACGGCGATCTCACGCCGATGGTCGTGGTGATGGGTAACGGCAACTCGTCGAACTTCAACCGGGAACTGCGGGAGAACATCGTTCCGACGGCCCGTTCCCGCTACCACATCTCCAGCGATCCGTCCCAGCAGGCCCTCGCCGGCCTGTCGATGGGCGGCGGGCAGGCGTTCGGGGTGCTGCGGGCCCACCCGGGCGAGTTCGCCTACGTCGCGGCGTTCTCGGCCGGGTTCGGGAGTGGCACCGGCGTCGACGTGGAGGCGATCAACAACGGCACCACGATGCTGCGCCTGTACGTCGGTGACCAGACGGACTTCGTGTACCCGAGTTTCATGGCATCGCTGACCACGTTGAACAGCCTCGGTGTCCGCTACGAGTTCGACGGGGTCACCCCCGGGCCGCACGGCTGGGACGTGTGGCAGAAGAACCTCATCGACCTGGCGCCGCGTCTGTTCAAGCGCTAGGAGCCTTCGCCGGCGACGCCACCGGAGCAGGGCTTCCTGCCCCGGTGGCGCCCGCCAGCGCATGGATGCTGTGCACCGCCATCGCCGAAGGGAACCATCTCAATGAAGAGAAGACGAATACTCGCCACGGTAGCCATGCTCGCGGCGGGGAGCGGCCTCGTCGCCTGCTCCTCCGACGGGGGCGGCAGCGACGCGAGCAATTGCACGAACACCATCACCAAGAAGGACCTGCCGGTCGTGACGATGTGGGGCTGGTACCCCAACACCCAACTCGTCGTCGACAACTTCAACAAGCAGAACAACGAGGTGCAGGTCTGCTGGACCAACGTCGGCCAGGGCAGCGACGAGTACGACAAGTTCCAGACCGCCATCTCGGCGGGCACCGGCGCGCCTGACGTGATCATGGTCGAGGCGGACCGGATCCCGACCTTCCAGATCCAGGGCGCGCTCGTCGACATCAAGCAGTACGGCTTCGACGCGGTCAAGGCCAACTACGGCGAGGGCGCCTGGAAGGACGTGTCGGTCGGTGACAAGGTCTACGGCGTCCCGGTCGACGGCGGGCCGGTGGCGATGATTTACCGGAAGGACATCTTCGACAAGTACAAGATCACGCCGCCGAAGACCTGGGCCGAGTACGAGCAGGCCGCGCAGAAGGTGAAGGACGCCGGCGGCCCGCTCTTCGGGGACCTTGGCGCGAACGTCTCGGCGCTCACCATGGCGTTGCAGATCCAGAAGGGCGCCTCGCCCTTCACCTACGACCCGGCGCAGCCGAAGGCGATCGGCGTGAAGCTCAACGACCAGGCGTCCAAGGACGTGCTGGACTACTGGGGCGGCCTCGCCAAGAAGGGCCTGGTCGGTACGCAGGACCAGTTCACCCCGGAGTACATCTCCGGCGTGATCAATGGCAACTACGCGACGTACATCTCGGCGGCGTGGGCGCCCGGCTACCTCACCGGCGCAGGCGTGGGTAAGGGACAGGACACCGGCAAGTTCGCGGTGGCGCCGCTGCCGCAGTGGGATCCGGCCAACCCGGTGCAGGTGAACTGGGGTGGATCGGCCTTCTCGGTGACCAAGCAGGCGAAGAAGCCGGAGCTGGCCGCGAAGGTCGCCTACGGGCTCTACGCCGACAAGGAGTCGCTCACCGACGGCTGGACCAACCAGATCATCTTCCCGTTGAACCTCACGGCGCTCAAGGACCCCGCGTTCGTCGACCTGAAGGTGGCGTTCTTCAACGGCCAGCAGGCGAACAAGGAGGTCTACCTTCCCGCCGCCGAAGCCTACAAGGGCGTCGCCTACGCCCCCTTCGGTCAGTACTACCTCGACGCCATGACGAAACAGGTCAGCGAGATCATCAAGGGCTCCGTCACCGGTTCGCAGGCTGCCGACCGGCTCCAGGAGGACGTGGCGAAGTACGCCAAGGAACAAGGTTTCACCGTTCAGTGACCGGATGGGTGGGCCGCGCCGGCACTGGGCGGCCGGCCCACCCGCCACCCCTCAGCGTCCACGTCCCGGAGACAAGATGACATCCCTGACCGAGAAGCGCGCACCGCGTACTCAGCATGAGACGCGCAAGATCCGTGGCAAGGTGCACCTCCGCGAACACCTGATGGGGTGGCTCTTCGTCGGGCCGTTCGGAGTCGTGTTCCTGGCGTTCCTCATCGCGCCGCTGGCGTACGCGCTGTACCTCAGCCTGTTTCAGAAGAAGCTGATCGGCGGCACCAGCTTCGTTCTCTTCGACAACTACGTGAAGGCGTTCACCGACCCGAGCTTCCTGTCCGGGGCATGGTTCGTCATCCGCTTCTCGCTGGTCTCGATCCCGCTGCAGATCATCATCGCGCTCGCGATGGCCCTCATCCTGGACTCGGTGACCACCCTGTTCGCCCGCTTCTCCCGCCTCATGATCTTTCTTCCGTACGCGATCCCCACCGTCATCGGGGCCGTGATGTGGGGGTTCCTCTACAGCCGGGGCTTCGGCCCGCTCACCGACATCTTCGGGCTGTTCGGCGCCACCGCACCCGACTTCCTGAGCAGTGACCTGATCTTCTACGGGCTGCTCAACGTCGTCACCTGGCAGTGGGCCGGCTACTACATGATCATCCTGTACGCGGCGTTGCAGGGCGTCGACCCGACGCTCTACGAGGCGGCCCGGATGGACGGCGCCGGGCGATGGCAGATCGCGACCCGGATCAAGATCCCGCTGATCGCGCCCGCCCTGATCCTGATCCTGGTCTTCTCGCTCATCGGCACCCTGCAGTTCTTCAACGAACCGCAGATCCTGCGATACCTCGCCGCGGGCACGATCGGCTCGGACTTCACCCCGAACATGTACGCGTACCAACAGGCGTTCTCGCTCGCCAACTTCAACTACGGGTCGGCGATCTCCTTCGCCCTCGGCGGAATCGTGTTCATCTGCGTGTACGCCTTCCTGTTCTTCACCCGCAAGCGGAGGAGCTTCCTCTGATGACCGACCACACCAGCGTCCGCGCCGGCGCCCGCCGACCGCAGCGCTATCTCCCTCTACAGATCCTCCTCGGCTTCCTGGTGATCTATTTCCTCGTACCGTTCTGGTGGGTCATCGTCAACAGCTCCAAGGACGCGCCGGGCCTGTTCGGCGGCGGCAACACCCTCTGGTTCACCGATCAGATCGACTACCTCGGAAACCTCAGGCAGCTCTTCACCTACGACGGTGGCATCTACCTGCGGTGGATCCTCAACTCCACGCTGTACGCCATCGCCGGCGGCGTCGGCGCCACGATCCTGGCGGTCATGGCCGGCTACGGGTTCGCCAAGTACCGGTTCGCCGCCCGACGCTTCAGCTTCGCCGTCGTGCTCGGTGCGCTGATGGTGCCCGCCACCGCTCTGGTCATCCCGACCTTCATCATGTTCTCCGGGCTCGGCCTGACGAACACGGTCTGGGCGGTGATCCTCCCGTCGCTGCTCAACCCGTTCGGCGTCTACCTGATGCACGTGTACGCGCGCGACGCGGTGCCCGACGAGCTACTGGACGCGGCGCGGGTCGACGGCGCGGGGGAGGTGCGGACGTTCATTCAGATCGCCCTTCCGATGATGCGTCCCGCGGTGGTCACCGTGCTGCTCCTGTCGGCCGTGGCGTCCTGGAACAACTACTTCCTGCCCCTGGCCATGCTCTCCGACAACCGGCTCTTCCCGGTCACCGTCGGCCTCGGCCTCTGGCAGGGAATCGCGTCCGCGAACAACGCGGGAACCACCTCGCTGTGGAGCCTCATCATCCTGGGCTCCCTGGTGTCCGTGATCCCACTGATCATCGCGTTCTTCAGCCTGCAACGACACTGGCGCGGCGGCCTCTCCGTCGGAGGTCTGCGGTAGGCCGTCGACGCCACCAACCAATCCACCACACGCGCATTGATCGCCGCGCAGGACGCGGCCGGACGGATGACAGAGAGGTGTGCTGATGTCGACGACGAATCGACCGCTGCGCAGCGGGCAGTGGTTCGGTGCGGAAGGCCGCAACGGGTTCATCCATCGGTCCTGGATGCGCAACCAGGGGTTCGCGGACGACGTCTTCGACGGTCGCCCGGTGATCGGCATCGCCACCACCTGGTCGGAGCTGACACCCTGCAACGCCCACCTGCGCGACCTGGCCGAATCGGTGAAGCGGGGCGTGTGGGAGAGCGGGGGCCTGCCGCTGGAGTTCCCGGCGATGAGCCTGGGCGAGCCGCTGATGCGACCGACGACCATGCTCTACCGCAACCTGCTGGCGATGGAGTTGGAGGAGTCGGTCCGCGCCAATCCGCTCGACGGGGTGGTCCTGCTCTCCGGCTGTGACAAGACCACACCCGGCCTGCTGATGGGAGCGGCGAGCGTCGACCTGCCGACCCTGATGCTGACCGGCGGCCCGATGCTCAACGGCAAGTTCCGCGGCCAGGACATCGGCTCCGGCACGGTCGTCTGGCGTTTCACCGAGGAGATGCGGGCCGGCCGGATGACCGCGGCCGACTGCTCCGAGGCGGAGGTCGGCATGTCCCGCAGCCGGGGTCACTGCATGACCATGGGTACGGCGTCCACGATGGCCTGTGTGACCGAGGCGCTGGGCGTGCAGCTGCCGGGGGCGGCCGCCGTGCCGGCGGTCGACTCCCGACGGTACGCGCTCGCGCACGCCGCCGGACGCCGGATCGTCGCCATGGTCGAACAGGACCAACGGTTGTCCTCGGTGCTGACCAGGCAAGCCTTCGAGAACGCCGTCCGGGTCAACGCCGCCATCGGCGGCTCCACCAACGCGGTCGTCCACCTGCTCGCGATCGCCGGACGCCTCGGCGTCCCCCTGTCGCTGGAGGACTTCGACATCCTCACCGCCGACGTGCCCATGCTCGTCAACCTCATGCCGTCCGGGAAGTACCTGATGGAGGACTTCGCCTACGCGGGCGGCCTGCCGGTGGTGATGAAGGAACTCGCACCGCTGCTGCACATGGACCACGTCACCGTCAGCGGTAGGAGCGTGGCGGAGAACGTCGACGGCGCCCAGTGCTGGAACCGGGACGTCATCGGCACCCTGACCGAGCCGTTCCAGCCCGCCGGCTCGGGCACCGTGGTGCTGCGCGGGTCACTCGCCCCGTCCGGGGCGGTGTTGAAGGTCTCCGCCGCCTCCGCGCAGCTGCTCACGCACACCGGCCCGGCGCTGGTCTTCGACCGCATCGAGGACTACGTCGTCGCCGCCGACGACCCGGACCTCGACGTCACACCCGACACGGTGATCGTCGTCCGCAATGCCGGACCACGCGGCTACCCCGGCTTCCCCGAGGTGGGCAACGTGCCCATGCCACGACGGTTGCTCGCCGACGGCATCACGGACATGGTGCGGATCTCCGACGCTCGGATGAGCGGCACCGGGTACGGCACCTGCATCCTGCACGTGGCGCCGGAGGCGTCCGTGGGCGGTCCGCTCGCGCTGGTACGCACCGGTGACCTGGTCGCCGTCGACGTTCCGACGCGCCGACTGGACCTGCTGGTCGACGACGCGGAACTCGCCCACCGCCGCGCCGCCTGGCAGCCACCGCAGCCGGTGGCCGACCGGGGTTGGGTACGGCTGTACAGCGAGCACGTCCTTCAGGCCGACAGCGGGGCGGACCTCGACTTTCTCGTCGGCGGCAGCGGCAGCGCGGTGCCCCGTCACTCACACTGACGACCACGAACGGACGATGCCGCGAGGAACTGATTCCATGGAAGAACGGACGGCCCGCCAGTGCGAGTTCACGCAAAGGCCGCGGTGACAGCGGCCGACCGGCCACCAGTGATGGCCGACGTCGCTCGCCTGGCGGGCGTGTCACACCAGACGGTGTCCCGGGTCATCAACGGGGCGCCCAGCATCAAGCGCGAGACGCGGGAGCGGGTCTTAGAGGCCATCCGGCGACTCGACTACCGCCCCAACACGGCCGCGCGGGCGCTGGTTCGCGGGCGCTCCGGGATGATCGGCATCATCGGTACGGCCCGGACCCTGTTCGGTCCGACGAGCATCCATCGCAGCGTCGAGGACGCCGCCCGCGCGGCCGGTTACTTCGCCACCTCGGTGAGCCTTTCCGAGGTGACGGTTCGGGCGCTCAGCGACGCCACCGAACATCTCATGCGCGTCGGCGTGGAGGGCGTCGTGATGATCGCCGGCAACGACGAGGCGCTCGAGGTGGTGCGGATGACGCGCTCGGGGGTCCCCTTCGTCGTGGTGGAGGGCGATCTGTCCAGGGCCAGCGTGACGGTCGGCGTCGACCAGGTGCTGGGCGCCCGGATGGCCACCGAGCATCTCCTCGACCTCGGACATCGCGAGATCGTGCACGTCAGTGGCCCGCTCAACTGGGCCGAGGCCCGGGCCCGGCTCGAGGGTTGGCGTCAGGCGATGAGCGCCGCGGGTCTACGTCCGCCGGAGCCGGTCGAGGGCGACTGGAGAGCGCACAGCGGCTACCTCGCCGGGCTGCGGATCGGTGCGATGCGCGGAACCACGGCGGTGTTCGCCGCCAACGACCAGATGGCCATCGGCGTGCTGCGCGCGCTGCACGAGCGCGGGCGGCGGGTGCCACACGACGTCTCCGTCGTCGGATTCGACGACGTCCCCGAGGCGCCCTACCTCATCCCGCCGTTGACGACGATCCAGCAGGACTTCGACGCGGTCGGTCGACGGGCCATCACCGCCGTCACCCAGGCCATCGACGACACGGTGCCGCAGCGCCTGCCGCTGGTCATCCCCAAGCTCGTGGTGCGGCAGAGCACGGCGCCGCCGACGTCGGCCAGCAACGCCTTCCCGGGCGCTGGCTGATCCGGCACCTGCGGGTCGATCGGCCTATAAGCCCTTTCACCGAAATTCGACTAGCTGTCAGCTTCTGTCCGATGCGTGCTTCTGTTCGCTCGCCAGGCTCAGGGCATGACTGTTCGCACTCCTGGCCTGTCCGGATTACGCCGCGCCGGTGCGCTCGCTGCCGCCACACTGGCCGCGGTGGCGCTTGGTGTCGTTCCGGGTGCCCGCGCCGACGCCGCCAGCGGCATCTTGCCGATCGGCGACGCCGACCTGACGGAAACCACCACCAGCCGGGTCCTGGCCGACGGCGTGACCCTGACCCACATCGTGCGCGGAACCGAGCCCGCGCCGGCCGACCAGATCAACACCACCAGTCGGGGCCCGTGGGTGGTCAACGTGCTCACCATCGACCCGCATCGGGCACGTGGGCACCTGAAGGCGACGTACGGCCCGAACCTCGGCCAGGTCGAAAAGACCACTGATCTCGTGCGCCAGTCCGGTGCCCTGGCGGGCGTCAACGCCTCCTTCTTCACCTTCACCGCCAGCCCGCTCTACCCCGGTGACCCGGTGGGCTTGGGCTTGTACGGCGGGAAACTGCTCAGTGAACCCACCACCGAACCCGGCGAAGTCAACTTCGTCGTCGACGCCAACACCAACCGCGCACTCACCGGAAAGCTCACCTGGTCGGGCAGCGTACGGAACCGGCAGACCCAGGTCGTGCTGCCACTGGAGTTCATCAACCACCCACCGGTCGTCCCTGCCGGTTGTGCCGCCCTGGCCGATCAGAGCGCGTGTACCGAGCCAGGCGACGTTGTTCAGTTCACCTCCGAGTTCGACTCGGCCACCCCGACGGGCGTCGGCGTGGAGGTCGTCCTCAACCGCCTGGGCTGCGTGGTGCGGACCGCGACGACCCGCGGCACCACCCTCGCCGTGGGCCAGACCTCGCTGCAGGCCACCGGGCGGGACGCCGGCGGTCTGCTCGCGGTGGCCAGCCGGGGATGCCTGGACCTGACCTCGACGGTGACTGACCAGCGGGGGCGGAAGCTCCCGCTGCGGCCCGGACTGTTCGGCGTCAACGGGCGGTACCCGTTGACGGCGGACGGCCAGGTCGTCGTGCCCGACGGCGGGTCCGACAGCTTCTTCGCCCGCAACCCTCGTACCATCGCCGGCACCACCCGGGATGGGAAGGTCGTGCTCGCGACCGTCGACGGTCGCCAGACCACCAGCGTCGGCGCCACCCTGGACGAGACCGCCGCCGTCGCCCAGGCACTCGGCATGTCCGACGCGGTCAACCTCGACGGCGGCGGCTCGACCGCCATGGCCGCTCAGGGCACGCTTGTCAACCACCCCAGCGGAGCCGAGCGGGCTGTTGGCGACGCGCTCGTCTACGTCGAAGGCCGGTACCACGGCGGGAACTGACCGTCGCTGGCATAAGCGGGTGCCCCAGCGCGTGGCTGGGGCACCCGCGACGCCGACCGTGCAAGGCCGAGCAGAGTTTTCAGAGGGTGAAGACGAGCGTGGAGATGCTGCGCGCGCCGACGTTGATGGTGGCCTGACCGCCGTTCACGCTGGTCGGTTGGCTGGCCGCGTTGGCGTTCTGCGAGGTGAGGTAGTGCTCGGCCCGGCTGACGTTCTGCGGGGCCTGGATCACGGCGTTGTTGACCGCGCTGTTCGAGCGGTTGAGGATCACCAGGGCGATCTTCCCGTCCCCCTGGTAGGCGGTCACCTCCAGCGGTGATGCCTTGGAACTCTTCGTCAGGGCGACCCGCTGGTAGCCGGGGCGGACGTACTTCGCGTACTGCGAGAAGGCGTACCCGCGCTTGAGCGGAGCGCCCGCGACGGTGCCGAACGCGGCTTCGCCGTCGCCGATGAAGGAGTAGTAGCGCTTGCCGTACCACCAGATGTAGGCGTTCCAGTTGGCCTCCATCGACTTGTGCACGGTGCGCATGATGTCGTCCAGGGTCTCGTTCCAGACCGCCGCGTTGGCGGGGTTGCCCCAGATGTTGGAGCCGCCACCGTCGGCGGCGTGCAGGTTCCACTCGGTCATCCACACCGGCTTGTTGTGCTGCTCCGCCAGGGAGTACGGCCGCAGCCGGCCCGACTCCTCGGTGCCGTAGAGGTGCCCACCGATGTAGCCGATGTTGTTGCGGGCGGTCGCGTCGTTGAGGGTCGGATCGGTGTAGGCGTAGTTCATGTTCACCGCCTCGGCGACCATCAGCTTGGTGTTCTGCACCTTGGTGCCCTGGTCGCGGACGAAGGTGCGCAGTTCGGTGCCGCTCCAGTCCATCGAGTCGTAGTCCGGGTGCCAGTCGGGCTCGTTCTGCACCGAGGTGACGTCGACGGGTACGCCCTGGCCACGCATGTACTGCACGTAGCTGTTCAGATGGTTGGCGTAGTCGTCGTAGTAGTCGGTCTTCAGCTTGCCGCCGTTGACCCGGCTGTTGTTGGTCTTCCACGCCGCAGGCGCGGTCCACGGCGAGGCGAGGATCTTCACGTTGGACCCGTACGACTTTGCCGTCTTCAACGAGTTCACGTGCGTCGCCCACTCGCTGGAGACCGGCGACAGGCCGGTCCGCACGATGGACAGCCCCAACTGGTTGGCGCCCATCCCGACAAGCGTCTGGGTGTCGGCCGTCGACCAGGCGCTACCCCAGATGGACTGCGCGGCGCCGAACCCGTCGACCGTCTGGTATCTGGTCGCGCTGTTCACCGTGATGTCCGCCGGCCCGTTCGGCGGTGGGGTGGTCGGCGGCGGAGTCGGCTCCGTGCCGCCGGTGCAGGCCACCCCGTTCAACGCGAAGATGGTCGGATCGGGGTTGCTGCCGGTCGACGAGCCGTTGAATCCGAACGAGACCGTACCGTTGGTCGCGATGGCCCCGTTGTAGCTGACGTTCTTGGCGGTGACGGCGGCACCGCTCTGGGTCAACGTCGTGTTCCACGCCTGCGTGACGGTCTGTCCGGCGTCGTAGCGCCAGGTAAGCGTCCAACTCGTCACCGCGTCACCGAGATTGGTGATGGTGACGTTGGCGCCGAAGCCTCCCTGCCACTGCGACGACACGCTGTAGTTGACCGAACAGCCGGCGGCTGCGGCCCCCGCCGGCACCGCCACGGCGACCCCTGTCGACGCCAGCAGGACGGCGCCGGCCGACACCAGGGCGGCGTTGGTCAAGCTTCTTCTTCTCATGAAACTCCTCCTGAAGTGGTGGTGGCTTCCACGCCTCGGGAGGGCTCGTCTGCGGCGAGATTCAGCGATGGTTTGGGCGGCGGAAAAATTGGGAGCGCTCCCAGGTGTTGATTCCAGAAAGTTAATTCGTCCAACGATTCCTGTCAATGCAATCGGCCCACCGTCAGTGGTGCCGTCACCGGCCGCAGGTGCCGCACCGCGTGCGAGTACGCAGGTGGTAGTCGGTGGACGCGACGACCAGACCCAGCCCCATGACCAGATACGCCGACATCGCCACCCACAGGAACGTGTCGGAGAACTCGCTGTACGAGCCCGACGTCACCTGCACGATCCCCATGCCGAAGTAGGCCACGATGCCCGCGCCGAGCCCGAAGCCGGGCACCAGCAGCAGCGCACGAGGAATCGTGTGGCCGGCGAGCAGCGGCACCCACCCCGGCCAGACCTCACCCCAGTGGTGCACCAGCGCCAGTGGCAGCAGCACTCCGGCCAGCACCAGGCCGATCTCCAACCCGAGCAGCGAGGCGTTCTGGTCAACGCGGTCGAACCCCACCACGAACTGGGCCGCGAAGCGGGTCACCAGACCGCTCACTGCGGCGTACGCGGCCCAGCGCGCCCGCCGCGCGGCCGCCGGGCGCCGCGTACCCGGTCGGACCGTCCGGCAGCAGTCCGGGCAGTCGCCCCGGGTGCGCCGCTGGTAGCGCGCGGTGGCCAGAGCGAGCAGACCCGCTCCGGTGACGCAACCGAGCCGGCTGGCGAACGCCAGCGGGTCGAAGAACGGGCCGACGGTGAACAGCAGGAAGCCCACCAGCTCCGGCAGCAGGATCGCGGCTGCCGCCACGAGCGCGCCGGCGACCGTCCAGGCGAGCCCCGCCAGCGCCGGCCGCCAGGTCCCCACCCGGTCCAGGGCAATCGCCAGCCCGCCCGCGGCCACGCACAACGCCACCGCCCACCAGCCGGTGAAGCCGAGCAAATCCAGCCCGAGCCGCCCGAACTGTGGAGCCTCGCCGACCGTCCACGCCAGACGCACGCCCCCGTATGCCACGGCCCAGCCGAGCACTGCGTACGTCAGGCCGTGGACGGACCGACCGACCATCGGTGTCGATGTCGTCATGCACCCGATCCTGCCGGCGTCTTACAGCGGGCGGACCCCGCTGACAGGGGACGGCGCTCCCTCGCGGGAGGGACAGGCCGCACCGTGGGTGCGGCGAACAGAGCCGGGGGAGTGCCGCTGTCCGGTGCTCCCCGCTGCCTGTTCCAGCCTCGGTCTGTTGTGGAGTGACCGGGTGTGGTGTGGATCCTCGGCCTTCTATACCGTGGCGGTCGGCGTTGAGCGTCGCCGCCGCCAGCCCTTGATCCACTCGGCCTTCAGGAAGGCGGGGTGTCTCCGCGGCGGGGCACCCCGATTTTTTGAGACCCGAGTCGATCTAGGCCACCCTCGGGGTCCTACCTGTCGCCTTCGAGGTGTTTTATCGCCTACGCCTCGTCGTCGCCGTCCGTCGGGCGAGGCGGGCGGTTGTGCCTGGCCCACTCGTCCACCAGCTCAACGTCTCGCCCGCTACCCGGGTCAGCTGCCGAGACGGTGAAGTAGCCAGTCGATGATCGCGCGGCTGACGCCGGCCAGGAGTTCGCTCAAGGCGGCCGCGGCGATGCGGGTTCGGTTCTCGTCTGGTCATGAGCGGCGATGAGTGCCGGCGAGTCCCGACCACAGCCGAGTCCCAGCACGCGGCCGTCGCCGAGATGGCCCCCATCGACGCCCGAGCTGGCTGAAGCCGCTTCATCAACGCAGCCGATTCGCGGTTTCGGCGTGATTACCTGCCAAGCATGTGCGGCAAATCACACGCGGGCGCTCACGTTGAACCCCCCCCGCCGAGTCACGTCTATCCAGATGTCCACCTAGGACCCACCTGAGTGTCCACCGGGGACTCACCTGGAAGGGGGTGTCTCAGTCCAGTCTCCGGGACGCTTGGGTAACAGCGGACGCTCTTTGGTCCATGCCCATGCGTTGCCCATTCAACCCGCCCTGCGTGAAGGCGTACATCTACCAAGAAAGAAGTAAGAGAACATGTTAAACCGCATTAGTGCGGCCCTGAGTGCAGCGGCCTTGGCTGCTGCGTTGTTGGCGGTCCCTGGGGCGGCCGCGGCGGCCACCCCGGCCCCGACGCTTATTAAGCTAGACCCGGTGCTAGGAGATGCTGCCCGGGACTACTGGACTCCAGAGCGGAGAGCGAAAGTTCTTGCCGAGTCCGAACTCGCAGATCGTTCGAGCGAAGCTGCGCTCACCCCTGAGTATCCGGCCATCGGCAAACTCTTCTCCAGTTTTGCAGATGGTTTCCACATTTCATGCACAGGTTTCGCTATCCCCGCTCGCAGGCACGCCGACGGTGTCTTTATGACCGCAGCGCATTGTATTTCTCTGCCGCAACACGGCGCCCTTCAGAACGTCGTCTTCTACCCAAACTACGCATACGGTAACACGCGAGGGGAGTTCGTGGGTACCGCGATCGGCGTCCAAGGCGGCTTCAATCCCAACAACAGCTTCTACAATGACATCGCGATTGTGCAGGTTAGAAAGAGTGAACGCGGTGAGAAATTGAATGATGCCGTCGGAGCAATGAATCTCCTGTTCGGTGGCGATAGGGCTGGTGTACCAACAAGAATGATCGGTTACCACGGTCGCGACACGAGCCCTGACAACGCCTCAGAATGCCGTCCCGGCAACAGTTGGACTCGTGATGACTGGTGGCTGCCAATCATCGTGGTGCTCGACAACAAGATTTGCAAGTTCGCTCATGGCTCAAGCGGGGGGCCATTCATCTCGAGCGGTAACTTCGTCTACGCCGTTCAGCACAGCATATCCAACGATAGCACCCTCATCACCGGAGGTCACCTTAACGCTAGTACCGGCACACTCTATGATCTAGTTGGGTAGCGACCTATCCAGGGTGGATAAATTCGAGCAGGTCGAATAAATCCTCTTTCGCGTTCCAGGCGGCCAGGATCGGTGCCCCGATCTTCGTCGGCAGGTTCCCGAGCACGTCGGCCAGCCGGTCGACGTGCTCGGCGTGCATCCGGGCTGCTGACTTGGTCAGCCGATTACGTTTCTGCCATTCCGGTCCATGGCACGGCCACGCCGGCCGCGGTAGGTCATCGTCATGCGCGGCGGACCTCGGTGACGGCTTGGTTGGCCAACTGCACGACGTGGAAGTGATCCAGCCCTCTCCCACGCCTCCCCGAGCCGCAACGAGTTAGGACCTACTCGTCTAGCTGTGAACCGCCCCCGCAGCCAGGGTCACTCCCGGGGGGTTGGCGTCTAACGCCAAGCCTTGCCTGGCGGGCGCCCACCATGTCCGCGTCCTTTGCTCTGCTTCCCTCAAGGCGATACTCGGGCCCCGCTCGCCGTAAGCCCGCCCGGCCTTCGCCCAAGTCCACACATTGCGAAACCTCGATCCCAGATGGTGACGGGTCGAGGCCGTACGGCAGTCTGTCCGTCGTGCAGCATGATCGGTTGCTTGCGGGCCGCTACCGGCTTCTGGAGCGCCTCGGCAGCGGCGGTATGTCCGCGGTGCACCGGGCGTACGACGAGGTGTTGGAACGGGACATCGCCGTGAAGGTACTCGTCGGCTCGCAGGCCAACGTGCGCCAGCGCATCCGGGCCGAGGCCAAGGCGGCGGCCCGGCTGGCGCACCCGCACGTCACAAGCGTCTACGACTTCGGTGAGTCGCACCTCGACGGTGCCCAGGTTCCCTTCGTTGTGCTGGAATTGCTCACCGGCGAAACCCTCGAACAACGGCTCTCCACCGGGCCGCTGCCGCCGGCCGTTGGGCTGCGGATCTGCGCGGAGGTGGCGTCGGCGCTCGAAGCCGCGCACGCCCAAGGGCTGGTGCACCGCGACATCTAGCCGGCGAACGTCATGCTCACTCCGACCGGCGCGAAGGTGCTCGACTTCGGCATCGCGGCGGCCATCGGCGATCCGGAGATCGACTTCGAGGGGCGGCTGCTCGGTACGCCCGCGTACCTCGCGCCGGAGCGCCTGGAGGCCGGCGAGGTGCAGCCGGCCTGCGACCTTTACGCCCTCGGCCTGCTTCTGCACCGGGTGCTCACCAGTCGGCTGCCCTGGGCGCCCGAGACGCGGGCCGGGATGCTCCGTGCCCACGCCCCGGTCGAGCCGGACCCGCTGCCCGAGATCGACGGGGTGCCCGCTCAGGTCCGCCGGCTCCACCGCTGGTGCCTGGCCCGCGACCCCGCCGACCGCCCGGTTACCTTTTTGATCGTCCCCAGCCGGGGACTGCTCGGTCGCCCGGCTCGGTATGACTGAGTGCCCCTGTCGTACGCATGATCCCGGGGGTGTTGTCGCCGGGCCGGGTGGCGTCGATGGACCGCTGATAGGGACACGGCCACCCGCAGCGTTGGGGTAGGTCTCTTCGTAACGTGGCTGCCGGCAGTCGACGCCAGACTGGCGACCGAGACGGCAGGCGACGTCGCGGGGAGGCGATGCGGTGCACGGCGACTACCAGGTTTTTCTCGGTCTTGATGTCGGCAAGGACGGCCACCACGCCGTCGCTCTCAACCGGGAAGGCAAGCGGCTGCACGACGCCGCACTGATCAACACCGAGGCCAAGCTGCGGCAGGTCTTCGACAAACTAGCCAAGCACGGGCCGGTGCTGGTGGTGGTGGACCAGCCAGCCTCGGTCGGAGCGCTGCCCGTCGCGGTCGCTCGTGCCTGCGGCCAGCAAGTCGCCTACCTGCCCGGCCTGGCGATGCGCCGGATCGCCGACCTGCACCCCGGCAGCGCGAAGACCGACGCCCGCGACGCTTACGTGATCGCTGACGCGGCCCGCACCATGCCACACACGCTGCGCCGCGTCGACGTCGGCGACGAAGCCCTCGCCGAACTGGAGGTCCTGGTCGGCTTCGACGACGATCTGGCCGGCGAGGCCACCCGGCTGACCAACCGCATCCGCGGCCTGCTCACCCAGATTCATCCGGCCCTGGAACGCGCCCTCGGCGGCAACATCGGGCACAAGGCCGTCCTGGAGCTGCTGTCACGCTGCGGCGGCCCGGCAGGGCTGCGCAAGGCCGGCCGCCGCAAACTGCTCTCGACCGCCGGCAAGAACGCGCCGCGCATGGGCGAACGCCTGGTCGAGCGGATCATGACCGCCTTGGACGAGCAGACCGTCGTCGTCCCCGGCACAGCGGCGGCCGAGACGATCCTGCCGCGGCTGGCCGACAGCCTGCGTGACGTGCTGCAACAGCGCGGAGCCCGGTGGGGCGACGTGGCCCAGGCGCTCGCCCCGTATGACCTGGCCATGAGCTCGGGTGACTACGGAGACGTGGGCGTCGGTGGTCTCGCCACCACCGCCGGCGTCGGATACCTGGCGCGCAAGCACGGCCTGACCATCGACCACGTCGTGGCCGTCGAGATCGTCACCGCACTGGAACTGGAGGCGTACGAGGTCGACAACGTCGTCTACGCCCAGCTCGTCGCGGACGCGACCGACACCGCCGAGCTGCTGCGCCGGTGGGGTCAGCTCGTCGAGGACGCGCCACGGGAGCTGACCAGCTTCCTCTCCCTCTTTCCCGGCCGCCGTGGCAACCCCCCGGCTGCCCAGGTCACCCTCGTCTACGCCGGTGACGACGTCGAGGCGGCGCAGTCCGCCCTGAGCCCGTTCCTGGAGATCGGGCCGATTCTCGATTAGCAGGCGCAGCTCGTGCCGTACCCGGCGATCGTCGTGCCGCCGGGCAACCAGCACCGGGGGCAGGGGCTGAAGGACACCCGCAGCGGTCTGTTGCACCACATCACACCGGAGGCCGCCGACCTCATGGAGAACATGATCCACTCCGGCGACGTGATGATCATGCAGCTCCGGTCCGTCGGCGGGGCGGTCAACGACGTCGCCCGCGACGCGACCGCCTACCCGCACCGGGAGCAGAACTTCTCGGTGCTCGCCGCCACCGTCCCGGACCGCCGGCCCCAACTCGACAAGCTCTGGGCCGAGCTGTACGCGCACCTCGACGGCCTGTATCTCAGCTTCGAGAGCGACACCGACCCGGCTCGACTGCTGGATGCCTGGCCCGAACCCACCCTCGGCCGGCTGCGCGCCGTCAAGGCCAGCTACGACCCGGACAACGTCTTCAACCGGAACTTCCCGATCCCACCGGCGGGGCCGGTCGCCTAGAGGGCGCCGGACAGGTACTCGCGGCGACGCTGCGGTTCGAACTTCTCGATCGCGTACCGCAGCATCACCCGTGGCATGACCCGGTAGCGGCGGGCGAGGAACTCCTCCTCCGCCGCTCTGTCCCGGTTGCCCACCTCGCGCAGCATCCAGCCCACCGCCTTCCGGACGAGGTCGTGCGGGTCGTGCAGGAGCCGGTCGCCGAGTCGGAAGGTCCACTCGAAGTCACCGGCCCTGACGAACGCGAAAGTCGCCATGACGGCGATCCGTCGGTCCCACACCAGGCTCGACCCGGCCAACCGGTCCAGGACGCTGCGGTCCCGGTCGACAAGCCAGGGGCCGACGATGTACGGCGCGGACGAGTCCACCAGGTCCCAGTTGTTGATCCGGCCGGTGTTGGCCAGGACGGTGTCGAAGACCAGGCCCCGTTCCCGCTCGTCGCCCTTGGTGAACTTCCGCACCAGGATGAGCAGCGCGGTCAGCCGCTCCTCGTGAGCGCCGTCGGTGAGCAGCGTCGTCGTCTCGGCCAGCGAGAGGTCGCGCCAGAACCGGGCGGCCACCCTGCGCTGATCGGGCACGGAGACACCGAGGGCCCGGTCGCCCTCGCCGTACCCGCCGGGGACCATCTGGAGGAACCGGCTCGACGCCTCGGCTCGACGGGGATCGGCGAGGCTGGCGAGTTCCCGACGCACGTCGACGCTGGTGGCCATGACCGACCACGCTACCGAGGGTCAGCCGGCCCGGCGGCGCGGGCGGCGGGGATGGGGGCAGGCCAGGGTGCCGACCGGGTCCGCGTGCGCCTGGGTGACCGGGACCGTCGTGCCAGCGGCGACGAAGTGGACCCGCACGCCGGACGGCCGCAGCACCGCCCACCACATCAGCCAGTTCACCGCCTCGGTGTGACGGGCCGCTGACCGACCGTCGTCGTGACCGGCGCTGACGCCCCGACCCGCTTGAGCTGATCGGCGCAAACGCAGGCGGCCCGCTCCTCGGCAGGGTGTGAGTGGGTGATTCAGGGGGTAGGAACCTGATTGCTGACGACCGCCCCGGAGCGGAGCTGCCGGGCATCTGACGAGGTGCCGGCCAGGATCGGAAACCACCAATTCCGGCGGACGCTGATCGAGGAGGGCGTACACGCGATGACGCAGCCGACGATGGATCCCGCCGACGCGCTCGCCGAGCTGGGCCGGGTCAGGCTCGACGAGGTCAGCCTCGACGACATGCTGCTCCGGATCGCCGAACTCGCCAAGGGAAGCATTCCCGGGACGAGGGAGGTGACGGTCACTCTGGTTCGGGGTCGGGTCGGTTGGACCGGGGCGTTCACCGGCGAGCTGGCCCGCCAGTTGGACGAGTGGCAGTACGAGCAGCACCGGGGCCCCTGCCTGGATGCCTCCGCCAGCGGTGACACCATTTCGGTGCCGGAGATGGCCACCGAGGAGCGCTGGCCGGCGTGGGCGGAGCGGGCTCGCGCCGCCGGGGTGCAGAGTTCCCTCTCGATCGGGCTTCCCATCCAGGGGTCGGTGGTCGGTGCGCTCAACGTCTACAGCAATTCGGCGAACGCCTTCGATCCGCCCTCGATCGCCAGCGCGGAGGGCTTCGCCGCGTACGCGGCGGTGGCACTGGCCAACGCGCACCTGTACGAGAACGCCGCGACGCTGGCCACGCAGATGCAGGAGGCGATGCGGAATCGGGCCGTGATCGAGCAGGCCAAGGGAATCATCATGGGGGGCCGGCGGTGCTCGCCGGAGGAGGCGTTCGCGCTGCTGTCGAAGATCTCCCAGGACACCAACCGAAAGGTGCGCGAGGTCGCCGAGGCCCTGGTCGCCCAGGCGGTGGGCACAACTCGGGGGTGAGTGTCGCCCTGACTGTTGGCTGATCGCCGACAGGGTCGCCCGCACGAGGCGGGCGACCCTGTCGACAGGTCGCGCGGACGGGTCACCGCCCGGCTGATCCGGTCAGCTCTCCGAAGGCTTGCGCACCGCGTCGCGTACCCGGTCGATGACCGCCAGCACCGGCCCGGCGGCCAGGTTGCCCTTCGCGGACTGCGCGTTGGGATGTGGCCGGGTCGGTGCGGTGGCCTCCGCCGCCCGGACGGCCGTGGCGAGGCTGCGAAGCCGATCGACCGGAACGTGCTGGCGAAGCCGGGGGAACTCGTAGCGCTCCTCGTGCCGGGCGTGCAGGAGCACCGCGTCGCGCAGCAGGACGATGCCGGTGTCGAAGCCGTCGGCGTCCACGCCCCCCTCGATCAAGGTTTGCAGGGTCTCCTTCGCCTGCCGCTCCTCGTCGAGCCGGTCGTCGACCATCGCGTCACCACCCCCACCGGGCAGCGTCCGGGCGAGCGGATGGACGACCTCCTCCTCGGCGGTCTCGTGCGCGGCGAGGAGCTTGACCAGATCGTCGAAGGCGTCGCGCCGGGTGTCGGCGGTGCCGCCGATGACCAGCAGGAAGAGCTGTTCGATCTGGGCGTGCTGGGCGAGCAGCAGGTCGACCACATCCTCCGCGGGCCCGGGGGTGGCCGGGGTGCTGGTGTCAGGCATGGCTGCCTCCTTCGGCGCGGAGCGTCTCGATCGGGTGCGGGCCCTCGGTTTCGATGCGGTACTCGTCGCCGAAGCGTTCCCGGTGCATGTCGATGACCTGCT
>NZ_JCADBI010000016.1:0-163573 GCF_059358895.1 Micromonospora sp. BQ32 | reverse complement strand
AAACAGCAGGTCAGCCACCATGTCGGGGCGGCTGGCCTGGTGGGCGACGGACGAGTCGACCTGTACGCCGGATTCTGTGCGCGGCGCGTACCCCGAGGGGTTTTGCGCCGGCGGCGGCCATCCATCTCGGCCTGCCGTTGCCGACAGGCTCTAGCGGCCTACCCGCAGACATCGGGCGGGCAGCCCTCAAGCGTCTGCGCCGGGTCGTCATCTTGCGGTGACGGCCCTTGCTTGGCCTTGCTCCGGGTGGGGTTTACCGAGCCACCCCGGTCACCCGGGATGCTGGTGGGCTCTTACCCCACCGTTTCACCCTTACCGTCCCCGTTGGGGTCGGCGGTCTGTTTTCTGTGGCACTTTCCCGCGGGTCGCCCCGGGTTGCCGTTAACAACCACCCTGCCCTGTGGAGTCCGGACGTTCCTCGGCGGCGGGCCGAAGCCCGCCGACGCGGCCGCCCGGTCGACTCGTCCGTCGCGCTCTCATCCTAACGACGAGCAGGCTGCCGGTATTGCCGCCCCGCCTGGGCAAGATCGCGCAGCTCAAGGTCGGTCCGGCGAATTCGTCCCGTGGGGCGACGGCTAGCCTCGTGGGGCTATGGATCTCTCCCACGCCGCGCTGCTGCTCGCTGCCGGTCTCGCCGCTGGCACGGTCAACGCGGTGGCCGGTGGCGGCTCGCTGATCACCTTTCCGGCGATGATCGCGATCGGGTTGCCCCCGGTGCCGGCGAACGTCAGCAACTCCGTCGCCGTCTTCCCCGGGTACCTGGCCAGCGTGGCGGGCAGCCGACAGGACCTGCCGCGCCCCCGCGCGCTGGCCACGCTGGTGCCCACCACGATCGTGGGCACGATCCTCGGGGCGTTGCTGCTGCTGGCCACCCCGGCCCGCGCGTTCGAGCTGGTCGTACCCTTTCTGGTCCTCGGCGCGACAGCGGTCCTGGCCTTCCAGGATCCGCTGCGCCGCCTGGTCGGTCACCCCCGGGACCTGTCGCCACGCCGGCGGACGGTCGCGGTGCAGACGATGGTCGCGCTTGGTGCGGTGTACGGCGGTTACTTCGGTGCGGCGCTCGGGGTGATGCTGGTGGCCGGGCTGGCCCTGGTGCTGGACGCGACCCTGGCGCGGGTGAGCGCAATCAAGAATCTGCTGTCGGCGGTGGTGGGGTTGACGACGCTGGTGGTGTTCGCCCTGTTCGGCCCCTTGAACTGGGCGGCCGTCGCGGTGGTCGCGC
The DNA here is from genome assembly GCF_059358895.1 of Micromonospora sp. BQ32. Classification (NCBI taxonomy): domain Bacteria; kingdom Bacillati; phylum Actinomycetota; class Actinomycetes; order Micromonosporales; family Micromonosporaceae; genus Micromonospora; species Micromonospora sp. BQ32. The sequence continues at coordinate 162,351 of NZ_JCADBI010000016.1, read as the reverse complement.
CGGCCACCCTGATTGGGGGGTACGCGGGCGCCCGGCTCGTCCGCCGGCTGCCGTCGGTGGTGCTCAAGACGGTGATCGTGGTGTTCGGCACGACGATCGGCCTCTACCTGCTCTGGCGCGCCCTGAACTGACGCCGCCCCGCCCCGCCCCGGCTACAGCTTCGTCGATCTTGCACTTTCGGTAGCGACACATCGACGTTAGTCAGCATCAAGCAGGCACCACGACTGCAAGATCGGCGCGGGACAGCGCGCGGGACAGGTACGCCCGGGTACCGACCAACGTCGGCGCCCGGGCGTACCTACCTGAGGTCAGGCGACCGGCTCGCGGGCCGAGTCGGCGTCGCGGTCGGTGCCCGGGGTGACCCGGGGATCGCCCTCGTCGGCGAAGTAGTCGTCCGGCTCGGTGCCGTCGACGCCTTCCTCGACCTTCGCGGCCCGCAGCGCCAGCGTCACCAGCGCCGCCACGGCCAGGTTGACCGCCACCGCCACGATGCCGACGTAGATCGTCCGGGTGGTGTCGAACCCGAACTCCGACAGCGGGAACGCCGAGCCGCCGAAGTGCTTCCGGGTCGGGCTGGCCACCTGGTAGAGCATCCACATGCCCAACCCCATGCCGGCCACCCAGCCGACGATCAGGCCGGTGCGGTGGAACCAGCGGGTGTAGAGACCCAGCGCCACCGCCGGCAGCGTCTGCAGGATGATCACGCCACCGATCAGTTGGAGGTCGATGGAGAACTGCGGGTCGAGGAAGACGATGCAGGCCACCGCGCCGACCTTCACCACCAATGAGGTGATCTTCGAGACGTTCGCCTCCTGGGCCGGGGAGGCGTCCCGCTTCAGGTACTCCTTGTAGATGTTGCGGGTGAACAGGTTCGCCGCCGCGATCGACATGATCGCCGCGGGCACCAGTGCGCCGATGCCGATCGCCGCGTACGCGACACCGGCGAACCAGTCCGGGAACTGCTGGTCGAACAGCAGCGGGACGATGGTGTTGTTGTCCACCGAGCCCGCCGAGTTGCCGGGCAGCGGCTTCACACCGGCCGCGATGGCCATGTAGCCGAGCAGCGCGATCAACCCGAGCAGCAGGCTGTACGCGGGCAGCGCCGACATGTTCCGCTTGATCACGTCGCGGTTCCGGCTGGCCAGCACACCGGTGATGCTGTGCGGGTAGAGGAAGAGCGCCAACGCCGAGCCGAGCGCCAGCGTCACGTACTGAAGCTGGTTGTTGCCGTTGAGCAGGATGCCGTCGTTCGGGTTGGGTGAGGCGTCGAACTTCGCGTCCGCGGCGGCGAAGATGTCACCCCAGCCGCCCAGCTTGTACGGCAGGTAGATGACCGCCACCAGGATCACGATGTAGATCAGGCTGTCCTTGACGAACGCGATCAGCGCGGGTGCGCGCAACCCCGACTGGTACGTGTAGGCGGCCAGGATGGCGAACGCGATGATGATCGGCAGGTGCCGGGCCAGCGCGTTGTCGCCGGTGACGCCCATCGTCTTGAGCACCGCCTCGATGCCGATCAGCTGCAACGCGATGTAGGGCATGGTGGCGACGATGCCGGTGATCGCGATCAGCAGCGCCAGCACCGGCGAGTCGAACCGGTTGCGGACGAAGTCGGCCGGCGTGACGAACCCGTGCCGGTGCGACACCGACCAGAGCCGCACCAGCACCAGGAAGACCAGCGGGTAGATGACGATGGTGTACGGCACGGCGAAGAACCCGGCCGCGCCGGCACCGAACATCAACGCCGGCACCGCCACGAAGGTGTACGCGGTGTAGAGGTCACCGCCGACCAGGAACCAGGTGATCCAGCCGCCGAAGCTGCGCCCGCCCAGCCCCCACTCGTCCAGGTGCGCCATGTCCTTCGGTGCCCGCCACCGGGCGGCCACGAAGCCCATCACGCTGACCAGGAGGAACAGCAGGGAGAAGACGATGATCTCGGTGAGATGGTCGCGCCACATCACTGAACCTCCTTCGTTCGCGACTGCGGGGCTCGCAAACCCGGCTCACTCCTCGCGCTCACTGGCTCCCCCGCTTCTTCGTCATCTGGTAGACCAATGTGGTGGTGCCGACGCCGAGCAGGATGAAGGCCAGTTGCAGCCAGTAGAAGCGCGGGAAGCCGAAGACCCGGGGCGAGTCGCCATTGAAGAACGCCGGGATCAGCGGCACCACGATGGGGATGAAGAGCAACCAGTTCCAGGGGCTGTGGTCCTTCGCCCTGGTCGGCGCCGTAGTGGGCGCCTCCGGTTCGGGTGCAGCCATCTGACACACCTCCGGGGAGTCGAGGCTCTCGATGTAACGGCCGGAGGCTACGACTCGGTGATGGCGGTCACCCGACCCGTCCGGGAGGTGCTGCGCCGAACGGCCGGCCGGCTGCGCCGAACGGCGCGCCCGACCGGCCCTACGGAAGGAGGGTGCGGTGGCTCAGTCGAGGGTGGAGAGGTGGGCGGTGTCGTTGACCGTGCGTACGGCCACGCCGCCGTCGGGCCACATGTCGAGCACCGAGATGCCGGCCGCGTCCAGGAAGAGCCGGTGCAGGAAACCGTCGCCGGCCGCGAGGGCGTCGCGCAGCATCAGCTTGATCGGCGAGACGTGCGAGACGACCACCACGGTCTCACCGGGGTACGCGGTGAGCAGCCCGGAGATGACGCGGTGCGCGCGTTCGGCGACGTGGGTGAACGACTCCCCGCCCGGCGGCGCGATCCGGGGTGACGCGAGCCAGGCGTCCATCTCCCCCGGCCACTGCTGGCGCACCTCGGCGAAGGTGCGCCCCTCCCACTGGCCGAAGTCGCACTCGATCAGGTCGTCCTCGGTGCGGACCGGCACGTCACCGAGCGCCCCGGCGATCGACGCCGCGGTGGCCGTACACCGGGACAACGGCGAGCTGAGCACGGCCGCGACGGACGGGGCCAGCGCGGCCACCCGGGCGCCGGTGGCGCGGGCCTGGGCCCGGCCACGCTCGGAGAGCGGCACGTCGCCGCGCCCGGAGTAGCGCCGCTGCTCGGTGTACGCGGTCTCGCCGTGCCGGACCAGGATCAGCCGGGTGGCGGTGAAGGTCGGCCGCGGCTCCCAGGAGGCCGGCGCGGTCGCCGGGTCGCTGCCGACGATCGGGGCGGCGGGCGTCGTCGAGGGCTGGCCGGCGGCCGCAGTCGTCGCAGGACGGCCGGGGGCCGCAGTCGCAGGGGGGCGACCCGCGGCGGCGTCCATGGCGGCGTTGGCGAGGGCGTCGGCGTGCCGGTTCTGCTCGCGCGGGATCCAGCTGAACCGGACCGCGGTGAACCGGCCCACCAGCGCGGCGGCCTGGGCGGCGAGGGGGCGCAGGCCGGGGTGCTTGATCTGCCACCGGCCGCACATCTGCTCGACCACCAGCTTGGAGTCCATCCGGACGTCCACCTCGGCGGCGCCCAGCTCGGCGGCGGCGGTCAACCCGGCGATCAGGCCCTGGTACTCGGCGACGTTGTTGGTGGCCGTGCCGAGCGACTCGGAGCGCTCGGCGAGCACCTCGCCGGTCTCCGGGTCGCGGACCACCGCGCCGTAGCCGGCGGGGCCGGGGTTGCCCCGGGACCCGCCGTCGGCCTCGATGGAGACCACGCGCGGCGCCACGACCTACAGGCCCGACTCGTTGGTGCGGACCATGATCCGTCGGCAGTCCTCGCAGCGGACCACGTCGTCGGGGGCGGCCTTGCGGATCCGGGCCAGGTCGGCGCCGGACAGGTCCAGGCGGCACCCACCGCAGCGGCCCGCGGTGAGCAGCGCCGCACCCAGCCCGGTGTCCGCGCGGATCTTGTCGTAGAGGTTGACCAGCTCGCTCGGGAGGTCGGCGGCGAGCGGCTGACGGGCGCCCCGCTTGAACTCCTCCTCCTTGGCGATCTCGGCCAACGCTTCGTCGCGGCGCTGCTCGGTCGCCGCCCGCTTGTCCCGGGTCTCGGCCAGCCGCTGCTCCACGCCGTCCAGTACGCCCTGCGCGGTCTCCCGCTGTTCCATCAGCTCCAGCTCGGCATCCTCCAGGTCGCCCTGGCGGCGCTTGAGCGAGACCAGCTCGTGCTGGAGCGCCTCCAGCTCGCGGGCCGGGCCGGTGCCGGCGGCCAGCCGGTTCTCGTCCTTCTCCTTGCGGGCCCGGACCTGCTCGACGTCCTTCTCCAACCGGGCGATGTCCCGGTCCAGGTCGTCCACCGCCACCTGGGCGCGGACCCGCTCGTCCTCCATCGCCGACAGCTCCCGGGCCAGCGACTCCAGCTCGGCCCGCTCGGCAAGCGTTCGCCTGCGGTGGGCGAGCTGGGCGAGGTTGGTGTCGATCGCCTGGAGGTCGAGCAGGCGGCGCTGCACCTGAGGGTCAGCCTTCACGGTCGGGCTCCTTGTCGTCCACAACGAGTGCGGCGGCGTGCACGGTCCACGGGTCGGTGTCCAGGTCGGACACCAGCGTCTCGACGTCCAGCGCCTCCCGGAGGAAGGCGGCCAGGTCGTCCAGCCACGGTCGTTCGGTCGCCCAGTGGGCGGCGTCGATCAGGGCGGGACCATCGGCGGCGAGGTGCTCGCCGGCCGGGTGGTGCCGCAGGTCGGCGGTAAGGAACGCGTCCACCCCGGCGGCGGTCGCGGCGCCGAGGAAGCTGTCCCCCGACCCGCCGCTGACGGCGAGGGTACGAACCATACGCCCGGGATCCCCTGCCGCGCGAACTCCCCAGGACGTGACGGGGAGCACCGCGGCGGCGTGCCGGGTCAGCTCGGCGAGGGTCATCGGTTGGGGCAGCTCGCCGATCCGGCCGAAACCCCGGTCGTCGCCGTGGGCGGGCGAGCCGGGCGCGGGCCGCTGGAGCGGACGCAGACCGGTGAGCCCGAAGCGGGCGGCGAGGGCGTCGGAGACGCCCGGGGAGGCCACGTCGGCGTTGGTGTGCGCCGCGTAGAGCGCCACCCCGGCCCGGATCAACCGGTGGATGATCCGCCCCTTGAAGGTCGTCGCGGCGACCGACGACACCCCGCGCAGCAGCAGCGGGTGGTGCGCCACGATCATGTCCGCGTCGGCAGCAAGGGCTTCGTCGACCGTTTCGGGCACCACGTCGACCACGCAGAGCACCCGGCGGACCGGGGCGGCCGGCTCGCCGAGCACCAGCCCCACCCGGTCCCACTCCTCCGCCCAGATGGGCGGAAAGCGCCGTTCCAGCTCGGCCACCACGTCGCTCACCGTGGGGGCGGATCCGCTTGTGCTCACGGCGGGCCAGCTTACCGGCGTCGAGGCCACCGGGCGGTGACACCCGGCCCGGCCGCGTCGGGCGGAAGATCTGCCGGACGCGCCAACGTCCCTGGGCAGTACAGCTAGGCGGCGCTCCAGGAGACGCTGTGCAGCGCGGCCAGCGGCAGCGCCCAGGGGAAGGCGTGCAGGTGCTGTTCCCCCGTTCCGGGCGGATGCAGCGCGATCACGTCGTCGCCGAAGAGCACCGTGACGCCCCACTCGGCCAACCGGGCCACCCCGGCCCGAAACGCCGGGTGGCAGGCCATCGCCGCGTTGGTGTACGGCACCGCCACGATGGGGACGCCCTTGCCCTGGGCCTCGACCAACAGCCCGAGCGCCAGGGTGTCGGTGATCCCGGCGGCCCACTTGTTGACCGTGTTGACCGTGGCCGGACAGACGATCATGGCGTCGGCGGGCGGCAACACGTCCGGGTCACCCGGATTCTTGTAGTGCGTCCGCACCGGGTGGCCGGTCTGCCGAATCAGGGCCGACTGGTCGACGAACTTCGCGCCGTCCGGCGTGGTGACCACGCAGACGTCCCAACCGTCCTGTTGGGCGAGGTCGACCAGACGACCGACGTGCCGGGCCAGCGGCGAACCGCAGGCGATGACGTAGAGCACCTCACGGTGCCCGCTGTTGTGCGTTGCACCGGCCATCAGACCGGCTCCGCGCTCATACCCCTACTCCCATGTGCTCAGCCAACTCCGCTACCGGAGAAGGCGGCGCACCACGTGTGCGACGGAGGATGTCGGACATCACCTCGTGCGCGATCGGCCGGCAGCGGATCTCCGACGGGGCGAGCCGATCACCGAGCAGCAGCATCTCGCCGGCGTTCGCCACGTCGCCCATCTGGGCGTACCCGCGGGCGATGTCGAGCAGATGGTGGGCGCGACGCTCGGGCAGCAGCGCGTTGAACGAGGGCTCCGCGATGCGCAGCTGGTGCACCTCCACGGCCCGCCCCCCGTCGCCCAGCTCCACCGCGGCGGCGGCCCGGTGCAGTTCCACGTTGGTCGGGCCGAACGACGTCCAGTAGTGGTTGTGGTCGCCGCCGAGCAGGGTGGCGGCCTCCTGCGCGCAGTTGATCAGGTCGTCGACGCTGGCCGAGTCACCGATGCGGGAGGCGGCCATCGCGCCCTGGAGCAGCAGCATCCCGTAGACGGAGAGGCGGGCCGGGGAGACCTCGTTGCTCCCACCCGGCGCCAGCCGGTTGGCGATCTGGACGTTCAGCTCCAGCGCGGGACGGGCCCGCCCCATCGCGACCAGGGCGTTGCACACCCGGGTGGTGGCGATCCCGGCCAGCAGCGGGTCGTCGGCCCGCTGGGCCACCGCCATCGACCGGTCGGCGGCCAGCCAGGCGAGCTCGCACTCGCCGAGCTTGCGCAGCACCGAGGACGCGATCTGGTAGACCTGGCCGAGCAGGTGGGCCGCCTCGGCGGCCTGCTCACCGCCGTAGGCGGCGTCGGCCGCCTGGGCGTCGCGCAGCAGCTTGGGCAGCGCCCGGGTGAGCATCCCGTAGCGGCCGTACTGGTAGGTGAGCCAGGCGTGGTTGACGGCCTTGCGCATGTCGTCCATCGGCGGCGGGTACGGCGCCGCGTCGAAGTACGCGCTCATCGAGTCGTAGCGTTCCAGCGCCGCCCGGATCTCCTGCACCTCGACCTGGTCGATGCAGTTGAGGGCGTCGGCGCGCCGCTCCGGGTCCTTGCCCATCAACAGCTGCACATCCATCTGGAGGATGTCGGCGATCTCGTAGAGGACGGAGAACTTGTCCAATCGGCGGACGCCGCGTTCCACCTTGTCCACCCAGCTCTTGGACTTGCCCAGCCGGTCCGCGAAGACCTGCTGCGACATCTTGCGTCGCCCCCGCCAGTAGGCCACTCGCCGCCCTATGGGTAGCTCGTCCATCTCCCCATCCTCCCCTGCCACCGACGACCAATCGAGTCGGGGCGATGTCCGCGGGTGCGGCGACTGCCGTTCACTTTCAGGTTTTCGCTGGTCGCACAGGATGTACGTCAGCCGTACAGCTGGTCCTCGTACTTTTCGTGCAAGTTGCACGAGCCGTTCGTCAACCTCAACGATCGTGGGTTACGGCAGTGACGGTGCTCGACATGCGACCTGGCGAACGCCGGGCCCGACGAGAGGAGTTGGCACACATGTGGGGGAATGTCGGACCACGCGTCGCCGAACTGTCGCCGCTGGAACGCGTCCGGCTGCGCCGGGTCGCCATCCGGTACGCCGTACACGGCTGGGAGGTCACGCCGGGTGCCTGCCTGGCCCGCAGCCGCTTCGTCTGTGGCCGGGCCGGCTGTCCCACAGTGGGCTGTCACCCCGCCCTGGAGAACTGGGAGCTGGCCGCCAGCGCCGACCCGGCCCGGGTGGCGACCTGGTGGCGGAGCCGACCGCACGGGGTGCTGCTGCCCACCGGCCGGGCGTTCGACGTGCTGGAGGTGCCCGCCCACCTCGGCCGACACGTGCTCGACGCGGTCCAGATCCACCCGGCCGGCACCGGCGTACGCGGGCCGGTGCTGGTCACGCCCACCGGGCGGTGGATGTTCTTGGTCCGCCCCGGCGATCCGCTCCGGCCCGAGTTGGAGCACTGCTTCCACGTGGTCCGGCACGGGCCGGGCTCGTGGATTCCCGCGCCGCCCACCCGGCTGCCGGAGGGCACGGTCCGCTGGGCGGTCGCCCCGGAGCAGGCCCGCTGGCAGCTGCCGGATTCGTACCTCGTACAGAACACGCTGATCGGGGCGCTGCGCGCCGCCGGGGTGACGCTCGCCCCCGACCTGCTCCCCGGTCACCTGCCGCTGCCCCGACGAGGCATGTGAATTGGCCCGGTCGACGATCCGATCCGGTGCCCGACAGCGTCGCCGAGGCGCCGGTCCTCGTTGACAGGGGGACGGTGCGAACGCGCGCCACGAACGGGGGAACGATGTCCAGCAACGACAGAGCGGCTCACCCCGGCGGCACCGAGCCGCCCCGGCGCAGCCACCCAGGGCGCCGCTGGGCCGGCACCCGACCGTCCGGCTCCCGCCCCGGCCGCCCACGCCCCACCGGCTCCCGCCCAGCCGGCACCCACCGCCCCCTCCGCTAGTCGGTCAGCGGGAGGTCGACGGAGTAGTACTGGCGGGCGTTGTCGGTTATCGCCGCGTGGGTGTGGTCGTCCAGGCGGGCCAGCCAGTTGAGGCCGGGGGTGCCCATGGCGAGGGCGGCGGTGGCGTACGCGTCGGCCACCCCGAGGTCGGTGCCGACCACGGTCACCGAGCGCAGACCACTGGCCGGTGCGCCCCGGCGCGGGTCCAGCACGTGCCGGCCCCGCTCGTACACGCCGGACGTGGCCACGGCCAGGTCGGTTCCGGTGAGCACCAGGCAGGCCGCCATCGCGTCCCACGGGTGTCGGATACCGATGCGCCACGGCTCCCCCGACGGCGACAGGCCCCGCACCCGTACGTCGCCACCGGCGTTCACGCAGTGGTTGACGGCACCGGCGGCGACGAGGCAGTCCGAGGCGACCTGAGCGGCCCAGCCCTTGACGAAGCCGGACGGGTCGAGCCGACCGGTGGCGTACGCGTCGAAGAAGCCGTCGGTGGCGCCCCACAGGTCCGCACAGGTCTCCAGCACGTACCGCAGGTCCCCGGACGCCTCGGAGAGCAACACCTCACCCCGGTCGAAGCGGCACACCTCGCTGTCCGGCTTGTAGGTGCTGAACCGGGCGTCCACCTCATGCATCCAGGCGAAGACCTCGTCCGCCAGCTCACGCAGCGTCGCCGGTGGCAGATCGTCGGCGAGGTCCAGGGTGATCGCCGTACCCATGATCTGCTCGACCCGGCACAGCCCCGGTCGGGTCAGCGTGGCCCGCACGTCAGAATGCCTGCTCGATGGCGGACCGCAGCGACTGCTTGTAGGAGTTGCTGGTCTCGGTGGCCCCGGAGACGGTGTTGAGGTTCGCGTTCTGCTTCCGCACCACCTCGCCGCCGCCGCCGTCGTAGCGGTTGCGGACGTCGCCGCTGTGGATGTCGGATTCACCCCCGCTGGGCAGCGACAGCGCGACGGCCTCGACGATCCGGTTACCGGAGACCACGATCTGCACCTGCACGTACCCGTACTCGTTCTCGAAGCCGTTGCCGGTGACCCGGCGGGTGGTCGACTGGGGCGCCTTGGTGGTGGTCCGGGGTGCGCTGGGGGCCTTCGTCGTCTTGGTGCCCGACGGGCGGGCGGTGGTCTTGCCGGGCTTGGGCGACGTCGACGGCTTGGCGCTCACCGATGACGTCGGCGTGCCGCCCGCCGGGTCGGTGCCCGGCGCGTCCGCGGCGGCGCCGGGATCGGTGCCCGGCCCGGAGGGGTTGACCGGCTGGGCGGTCGGCAGGTTCTGGGCGACCTGGGTGGCGCCCGGCGAGCCCTTGAACACCACCAACGCGGTGGTGCTGGCGGCCAGGCCGGTGATCGCGAGGAGCGCGCGACGCATGGGGATGCCCTTCCTACAGCTCGAACGTGGCCAGGTGGATCTGCCGTCGGGGCACGCCGGCCCGCCGCAGCGCACGCACCGACTGTTCCACCAACCCGGGCGGCCCGCACAGGTAGACGTCGCGCCGGGCCACGTCGGGCACCAGTTGCCGCAGCCCGTCCGGGCTCATCAACTGCCGGGGGCCGGGGTCGTCGCGGGAGCCGATGACGTACCAGACGGAGGTGTCGCGTTCCTGGGCCAGCCAGTCCAACTCGCGGCTGAGCAGCACGTCGGCCGGCGTGCGGGCCCGGTAGATCAGCGCGGCGCCCGGCGGCAACTCCTCCAGCATGGCCCGGATCGGTGTGATGCCGCTGCCGCCGGCGATCAGCAGCGCCCGCTCGCGGAGCCGGTGCGCGGCGGTGAAGGTGCCCGACGGGCCTTCGGCCCAGACCCGGGTGCCCGGGTCCAGGTCGCGCAGGTCGGCGGTGTGGGTGCCGACCACCTTGACGGTGACCCGCAGCCAGCGGCCGTTGGCGGCGGCGGAGAGGGAAAACGGGTGCGACTGCCACCAGCAGCCCCGGGTGAGGAACCGCCAGCGGAAGTGCTGGCCGCCGAGCATCGCCAGCCGGCCGAGCCGCTCCCCGGTGAGGTAGATGGAGATGGTGTCGGTGCTCTCGGCGACCACGTCGGCAACCCGCAGCTTGTAGCGCAGGTTGAACACCAGCGGCGCGATCACCCGGCCCCAGAGTAGGGCGGCGACCACCAGCAGGTAGAGCGCGATCCAGCCGGTGCGCACCGGGCCGGGCTTGTACAGCTGCGCGCCGTGGGTGAACTGGTGGCCGAAGCCGAGCAGCAGGATCAGGTAGCTGGACAGGTGCAGCAGGTGCCACAGCTCGTAGGGCAGTGCCCGCCGGATCGCCCGGACGCTGCTGAACCCGACCAGCACCATGATGCCGGTGGCGACGAACGCCGAGAGCATGTCCTCGTAGTCGCCGAGCAACGTGCCGACCTCGGCGAGGATCGACTGGTTACGCAGGTCGGCGTAGCCGACCAGGATCAGCGACATGTGCGCCAGCACGGTCACCAGCAGGGTGGCGCCGATGTCCCGGTGCCAGCGGGCCATGTGCTCGCCGCCGATCCACCGTTCCAGCACCGGTAGTCGGCTCATCATCAGCACCTGCACCAGCAGCAGGTAGCCGGCGATCAGGCCGGCGATCCGGCCGGCCGCGGTGACGGTGGCCGCGGTGCTCCGCAGCGATCCGGCGGGGGTGCCCAACCACCAGGGCAACACGCTGGCGAGCAGGCCGACCAGGAGCAGCACGCCCAGCAGCCGCCGGCCGCCGGGTCCGCGCCGGACCGGGATCTGCGGGGGTACGGGAGCAGCCGACCGGCCGCCGTGCCGGGACGAGGTCCCGGTACGACGGCCGGCGGCGTGGGTGTGCGAATGCGTCACGCGTACAGCTTCATCGGGGCGTACTTCTGGCGGGGGAAGACCTTGTCGACCTCCGCGTTGGTGAGCCCGAACCGGCCCTGCGCCACCGCGCCGTAGACGTTGAACATGTTGTTGTACTCCGGCACGTCACCGGAGTCCAGCTTGTCCAGACCGTTCCAGGTGCCGAGCAGCGAGCCGGCCAGCTTCTTGCCGGACAGCAGGGTGATCACGCCGCCGTGCCCGTGGTCGGTGCCGTTGTTGTTGGAGCCGACCCGACGGCCGAACTCGCTGGACACCATGATCGTCACGTCGGCGGCCTTCGGGCCGAGGTCGGTGAAGAAGGCGGCCATCGCGCTGGCCAGCTCGTTCAGCCGGCGGTACAGCTGGCCGCCCTCGCGGGTGCCCTGGTTCTCGTGGGTGTCGTAGCCACCCATGCCGACGGTGGCGACCCGCACGTTGGCGCCGCCCTTGATCAGCTGGGCGAGTTGCTGGAACGCGTTGCCGACGCCCTCGTACGTGACGCCCTCGGCGGGCTGGTACGGCTTCGCGGCGAGCTTCTGGGCGGTGGCCAGCGCGCCCATGCCCTCCTGCACGGCCTCCTCGACCGGGTGGTTGATCCCGGTGAAGAGCCCCTTGATGGCCTTCTCGGTGGCGGCCCGGAACCGGTCGTCACCGTTGAGCCGCAGGGAGCCGACGTTGTTCAGCGACAGCGCGCCGTTGTTGCCGACCAGTGAGCGGGGCAGCGTACTGCCGATGCCGACGCTGCGGAACGCGGTGCCCTTGCCCAGGTTGTCGACCAGACCGTCGAGCCAACCCCGGCCGCCGGTCTCGTTGGGCAGCCCGCCCAGGTTGCAGGCGTCCGCGGCCTGGAAGTGGCTGCGGGACAGCCGCTCGTCGGAGACCGCCGGGATGAAGCCCAACTGACCGGCGGAGAGCCACTTCTCCAGCGGCTTGAACGCGCTGGTCAGCTTGAAGCCGCGGCCCAGGGCCAGCGAGTCGTTGCCGAGCAGCAGGTCGGGCCGGGCCTTGTTGAGCACCGCGTCGTTGTCCGGCGCGATCAGGCTCAGCCCGTCCAGCCCGCCGTAGAGGAAGACGTGGATCAGGGTGCCGGTCTTGGTGGCCGCGAACGACGCCGAGGTGGTGACGAACTGGGCGGTGGCCAGCGCGGTGGCGGTGGCCGCGGCACCGGCGACGAACGTTCGCCGGGTCACGCCGCGACCGTCCTGCTGGGCCTCCTCCAGGTTCTCCAGGGTGCGGTACCTGTCGAACTCGGCGGCGTTCTCGGCGGCGACGATGTCCGCCTCGGCGCGCAGCAACGCCTCGGCCGGGTTGTCGGCCAGCCGTCGCACGTCGGGGCATTCGGGGTGCAGGGGGAAAGAGTTGTACACAGTCTTCTCCATCGGGTGCCTCACCGGAGGTGGTGCTGGGGGGAAGCGAGGATCGCCCGCGCGACGGCGGTGATGGCCCCGTTGAACGTGGCGTCGACCTTGGTGGTCGCCGCCACACCGGCCACGCCGAGGATGAGGTTCTTCTCCCGCGTGCTCAGCTTCTGGCCCACCAGCCGCTGGGAGAGCGCGTCCACGTACGCCCCGGCCGTCGCCGGCGGCTTGGCGACCAGCTTCTCCGGCGCGGTGTACGTGAACGTGGTGCGGTAGCCGGCGAGGATCTCGCCCGCCTCGTTCCAGCCGTTGACCATGGTGCCGGCCGAGGTCCAGGCGACGTAGACGTCCGGGTAGCCGTCCGGGGTCGGATGACCCATCGGGGACTGGCCCAGCTCGCGCATCTTGTCGTGGATCTGGCGCAGCCCCCGGGCGTACGCGGTGCGCTTGCTGTCGCCGTTGTTGTGCTTCGGCGACGCCTCGGGCGAGACGCCCAGGGTGCGGTACGTGGCGACCAGGTACTCCATCGGCCGGCGCACCTTCTGGCCCACACCGGCCCAGAACTCCGAGGAGCAGAACAGCGTCATCAGGACCGGCTTGATCATGCCCTTGTTGGTGGTGTACGTCTTGGCCAGCCGGTCCACCAGGGACTTCGGCGGGGTGTCCGAGACGAACCGGGTGGCCAGGCTCTGCGCCACGTACTTCGCGGTCGACGGGTGCGTCGCGATGTAGGTGATGTACGCGTCGATCGCCGCTTCGGCCTTCTTCGGGTCGGCCGAGTTGTTCGCGTGGGTGAAGCCGAGGATCTTCACCTTGCCGACGTAGTGCTGCTCCGGACGGAAGACGTACTTGCCCTTGTCGTCGACGCCGCGGCCGGTCTGCAACATGGCGGCCTGCCGGACGTCCGGCTCCTTGTAGCCGCCGTCGACGCCGACCGAGTAGAGCTCGAGGTTCTCCCGGGCGAGGTTCTCGTTGATGGCGTCCTTGCGGGAGTCCTTCTGGTTCAGGTAGATCAGCAGCGCCGGGTGCTTGTTCGCGGCGACCAGCATCTCCGGGTAGCTGCCCAGCGCGTGCTTGCGCACGACGTCCTGGTCGAACGAGTTGCGGTACACCTCGCCGCCGTCGAAGTCCGCGGCGACGTGCAGGAAGTCGTTCCAGAAGTCGACCATCACCTCGAACAGCTGGCGCTTGGACCAGATCTGCCGGGCGATGGTGGCGTCGACCATCTCCCGCTCCGGGTGCGCGTCCTGCTCGTTGAGCTTGTCCCGCTGGTCGCGCAGCTGCTGCACGGAGAGCTTCTGGGTGGGCAGCTCGGCGAGCTTCAGCTCACCCTTGCTCGGCTCCAACTTGTCCGGGTCCAACTGGGCGCGGATCCAGGCGTCCATGCCCTCGCGCTTGATGTCGGCGATCACCGCGGGCGTCACGCCGAAGGTGGCGCGCCGGGCCAGGTGCAGGATCGGGTCCTTGGCCAGCACCGTCTTCACGGTCACCTTGGTCGCCGCCGCGGCCGCGGCCGGGCCGGAGAAGGTCCGCCCACCGGCCGGCGCGTTCTTCTTCAGCGCCTCACCGGCCCGGGAGCCCATGTAGCTCTCGTTCTGCTCGGTGTAGGTACGCACCGTGCTGGGCTGCTGGCCGCTGGGCCGCGCCGCGGTGCCGTCGGTCACCGTGCTGCCGGTCGCGTCGCCGGCCACCGCCTCGTCGCCGAAGAGGCCACGGAACTGCGGGGTCATGGCGAGCGCCGCGCCACCGGCGACGACAGCGGCGGTGCCGCCGAGGGCCACCATCGCCTTACGGCGGCCGACCTTGCGACCCGGATCGTCGTCATCGTCGATGGTGGGCAGTCCGGTGCCGGCCGGGCGCGCCGGGGCCGGGCGGCCGAGGCCCTCCGGGCCGACCCACTGCGGACCGCGCGGGGCGGGTGCGGGCTGCCCGGCGTACTGCTCACGCGGGTCGGCCTGCGGGGCGTAGCCGCCCTGCTGGGGGTGGGGCGAGTCGTAGCCGTAGGGCGCGGGCGTGTGGGGGTCGCCGTAGCCGTCAGCGTTGTGGTGCTGGCGTCCGTCCCAACCGCGGTCGTCCCGCGGTCGACGTGGTGGCACATTCTGGTCGGCCATGTACCAATCCCGATTTCTGATGAGCGCCGGAAGCTGCTACCGGGCAGGTGCGGCAGGTGCGGCGACTGTTGCCTGAGGGGGTTGCTACGGCAAGGTAACCAAGGCCCCAGGGCCCTTCAAGGTGGCCGGAACACACCCGTGAGGGCACTTAAGACAGCGCTCAGCGCGACCTCGGCGGCGGGCGCCGGGGTGAGCCTGCCCGCAGACCTTCCCAACAGGGCGAACGCGCGGCAGCCGAGCACGGATCGGACCACGCCGCCGTACCCGACACTTTCGGCGCCGTTCGACGCCAAAGGCAAACTTAAGGTTCAGGTAAGCCGGACATGAGGCGGCCTCGCGTGGAGGAAAAGTAGCAACAGCGGGCGAGCGTTAGCCGCCACCGCAGCGGGTATGCCGCCGAACCGCTGAACGCGTGAGGGGAAGGCAGCGCCATGCTCAGCAAAGAGGATCAGCGCAGATTCGACCAGATCACCCGTCAGCTCCGGGAAAGCGACCCGGCCTTCTTCAAGAGGGTGGACCACCGGGTTCGGGCCCGCAGGGGCCGTTACCTGATGTTGTTGACCATCGTGCTGTGGGCGTCGCTCCCAGCGATAGCCGTGTTCGCCGGTCGACTGACCGGCGCGATCTGCGCGGTGGTGCTGGTGGCCAACGCGGCCATCATGTGGCGGTTCCGCCGCCGCTGGACATGACTGCTCGACCGCTGAACGAGACGGCTCACCGGTCGGCCGGGCCGAACGCCCGGTACGCGCGGCGCAACCGTTCGAGCAGTCCCGGCCCACCGATGGCCGGGGCCGGGGCTCCGAGCTGGCGCAGCAGCAGATCGGTGCCGGCCACCAGTCGGGGCGGCCGATCCGGCAGCGGCACCGGCGGTGACCAGAACCGGTCCGCCGCCTCAGCCAGCGGCGTCGTCGACAGCCCGGCGAGCGCCCGGGCGGCGCCGACCGGCGCCACGACGTCCACTGTCGACGCCGCATCGTCCGGTTCGGACGGTGGCGCGGCTGGCAGCGGCGGCGGGGTGACGCCGGTGGCCGCGGCGCGGCGGGCGCGGAGTTCGTCGAGCAACTCCGCGCGGGACCGACCGCGCCAGTGCAGCAGCTCGAACGGGTCCGCGTCGAACGCCTCGGCCAGCAGGTAGAACGTCGCCGCCAGGTGCTTGCACGGCACCGCGAAGTCGGGGCAGTTGCAGCGCTGGGTCAACTCGTCCACGGCGGCCGGGAAGAGCGGCGCGCCGGCGGCGGCGAACAGCTCCTCCAACTCGTCGGGGAGGTCCCCGGCGAGCAGTCGGGCGCTGAAGAACGCCTGCCCGGCCAGCTCGCTCTCGATTCGGGACCAGAGCGCGGCCGGGAACGGCTTCAGCGCGATCGACACCTGGTACGGCTGCGGCCGGGAGCCCTGCACCACCGCGCTGACCCGTCCGGGTGTGATGTCGAGCGTGAGCACCTGACCGGCCCGCGCGTATGACCGGCCCCGGGTCAACCGGGTGCCGAGCGCGAACGACTCCAACACCTCCAGGAAACGCCGCGACCACCAGGACCGGCCGATCGCGCCCCGGGCGCTGCGCGCCCGCAGACCCCCGTCGACCCGACGCGGGCGGCCGTAGTCGGCGAAATCCGTGCTCACGCCAGTGCCCCGCTCGCCTCGCTCGCTCCGCTCGCTCACTCCACCACCGCCCCGGCTTCCAGGGCGAACAGGTCCCGCAACTGGCCGGTGGACAACTCGGTGATCCACTGCTCGCCGGTGCCGACCACCCGCTCGGCGAGGCTCCGCTTGTCGGCGATCAGCGCGGCCACCTTCTCCTCGACCGTGCCGGCGCAGACGAACTTGCGGACCTGCACCCGTCGGCTCTGCCCGATCCGGAACGCCCGGTCGGTGGCCTGGTCCTCGACCGCCGGGTTCCACCACCGGTCCACATGCACCACGTGGTTCGCGGCGGTCAGGGTCAGCCCGGTGCCGCCGGCCTTGAGGGACAGCACGAACAGCGGTGGACCCTCCGCCGACTGGAAGCGCTGCACCAGGGCGTCCCGCTCGGCCTTGCCGAGGCCACCGTGCAGGAACAGCACCTCCCGGCCGAACCGCGCGGACAGGTGACCACGCAACATCGCACCGAACTCGGCGTACTGGGTGAAGAGCAGCGCCCGCTCCCCCGCCGCCAACACCTCCTCCAGGATCTCGGTGAGCCGGGCCAGCTTGCCGGAGCGGCCCTCCAACGGCGAGCCGTCGCGCAGCAGCTGGGCGGGGTGGTTACAGACCTGCTTGAGTCGGGTCATGGTGGCCAGCACCAGGCCGCGTCGCTCGATGCCGTCGCTGGTCTCGATCCGGGCGAGCATGTCGTCGACCACCACCCGGTACAGCGCGGCCTGCTCGGCGGTGAGGTTGCAGAGCACCTCCATCTCCAGCTTCTCCGGCAGGTCCGAGATGATCGACGAGTCGGTCTTGAGCCGGCGCAACACGAACGGGCCGGTGATCCGGCGTAGCCGCTCGGCGGCCTCGGCGTCACCGTGCCGCTCGATCGGCTCGGCGAACCGCTTGCGGAACGTCGCGGCCGGCCCGAGCAGACCCGGGTTGGCGAACTGCATGATCGACCAGAGGTCGGCCAGGCGGTTCTCCACCGGCGTACCGGTCACCGCCACCCGCTGCCGGGCGGGCAGCGCGCGAACCGCCTCGGCCTGCCGGGTCGACGCGTTCTTGATCGCCTGCGCCTCGTCCACCACCACCCGGTGCCAGTCGATGCCGGCCAGGTCGGCGGCGTCGCGGGCGGCCACCGAGTAAGTGGTGATGACCAGGTCCGCGCCGTGCGCGGCCGCGGTGAACTCCGCTCCCCGCGCCCGCTCGGCACCATGGTGTACGTGCACCCGCAGCCCCGGGGTGAACCGCGCCGCCTCCCGCTGCCAGTTGCCGACCAGCGACATCGGACAGACCAGCAGGGTCGGCCCGGCCTCCGGTGGGTCGCCGGCGAGCAGCGCGAGCAGTTGCACCGTCTTGCCCAGCCCCATGTCGTCGGCGAGCACACCACCCAGACCGAGTGAGCGCAGGAAGGCCAGCCAGGCCAGCCCACGCTGCTGGTACGGCCGCAGCGTCCCCTGAAAGCCCGGCGGCGGGTCCAGCGGGGTGAGCCGGCGCTCGACCGCGCCGGCGAGCAGGTCGCCCAGCGCCCCGTCGGCGGTCACCTCCAGCACCGGCAGCGCGCCGGTGGCGTCGCCGTCGGCCAGCCCGAGGCGGAGCAGGTCGGCGACGGTTAGCTCGCCCGCGGAGCGGAGCAGGCGCAGACCGGCGGCGAGCCGCCCCGGGTCCAGCTCCACCCACCGGCCGCGCAGCCGTACCAGTGGGGTCTTCAACTCGGCCAGCGCCGCCAACTCCTCGGCGGAGAGCGGCTGGTCACCGAGCGCGATCTCCCAGCGGTAGTCGACCAGAGCGTCCAGACCGACACCGGCGTCGGCGCCGCCCACCGTGCCCGGCGCGGTGCGGCTGCGAGCCCGCAACCGGGCGCCCAGGCGCGCCGACGGACGCTGCCACCAGGACGGCAGCAGCACCCCGAAACCGGCCGCGTGCAGCACCGGGGCGCCCGCGCTGAGGAACCGGTGCGCCCCCTCGACGTCGAACTCCATCGCCTCTGGTGCGGCGGTACGCAGCGCGGCGTCCAGGTCCGGCCAGAGGCGGCTGGCCCGGCCCAGCTCGGCGAGGAGCGTCTCCTGCGGGCTGGTCGTCCGGCCCGCCAGGCCGCCGAGCGTCTGCGGCGCACGCCAGACCTGCCCGGCGTCGACATGCAGGCCGGGCTCGTCCGCGGCCTGCAACCCGAACTCCAGCCGCCAGCGCCCGCCACCGGTCGACCCGACCGGCACCTGCGCGGTGTCGGCGGGCACCGGCACCGGCGCGCTGTCGGCGGGGACCGCCCGGGTGGCCAGGATCGGTTCGGTGACCTCGTCGGGGGCCGGTTCCACCAGGCGGAAGCTGGCCCGCACCGGGCCGCCGGCGGCGTCGCGCTGCCAGGCGTCCAGTTCGGAGCGGAGGGTGTCCAGCCCGGCCGGGTCGATGGTGAAGTCCCGCTGTGGGCCGGCGAGCGCGGCCAGCCAGGCCGGTGCCGGGCCACCAGGGCGCAGCCCCCGGGCCAGCGTGGTGGTCGCCAGGGCAGCCCGCGCGGCGGCGTCGGTCAACGCGTCAAGGGCATCCGCGACCAGCGCGGCGGCGGTCAGCTCACCCCCGCCAGAACCGACGGTCACTGCGGCAGCGGCAGCGCTCCCGGTGGGCCGCTGAACAGCGGCGGCGGTAGGCGCCGGCAACGCGGCGGCAGCGGGCGGTACGACGGTGGCTCGGGCGGCGGGTGGCAGGGCCAGCGCCAGCGAACGCGCCCAGGCGGCGTCGGTGCCGGTCAGCAGCGGACGCCAGACCGCCTGCGCGGGCACCTGCCCGGCAGCACCCGACGCCACCGGCACGCCGACGTCGGGTCTCTGGTCGCTCGCCGGCACGCCTGCGCCAGGCGTCTGGTCGCCCGTCGGCACGCGCACGCCGGGGAGGACGCGGCCACGGGTCACCAGGTCGGCGGCGAAGTCGGCCAGCTCGGCGAGGTTCCGCAGGGTGGCCCCGGGTACCGCCGGGACGTCGTCCAGGGACTGGAGCAGCGACAGTGCGTCGTCCGGGGCGTACACCAGGATGGGGACCCGCCACCCGGCCAGGGTGAGCCGGCCGCGGACCGCAGGTGCGACGGTGGTCCGGATCAGCTCGGGTGAGTCGGTCGGCGCGCCCGCCAGGGTGGGCAGGGTGAGCAGCGCGGAGTCCGGTCGGGTCGGCTCGGCGGCCTCGGCGAGGACGGCGGCCAGGTCGGTGTGCCCGGCGGCGAAGGGGTGCGGGCGCTCCCGGGCCGGCCGCCCGGAGCGCGGCGCGGGCATCGGTGCGGCGCTGTCCTCGGCCCAGACGGCGAGCCCGCCGGTCGAGCTGTCACCGGGCAACCACAGCCCATGGATGACCAGCACCTGCTCCCCCTCGTCGCCGCCCGCGCCCAGGATAAGCGGCCCCGCTGGCCGGACCGACGCCCCCCACCTGCGCGATCTTGCAGTTTGTGTCGACGTTCTGCGAGTAGTGCCCCTTCTGTCGCCCCAGAAAGTGCAAGATCGCGTGGCTCTGGAGGTGGGCGGGGCGACGGGCTAGCGTCGGTGCGTGGTCGATCTGCTGGTTCTTGGCGGGCTCGGGGTGGACGTGCGGGTGCGGGTGTCCGCGCTGCCGCTACCGGCTGCCGACTCCCACACCGTCGAGCCGATCGAGCTGCGGATCGGCAACACCGGTGCCGGGGTGGCGTTGGCCGCCCGGGCGCTCGGCCTGCGGGTACTGGTGGTCGACACCCTCGGCGCGGATCCGGCCGGTGAGCTGGTCCGGGCGGCGCTGGCCCGGGCCGGGGTGCCGGCGGTGCTGGCCGAGAGCCGGGGCGGCACCCGCCGGTCGGTGAACCTGGTGGACCCGGGCGGGCGGCGCACGTCGCTGTACGACCCGCGCCCCTGGCAGGGTGCTGCTCCACCGTTTCCCGCCACCGAGTTGGCCGCACTGTTTCGCGACACCCGGCACGTACACCTTTCGATCATGGATTGGGCGGTGCCGTTGCTGCCCGCCGTGCGGGCTGCCATTTCGGCGGACGTGGCGCTCTCCACCGACCTGCACGACTGGGACGGCGAGAACACCTACCATCAGCCGTTCGCCGAGGTCGCCGACCTGGTGCTGCTGAGCGGAGTGCGGTTGGGCGACCGGGCCGCGTCGCTCGCCGCCACGTTGACGCCCCGGACGGTGGTGGTGACCCGCGGCGCGGACGGCGCCGAACTGTACCCGGGCGACGGCACGGCGGTGCCCGTGCCGCCCGCCGCACCGGGAAAGCCGGTGGTGGACTGCAACGGGGCGGGCGACGCTTTCGCGGCCGGCCTGATCGCCGGCCGGTTGCGCGGCGAGCCACTGGAGCTTGCCGCCCGGTACGCGGCACGGGTTGCCGCTGCGGCCTGTACCCATGACGGGATGGAGTATCCGCCGGGTTTGCTGCCCACCGGTTGACCGCACACCCGGCTGCCGACGACCCGGGGTTCAGAGCGCGCCGCACTCCCCGTCGGTCAGCTCGCGCAGGATGTCGGCGTGGCCCGCGTGCCGGGCCGTCTCCTCGATCAGGTGCACCAGAATCCAGCGCAGCGACACCTCGCCGAGCTGCGGGTGCGGCACCACGTGGTCGAGGTCGAAGCTGGCGGCGACCTCCCGGGACCGGGCGCAGGCCCGCTCGTACGCGTCGATCAGCCCGGCGGTGGTTTCCTGGTCGCCGAGGGTGAAGCTGGCCACCGCGTCCTCCTCCGAGGTCAGGTAGACGTCGCCCGGCTCGGGGGCCAACAGGGTCGGAAACCAGTTCCGCTCGACCAGGGTCAGGTGCTTGACCAGCCCGGCGAGTGTGGTCGCCGAGGGCACCAGCCGGCGGCGGGCGTCGGCGTCGGAGAGACCGCGCAGTTTGCGCAGCAGCACGGCCCGGTGGAAGTCGAGGAACGAGGTCAGGACGGCGCGCTCGTCGCCGGTGCGGGCGAGCACCGGACCGAGCGTGGGATCGATCGTCTGCTCCATCGGCCGACCCTAGCCACGGGCCGGGGCCCCCGCTGCCCCGCTATCCGCTGCGGGCGGGCGCTACGCCGGGCAGGATGGGCGCATGGCTTCATCCGTGCAGATCCTTCTCGTCGGCGGCACGGCGGACGGGCAGACCATCACCGTCGAACTGGACAGCAACGGCCGCCCGCCGCTGACCCACCACCACCTCGGTTCCGGTGGGCTGGCCGACGCGCAAATCTACGAGTTGGAGACCGCCCGCGAGGAGACCCGCGAGTGGCGCTACCGGTGGACCGGCCCGGCGGTGTGATCGCCCGCTCAGACCCGGGTGAGGGTCTGGCTGCGTAGGCTCTCCAACACGCCACGGGTGACCTCCGAGGTGCCGCGTGCCTGATCGCACACGTCCGCCACCCGTCGTGCGGTGGCCTCGGCGCGTTGCTCCCGCTCGTCCCAGAGTCGGTCGACCTCGGCCAGCAGCGGCCCCTCGACCTCCCGTTCCACGCCGCGTAGCGCCGGCACGCCGAGCCGTTGGGCCAGGTCGAAGACCTTGCCGGCGTACGGCAGGGGCAGGAACGGCGTACCGACCATCGCCGCGAAGATCAGGAAGTGCAGGCGCATGCCGACGGCCAGGTCGAAGTGGCGCATCAGCCCCAGCACCTGCTGCGGAGAGTAGGTGCCGTGCAGGATCCGGCCCCGCTCGGCGGCGACCATGTGGGACAGCACCCCGTGGGAGTGCCGGATGTCGTCGCGCTCCATCGGCACGAACAGCACGTACGCGTCGATCCGGTGCACCAGGAAGTCACCGATCTGGGCCAGCAGCCGGTGGTAACCGTCCACGTCGAGGCGTTCGGCGGCCCGGCCCGGCTCCCGCACGCTGATCCCGACCAACCGCTTGCCGACCGGCACCCCCTCCTCGGCCAGCAGGTGGGCCGGGAACTCCTCCGGTTGCAGGAGGAACGCCGGGTCCGCGGTGACCGTGATCGGGTTGAGCAGGCCGGCCTCCTCCAGCACCATCCGGGACTCCTGGTCCCGGACGGTCACCTGGGTCGCGCTGGCGAGCGTTTCCCGGACCATGCCGGTGTCCACCCCGTCGCTGAGCGGCCCGACCCCCACCGCGTACGTGATCAACGGCAGGCCCCGCTCCTGGGCGACCCGGACCACCCGCAGGTAACGGCGGGCCTCCCGGTCGTAGAGGATGCCGCCGCCGCCCAGGATGAGCAGGTCGAGCTGGGCCAGGACGAGGGCCGAGTCGGTCCGGCTCACGCCCTCCCAGGGCACCGCTTCGACATCCGGGTGTGCGGCCCGGGTGTGCTCCGGGTTCCGGGAGAAGACGATGATCCGGGCGTTCGGTTCCTGGTTGCGCAGATCGGTGAGCAGGCCGGTGAGGATCGCCTCGTCGCCGAGGTTTCGCCCACCGTACGAGCCCAGCACACCGATGGTCAGTCCGGCGCCGTGCGTCATCCGTCGCTCCTCCCCAGGTGCGGTCCGCGCCGGTTTCCCGCTGGGCAGGTGAACAGTCCTGCCCAGGGGACCCGTCCCGGGGGTCGTCGCCAGCTCAGCTCGCCGGGCTGATCTGCTTCGCCATCTGCTGCGAGGTGACCTCGAAACCCAGACTGCGATAGAGGCCGATCGCCACGGTGTTCGTACCGAAGACGTTCAGACCCAGCTCGGGCACGCCGAGGCGGGCGAGTTCGGCCTCGACGAGCTGAATCATCCGCCGCGCGTACCCGCGTCCCCGGTGTTCCTCGTGCACCTCGATGTTGTGGATCCACGCCTGGTCCGGGGCGGCGGGCGCCGGCAGGGTCACCCAGATCCAGCCGACCTCGGTGTCACCGACCCGGCCCACCCGCAGCAGCGCCCCCTCGGTGGCCGCGCCCGCCGGCAGCGACTCCCGGATCTGGTCGACCGACCGCTCGAGGGCCGCCTCCGGGGTCATCCCCCGGTGCGTCACCAGGTCCTCGGCGTACCCCTGCTCCAGTGGCCCCCGCAAGCGGTCCAGCTCCTGCGCCGTCATCGGCGTCAACGTCAGCTCCACGCGTCTCCCCTCGTCGTCGCCAGCGGGTAGTGCAGCAGAACCGGCCAGGCCGCGCCAGCCGTTTCCCCGCCGGGGACGGACGGGTCGGCCGGGGGTGCGCGGGCCGGCGACGATGGCGACGTGCGGATCGCCCACGTCAGCGACAGCCACCTCACCAACCCGGAGGGGGTGGCCACCTCGGTCGGCACCACCGTGGCGTTGCTGCGCGCCGCCGGGCACCGGGTCGTGCTGTACTGCCCCGGCCCACTGTCCCGGCGTCGCCGCCAACCGGGTGAGGTGCCCTCGCTGTCACCCGGCTGCTGACCGAGCGGGAGCTGCGCGCGACCGTGATCCGCGACGGGCGGGCGGCGACGGGCTGGTCCGCCGAGCGCTACCTGACCGAGCTGGTCAAGCTGTACGCGTCGCTGCCGCCCGTCCGCCCAGCGGACCCGCCGCGCAGTGGCTCAACCGCCGCTCGGTCGGCCAGACGGAGCACCGATTGACCCTGCGGGCGGGGTCAGGGTGCCGTCGGCGTCGCCTCCAGCAGGCGTGCCAGCTGCGCCAGGTCGGGCAGACGCAGGTCGCCGTCGAGCCCTTTCAGCGCGGCGGTCATCGCCCCGGCCGCCCGCCCGGCCCGCAGGCCGACCTCGGCGTCCTCGACCACCAGGCACCGCCCCACGGGTACGCCCAGCAGCGCCGCGCCCCGCAGATAACCTTCCGGGTCCGGCTTGCCGACGCTGACGTCCTCCACCGTGACGAGCACCGGCGCCTTGATGCCGGCGGCCCCGAGCCGGGCCTCGGCGAGTCGCGCGTCGGCGCTGGTCACCACCGCCCAGGGCAACCCCAGCCGGGCCAGCGCGTTCAGCAACTCGTGCGCCCCGAGGGTGGCCGTCACGTCGGACAGGTCGTCGTACTGCAACGCCAACTGCCGGGCCGCGGCGGCGGCGACCGCGCTGTCATCGAGCGCGGGTAGCAGCCGGCGGATGGTCCGGTCGGCCGGGCTGCCGTGCGCGATCGCCAACGCCGCCGCCGGGTCGACGGCGTACTCGACGGCCCACCGCTCCCACGCCCGTTCCACAGCGGCGTCCGAGTCGACCAGGGTGCCATCCATGTCGAACAGCACCGCACCAATGCCCGCCAGTTCCACGACCACGCTCCCCGAATCGAGGGTAAGGCGGCCACCCTCCCCCACCTCGCAAGATCCGCGCAACTTCGGTGATCCTGCTGCCTCGCCGCCTGGTGAGGCAGCAGGATCCGTGAAGTTGCGCGGATCATGGCGGCCCGCCGGGTCCGAAGGCCGTCGAGGATCGCGGGTATCGGACCTTGAGGTCGGAGCGAGACGTCCGATGGCCGCCAGACGGGAGGGCGGCGCGGCCAGATGATCGTTTGCATGACGACGACACTCAACGACAAGGTCGCCCTGGTGACCGGGGGTTCCCGGGGCATCGGGGCCGGCATCGCCCTACGCCTGGCACAGGACGGGGCCGACGTGGCGCTGACCTACCGGCAGGATGCCGAGCGGGCCGCGATCGTGGTGAAGCAGATCGAGGCGCTGGGCCGCAGAGCGCTGGCGATCCAGGCGGACGGCGCCGACCCGGCCGCCGTGCAGGGCGCGGTCGACCGGACGGCCGCCGAACTGGGCCGGCTGGACATCCTGGTGAACAACGCGGCGGTGTTCCTGGTCGGCGCCCTGGACGAGCTCGGCTCGGCAGAGCTGGAGCAGACGATCGCGGTCAACGTCCGGGCGCCGTACGTCGCCGCGCGGGCGGCGCTGCGGCACCTGGGCGACGGTGGACGGATCATCAGCATCGGCAGCAACGTCGGTGAACGGGCGGTCTTTCCCGGGCTGACGCTCTACGCGATGAGCAAGACGGCTCTGGTCGGGCTGACCCGGGGCCTGGCCCGTGAACTGGGCCCACGGGCCATCACCGTCAACCTGGTCAACCCCGGGCCGACGGACACCGACGCCAACCCGGCGGACGCACCGAACGCGGCGGCGATCAGTGGATTCACCGCCGTCGGCCGGTACGCTCGCCCGGCCGATATCGCGGCCACCGTCGCGCACCTGGCCAGCCCCGAGGCCGGCTACGTGACCGGTGCGGTGGTCAACGTGGACGGCGGCTTCACCAGCTGAGGAGCCCGGGCGGCGTCGACGCGCCATCCGACGCCGCCCGGCCTCAACGATCGGCGGGCGCTACGGCGCGATGGGTCAGGAACGCCGGCTCGTCAGGCGGGGTGACCCAGCACCGGGCGTACCGTGTCGACGAACGAGATCCGGCGCTTAGTCCGTACCTCGATCGCCGCGAGCCAGCGCTCCCGGTGCCGGTCGCGCAGCGGTGCGCTCCCGTCGCCCGGCTCGTCGCCGAGCCGGCGCTGGTCGGCGTACTCCGTGGTGACGCTGGTCAACACGGCCCGGCCGGCCGCCGCGACCTCCGCCGGGCCCTCCAGCAACACCAGGTTGTACGCCTCGTCCACGGCGCGCATCGCCGCGTACGCCTCGTCGTAGCCGGGCACCGGCTCGCCCCCGCCGACGTCCAGCCACCGCCGGTCCAACTGCCGGTACGCCTGGTCGCAGGCGCTCAGGAACCCGACGTACGCGTCCCGCCGCAGCTCGTCCCGACGCGTCGCCCGGCGCTCGACACTCTCCTGCCGGGCGACGGCGAGCTGGTGGGCCAACTGCCGACGGGTGCTGAGCGCGCCGACCAGCCCGGTCAGGGCGGCGGCTGCCAGGGTGGACAGAGAGGTGATCAACGCGACGGCGACGGTGTCCTGCACCCGCCCATCATGGCGCGCTACCGGTTCGGCCCCGCCGCGGGGCGGGTCCTCGCCGGCCGGTTTCATGATCAAGTGCCTGTCAAAGGGTGGGCGCGGCAGGTTTCGAACCTGCGACCCCCCGCTTGTAAGGCGGGTGCTCTCCCACTGAGCTACGCGCCCGGATCGCCCGTGTGGCGGGCCGGTGGCTGGCAAGCTTACCTGCCCACCACCGACCCGGGCGCACGGCGTACCCCGGTCAGTTGGTCGCTTCGGCGATGGCCTTGCGCCAGCCCTGCTGGTCGCGGGCCTCGCTCGGGCCGTTCATCTCGGCGAAGCGGACCACGCCGGTCCTGTCGATGACGAACGTGCCCCGGTTGGCGACGCCGGCCACGTCGTTGAAGACCCCGTACGCCTGGGCGACGGCGCCGTGCGGCCAGAAGTCGGCCAGCATCGGGAACTGGTAGCCCTCCCGGTCGGCCCAGATCTTGTGGCTGTAGGCCGAGTCGACGCTGACGGTCAGCACCTGCACGTCGTCGTTCACGTAGTCGCCGAGGTTGTCTCGCACCTCACCCAACTCGCCCTGGCAGGTGCCGGTGAAGGCGAGCGGGTAGAAGACCAGCAGCACGGTGCGCCTACCCCGGAAGTCCGAGAGTCGGACCTCCTGGTTGTTCTGGTCCTTGAGCACGAAGTCGGGTGCTTCGGCACCAACCTCGATGGGCATGCGAACTCTCCTCGCGTCGAGTCAGGTGACAGCGCCAGCCGGCTACCCGGCGGTGGGCGGACCGTCGGGCGAGCGAAAGCGGTGCTGGCTACTTCTTGGCCTTGGCCCCTCGACGCAGCACCAGACGTGCGCCGCTCCAGTCCCGGCCGGCGTTGACGGTCGAGGTCTGCTGAAGGCCGGCGGTGGGCGCGGACTCCGCGACCTCGCTCGGCTCGACGTGCCCCTCGCGCCCCGCCTTCGGGGTGAGCAGCCACACGACGCCGTTGTCGGCCAGCGGGCCGAGGGCATCGACGAGCAGCTCGAAGAGGTCACCGTCGCCGTCCCGGTACCAAACCAGCACCGCGTCGACCACCTCGTCGGTGTCCTCGTCGACCAGATCTCCACAGCGGTCGGTCAGGGCGTCTCGGAGATCCTGGTCGACGTCGTCGTCGTACCCCATCTCCATGACGACCATCCCCGGTTCGATCCCGAACCGGTCCGCCAGGCTGCGTACCCCGTCGGCGGCCTGACCAGCGGTCGCGCTCACTGTCGCGTGCCTCCTCATCTCGTCCCTGCTCGCGGCGTCGGTGCGACGCCGTCAGGCAAAGTCCACACAGTTGTTGGTCTGCGCGCAAGTGGCGCACCGGGTGGAACGGAATTTACCGTGCCAGCAGCGTACGGGCACCGTCGGTAATGGCTTCCGCGGAGACCAGTACGTGACGTGCTGCCGGACCTAATGGTACAAACGAGTCAACTCCCGCCACTCGACGCGCGGCACCGACATATCCGGCGTCGACCAGTGCGGCGATCACGCCCTCGCCGACCCCGCCGGAGCGGCGCGTCTCGTCCACCACCAGCACCCGGCCGGTCGCCGAGGACTCCCGGATGATGTCGGCCACCGGCAGCGGGGCCAGCCACCGCAGATCCACCACCCGGGTGCCCACCCCCTCCTCGGCGAGGACGGCCGCGGCCCGCAGCGACATCCGTACCCCGTTACCGAAGGTGATGATGGTGAGGTCGTCCGCCGAGCCAACCCGGTAGACCCGGGCCCGCCCGACCGGCACGTGCCCGGCCACCCACCCGCCCGGCTCCGGATAGCCGGCCAGCCACTCCCCGTCACCCTCCGCATACAGGTCGCGGGTGTGGTAGAGCGCGATCGGCTCCAGGAACACGCAGACACTGCCGTCCACCGCCGCGCTCGCCAGACAGGTCCGCAGCATGGGCGCGGCATCGTCCGGCCGCGCCGGCACCGCGACCACCAGACCGGGCACATCCCGGAGTACGGCCACCGAGTTGTCGTTGTGGAAGTGCCCGCCGAACCCCTCCTGGTACGCCAGGCCCGCCACCCGCACCACCATCGGGTTGCGGAACGCCCCCTGCGAGAAGAACCGCATGGTGGCCGCCTCGCCGCGCAGCTGGTCCTCGGCGTTGTGCAGGTACGCCAGGTACTGGATCTCCGGCACCGGCAGCATCCCGGCCAACCCGGCACCGAGGCCCAGCCCCAGCACCGACGTCTCGTCGAGCAGGGTGTCGAAGACCCGAGCCGCCCCGAACCGGTCGCGCAGCCCCTTCGTCACCCCGTACACGCCGCCCTTGGCGGCCACGTCCTCACCGAAGATCGCCATCTGCGGGTGGTCGAGCATCCCGTCGGCGAGTGCGGCGTTGATGCTCTGCGCCAGCGTCATCGGCCCGGCCAGCTCCGGTGGCTTGCCACCGAACGCCTCCGCCCGAGCGCCCGCGCCCGGGCCGCTGGCCCGCGCCGCCGCGTCGGCCACCGCCCGCGCCACCCGCACCGGACGGCGGGGTGCCAGCGCCGACACCACGTCGGCCGCGGCGGCCAGCTTCGGCTCGCCCAGCACCTCCTCGGCCAGCCGGCGTACCTGCCAGCCGGTCTCGTCGTACCGGGCCAGCAACTCCTCGCCGGTCGCCACTCCGGCGTCGACCAGCAGCCGCGCGGTGGCGGCCACCGGGTCCCGGTCCAGGTCCTCGGCCAGCTCGGCCGGGCCCCGGTACGCCGACTCCGCGTCCGCCCCGGCGTGCCCCATCAGCCGTACGGTGCGCAGGTGCAGCACGGCCGGCCGCCGGTTGCGGCGTACCCAGGCCGCGGCTTCCGCCGCCACCGCGTACGTCCGCACCGGGTCGACCCCGTCCGCGCTGAAGTAGCGGATGCCCGGCTTGGCCCGCAGGGTCGCCTCGACCCAGCCCTCCGGCGAGCGGACGCTGATGCCCAGCCCGTTGTCCTCGCAGACGAAGAGCACCGGAATCCGCAACCCGGCGTGGTCGTACCAGCCGGCGGTGTTGAAGGCGGCGGTGGCGCTGGCGTGGTTGACCGAGGCGTCGCCGAAGGAGCAGACCACGATCGCGTCCGGCGGCCAGGGGGCGTGTGTCGCGCCCGCGCCGCTGCCGACCCGCACCCCGGCCCCGGTACGCCGTCCGACGCTGTCCAGCCGGCGCAGCCGCTCCACGGCCAGTCCCATCCCGACCGCGCGGGGCAGGTGCGAGGCGATGGTGGAGGTGGTCGGCACGATGGCCAGGTCGGCCCGGCCGAACACCTTGTGCCGGCCCCCGGCGATCGGCTCAAGACTCGACGCGACCATCCCGCGCAGCACGTCCCGGGCCGCGTCGGCGTACGCCGCGAACCCGCTGGCGGCCACGGTTGCCGAGGTCGGTTCGGTCCCGGCCGGCTCCGATTCGGACACCTCCCAATCGGCGGTCCGCTCGGGGCCGCGGGTCGATACCCCGTCGACGGTCGACTCGGCGCCGGCAGACGGCTCGGTGCCCGCAGACGGCTCGGTGCCGGCGGTCCCCGTCGGGCCGGCGGTCCCGGTCAGCGTTGGGTCGGCGGCGGCCTGGGCGGCGCGGAGGCAGTAGAAGGCGCCGGAGCGGTAGTGCAGCAGCGCCGGGTCGGTGGGACGCAGCGCGGCGGCGACCGCGGCGTTGCCCTCGTGCCCGGCCGAGCCGATGGTGTAGAAACCCTCCCCGAAGCTGCGCAACCAGCGGCCGGCCAGGTCGAGCTGCCGGCTGGTCACCTGTGCGTCGAACAGGTCCAGCACCTGTGCGCCGGTCAGTGGGGCGTCGTCGGTGACCGGGTCGGCGGGGTCACGCCGCCGCTCGGCGGCGGGCAGCGCCGCCAGCGTCTCCCGGAACCGGTCGTCGAGATCTTGCGGGGTGGTCACGTCGGACAGCATTACCGACGGAAGCCCTGCTCGCCCAGTGGGACACGGCCGGCGGGGGTGCGCTCACTCCGGCCCGAAGGACTCCGGACAGCCGCCGTCGGACACCTTCCAGACCAGGTCACGAAGGGTGCTCAGCTCCTCGTCGCTCAGCCCGGACAGGAGTCGGGAGTCGGACATCACCTCGATCACCCGGGCCCGCACGGCCCGGCCCTCCCCGGTCACCAGCAGCGTCTTCTGCCGCCGGTCCGTCGGGTCGGTGCGACGCTCCACCAGCCCGGCCTGCTCCAGCTTGTCGACCAGCACCGTCACGTTCGACCGGTCGCAACCCAGCTGACCGGCGAGATCCCGGGCCGGCAGCGGGTGGTCCGGGTCCAACTCCCGCAGGGCCCGGGCCGCCGCCGGGGTGAGCCCCAACTCGGCGAACGCGGTGCCCTGCCGGTGTCGCAGCGCGGCGGTGACGTGCGCCATCCGCCGCACCACATCGACGGCGAGACCGGCCCGATCCACCAGCCCACCCACTGCGGAACCCACCTGCCGCGTCACGACCACATCGTACGCAGCACGCCCGTTCCGCCAGCTCAGCGATCAGGCCCAGGCGCACCGACCGGACGGCCACACCGGGCCGCAGCCCGGCCGGCCGGATCACCCGTCGGACGGCGGATCGGTGGGCGACGGATCGGTGGGCGACGGGTCAGGACGGAGCGACAGCGGTCATCGGTGTTCGACTGCCGGCGACGAGCAGGGCCACTCACTGTCACCTGTCGGCCACCGGGGCTCGCGAGGCTCCCGGAGTCACGAAGATCGGACTCTGGGGAGGATCCGTGTCACTGTCCCGACGTACCATCCTGCTGTCCGGAGCACTCGGCGCCGCGGGCGCGGTCACCGGGCTGCCGGCGGCGGCCGGCGCAGCGGCGGGCCGGCCGCTGGCCTATCCGTTCACCCTCGGTGTGGCCTCCGGCGATCCCGACCACGACGGGTTCGTGCTGTGGACCCGCCTGGCCCCGCAGCCACTGGCCGAGGACGGCCTCGGCGGCATGCCGGACCGCGACGTGCCGGTGCACTGGGAGTTGGCCGCCGACGAGCGGTTCCGGCATGTGGTGCGCCGCGGGGTCGCGGTCGCCCGCACCCGCTCGGCGCACAGCGTGCACGTGGAGTTGGCCGGCCTGCTGCCAGGGCGCGAGTACTTCTACCGGTTCCGTGCCGAGCGCCACGTCTCGCCGACCGGACGCACCCGCACCGCCCCGGCACCGTGGACCATGCCGGCCGCCCTGGCAATGGGCTTCGCCTCCTGCTCCCAGTACGAGCACGGCTACTTCACCGCCTACCGGCGGCTGGCCGAGACCGAGCCGGAGCTGATCCTGCACCTGGGCGACTACCAGTACGAGTACGCCCCGGACACGTACAACGTCCCCGGTGGCAACCCGCGTGACCACGAGGGGCCGGAGACCCGGACGCTGGCCAACTACCGGCAGCGGCACGCCCAGTACAAGACCGACGCCGACCTGCAGGCCGCGCACGCGGTGGCGCCGTGGGCGGTGGTGTTCGACGACCACGAGGTGGAGAACAACTGGGCCGACGAGGTGCCCGAGGCACCGGATCCGGAGTTCCCCGCGCGGCGGGCGGCAGCGTTCCAGGCGTACTACGAGAACATGCCGCTGCGGCGCACCTCGATCCCCCGCGGCATCGACATGCAGCTCTACCGGCGGGTGCGCTGGGGGCGGCTGGCCACGTTCCACATGCTCGACACCCGGCAGTACCGCGACGACCAGGCCTGCGGCGACGGCTACCGTGACTGCGCGGCGGCATCCGACCCGGCCCGGTCGATCACCGGGGCCGAGCAGGAGGCGTGGCTCCTGGACGGCTTCCGTCGCTCGGACGCCCAGTGGGACATCCTGGGCCAACAGGTCTTCTTCGCTCAACGGGACAACAACTCCGGCCCGCTCACCGTCACCAGCATGGACTCCTGGGACGGCTACGTCGCCTCCCGGGACCGCATCACCCGGGGTTGGTTGGCCGCCGGGGTACGCAACCCGGTGGTGCTGACCGGCGACGTGCACGCGCACTGGGCCAGCGATCTCAAGCTGGACTATGCCGACCCGACCTCGCGCACCGTCGGCACCGAAGTGGTCTGCTCCTCGATCACCTCGACGGGTGACGGCGCGGACTCGGCATCCGGCTCGCACCCGTGGTTCGCGTTCAACCCGCACCTCCGCTTCCAGAACAACCTGCGGGGGTACGTGCGCACCACGATCACCCCGGGACAGCTCACCGCCGACTTCGACGTGCTGCCGTACGTCAGTCGGCCGGGCGCGCCCGCGTACACCCGGGCCTCGTTCGTGATCGAGGACCGCGTGCCCGGCCTGCACCAGACGGCGGACAACCCGCTCCCGTCGGCGGCCCGCACTGCCACGCCATCCGCGGACCCCGGGCAGCAAACCGTCCAGCAGGAGACCGCCCGCCCGTAACCCGCCCTACGCCTCAAGATCCGCGCAACATCAGGGAACTTGTTGCCTCGCCACGGGCCGAGGCAGCAGTTTCGGGGAAGTTGTGCGGATCTTGAGGCGGGCCGGCGTCCCGGCAAGACCGGCGGGCAGGCGGGCGGTCAGCCGGGGAGGAAGGAGAAGCGGACCTGGCGGGTCGGGTTGTCGCCGTTGGTGTCGACGAGGCAGATCGACTGCCAGGTGCCGAGCGCCAGCCGGCCGCCGAGCACCGGCAGCGTGGCGTACGGCGGGATGAACGCCGGCAGCACGTGGTCGCGGCCGTGGCCGGGCGAGCCGTGGCGGTGCCGCCAGCGGTCCTCGGTGGGGAGCAGGTCGTCCACGGCGCTGAGCAGGTCGTCGTCGGAGCCCGACCCGGTCTCGATGATCGCCAGGCCGGCGGTGGCGTGCGGCACGAAGACGTGCAGCAGGCCGTCGCCCTCGCCCGAGACGAACTGCTGGGCTTCGGCGGTGATGTCCCGGACGGTCGGCCGGGACCCGGTCTGGACGGTGATCACGTCGCTGCGCATACGTCGCATTCTGCCGCAGGGCGGGGTCAGGAGCTGCCGCCACCGCCGCCGGAGTCGCCGCCGCCGGACCAGCCGCCGCCGGAGTCACCCCCGGACCCGCCGCCGGAGTCACCGCTGGACCAGCCCCAGCCGGACCAGCCGCCGCCGGAGTCGCCGCCGCCGACTGATTCCGTACCGTCGGAGCGGTCGTGCTCGCCGTCCCGCTGCCGGTCGACGTGCCAACCGCTACCGGCGTCCCCGGTTGGCCCCGGGTAGAAGCCGCCATCCGAGTCCGGACGACGGCGGCGACGGCGGGCCTGGCCGCTCAGACGGGCCGCGCGGACAGCGTCCCGCAGGAGAGCCGCGCCGAGCACGGCCAGCAGTGCGCCGAGGGCCACCAGTCCCACCATCGGCAGGTTGCCGGCGGCGAGGGCGACCGCGCCGATGACCAGGCCAACCACCCCGACAACGATCATGCTCGCGGCGACCGCGACACGGCGTCCGTTCATGGTGGTGACGGTAGGAGGGGCGGTCAAACCGCTCAGGTACCGCCCGGCCGTCGCGCTAAGTTACCGGCGAGTACCTGTGTTGAGCATCGCGTCGGGGGGACCTAGACGTGACGAGGGGTGCCACCAGGGGGCAGGATGGTGCTAGAGACCTATCCCACACACAACCGAGGGAACGCCTGTGGCTACGGAACGCAAGCGCCCGGTGATCAGCGACGGCCTACCGAGCCAGCTTCCGGACATCGACCCTGAAGAGACCAGCGAATGGGTCGAGTCGCTTGACGGTGTCATCGACGAACGTGGAGCCAAACGGGCCCGCTACGTCATGCTGCGCCTGCTGGAGCGGGCCCGTGAGCGCCAGGTCGGGGTTCCGCCCCTGACCACCACCGATTACATCAACACCATCCCGTCGGAGCGCGAGCCCTGGTTCCCGGGTGACGAGCACGTCGAGCGGCGGATCCGGGCGTACGTCCGGTGGAACGCCGCCATGCTGGTGCACCGGGCGCAGCGCCCGGAGATCGGCGTCGGCGGGCACATCTCCACCTTCGCCAGCTCGGCGTCGCTCTACGAGGTGGGCTTCAACCACTTCTTCCGGGGCAAGAACCACCCGGGCGGCGGCGACCAGATCTTCTACCAGGGCCACGCCTCCCCCGGCATGTACGCGCGGGCGTTCCTGGAGGGGCGGCTCAGCGAGCACCAGCTCGACGGCTTCCGCCAGGAGCTGTCACACCCCGGTGGTGGGCTGCCCTCGTACCCGCACCCTCGGCTGATGCCGGACTTCTGGGAGTTCCCCACCGTCTCGATGGGCCTCGGCGGTCTGAACGCGATCTACCAGGCCCGGTTCAACCGGTACATGCAGCACCGCGGCATCAAGGACACCTCCCAGCAGCACGTCTGGGCGTTCCTCGGCGACGGCGAGATGGACGAGCCGGAGACGCTCGGCGCCATCGGTGTGGCCGCCCGTGAGGAGCTGGACAACCTCACCTTCGTGATCAACTGCAACCTGCAGCGGCTGGACGGCCCGGTCCGGGGCAACGGCAAGGTCATGCAGGAGCTGGAGGCGTTCTTCCGGGGTGCCGGCTGGAACGTGATCAAGGTCGTCTGGGGTCGTGAGTGGGACCCGCTGCTCGCCGCGGACACCGACGGCGCGCTGGTCAACCTGATGAACACCACGACGGACGGCGACTACCAGACCTACAAGGCGGAGTCGGGCGCGTACGTGCGGGAGCACTTCTTCGGCCGGGACGCCCGGACCCGCAAGATGGTCGAGCCGCTCAGCGACGATGAGATCTGGAACCTCAAGCGGGGTGGGCACGACTACCGCAAGCTCTACGCGGCCTACAAGGCGGCCACCGAGCACACCGGTCAGCCCACCGTCATCCTGGCGAAGACGATCAAGGGCTGGACCCTGGGCTCGCACTTCGAGGGCCGCAACGCGACCCACCAGATGAAGAAGCTGACGCTGGAGGACTTGAAGACCTTCCGTGACCGGCTCTACCTGGACATCCCGGACTCGGCGCTGGAGGACAACCCCTACCTGCCGCCGTACTTCCACCCGGGCGAGAAGTCCGAGGAGCTGGCGTACCTCAAGGAGCGGCGCGAGCAGCTCGGCGGGTACCTGCCGTCCCGGCGGACCAGCACGAAGCGGCTGGCCATCCCCGGCCCGGAGCGGTTCGCCGACATCAAGCGCGGCTCGGGCAAGCAGAAGGTGGCCACCACGCAGGCCTTCGTCCGTCTGCTCAAGGACGTGATGAAGGACAAGGAGTTCGGCAAGCGCTGGGTGCCGATCATCCCGGACGAGGCACGCACCTTCGGTCTCGACTCGATCTTCCCGACCGCGAAGATCTACTCGCCGCACGGCCAGCGCTACACCTCGGTCGACCGCGAGCTGTTCCTGTCGTACAAGGAGTCGACCTCCGGGCAGATCCTGCACGAGGGGATCAACGAGGCCGGTTCGGTGGCCTCGTTCACCGCAGCCGGCTCGGCGTACGCCACGCACGACGAGCCGATGATCCCGATGTACATCTTCTACTCGATGTTCGGGTTCCAGCGGACCGCCGACGGGCTGTGGGCCGCGGCCGACCAGATGGCCCGGGGCTTCCTGCTCGGCGCCACCGCGGGTCGGACCACGCTCAACGGTGAGGGCCTCCAGCACGAGGACGGCCACTCGCTGCTGATCGCCGCCACCAACCCGGCCGTGGTCGCGTACGACCCGGCGTTCGCGTACGAGATCGCGCACATCCTGGAGCAGGGTCTGCACCGGATGTACGGGGACGCGCAGGAGAACGTCTTCTACTACCTGACGGTCTACAACGAGCCGACGCTCCAGCCGGCCGAGCCGGCCGATGTGGACGTGGAGGGCCTGCTCAAGGGCATCTACCGCTACTCGCCGGCACCGCAGGTCGACGGCCCGAAGGCCAACCTGCTCGCCTCTGGCACGGGGATGCAGTGGGCGCTCAAGGCCCAGCAGCTGCTCGCCCAGGACTGGGGGGTCGGCGCCGACGTCTGGTCGGTGACCTCCTGGACCGAGCTGCGCCGCGACGCGGTGGAGACCGAGGAGTACAACCTGCTCAACCCGGGCGCCGAGGCGAAGGTTCCGTACATCCAGCAGAAGCTGGCCGACGCGGACGGGCCGAAGGTCGCGGTCAGCGACTTCATGCGCGCGGTACCGGATCTGATCGCCCGCTGGGTACCCGGCGACTACACGTCGCTCGGCACCGACGGTTTCGGCATGTCGGACACCCGGCACGCGCTGCGCCGGCACTTCCACGTCGACGCGGAGTCGATCGTGGTGGCCACGCTGCGGCAGCTCGCCCGCAGCGGCGCGGTGGCGACCACGGTGCCGGCCGAGGCCGCCAAGAAGTACGCGATCGACGACGTCAACGCCGCCCCGGTCGGCGAGACCGGCGGCGACAGCTGACCCAGCACCACTGAGGAGGGCCCGGCGCAGTTGCGCCGGGCCCTTTTCGGTGTACGGAGCGGCGGTGGCCCGGGAGCCCTGGCGGGGATCCGGACCACCGCCGTCGCGGGTGACGCCGGGAGGATGGGCGCTCGTCAGCCGACGGCGGCCAGGTCGGTGAGCCGGGCCAGCGAGTCCTCCAGGTCGGCGCCGACCCGACGCAGTCCGAGGCGCAGCAGGGCCGCCTTGACCGGGCCGGCCGGCCAACGGACCACGATGAGGCGCACGATGGTCCCGCCCTCCTCCTCGTCTCCGGTGAGCTGGACGTAGATCTCGGTGCGCGCCTCCGCCCGAGATCCGGCGCCCTTGGCCCGTTCCCGCCAGCCGATCAGCGTCGGCTCCTGGTAGGCGATCACCTCGGCCTCATGCGCCGAGCCGCGCCCCGCCTGGACCAGTTGTCGCCGCCCGAAGCCCTCTCCCGAGAGCACTTCGGCCGCGCGAACCCCGGCCAGCCAGGCCGGCAACTGCTCGGCCCGCTGCACGACATCCCAGACCACTTCAATTGGCGCCGCCACGTGCGCACTGCGTTCCACGAGGATCATTTCCGTCTTTCCTCCGGTGAGGACATCACACGATATCGGCACTCTATGCGTTAAATCGGACTTACCTGGACGGGTTCGGAAAAAGACACGCCGATCAACCATTGCGCATTGCGCCAGGCCGGCCTATGGCGCATTCATCGAGAGCGCCCTAAAGTCCCGAGCACGTTTCACGTTGACCGGGAGGGCGCATGTCGACCGCACCGATGCCCCAGTTCCCCACCGGCTTCCGCTGGGGCGTCTCCACATCGGCCCACCAGATCGAGGGCGCCACGACGGCCGACGGCCGAGCTCCGTCCATCTGGGACACCTTCGCCCGCACCCCCGGGCGGATCAGCGACGGCAGCAGCGGCGAGGTGGCCTGCGACCACTACCACCGGCACACCGAGGACGTGGCGCTGCTGGCTGGCCTGGGCGTCTCCGCGTACCGGTTCTCCATCGCCTGGCCTCGGATCCAGCCCACCGGCACCGGCCCGGCCAACCCGGCCGGCCTGGACTTCTACGACCGGCTGGTGGACGAGTTACTGGCCGCCGGTGTCGACCCGGTGGCCACCCTCTACCACTGGGACCTGCCGCAACCCCTGGAGGACGCCGGCGGCTGGCTGCACCGCGACACCGCCGCCCGGTTCGCCGAGTACGCCGAGAAGACCGCCGCCCGGCTCGGCGACCGGGTCCGGCTCTGGATCACCCTGAACGAGCCGTTCATCCACATGAGCCTCGGCTACGGCATGGGAGTGCACGCCCCCGGCCGGATGCTGCTGTTCGACGCCTTCCCGGTCGCCCACCACCAACTGCTCGGGCACGGGCTCGCGGTCGCCGCGCTGCGGACCCACACCGCCAGCCCGGTGGCGATCGCCAACAACTACTCGCCGGTGCGGGTGCTCGGCGACCGCGACGCCGACCGGGCCGCCGGGGCGGCGTACGAGGCGCTGCACAACCGGCTCTTCACCGACCCGCTGCTCGGTCGCGGATACCCGGAGCTGCCCGGCCCCGACCCGAGCGTCATCCACCCCGGCGACCTCGACACGATCGCCGCGCCGATCGACGTGCTCGGGGTCAACTACTACAACCCCACCGGGGTACGGGCGGCCGAGGAGGGTTCACCCCTGCCGTTCGACCTGGTCCCGCTGGACGGGTACCCGCGTACCGCGTTCGACTGGCCGGTAGCCCCGGACGGGTTGCGCGAGCTGCTCGGCTGGCTGCGTGACACGTACGGCGACGCGCTGCCGCCCATCGAGATCACCGAGAGCGGCTGCGCGTACGACGACGCACCCGACGCCGACGGGCAGGTGGCCGACCCGGAGCGGATCGCGTACCTCGACGGGCACCTGCGCGCGGTCCGGGCCGCCGTCGACGACGGGGTGGACGTGCGCGGGTACTTCGTCTGGTCGCTGCTGGACAACTGGGAGTGGGCCGAGGGGTTCACCAAGCGCTTCGGTCTGGTGCACGTCGACTACGGCACCCAGACCCGTACGCCGAAGTCGTCGTACACCTGGTTGCGGAACGTGATCGCGGCCAGCCGGCCGGGGTCGGCGCGGTGACCACCCTCGACCCCACGCCGGCGTCGCTGCCGGCGGCGCTCGCCGAGCCGACGGTGCCGGTGCGGCGCGGCTGGATCGGCCTGATCTTCGCGGCCAACCTCGGCGTGTGGATGGCGTTCTTCACGCCCATCCAGGTGCTGCTGCCGCAGCAGATCGAGCAGATCGCGCCCGGCGACAAGGAGAACATGCTGGCCGTGGTCACCGGCCTCGGTGCGCTGGCCGCGGTGCTGGCCAACCCCCTCGCGGGCGCGCTCTCCGACCGGACCTGCCTGCGGATCGCCGGCCGCGAACTCGGTCGTCGGCACGTCTGGACGGCGGGCGGGGCCGTGCTCGGCGCGGCGGCCCTGGTGCTGCTGGCCCAGCAACGGACCATCCTCGGGGTCGCCCTCGGCTGGGTCGCCGCGCAGGTCTGCTTCAACGCGATGTTGGCCAGCCTCACCGCGGCCGTCCCGGACCGGGTCCCGGTGCGCCAGCGCGGCGGGGTCTCGGGGTGGGTGGGCATCCCGCAGGCGCTCGGGTTGGTGCTCGGCGCGGTGCTGGTCACCGCCGTGGTCACCGGCAACGCCGCCGGCTACCTGGCCATCGCCGTGGCCATCCTGCTGCTGTCGTTGCCGTTCGCGCTGCTCACTCCCGACGAACCGCTGCCGCGTACGCATCGGCCGGTGATCCGGACGCGGGCGCTGCTGGCCTCGATGTGGATCAGCCCTCGCCGGCACCCGGATTTCGCCTGGGCCTGGATCACCCGGTTCCTGGTCCAGCTCGGCAACGCCCTGGGCACCCTCTACCTGCTGTACTTCCTCAGCGACGGGGTCCGCCACCCCGACCCCGAGGGCGGCCTGCTGGTGCTGATCCTGCTCTACACGCTCGGGATGATGCTGACCGCGGTGATCGCCGGCCGGCTGTCCGACCGGTCCGGCCGCCGCAAGATCTACGTGATCGCCTCCGGGCTGATCATGGCGGTGGCGGCGCTGCTGCTCGCGGTCGCGCCGGTCTGGCCGATGGCCATCGTCGCGGCGCTGCTGCTCGGCGCCGGCTACGGCGTCTACCTCTCGGTCGACGCCGCGTTGATCACTCAGGTGCTGCCCCGGGCCACCGACCGGGCCAAGGACCTGGGCGTCATCAACATCGCCAACTCGGCGCCGCAGGTGCTCGGCCCGGCGCTCTCCGCCCCGCTCGTGGTGTACCTGGGCGGCTATCCCACGCTCTACGCGGTCACCGCCGTGGTCACCCTGCTCGGCAGCGCCCTGGTCGTCAAGATCCGCTCGGTCCCCTGAGCCAGGGGGCGGTGGCGCAAAGCAGTCGCGTACCGCCGTAGGCTGGGGGACGTGACAGTACGTGTGCGCTTCGCCCCCTCCCCGACCGGTATGTTCCACGTCGGCGGCGCCCGCTCGGCGCTGCAGAACTGGATCTACGCCAAGCAGCAGGGCGGCGTGTTCGTGCTGCGCATCGAGGACACCGACGCGGCGCGCAACAAGCCCGAGTGGACCGAGGGCATCCTCTCCGCGCTGGACTGGATCGGGATCTCCCGGGGCAGCTACGAGGGCCCGTACTTCCAGTCGGCGAACGCGGGCGAGCACCGGGCCGCCGCCGCGCGCCTGCACGAGTCAGGCCGCGCCTACTACTGCGACTGCACCCGCGAGGACGTGCAGGCCCGCACCGGCTCGCAGTACCAGGGCTACGACGGCTACCACCGTGACCGGGGCCTCGGCCCCGGCCCGGGGCACGCGCTGCGCTTCCGTACGCCGGACGAGGGCGCGACCGTGGTGGTCGACCTGATCCGTGGTGAGCCCACCTTCGAGAACAAGCTCATCGAGGACTTCGTCATCGCCCGGGGCGACGGCTCGCCGGTCTTCCTGCTGGCCAACGTCGTCGACGACATGACCATGGGGATCACCCACGTGATCCGCGCCGAGGAGCACCTGCCCAACACCCCCAAGCAGCAGCTGCTCTGGGAAGCCCTCGGGGTCAAGCCGCCGATCTGGGCGCACGTGCCGGTGGTGGTCAACGAGAAGCGGCAGAAGCTCTCCAAGCGCCGGGACAAGGTCGCCCTGGAGGCGTACCGCGACGAGGGTTACCTCGCCGGCGCGATGCGCAACTACCTCATGCTGCTCGGCTGGGCCCCCTCCGGCGACCGGGAGATCGTTCCCTGGTCGGTGATCGAGGACGAGTTCCGGCTGGACGAGGTCAACCTCTCCTCGGCGTTCTTCGACGAGAAGAAGCTGCGCGCGTTCAACGGTGAGTACATTCGCGCGCTGCCGGTGGCCGAGTTCATCGACGCCTGCCAGCCGTGGCTGACCGGCACCGAGACCATCGCGCCGCCGCCGTGGCAGCCGGAGGAGTTCGACGCCGACGCGTTCGCCGCCGTGGCGCCGCTGGCTCAGACCCGGATCGCGGTGCTCAGCGAGATCGTGCCGAACGTCGACTTCCTCTTCCTGGCCTCGCCGCTGATCGACGAGGCCGCCTGGACCAAGACGATGAAGGACGGCTCCGCCGAGCTGCTGGACGACGCCGTCGCGGCGTTCGAGGCGCTGGAGTCCTGGGACGCCGAGTCGTTGAAGTCGACGCTGGAGGCGGTCGGCGCCGAGCGGGGCCTCAAGCTCGGCAAGACGCAGGCG
This sequence comes from Micromonospora sp. BQ32, assembly GCF_059358895.1. Taxonomy (NCBI): domain Bacteria; kingdom Bacillati; phylum Actinomycetota; class Actinomycetes; order Micromonosporales; family Micromonosporaceae; genus Micromonospora; species Micromonospora sp. BQ32. The sequence continues at coordinate 121,422 of NZ_JCADBI010000016.1, read as the reverse complement.
CCGGTGCGGGTCGCCGTCACCGGCCGCACCGTGGGTCTGCCGCTGTTCGAGTCGCTGGAGGTGCTCGGTCGCGAGCGCACCCTGACCCGGATCCGCGCCGCCCGCCTGCGCCTGGTCTGACTGTCGCCCGTCGGACGCGTCACGAGCGCGTCGCCGGCGTAACTCCGCATCGCCCGGCTTTGCTCTGCACCCCAATAGGCACCGGTCACAGACCGTATCCGTCGCATCCGCGGGTGCAGAGCAAAGGATGACCGACCTGCACACCTGACCCGCCGGGAGCGGTGTATCAGAGGGTCACCGAGCCCGTCGCCTGCGGCAGAACACGAGGCCGGCCGCGAGGGCAGCGAGCAGCACCAGGCCGCCGAGCGCCCAGAGCCACCAGCGACCGCCGGAGTCGGACTGCTCCGACGCCGCCGGCACCGGGGAGGCCGTCGAGCTGCCGGGTGTCGCCGACGCGGGGCCGGCGGAGGGTGAGCCGACGGCCGACGCCCCAGCCGAGGGCGACCCGGTCGGGCTGGTGCCGGCCGCGGCCGGCGGCGAGGCGGTCGGGTCGGCGGCGGTGCCGGTGGTGAGGGTGAACCGCACCTCACCCTTCACCGGATGCCCGTCGGACGAGGTGAGCTGGTAGCCGACGATGTAGAGCCCCGCGGCGGCCGGCTTGAACGGCACCCGCACACGACTGCCGTCGAAGGCGGGAGTCCCGCCAGCGACCACATTGTCCGGTCCGGTTATTGTGATCTTCGTCGTAGTCGGCGACGGCCTGGCGAGGAACCGCAGCTCGACCCGGGCCGGTGCCGTCGCCACGCGGGCGCCGTCGCGCGGGTTGCTGCCGGTCAGCTCGTTGTGGGCGGCGGCCGGTGTCGCCGGCACCAAAAACGACACACCGAACGCCACGCCGAGCACCACTGGCATGACCCGGACCGTACGTGTAACCCTGCCCCCCATGAACCCCTCCGTAAGGGTACGATCCGCCCGCTGATCAAACGGCTCCTCATTAGTTGAGCAGAGATCGCAGATAGTTCCAATTACTGTTCCGAAAGCTGCAACTCATCGACGTTCTGCGGAGTCTGTAGGAGTGGACGCGACCATCTGGTCGATGCCGCACCGGCAGGTCGGTCCGGACGTCACGACGAAGCCATCCATCGAACGGGGCGAGGAGGCGGGATGGTCCGACACATGAGGCGGTTGGCCGCCGTGTTGGCGGGCACGCTGGCGATGGCGCTGCTGTCGCTTGGCACCGCTGGCTCGGCCTCGGCGGCGCCGAAGCCGGCACCCGCCGGAGTGGACATCACCGGCACGGGGCTGTCCGCGCCGCTGCGAATGCACGCGGACAAGGAGCCCGCCCTCGTGGGCGCGGTCATCGACCAGGTCAACTTCCTCGCTCGCACCGGCATGCCGACCGGTCCGAAGGCGGCCAACCTCGGTCCGAAATACACGGTCGTGGTGCTCGCCGGCGAGACGCCCAAGCAGACGTACGACCTCTACCCCAAGGCGATCGGCGGGCCCCGCGTCTACCGGCCCGCGAAGCAGCCGGACGGCCGCAAGACCAGCGCCGGTTGGTTCCTGGGTCGGCTCAGCATGTCCGAGACCCTACGCACCGCCGGGGTGCCGCTGGAGCGGCAGTTCGACACGGTCAGCGGTGGCGCGGGCGGCGGCGAGCGGGTGCTCCCGGAGGACACGCTCGACCCGGCGAAGGACCTCGACGAGGCGCTCGGCGACCTGCAACGCCTGCTGCTGCTCAACGTCGGCGTGATGCTGACCATCACGGTCGGCCTCGCCGGGATCGCCCTGCTGATCCGCCGCCGCACGCGCTGAACTACCGCCGCCGGTGACCCGCCGCGCTCGCTGATCAGCGCCGCGGCGCCGTCAGCACCAGCGGCGCGGTGGGCGCTGCCGGCGGGTGGCCCGTGGACGCGGCCGGACCGGACCGTGCCGATGCGCCCCGGCCCAGCCGGCACGTTCGCTGAGGCAACCAGCGGGAACGTCGGAGTCGGGCTCGGCGAGACCGGCGGGCTCGGCGGAGCGCTGACGCGGCAGCACCGGCTCGTCGTCAGCCCGCCCGACGAGCGGCTCCACCGGGTGCGATGGTGCGCCGCCGACCGCCCGGCGGTGCTTGCCAGCCGCCTGCGGGTCGTGGTGCCCCGGCCGGCAGGGCTCGCCCTGGGCGCAGCCGTGCTCGGCCTCCCCGTGCGCCATCCCCGGTCTCCTCACGCTCGCCTCACCCTCGGGTGCTCTCCCCGAGGTGCCCTGTCACCGTACTGGCCGGGACCGACGGGCCGCGCGGCAGCGTACCCGGGGTCCGGACCGGCCGGTCCTCGAAGACGCCGGTGAGCACGGGACCCGGTTACGCAGTTCACAGCGTCTTTCCGCACCGTTCACCCGCCGCGTCGGGCCGGGGGCACACCGGCGATCGGAGCGGGTCCGCGTCCCCCTTTCGGCGCATGGCGGTGCCGGCGAGGTCCTCCCCCGGTCGGAGTTCGGCGGGCGACGGCTGTGGTGGGATCGGGGTATGCGTGCGCCACCGTGGCTCGACTCCGGCACCCTCGGCCGCGACCTCATGCTGGCCGGCGCGTCGCTGGCCGGTGGCCTGGTGCTCTACACCCTGGGTTGGCAACCGCAGGTCCGTCCGAACACGGGCGTGCCGTCGGCGCTGTTCCTGCCGCCGCTGCTGGCCATGTGCGTGGCCGTGGCCATGCGCCGGCTCGCCCCACGCGCCAGCCTGGCGTTAGGCACGGGAGCGCTCGTCGTGGATACCGCGCTCGGCAATTCGCTGGGCGTGATCCTGGTCTACACGCAGGTGCTCTACGACGCCTGCGTGTACGGCCCGCCACGGCTGTGGCGGTGGCTGCTGCGGGTGACCATCGGACTGAGCCTGTTCGGTGCGATCGCCGGCGCGCTCTTCTTCGGCCACTGGCGCGGGGTCACCGTCGGGGTGCTGGTGGTGCTCGCCGGGCTGCTGCCGGTGCTGACCGGCATCAGTGTGCGGCAGTACCGCGACCAGGCCGCCGCCGAGCGGGCGCGGGCCGAGCAGACCGCCCGCCTGGTCGAGTTGGACCGTCGGCAGGCGGTCAGCGCCGAACGGGCCCGGATGGCCCGGGAGCTGCACGACGTGGTCGCGAACCATCTCAGCGCGGTGGCCATCCACGCCACCGCCGTGCTCTCCGTGCCGGGGCTGGATCGCGGTCAGGTGGAGTCGGCGTTGCGGGTGATCCGGGAGAGCAGCGTGCAGGGGCTGGCCGAGATGCGTCAGATGATTGAGGTGCTACGCGAGCCCGGGGCCAGCGGCCCGGCCACGCCGGAGGTGGTCACCGCGCGGCTGGCCGAGGCGGACGGACTGGTCGAGCGGGTCCGGGCGGCCGGTCTCGCGGTGCGGGTCCGGACCGATGGCACGCCGGGCGCGTTGCCGGTGGGGGTGGACCTCGCCGCGTACCGGATCGTGCAGGAGTCGCTGACCAACGCACTCAAGCACGGCACGGGCGAGGCGGAGCTGACGATCGCGTACCGGCCGGCCGAGGTGGTGCTGACGGTGGAGAACCCGGTCCGCCGGGGCGGGGTCGGGCTGCCGGGCGCCGGGGCCGGGCTGATCGGCATGCGGGAACGGGCCACCCTGCTGGCTGGCCGGTTCACCGCCGGGCCGCACGACGGTCGCTGGCAGGTGCGGGCGGCCCTACCCACCGGGGAGGGCGGGTGACCGGGGCGGCGCCGTCACCGGGTGACGCTCGCCCGGCGACGGTACGGGTGGTGCTCGCCGACGACCAGCCGGCGGTACGAGCGGGACTGGCCCTGATCCTGAACGGCTCACCGGGCGTCGAGGTGGTCGGCGAGGCGTCCGACGGTGACGCTGCGGTGCGCCTGTGTCGGGAGCTGCGCCCCGACGTGGCGGTGCTGGATGTGCGAATGCCCCACCGGGACGGGATCTCCGCGACCCGGGCGATCGTCGCCGACGGGCTCGCCGACGTGCTGGTGCTCACCACCTTCGACCTGGACGAGTACGTCTTCGGGGCGTTGCGGGCCGGCGCGGCCGGGTTCCTGCTCAAGAACACCGACGCGGACGGCCTGGTCAGCGCGGTGCGGACGGTGGCGCGGGGCGACGGGTTCATCGCGCCCACGGTGACCCGCCGGCTGATCACCGCGTTCGCGGCCACCGCGCCGGGCGCGTCGGCGGACGCCCGGGCCGCGCTAAGCACCCTCACCCCGCGCGAGCGGGACGTGCTGGCCTGCCTCGGTCTGGGCCTGTCCAACCAGCAGATCGCCGAACGGCTGGTGCTGGCGGAGAGCACCACCAAGACCCACGTGAGCCGGATCCTGGCGAAGCTGGACCTGCGCAGCCGGGTGCAGGCCGCGATCCTGGCCCAGGAGGTGGGCCTGCCCCCTCCCCCGCAACCGTGAGACGGGCCCGGTGGGCGCGCCGACGGTGGTCGGCGGACCGGTGCCGGCGTGGTTGGCCTGCTCACGACGTGTCAGGCTAGGGCGGTGAGCACGCCGGGCGGTGGGGATCTGTCGGCCACGCTGCGCCGGATCGAACGATCGGCGGGGGCGTTGGCCACCTCCAGCGTGGCCCGGATGGACGAGACGCTGCCCTGGTTCCGGGCGCTGCCGGCCGACCAGCGCTCCTGGGTGATGCTGGTCGCCCAGGCGGGCGCGAGTTCGCTGGTGCAGTGGCTGCGCGAGGGCGGCGGCACGGCGGACAGCACCCAGGAGGTCTCGGATGAGGTCTTCGCCGCCGCCCCGCAGGCGCTGGCCCGGTCGATCACCCTCCAGCAGACCGTGGCGTTGATCAAGGTGACGATCGACGTGGTCGAGGAGCAGGTGTCGCACCTGGCCGCCGAGGGCGAGGAGCAGCAGCTACGCGAGGCGGTGCTGCGCTTCTCCCGGGAGATCGCGTTCTCCGCCGCCCGGGTGTACGCGCGGGCCGCCGAGTCGCGCGGCGCCTGGGACGCCCGATTGCAGGCGCTGCTGGTCGACGCGCTGTTGCGCGGTGACTCGCCGGACGTCCTGGCCAGTCGGGCCGCCGCGCTCGGCTGGGCGGACGCGCCGCCGGTGGCGGTGGCGGTCGGTCGGTCGCCCGGCGGCGAGGTCTCCGCGGTGCTGCACGTGGTCTACCGGCAGGCCCGCCGGATCGGTGTGGAGGTGATCGGCGGCGTTCACGGCGACCGGCTGGTGATCGTGCTGGGCGGCGCACCCGACCCGCTGACCGCCACCGCGAAGCTGCTCGGCGCGTTCGGGGACGGCCCGGTGGTGGTCGGTCCCGCCGTACCGAGCCTGGACGAGGCGACCGAGTCGGCGCGGGCCGCGCTCTCCGGCTTTCGGGCCGCGCCGGCCTGGCCCGCCGCGCCGCGGCCGGTGCCGGCTGCGGACCTGCTGCCGGAGAGGGCCCTCGCCGGCGACGCGGAGGCCCGTCGGCGGTTACGCCACGATGTGTACGCGACACTGGTGCGCGCCGGTGGGGAACTGCTGGCGACCCTGGACGCCTTCCTGGCCGCGGGTGGCACGCTGGAGAGCGCGGCCCGGGCCCTGTTCGTGCACCCGAACACGGTGCGCTACCGGTTGCGGCGGATCGCCGAGGTGACCGGGTTCTCGCCACTGTCGCCGCGTGACGCGTTCGCCCTTCAGGTCGCGCTGACCGTGGGTCGGTTGGATCCGGTCGCCCCGCTGGCCTCGCCGGTCCCGACTCAGACAATGACCCCGGCTACCCGGAAATCCGCCCAAACCGAGGATGATCCCCGCCGATCTTTGTAGGAAACCTCTAAAGGTCCTAGTGTGGTTTGGTCGAAGGCGGCACCGCGTTACCCGCCTTTATCCGGGAGAGTCATAGACGTGCTCGCCGTACTTAGTCCCGGCCAGGGTTCTCAGAAACCCGGCTTCCTGACCCCTTGGCTCGACCTGACCGGCACCGAGGCGCGGCTGCGCGACTGGTCCGCGTTGGCCGGGGTCGACCTGCTGCACCTGGGCACCGCCGCCGACGCCGACGAGATCAAGGACACCGCCCGTACCCAGCCGTTGCTGGTCGCCGCGGCGTTGCTCGCCGCCGAGCAGCTGCCGCTGGACGGCGTCGCCCTCACCGCCGGCCACAGCGTCGGCGAGTTGGGTGCCGCCGCCCTGGCCGGTGTGCTGTCGGCCGACGCCGCGATCACCCTGGCCGGCGTACGTGGCCGGGAGATGGCCGCCGCGTGCGCGCTGGAGCCGACCGGAATGGCCGCGGTGCTCGGCGGTGACCCCGACGAGGTGATCGCCGCGATCGAGGCGAACGGGCTCTACCCGGCCAACCGCAACGGCGCCGGGCAGATCGTCGCCGCGGGCGCCCTGGACGGGCTCGACAAGCTCGCCGCCGCACCGCCCACCCGGACCCGGGTCATCCGACTCCAGGTGGCCGGCGCGTTCCACACCCCGTACATGGCTCCGGCCGAGACCGCGCTCGCCGCGGAGGCCGCTGGGATCACCGCCGCCGACCCGGCCCGGACCCTCCTGTCGAACCTCGACGGCACCGCGGTCGACAACGGCGCGGCCATGGTGCAGCGCCTCGTCCGTCAGGTCACCGCGCCGGTGCGCTGGGACCTGTGCATGCGTACGCTGGCCGACCTCGGGGTCACCGGCGTGATCGAGCTGCCCCCGGCCGGCACCCTCGCCGGCCTGGTCAAGCGGGAACTCAAGGGCGACGGCGCCCCGGAGATCGTCACCCTCAACACCCCGGACGACCTGCCGGCCGCACGGGACCTGATCGCCCGTATCGGAGGTCGTTCATGACTGGCAGTCGCATCGTCTCGATGGGGCACTACCAGCCTTCCCGGGTGGTGACCAACGACGACATCGCCCAGCTCGTCGACACCAACGACGAGTGGATCCGCGACCGGGTCGGCATCGTCAGCCGGCGGATCGCCGACAGTGAGACGGTGGCCGACATGGCCGCCGCAGCCGCCGGCAAGGCGCTGGCCAACTCGGGCCTGACCGCCGCCGACATCGACCTGGTCGTGGTCGCCACCTGCTCCTCCATCGACCGCAGCCCGAACGTGGCCTGCCGGGTCGCCGCCAAGCTGGGCATCACCGCGCCGGGCGCGTTCGACCTCAACACCGCCTGCTCGGGCTTCGCGTACGCGCTGGGCACTGTCGACCACGCCATCCGGGCCGGGGCGTCGCGCAACGCGATCGTCATCGGCGCGGAGAAGCTGTCCGACTTCACCGACTGGACCGACCGCTCCACCTGCATCATCTTCGCGGACGGAGCCGGCGCCGCGGTGGTCTCCGCCACCGCCGACGACGAGCCGACCGGGATCGGCCCGGTCGTCTGGGGTTCGGTGCCGGACAAGAGCGACGCGGTCCGGATCGAGGGCTGGCGCCCGTACATCCAGCAGGAGGGGCAGGCGGTGTTCCGCTGGGCCACCACCGCGATCGCGCCGCTCGCGCTCCAGGCCTGCGAGCGGGCCGGGGTCGACCCGTCGGAGCTGGCCGCGTTCGTGCCACACCAGGCCAACGCCCGGATCATCGACGGCATCGCCAAGCGGCTCAACATCCCCGACGCGATCATCGCGAAGGACATCGTCGAGTCCGGCAACACCTCCGCGGCGAGCGTGCCGCTGGCCCTGTCCAAGCTGGTCGAGCGCCGGGAGGTGCCCTCGGGCTCCCCGGTGCTGCTGTTCGGCTTCGGCGGTGGCCTGACCTACGCCGGTCAGGTCGTCCGCTGCCCCTGATGACCCCCTCGGGCGCGTACGCGTCGAGGAACGGCGGTCGGCGACGCCGACCGCCGGAGAACCCCGATGAAAGGAACCAACCGCAATGACCCGTGACGAGATCACCACCGGCCTCGCCGAGATCCTCGAAGAGGTTGCCGGGGTGAACCCGGACGACGTGGCCGAGGGGAAGTCCTTCACCGACGACCTCGATGTCGACTCGCTCTCCATGGTGGAGGTCGTGGTCGCGGCCGAGGAGAAGTTCGGCGTCAAGATCCCGGACAACGAGGTGCAGAACCTCAAGACCGTCGGCGACGCTGTCAGCTACATCGCGGCGCAGTCCTGATCATGAGTCGTCCAGACGTCGTCGTCACCGGGCTCGGCGCGACGACCCCGCTTGGCGGGGACGTCGCGTCGACCTGGGACGCAATGCTCGCCGGCCGCTCCGGGGTGAGTGCCCTCACCCAGGAGTGGGCCGAGCAACTGCCGGTCCGGATCGCCGCCCAGTTGGCCGTGGAGCCGTCCGAGGTGCTGGACCGGGTCCGCCTGCGCCGCCTGGACCGTTCCGAGGCGATCGCGATCATCGCGGCGCAGCAGGCCTGGGCGGACGCCGGCCTCGCCGGCTCCGACCTCGACGGGGAGCGGTTGGCGGTGAGCGTCGGCTCCGGTATCGGCGGCGCCACCACCCTGCTCGCCCAGGACGACATCCTGGAAGCCTCCGGGCCACGTCGGGTCTCCCCGCACACCATCCCGATGCTGATGCCGAACGGTCCGGCCGCCTGGGTCGGGCTGGAGCTGGGCGCGAAGGCCGGCGTGCACTCGGTGGCCAGCGCCTGCGCCACCGGCGCCGAGGCGATCGCCCTCGGTCTGGACATCATCCGCTCCGGCCGGGCCGACGTGGTGGTGGCCGGCGGCACCGAGGCGGTCATCCACCCGCTGCCGATCGCCGGCTTCAGCTCGATGCGGGCCATGTCGACCCGCAACGACGACCCGGAGCGGGCCTCCCGCCCGTGGGACCGGGGCCGGGACGGCTTCGTCCTCGGCGAGGGTGCCGGCATCGTGGTGCTGGAGCGGGCCGAGCACGCCGCGGCCCGGGGCGCCCGGGTGTACGCGCGTCTCGCCGGCGCCGGCATCACCTCCGACGCGTACGACATCGTGCAGCCGCACGCCGAGGGCGAGGGCGCCATCCGGGCCATCGCCAAGGCGATCGCGGACGCGGACGTGGCGAAGCGGGACATCGTGCACGTCAACGCGCACGCCACCTCGACCCCGGTCGGGGACATGCTGGAGATCGGCGGGCTGCACAAGGCGCTCGGCGACCACCCGGTGCTGTCCGCGACGAAGTCGATGACCGGTCACCTGCTCGGTGCGGCCGGCGCGCTGGAGTCGATCGCCACCATCCTGGCGATCCGCGACAGTGTCGTCCCTCCGACGATCAACCTCGACGACCCGGAGCCAGGTCTCACCCTGGATGTCGCCACGCACAAGGCCCGCCACATGGAGATCCCGGCCGCGTTGAACAACGCGTTCGGCTTCGGCGGCCACAACGTGGCGCTCGTCTTCGCCCGTCCCTGAGATCCTCCGAAAGGGCCCCTCCTCTCAACGAGGAGGGGCCCTTTCGTCGTTCAGCCCCGGTTGCGGGGGTGCTGTTTCGCGGTGCGCTCGTTGCCGTGGCGGTAGTTGCCGGTCCAGCGGGCCGTCGTGCGTGAACGATCCCGATTGACGTCGGTAGACCGCCCCGCTTAGATGGGCCGACTGAAGATCGACTGACGGGGATCACCACCATGGACACTCGTACCCGCGCCGCCCTGTCGGCGGCGCTCACCCTCGGTCTGCTGGCGGGCTGCGGCGACGACGCCGGCGCTCCCGCCGGGCCCGCGGCCGGTGGCCCGGCCCCGCAGGCCACGGGCGAGCCCTGGCACGACGAACTGGCTCCGGCGTCGCCTGGCGGCACCACCGGCGGCACCGGTTCCCCCTGCCCGCTTCCGGTGACGTTTCCGCTGGCCGACGGGTGGACGGCGAAGGCGATCGAGCCGCCCAAGGGCGAGTTGGCCGAGCTGGTCGGCGAGGCGCTCACCAAGCGCGGCGGCAGCACCGTGCGTTGCGAGGTGGACGGCCGGCCGGCCGGCGGCGGATTCCTGCGGATCTGGGCGGCGGACTCGCCGACGGTCACGCCGCGCGCCGCGCTGGAGAGCTTCGCCACCGGGGCCGACGAGACGGTCGCCGGTCAACAGTTCCGCGACCTGCGCGCCGGCGGTTTCGACGCCACCGAGATGACCTGGCTCGCCACCAGTCCGCTGACCGAGGAGGAGTCGCGCAACTGGGCGCTGGCCGTCCAGTCGGCGGGGCAGACGCTGGTCTTCGAGGTCAGCGAGGGGCTGATCACCGAACGGACCGACGTGCTTCCGGCGTACCGGCTCGCGGTGCGAGGGCTCGCCAAGGGCGAGTGAGGTGGGCGCTGATCCGTCCGGGCCGGCCGGTCAGGTGCGACAGGTCGTGGCGGGCAGTCCGGGGACGGTCACCGGGGACCGGCCGCCCGGCCGGGCCTTGCCGGCGAGCACCGCGGCCAGGGCGGTCATCGACGCCCGGCTGGAGGAGTACGTCGCCAGCAGCGTCGGTGACTTCGCGTCGGCCAGCACGTACGGGGTGTCCATGGCGACCGTGATCGCCGCGTCGGGGCTCAGGTCCTTGGCGCCGTCGCCGTAGCCCACCAGGTGCACGATCGTGCCGCCGCTGGGCTTGACCTGCACCCCGGCGGCGGTCAACGCGGCGGTGAGCGTGGCCCGGGTGCCGTCCCGACCGCCGGACGAGGTGACGGTGACCGGCCCGCGTACCGCTTTGCCGCAGGCGCCGCGCAGCACGGTGACGGCGGCGGCGGCCAGCGCGTCGGCCGCCGCCCGGTGCGCCGGGGAGTTGAGCGTGGACATCTGCGCCGCCGGCAACTCCGCGAGCTGGAACTTCATGGTCAGCACCCGGGTGACCGCCTCGACCAGCCGGGTCCGGGGCAGCGATCCGCCGCGCAGCGCGGCGAGCAGCCCGTCGTACGCCTGACCGACGTTCGGGGTCATCAGGATGAGGTCGTTACCGGCGTTGAGCGCACGGACCGCCGCCTCGCCGGGAGCCCAGCGCATCGCGGGCGGCATGTTCATCCCGTCGGTGATCACCACCCCCTTGAAGCCGAGTTGGCCGCGCAGCACGTCGGTGAGCAGCTTGTGCGAGAACGTCGCCGGGGTCCCCGGGTCGATCGCGCGCGCGTCCAGGTGACCGGACATCACCGCCATCGCGCCCGCATCCATCCCGGCGGTGAACGGCGGCCACGCGCCGCTCTGCAACGCCGCGGCGGACTGGGTGAGCACCGGCAGGTCCTGGTGCGAGTCGTCGGCGCTGTGGCCGTGCCCGGGGAAGTGCTTCAGGGTGGCCGCGACCCCGGCCGCCTGGAGGCCACGGACCGCGCCGCCCACCTGCGTGGCGGCCCGCTTCGGGTCGGTGCCGTACGACCGGGAGCCGATCACGGTGCTGCGGGTGGCCAGCACGTCGGCCACCGGGGCGAAGTCGATGTTGATGCCCAACGCGGCCAACTCGGTGCCGGCGGCCCGCCAGGCGGCCTCGGTGAGCTTCGGGTCACCGGCCGCGCCGGCCGCGAGGGCGCTGGGCAGCACGGTGACCCCGTCGGTCACGCGGGTGACGACGCCGTACTCCTGGTCGGTGCCGATGAGCAGCGGCGCGGGACCGGCGGCGAGCCGACCGGCGGCGGTACGCAGCCCGGTGGTGAGCTCGTGCACCTGCTTGGGGTTGTCGACGTTCGTGGTCTCCTGGTTGCCCTTGGTCGGGTCGTCGGCGCTGAAGCCGACCAGGATCAGGCCACCCAGCCGGTACTTGGCGATCATCTCGGCGGGGGTGTCCACCCCGGCGAGGGCCTGGTTACCGGCCGCCGAGCCGGCGGAGACCTTCGTCGCCGAGTCGCCGTAGGCGTACGGCATCAGCACCTGGCCGACCAGGTCCTCGTCGGACAGCGTCGCGACCAGCGCGGCAGCGCGGCTGGCGGGGTCGCTGGCCGGCGGCGCGGCCGGGACGCTCGGGCCGGCGGACGTGCCGACCGGGCTGGGCGTCGGCGTGGGGCTCTCCGGGTCACCTGAGCAGCCGGAGACGAGCAGGGCGGTCAGGGCGGCGACAGCGACACTGGCGCGCCACGGGCGATTCGACACGCCGTCCATCCCACCAGCTTCTCCCTTATCGGGGCAACTTGGCCTTACCGGTCGTCACCGGCTCGACCGTGTACGGCCAGCGGCCCGTCGGCCGGGTCAGCCGACCCGAGTGAGCAAGGTCACCGGGGCGCCGTCGCCGGCGTAGCGGTAGGGCTCCAGGTCAGCGTCCCAGGCCGTGCCGAGCGCCTTGTCGAGGGCGTGCGCCAGCGCCTCCGGGGCCCGGGAGGCCGCCATCAGCGCCCGTAGTCGGTCCTCGCCGAGCTGGATGTCGCCGGCCACGCCGACCGTCGCCCGGAACAGGCCACGGGCCGGCACGTACATGAAGCGCTCACCATCGGCACCGGCGCTCGGCTCCTCGGTGACCTCGAAACGGATCATGGGCCACTGCCGTAGGGCAGCAGCCAGCTCGGCGCCCGTCCCCGGACGACCGGTCCACCCGCACTCGGCCCGGCGTGCGCCGGGGTCGACGGGCTGAGCCGTCCACTGCAGGTTGACCGGCGCGGCTAGGACGCGCGCGATCGCCCACTCGACGTGCGAGCACACGGCGAGCGGGGTCGAGTGGACGTATACGACGCCACGCGTTGGCACGGTGACCTCCCGGAGAGCGAGGTGCGTCTTCCCCTACGACCTCGTCCACCCAGGTGGCTGCTGCAACACATGATGACTCGTGTGACGCGTGGTGCGCCAGGGAATCGGAAAAAACGCCGGGTGGAATAGCCGGACGGGTGGTCGCCGTTGCCTCTCAGGACACCGCGACGACCAGCATGATGTCGTGGTCCTGTACAGTTCCACCGGCGGCTTATGCCGCGTTACACCTTCGCGGGCCGAGTCACGTACGACCCGCACACAGCCCCCGGACGTCCAGTCCTCCCGTACGTCTTGCAAGGAGTACCTCCGTGGCGAGCAACACCTCTAAGACCGCGCGCGCGTCCGTCCGGGCCGGCCAGGCTGGCCAGGGTGGCGCCCTCAGCGTGCTGGGCGAGTTCAAGTACCTCATCCCGCTCAACGGCGGCAAGCACGCCTACGTGCGGAACCTGACCAACGGCAAGACCGCGCACCTGCGCACGGACTCCGACGCCTTCGTCGAGGAGATCCGCGTGCTGGCCGCCGCCGGCCACGCCGCCAAGATCCGGGCGGAGATCAACAACCTGGCTGCCACCCACCCGGGTGACGGCTGGGAGGCCACCGAGAAGCGCCTGGTCGCGGCCGGCGTCTTCGAGGGCTGAGCCCTCCCCCACCGCACCAACCGAAACCGCCCGCCGGGATTTCCCGGCGGGCGGTTTCGTGCGTCCACCGCCGGGTCAGCCGGGATCGATCAGGGCGACCTCGCCGGTGGCCAGGTCGTAGAGGCCGCCGACCACGGCCACCCGGCCGGCGGCCACCGGCTCGGCCAGCAGGTCGTCCTGGCGCAGGGTGCGCACCGTCCGTCGGACGTGCCGGCGGATCGCCAGCGGCTGCACCGCCGGGTCGTCGATCCCCGCCTCGGTCACCGCCGGGGCGATCTCGTCCACCAGGTGCGCCAGGGACCCCCCGGGACGCTGCCCGGTGCGCAGCGCCGCCACCGTGGCCTCCACCGCGCCGCACCGCTCGTGGCCGAGGACCATCACCAGCGGTACGCCGAGCTGGCCGACCACGTACTCGATCGAGCCGCAGACCGCGCGATCGAGCACGTGCCCCCCGGTACGGATCACGCAGATCGCGCCGAAGGTCTGATCGAAGATCGCCTCCAGCGGCACCCGGGAGTCGATGCAGCCCAGCACCACGGCGTACGGCTGCTGGTCGCCGGAGGCCGCGGCCGCGGCGGCGGTGACGTCGTGTCCGTGCACCGGCTGGCCGCTGACGAACCGCCGATTACCGGCGAGCAGGTCGGCCAGCGCGGCGCGGGGCGTGCCGCCGGCCTGCCGCCCCTGCCCCGACGTCGCGCCCATGGGCGCTCCCGACGACCCCATGCCGTTCAGCTTGGTCCGCCGCTGGCCGGCACGGGCGAGGTCGGGAATGTTCGCCACGGCGCGATTGGCGTGGTGTCATGGCGGGTAGCCGGTGTTACCGCCGGGTATCCCGGTGCTGGTGGTACTGGGCGGCCCTGGGGAGGTGGCGATGCCGGAGCGGTTCGAGGTCGGCCTGTCGGACGGTGTACGGCTCAACGTCGAGGCGACGGGCCCGACGGACGCCCAGGTCACCGCCATCCTGCTGCACGGCTGGACGCTGGACGGGCGCGCCTGGCACCGGCAGGTCGACGCGCTCACCGCGGCGCCGTTCGGCGGTGCGGTGCGGGTGGTCGCCTACGACGCGCGGGGGCACGGCCGGTCGAGCTGCATGGCGCTGCCGACGGCCACCCTGGCCCAGTTGGGTGACGACATGGCCGCGGTGATCGACGCCGTGGCGCCGACCGGCCCGGTGGTGCTGGTCGGGCACTCGATGGGCGGCATGACGATCATGGAGTACGCCCACCGTCACCCCGCCCACTTCGCCGCCCGTACCGCCGGCCTGGTCTTCGTCTCGACCACCGCCGAGGGGCACACACACACCGTCTACGGGCTCTCGCCGCGGATCGCCCGGCTGATCCGGCTGGCCGAGACGACCGGCGCAGGCGTGCTGGCCCGGTGTGGCTCGTGGCGGGCGCCCCGGGCACTGCTGAACGCGCTGCAACCGAGCATCCGGTGGATGCTCTTCGGTGACCGCTGCGAGCCGGCCGACATCCGCCTGGTCACCTCGGCGGTGGCTCGCGCCTCGCTACGCTCGATCGGCGGGTTCCGCGCCTCCATCGGCACCCAGCACCGACTGGACACCCTCGCCACGTTGGCCCACCTGCCGGCCGCCGCCCTGGTCGGCGACCGGGACCGGCTGACCCCACCGCCGTGCGCCGAGTCGATCGCGGCGGCTCTGCCGGCCACCGAGCTGACCGTGTGCCCGGGTGCCGGGCACATGCTGATGATGGAACGCCCGGACGAGGTCAACGCCGCGCTCACCGGCGTGCTGCGCCGGGTGCTCGCCGAATCGCCGCCGGCTCACCGTGGCACGGCCCCCGCCGAGGCGGGTGCCTGAGCACGTTCGCGCACCTCGGGCGCGGCGGGTCGGGCCCAGGGCCGTACTCTTCTCGGTTGGCCCGCGCGGTTCCCGCCGCCTGCCGGCGACCCCTGAAGGAGCGTGCGTTGACCGACCAGACCGGCCTGGAGCAGGAGATCGCCGTCGAGCAACGACACCTCGACCGGGTGTACGCCCGACTGGCGGAGCTGCGGCAGTCAGCCGTCCGTGCCGAGCGTGACGGCTACCGGATGGCGCGGGTGGGCACGCACGGCGCCCTGGTCGAGCGTGACGCGATGGTCTTCCACGCGGCGCAGCGGCGGCACACCCTGGACGCCGAGCACGAGGGGCTGGTCTTCGGCCGGCTGGACCTGCGCGACCGTCAGGTGCTGCACGTCGGGCGGCTCGGGATCCGCGACGAGAACGCCGTCACGCTGGTCGTCGACTGGCGCGCGCCGGCCGCCGCCGCCTTCTACCAGGCCACTCCGGCGCAGCCGCTGGACGTGGTGCGACGCCGCACGATCCAGTCCCGCGCCGAGCGGGTCACCCGGATCGAGGACGACCTGCTGGACCCGACCGCCGCCCCGGAGGGGATGACGGTCGTCGGTGACGGCGCTTTGCTGGCCACCCTGTCCAAGGCCACCGGCCGGGGCATGCGCGACATCGTGGCCACCATCCAGCGGGAGCAGGACGAGGCGATCCGATCGCCCGGCTCCGGGGTGACGATCGTCGCGGGCGGCCCCGGCACCGGCAAGACCGCTGTCGCCCTGCACCGGGCCGCGTTCCTGCTGTATTCCGACCGCAGCCGCTACGCCGGCGGCGGCATCCTGGTGGTCGGCCCGTCGTCGGTCTTCGTCGAGTACATCGGCTCCGTGCTGCCGTCGCTCGGTGAGGACACCGCGACCCTGCACTCGCTGGGCACCCTCTTCCCGGGGATGACCGCCACCCGTCCCGACCCGCCCGAGGTGGCGGCGGTGAAGGGCTCGCTGCGGATGCGCCGGGTGTTGGAGCGGGCGGCCCGCGACGCGGTGCCGGGTGGCCCGGGTGAGCTGCGGCTGCTCTACCGGGGCACGCTGCTGCGGTTGGACCGGGCCGCGCTGGACCGGATCCGGGACCGCGCGCTGCAACGCGGCGCGCGGCGCAACGAGGTGCGCCGGGCCGGTTTCGACGGGGTGTTCGCCGCGCTCTGGGCGCAGGCCCGTGAGCTGAGCAGCGGTCGGCTGCCGGAGCAGCCGGCTTTCGAGGCGGAGATCGCCGAGCGGTCGGAGTTCCGCGAGTTCCTCAAGGCGTGGTGGCCTCGGCTGCACCCCCGGCACGTGCTCGGCTGGCTGGCGCAGCCGGACCGGCTGCGCCGCTACGCCGGGGGAATCCTCTCCTCGGCGGAGATCCGGCTGCTCAACGCCGCGTACCGGAACCTGGACTCGGCCGGGCTGACCATCGCCGACGTGGCGTTGCTGGACGAGTTGGACGCGCTGCTCGGTAAGCCCGCGCAGCCGGCCCGGGCGCGACGCGACCCGTTCCAGCTCGCCGGTGGTGTCCGTGAGTTGAGCACCCTCGGCGAGCGGCAGCGTGCCGCCCGCGCGGCGGCCCGGGAGCGTCCGGAGGACTACCGGGAGTACGCGCACGTGGTGGTGGACGAGGCGCAGGACGTCTCGCCGATGCAGTGGCGGATGATCGGTCGACGCGGCCGACTGGCCTCCTGGACCGTGGTGGGCGACCCCGCGCAGACCGCGTGGACGGGTGACCCGGAGGAGCTGACCCGAGCCCGCGACCAGGCGTTGGGTCGGCGCAAGCGACACGATTTCACGCTCACCACGAACTACCGCAACTCGGCGGAGATCTTCGCGGTGGCGGCGGCGGAGATCCGTCGGCTCTACCCCGACCTGCCGCTGCCGACCGCCGTCCGCTCCACCGGGGTCGAGCCGGTCGAGCTGGTGGTGCCCCCGACGGGGCTGGAGACCGCGACCGTGGAGGCCGCCACCGGCCTGCTGGCCGAGGTGGAGGGCACGGTCGGGGTGATCACGCCGGTTCCCCGCCGGGACGAGGTCGCCGGTTGGCTCGGCGCGCTGGGCGGCGCGAGGTTGCAGGTGGTGACCAGCCTGGAGGCCAAGGGCATGGAGTACGACGGGGTGGTGCTGGTCGCCCCGAGCGAGATCCGGGCGGACCCGGGTGCCGGGGTACGCACCCTGTACGTGGCGCTCTCCCGGGCCACCCAGCGGCTCACCACCATCGACCCGACCGGCTGACCTGCGTGGGACTGCCGCCGGCGACAGGCACTGCCCGTACACTTGCACACATAGCGATGTGAGCATACATTTGACCGGGTCCCGACCAGCGGCGGAAGGTGATTCTCGTGGGCGCAGGTCATGACCACCACCATGGGTCCGTCGCCAATGCCGCACACCAGCACCGGGGTCGACTCTGGGCGGCATTCGGGCTGCTCGCCACCCTGATGGTGGTCGAGGCGGTGGCCGCCCTGCACACCGGCTCGCTCGCCCTGCTCTCCGACGCCGGGCACATGTTCACCGACGTACTCGGCATCGGCATGGCGCTCGCCGCGATCACCGCGACCCGGCGGGCCACCGGCGACCCACAGCGCACCTTCGGGCTCTACCGACTCGAGGTACTCGCCGCACTGGCCAACGCCGTCCTGCTCTCCGGCGTCGCGATCTACGTGGTGATCGAGGCGATCCGCCGTTTCGGCGACCCGCACCAGGTCATCGCCGGCCCGATGCTCGCGGTGGCCGTGCTCGGTCTGCTCGCGAACATCGTCGCCTTCGCCCTGCTGCGCGCCGGGGCCCGGGAGAGCATCAACCTCCAGGGCGCCTACCTGGAGGTGCTCGGCGACCTGCTCGGCTCGCTCGGCGTCATCGGGGCGGCGCTGCTCATCACCGTCACCGACTGGTGGTGGGCCGACCCCCTGGTCGCGGTCGCCATCGGCGTGTTCATCCTGCCGCGCACCTGGCGGCTGGCCCGCGCCGCCATCCGCATCCTGGTGCAGGCCGCCCCGGAGCACCTCCAGGTGACCGCCGTGCACGACCGACTGGCCGCGGTCCCCGGTGTCGTCGAGGTGCACGACCTGCACGTCTGGACGCTCACCTCGGGCATGGAGGTGGCCTCCGCACACCTGACCATGGCACCCGGTGCGGAGGTCGGCGCGGTGCTCACCGCGGCGCGTACGGCCCTGCATGACGATTTCCGCATCGAGCACGCGACGTTGCAGATCGAGCCCGGCGCCACCTCCGGAGCGTGTGGCTCCATCGAGTGGTGACGGGGCCTTTCGGGGCCTTCCTCCACTTTCGCCGCAAATTTCCGTGGTGACGCACGCACCGTCCGTCACATTGGCTGCAGCCGCCCCACCGGCACCGGTAGGCTCGGTCCCGGCCTCCACCAGGCGGCGCCCTCCCGGCGCCGGTGGCGGTCGCCGCCTAATCGCCCACCTGGGCGAACCGGGGAACCATGTTCCTGGGGTGCATCCGCGTCAGCGGTAGGGATCTTCCGTCCCGAACCCGTCAGCTAACCCGGTCGGCGGCTGACGGAAGGACATGCGCAGTGGCACCAGCACGACCACCCGCCGCCCGACTGGCGGCCCTGATCGTCGCGATGTTCGCCCTCGGCGTCGCGCTCCCGGCCGGCACCGCCTCGGCCGCTCCCCCGACCGGCCAGCGAGCCGCCGCACCCAACTCCGACGAGGAGGGCGGCACCCCGGCGTTGCGCGCCCAACTCGAGGCGGCCAGCAAGGGCTACCTGGACGCGAAGCGCGCCCTGGACAGCTCCGTACGACGGCAGCAGCAGCTCGCCGGCCAGCTGAAGACCATCGAGGTCGAGATCGACCAGCGCAGCGGCAAGGTCGGCGAGATCGCCGAGGTGGCGTACCGCACCGGCCGGCTCGGTGCGATGTCGGCGCTGCTCAACAGCAACACTCCCGAAGGCTTCATGGACCGGGCGGCCGCGCTGGACGCGGTGGCCGCCAACGAGGACCGGGTGCTGCGTGACCTGTTGGCCAGCAAGGACCAGGCCAACCGCACCCGGGTTGCCCTGGACGGCGAGATCAACGAGCAGCGCAAGCAGGTCGCGGTAATGGCCAAGCGCAAGGAACAGGCCGAACGGGCCCTGACCGTGGCCACCACCCCCAAGCCGCAGACCACCGCCGACGCCGGTTCCAACCGGGGCACCTCCACCGCCAACGCGAAGGCCGCGCCGCGTAACTCCGACGGCTCCTGGCCCTCCGAGTCGTGCAGCGTCAACGACCCCACGCCGGCCAACGGCTGCATCACCCCCCGCACCCTGCACGCGCTCAACCAGGCCAAGGCCGCGGGCTTCACCCGGTACGTCTCGTGCCACCGCCCCAGCGGCTCCGGTGAGCACCCGAAGGGCCGGGCCTGCGACTTCGCGGCGCAGAAGAACGGCTTCGGCGGCAACGCCACCGGTGGCGACAAGACCTACGGCAACAACCTGGCCGCGTACTTCATCCGCAACGCGGACCGGCTCGCCGTGCTCTACGTGATCTGGTACAGGCAGATCTGGCTGCCCAGCAGCGGGTGGAAGTCGTACAGCGGGGCGAACGGCACCCCGTCCACCGACCACACCAACCACGTACACCTGTCGGTCTACTGACCCACGCGTTGTGATGCCTGTGAGTCATCGTGATGACTCACAGGCATCACGTGCGTCCGGGGCCGGGCTACGTCGCCGGGCGTACCCCTGATGTCGTCGCTCGTCGGACGACCCGGCCGGGGTCGGCGGGCAGCATCGCGGTATGCCTCGGATCCGACCCACCACCCGCAAGGCGCTACTCACCCTGCACCTCGTCACCTCGCTTGGCTGGCTGGGCACCGACCTGGTGCTGCTCACTCTCGGCATCGCCGTGCAGCGGGGCGCCGACCCGGCGGTGGTCTATCCGGTGACCGCCCTGGTCGGCACGGTGCTGTTCGCGCCGCTGAGCGTCCTGGTCTGGCTGATCGGAGTCGCCAGCTCGCTGCTCACCCCGTGGGGCCTGCTGCGCCACCGCTGGGTGCTGGTCAAGCTCGTGCTCACCACGGTGATGGTCGGGCTGGTGCTGTTCCTGCTCACCCCGAACCTGCGCCACGCCGGAGCGGTGGGCCCTGCCCTGCCCGCAGGTGATCGCGCCGACCTGGTCATCGCGCCGGCGGTGTCCACCAGCCTAATGATCATCGCGACGGTGCTGTCCACCTACAAACCATGGGGCCGGCGGCCCGCCGCCGGAACCACCCGCACGAACCGGGATCGCGCTGCCACCACGGTCTAGCTGCCTGCGCCGCCTGTGCGCATGGGCTCCGCACCCAGGACGGGCCGTTGCGTCAGGTGCAGCGGCCTGTCCTGCCCCCGCGATCTTGCACTTGCTGTCCCGACGAATGTGGGCATCCCACTGATATCGGCAACCGGAATCGCAAGATCGGCGCAGCGGACGGGCGGGAGTATCGCTGGTAGGCGTTATACCAAGGAGTCATATTCATACCTCTGAGGTATATCGCTTGCCGGAGTGGCACCGCCCCGACAGGCGTTGCCACGGCGACCTCTGCCTGCGGCAGCGGGGCGGGGCGGGGCGGGGCGGGTCAGGTGAGCGGGGGGTTGCCGGTGCGGTCGAGGACCGCGCCCAGCCGGGTGGCGAGGGCGAGGTGAGCGGCTCGGGCCTGGCGGAACGCGTAGCGGAACAGCGGCGTCGGCGCGGTCAGGGTGATCTCGACCTCGATGCGGACCAGGCCGTCCGGCTCGGCGCGCAGCCGGGTGTGGTTGCGCACCGTGGTGGCCGGCCACTGGCGGGCCACCATGACGATCTCGTCGGCCTCGCTGACCAGCACGTCCGCGTGGTAGGTGGTCCGAAAGCGCAGCGGGCCGGCCGCCAACCGGTCATTGATCGTGTAGCTGGCCTGGGCGCCGGGCCGGGGCGGCACCCGGCGGACCCGGACGATCAGCGGATGCAGCTCACCCTGCCGGGTCAGGTCGCTGAGCAGCGCGGCCGCCTCCGCGGGTGAGCACCGGGCCTGGACGGTGTAGCTGAAGGTATCGCTGCTGAGCACACCGTCTCCCGCCGTCGTTGGTCGCCCGATCGTCCCGTACCGATGTCGGGCTGGCAACGCCCGACGGCCCTCAGCGCCGCGCCGGACCGAGCGGATGGCAGGGCTTGACACCGCCTGCCCCATTAGGGTCGCTTAGTACGAATTACGAGGATGCCGGAGGGCGGCCAGCATGAACGGCGACGACCGATGAGTGGGCACGTGATGGTCTTCGCGCCCACTCCACAGCTGACGGTGACCGTGGACCAGCCCAACGACCACCCCGAGCTGCACCTGCACCCCGGCGGGCAGGGCGTCTGGCAGGCCCGGATGGTGATCTCCCTCGGGGTCGACGTGGTGCTCTGCGCCGCCCTCGGTGGTGAGATCGGTCAGGTGCTGGAGCCGCTGCTGGTCAGCGAGGGCGTGGACCTCAAGGTGGTGGTCCGGGACTCCGGCAGCGGCGGGTACGTGCACGATCGCCGGGAGGGCTCCCGGCAGGAGATCGCCGACGTGCCCGGGCAGCCGCTGAGCCGGCATGAGATCGACGAGCTGTACAACCTCGCCCTCGGCGAGGGCCTGCGGGCCTCGGTGAGCATCCTCAGTGGGCCCAACGAGCCGTGGCTCGTGCCCGCCGACCTGTACCGGCGCTTCGCCGCCGACCTCGGGGCCAACGGCGGCCGGGTGGTGGTCGACCTTTCCGGTGACCATCTCGGTTCGGTGTTGGAGAGCGGGGTGTTCTTCCTCAAGGTGAGTCACGAGGAGTTGATCCGCGACGGCCGCGCCCGCAGCGACGACACCGAGGAGCTGACCCGGGCCATGTACGAGCTGCACGCGGGCGGCGCCGAGACGGTGGTGGTGAGCCGCGCCGACCAGCCGGCGTTGGCGCTCATCGACGGGGAGTTGTTCCAGGTCGAAATGCCCCGACTGGAGGCCGCCGACCCCCGCGGCGCGGGCGACTCGATGACCGCCGGAGTGGCGGCCGTCGTGGCCAGGGGCGGGGACATCCGGACCGCCATCCGCACCGGGGCCGCCGCCGGCGCGCTGAACGTGACCCGGCACGGCCTGGGCACCGGCCGGCTGGATTCGATCACCGGCCTGGTGGACCGGGTCCGGCTGGTGCCGGCGGACAGCCGGCAGCAGGAGCGGACCACCCCGGACGAGTTGGCCGGCCGGGTGGTCGAGCGATGACCCTGCGGGTGTTGATCACCAACGACGACGGGATCGCGGCGCCGGGTATCCAGGCGCTGGCCTGGGCGGCCAGGCAGCGGGGCCTGGACGTGGTGGTCGCCGCGCCGATGGAGGAGGCGAGCGGCACCAGCGCCGCGATGAGCGCCATGGAATGCGACGGGCGGGTCGTCGTGAACGACCACCCACTGCCGGACCTGGAAGGTGTGCCGGCGTACGGGGTCGGCGGGTCCCCCGGCTTCATCACGCTGATCGCCCTGCACGGGGCGTTCGGCCCACCGCCGTCGGTGGTGCTCTCCGGCGTCAACCGGGGCGCCAACGCCGGCCGGGCGGTGCTGCACTCCGGGACCGTGGGCGCCGCGTTCACCGCCGCCACGAACGGCTGCCGGGCGATGGCGGTCTCCCTCGACGTGCTCTCGGCCGGCGAGGCGACGGCCGCCAGCGGCGGTGCCGCGGTGGACGCCGCCGCCCGGGTGCGCGACGCCGAGCGGCACTGGGGCACCGCCGCGCGGGTCGCCCTGGACCTGCTCCCCCGGCTGACCTCCGCGCCGATGGAGAGTGTGCTCAACGTGAACGCCCCGGACCTGCCGCACGGCCAGTTGCGCGGGGTGCGACGAGGCACGCTGGCCAGCTTCGGTCAGGTGCAGATGACGGTGGCCGAATCCGGCCATGGGTTCGTCCGTACCTCGCTGGAGGAGCCGGGGCAGGCCGCACAGCCCGGCACGGACGTGGCGCTGCTGGCCGCCGGGTACGCGTCGGTGACGGCCATCCGGGCGGTCACCGAGGCGACCGACATCGACCTGACCGGCCTGGACGAGCAGCCCTGACGGGTACGCCTGGCGCGCTCAGGCGCCGGGCAGCACCTCGGGGGTGGCCGCGCCGGCGAAGTAGGGCTCCGGAGCGCCGAAGAGGCCGAGCAGGCCGGTCACCCAGAGCTGCCGGTGCACAAACCGACTCGGCTCGGTGACCACCAGCTTCACGTCGCTGACCTCGGCCGTCTGGAAGCCGGCGACCATGGCGCTGATGCCGACCGAGTCGATGAAGGTGACCAGCCTCATGTTGAGTTCGATGCGCAGCGGGCGGCCCTTGGCCAGCACCTCCGCGATCGCTTCGCGCACCTCGTACGCTGTGTCAACGTCGATCTCGCCCCGTGGGGCGATCTCCACGACACCACCGGACAGAACCGACTTCACGATCGACAGGCTCACGCGAGCACCTCCACCCGCCCGTCCCCCGGGCGCCTCATCAGTACGCGGGCCGCGACCGAGAGTATTCCTCCGACGGCCTCGGTCGCCACCCCTCGGGATGAGCAATTCGCGGATCCGGACCCACAAAGCCGCCCATATCCGCACTTTTCAGCATCTGATTGTTCAAGACTTTTTGTTATCTGAGCATCGGCGATCGGTCGTGACCGACGCGCCGCCGAACCAGGGTAGCGGTCCGGAGACGACGCACCCGACAACCGGCCCATGACGTACGCCTGCCCCGTGTGCCGTCGGCGTGTCGTGCACAGCCGGCCGGCGCGGTCCGCGCCCACGGTTGCCGACGCGCCCTAGCATCAGCCAGGACACCCGCCGTGACGGAGAGGATCTTCGATGATCAAGCGACTTGCCGGGTTGGCCGGCGTCGGCGTTCTGCTTGCCCTCGTCTTGGCCTGCGGTTTCGGTGGCGGAGGCGACGATGACGACGATGACGACGACTTCGCTCGAGGCGTCGCCGTGTCAGCGGTGCGCTGAGTCCACCGACGCGCCGACTCATGGCGCGCCGAACTACCGGTGCTCCGCGGAGGTCGGGGTTTGCGTCCGGCTGACGCGGGGCACTGCGGGGTAGGCGACACCGTGACGCGCTGGAAAGACGCCGAAGTCCGAAGTGGCCGGCGGCTTCGGCACCTGAGGAGGTAACCACGATGTTCGGAACCAACCTGCTGGACCGCCGCAACAAGCCGGAGCGGATCGCGGACCAAGCCTGGGAGCACCTGCTCTCGGCCGTCAGCTCCGCCGGAGACAGTGTGCGCGACACCGCCCGCTCGGCCCGCCGCAACAGCAGCGACCTCGCCGACGGGGCGGGTGACCTGGTGGGATCCGCCGCCGAGGAGGCGCGCCGCCGCGCCTCACTGGCCTTCGACGCGCTCGCCGGCCGCCAGCCGGCACTGCCCTGGACGCTCCTGATCGGCGCCGCGCTCGTCGGCGCGGCGGTCGGCTGGGCCGTCGGCTCCGCAGCGCGGGCCGCCGGCAGCCGGGACGATCGTGCCGTCGAGGACGTGGAGTTCGTCGACGTGGACCGCCCCAACTCCCCCGCCGTCTGAACGAGAGCACCACCGCGGGCCCCGCTCGACCCAGGTCGAGCGGGGCTCACCGTCATACCCAGGGGCCGGTCCGCCGGGTGCCGGACCCCTCAGGCGGCCCGGCGGACCGGTGTCTGGGTGGTGACCCGGGACTTCGTCCGGATCACCTGCTCGGCGGCTCGCGCAGGTGTTGGCGTCAATGCCTGGGTGGGCTACCAGTGGGATGTTCGGACGTTGTCGGTCGATGGGCAGGCCGCAGTGGCCGAAGTGGACGCCGGCGCTGGTGGAGGACGCCGGCCTGACTCTCGGCAGCTGCGGTTCCGCTCGGGGTGGAACCCCGGGGGACGGGGTCGATCACCCGGTGACGCCGTGGCTCGGGGGACGAGCACGACGACGGGGACGAACGGAGCTGCCCTGGCTCCGCCACCCGACGCGACGGCTCCCGCAATCGAGGAACGCGATTACCGTAACCGAAACCCGCTCGCTTTGGAAGCGCTCCCATCATCGATGTTCGTCCGCGCTTCCCACCCGTGCCGCCCAAGGTCCGGCCACGCCGTCACCCGGTCCGGGCGAGGCCGGCTCACCCGGGGCGGCGGCAGGATCGCAGCACGGCGGACCTCCGGTCGCAGCCACCACCCGGTCCGCCATCGGAACAGCGGAGGAGGGACAGATGGCCATCGCGGAGATCAACCGCACCGACCAGGACATCCAGTCCGCCGTGCTCGACGAGCTGACCTGGGAACCGCGGGTGCAGCCGCACGAGGTCGGCGTGACCGTCGCCGAGGGCGTCGTCACCCTGACCGGCCGGGTGGACAGCTACGCCAAGAAGTGGGCCGCCGAACGGGCCGCCCACCGGGTCACCTCGGTCCGGGCGGTCGCCAACGACGTGGCCGTACAGCTCACCAACAATACCGAGCGCACCGACACCGACCTGGCCGCCGCGGCCAGCCACGGGCTGGAGTGGGACGCGTTCGTGCCCATCGAGAAGCTCCAGGTCACCGTCTCAGCCGGCTGGGTGACGCTGCACGGCGACGTCGAGTGGGAGTACCAGCGCCGAGCCGCCGAACGCGCGGTCGCCCGGCTGACCGGCGTACGCGGGGTGAGCAACGGCATCACCGTCCGACCGGCCACCGCGCCGGACGGCCGCAACGTGGCCGACCGGATCGTCGACGCCCTCGCCCGGGCCGGAGCGACCGAGGCCGAACGGATCAGCGTCCGGGTGCACGGCGACACCGCGATCCTCGCCGGACTGGTGCACTCGATGCCCGAACGGGCCGAGGTCGAGCAGGTGGCCTGGTCCGCGCCGGGCATCCGGGAGGTGCAGAACCACATCGCGGTCGCACCGGTGCTGCACTGAGCGGGCGCGGGCGAGCGCTGAGCTGGCGCTGAACGAGCGCGGAACCACCCGGGGTGGGTGAGCCGGCCTCACCCACCCCGGGAGCAGGCTGGTGGCATGAGTGATCCGAACGGGCTGATCCAACCGGGGCGCACCGCGCCCGGTTTCACCCTGCCGGCCACCCCGGACGGGGCTCTGCTGGGGCCTGAGCAGTTCCGTGGCCGGCCGGTCGTGCTCGCCTTCTACCCCGCCGACTGGAGCCCGGTCTGCGGTGACCAGATGTCGCTCTACCAGTCGGCGGCACCCGTCTTCGCCCAGTACCAGGCGGTGGTGCTCGGCATTTCGGTGGACAGCATCTGGTCACACCGGGCGTTCGCGGAGAGCCGGGGCATCAAGTTCCCCCTGCTGGCCGACTTCGAGCCCAAGGGCGAGGTGGCCCGTAGCTACGGGGCGTACATGTCGAACGGTGAGGCGGCCCGCGCGCTCGTGGTGCTGGACCCGGCGGGGAAGGTGAGCTGGAGCTACCTGTCGCCGCCCGACGTCAACCCCGGCGCCGACGGCATCTTCGACGCGCTGGACCAGCTCACCGCCGATCGGAAGGTGATGGCCCGATGAGCACGCCACTACAGGTCACCGCCCGACTTCGAGACCCGGTGACCACCGAGGACCACATCCGGGGGCCGGCCGACGCGGCGGTGACCATCGTCGAGTACGGCGACTTCCAGTGCCAGTTCTGCGGTGCCGCGTACCCGAACCTGCACGAGTTGCTGCGGCAGCGGGCCGACACCGTACGGCTCGTCTACCGCTACTTCCCGATCGCCAACGTGCACCCGTACGCCGAACGCGCCGCCGAGACGGCCGAGGCCGCCGGGGTCCGGGGCCGGTTCTGGGAGATGCACGACTGGCTCTACGAGCATCAGGACCAGCTCGACCCGGTGCACCTGTCGCTCGGCGTCGAGCAGGTCGGGTTGCCACCGGACGAGTTGAACGCCGAGGTGGAGAACCGTGCGCACGCGGACCGGGTGCGCCGGGACTTTGTGGGGGGCATCCGCAGCGGGGTGAACGGCACCCCCACCCTGTTCGTCAACGGCGTTCGGCACGACGGCGGGTACGACCTGCCCGACCTGCTGACAGCCGCGGACGCCGCCGCCAACCCCTGACTGCGATCCGCTCAGATGAGCCGCAACTCGCGCGCCCGCCGGACCGCCTCGCGCCGGCGGGTCGCGTCGAGTTTGCGGTAGATGTTGCGGACATGGGTCTTCACCGTGTTGACCGAGAGGGACAACTCGCTGGCGATCTCCACGTTGGACAGGATGCTCTGCAGGTAGCGCAGGATGGTCAGCTCCCGCTCGGTGAGCGGCTCGTCGAGCACGCCCCTCGGCCCGGCGGCCGGCCCGGCGGCGCTCTGCCCCGCTCCCCGCACCAGATCACTGACCAGCGCGAAGTGCGCGGTGCCCGCGTCCAGGTGCGCGGCCAGCAGGTCCCGCACGGGTGGTTCGGCCCGGGTGAAGACCCGGCGGTGGCCATGCGGGCCGGCCAGGTCCAGCGTCTGCTCCAGGATCCGACCCGCCCGCCGCCCGTCCCCGGCGCGCTCGGCCAGCACCGCGTCCAGCAGCCCCGCGTCCAGACGTACCGGTAGCGGCCAGGCCGTGGCCGCCGGCGCCTGCCAGTCCGGCAGGGTTCGCTCGGCGGCGGCGGCGTCGCCGGCCAGCAACTGCACCTTCGCCAACGTCACCGCGAGCACCGGGTCGGCCCCCTCGTCGGCGGTGCCGACCAGCAGCTCCCGGGCGGAGTCCAGGTCGCCCCGCACGGCCCGCAGTTCGGCTTCGGCGGCCCGCAGCAGACCGGTCACCTCGGCGGCGGACGGCCGGCCGGCCAGCGCCTCCCGGGCCCGGACGAGCAGCCGCTGGCCGGCTGCCGGGTCGCCGGAGTCGCGGCGCAGTTGCGCCCGGCACAGCGCCGCCACCGCCGCCGCCACCGGTTCGCCGGCAGCAGCGGCCAGCCAGTCGTCGCCCACCTCGGGGTTACCGGCCCAGCCGCCCGTCACGTCGAGCGCCGGCAGGGCGAGCCCGAGGTTCGCCCTGGCTTCCTCGGGCTGGTCGCGCAGCAGTGCCACCACGGCGAGAGCCAAGTACGCGTAGCCGCAGTCGAGCCGACAGGACCAGCCCCGACTGGGCGGCATGCCGAGCGCGTCCCGGGCCGCCTGCTCGGCCGACCGCAGCTCGCCACGCACCGCGAGCAGCAGCGCGGCCCGGCTGGCCCCGACCAGCTCGGTACGCGGCCGGCCGGCCTCCCGAGCCGCCGCCCTCGCGCGGACGAACCGAGCGGTGGGCAGCGCCCCGTCGGCCAACTCGACCAGCCCCAGCGCGGTGCCGGTGAACGCCCGCAGGTCCAGGTCGTCGGACGCGCCGCCGCCACCGACCGTCGGGGCGGAACCGGCCATCCCGGCCGGCACCCGGGTCGGCGTGGCGTCCGCCGGGCGGGTACGCAGCAGTCGAGCGGCGGCGGCCCGGACCTCGGCGCGGTCGTCGGCAAGCCGGGCGACGGTCAGCTCCAGCGCGGTGACCAACCGCAGGAACCGGTCCCGGCGCGGCACCGGCAGGCCCGTGGCGTGCCCGGCGGCGGCGCGCAGGTGACCGGCGGCGGCCGGCAGATCGCCGGCGTACGCGCGCTCGGCGGCGCAGGCCAACGCCACCTCCGGGTCGGCGCGGATCACCTCCGTCGGCGGTGGCGCGGGCGCCGGCGCGGGCACCGGATTGCGGTCGTAGCGGGTCAGCTCCGGCCAGTGCGCGACGAACACGTCGCCGGCCAGGTCCCAGCGGCCGGCGGCCAGGGCGTGCCGCAGGGCGTCCGCGGGCCGGCCGTCGCCCGCGTACCAGTCGGCGGCCCGGACGTGCAGCTCACGCAGCTCGTCGGCGGGCAACCGGGCCAGGTCGGCGCGGAGCAGGTCGGCGAGGAGTGGCTCGGACCGGTACCAGGGTGGCCGGGTGTCCTCCCGGTGCAGCAGACCACCGGTGCCGGCCAGGTCGGCCAGCGCCTGCCCGGCGTCCGCGCGGCCGGTCAGCGCCTCGGCCAGGTCGGCGCAGACGGTGTCGACGAGGGCGGTACGACGCAGCAGGCCCGCCTGGTCCGGGTCGAGCGTCGCCAGCACCTCTTCGTGCAGGTACCCGGCGATCTCCGGTTGGTCTCCGCCGAACTGCCCCACCCAGCGCTCCGGGTCGGGCTGTCCGCGTACCGCCAGGGCGGCGATGCGCAGCGCGGCCGGCCAGCCGCCGGTGCGCTCCCGCAGGCGGTGCACGGCGGTCGCCGGCAGCGCGGCGGCGTGGGCGGTGAGCAGATCGGCCACCTCGTCGTCGGTGAATGCCAGCTCGTCCGGGCCGATCTCGGTCAGCTCGCCGGCGAGGCGCAGCCGGTGCAGTGGCAGGTGCAGTCCGGCCCGCGCGCCGATCACCAGACGCAGCCGCCGCCCGGCATGCCGCAGCAGGAACTCCAGGCCGGTCAACGCCGCCGGGTCGGCGACCCGGTGCAGGTCGTCCAGAACCAGCAGCACCGGCCGGTCGGCGGCGGCGAGCGTGGCGGCCAGCGCCTCCAACTGGTCGGGGCGCGGCGGCCGGTCGGGCACCCGGCCGCCCTCCGCCCCGGTCGCCGACCGCAGCGCCGCGGCGAGGTACGCCCAGAGCCGGTCGGAATCGTCGCCGGCCTCCACCGACATCCACGCCGAGACCGGGTCGTCAGCCGACGAAACTGACAGGTCGCCGGAGTCGGGCACGATCGCGCCGGGCCCGACATCGGGCGGAGCACCGCCCAACCGCACCCAGGAGGCGAGCAGGGTGGTCTTGCCCCAGCCGGCGGGGGCGGCCACCAGGGTGACCGGTCCCGCGCTGCCCTCGTCCAACCGGCGCAGCAGCCGGGGCCGGGCCACCACCGGCTCCGGTGGTACGGCCGGCGTCAGCCGGGACGCCAACAGTGGCGGCCCCGGTGCCGGCTCGACCCGTACGTGATCCTGTTCCGGCACCCAGCCCCCACCCCCACCACGCGTTCCGCCCCCGGTCGGCGAGCGGTTACCCGGCGCGGGCCGGTTCACCCCTTCCGGGCGAGCGCGCTTCACCCGGGCCCGACCGACGATCGGGGGACGTGGACCGGGAGGACGGGTGGTACCGATGGGACGGCTGGCGCGGGCGGGACCTGCCCTCGGCGGCGCGGCGCTGGCCGGGGCGGCACGGTTGCTGCGCGTACCCCATCGGGGTGGCCGGCCCGGCGCGGACGGTGACGCCGCCGCGCCGGCCCGGTGGGAGGTGGTGACCGTCGACCGGCCGCCGGAGCAGGTGCTTCCGGACGGCCGCTGGCCGGAGCCGCTGCGCCGTCTGGACGGGGCGGTCGAGGTGCGGGTGCGGCCGGCGCCCGGAGACCGGGGCACCGAGCTGGCCGCCCGGCCGCTGGCCGGCGTCACCCCACCCACCGGGCTGGCCGCGCACCTGGTCGGCGACGACCCGGGTCTGCTGGTCCGCCGGACCCTGCGCCAGATCAAGCAACGGGTGGAGGCCGGTGAGGTGCTCCGCGCGGACCGCTCCGCGCTGGACCGTCCCGAGGTCCACGGGTGAGGGCGCTGTGCTGGGTGGCCGCCGGCGAGCTGGCGGTACGCGAGGTGCCCGACCCGGAGCTGCGCAACGAGCGTGACGTCATTGTCCGGGTGCGGCGCAGCGCCACCTGCGGAGGTGACCTGCCGCTGCTGGCCGGCCGGCACCCGCTGCTGCGGGCCGGCGACGTGCTCGGCGCGGAGTTCCTGGGCGAGGTGGTCGACGTCGGGCCCGCGGTCCGCCGGCACCGCACCGGCGATCGGGTGGTCGTCGGCGCGAGCGTGGCCTGCGGCGGCTGCTGGTACTGCCGCCAGGGTTTGCACTCCTGCTGCGACAACGCCCATGCCGACCTGGCCAGCGCCGACCCCGACGGGGCCTGCTCGGACGCCGGCTGCTTCGGCCGGCCCCGGGCGGCGGGCGGCTTCGCGGGCGGCCACGCCGAGTACGTGCGGGTGCCGTACGCCGACGTGAGCGCGTTCCGGGTGCCGGACGCCGTCGACGACGACCGGGCGGTGTTCGCCGCGGACACGGCGCCGACCGGGTGGCTCGCCACCGAGCTGGGTGGGGTGCGTCCCGGCGACGTGGTGGCGATCTGGGGCGCCGGGGCGGTGGGTCAGTTGACCGCCCGGGCGGCGGTGCTGCGCGGCGCCGCCCGGGTGCTGGTCGTGGACCGGCACGAGGAGCGGTTGCGGATGGCCGAGCGGCACTCCGACGCCGAGCCGCTGGACTACCGCCGCACCGATGTCGCCGCCGAACTGCGCGACCGGAGCGGTGGGCGCGGGCCGGACGTGTGCGTGGTGGCGGTCGGCACGCCGCCGGCCCGGTCGAGGGTCGACCGGTTCGGTGGCCAGCATGCCGACCGACCGGACGCGCTGCGGGAGGCCGTGCACGCGTGTCGCAAGGGCGGCGTGGTGGTGGTGCTCGGCGGGGCGGGCGGATTTGTCGACGCGTTCCCGCTGGGTGCGCTGACCGAGCGGCGGCTCACGCTGCGCGGCGCCGGTCGACCGGATCTGCGGGACGTGCCGATGCTGCTGGACCGGATGGCCCGTGACCAGCTGCGGACCGAACACCTGGCCACCCACCGGCTGCCGTTGGCGCAGGGCCCCGAGGGGTACGCGCTGTTCCGGGACCGGGCCGACGGCTGCGTACGCGCCGTGTTCACGCCCTGACTCCCCTTTCGTGATCACCTCATCGTCGGCGGTAGATGGCAGACTCCGGGGATGGCCGTGGAGCGAACGTACGACGTGGTGTTGTTCGGAGCGACCGGGTTCACCGGCGGCCTGACCGCCGAGTACCTGGCCCGACACGCGCCGGCCGAGCTGCGCTGGGCGCTGGCCGGGCGCAACCCGCAGCGCCTCGCCGCCGTACGGGACCGGCTCGTCGCGATCGACCCGAGTCTGGCCGAGCTGCCGCTGCTCACCGCCGACGTGACCGACGCCGACTCCCTGCGGGCGGTGGCGGAGAGCGCCCGGGTGGTGGCCAGCACGGTCGGCCCGTACATCCACCACGGGGAGCCGCTGGTCGCCGCGTGCGCCCGGGCCGGCACCGACTACCTGGACATCACCGGCGAGCCGGAGTTCGTCGACCTGATGTACGTGCGTCACCACGCCGCGGCGGCCCGAACCGGGGCGCGGCTGGTGCACGCCTGCGGCTTCGACTCGGTCCCGCACGACCTGGGCGTCTGGTTCACCGTCAAGCAGCTGCCCGCCGACGTCCCGATCACCGTGGACGGGTACGTCCGCGCCAGCGGCCGGTTCTCCGCCGGCACCTACCATTCGGCGCTCACCGCGTTCTCCCGTACCGGGCAGGCCAGCCAGGCCGCCCGGGACCGTCGGGCGGTCGAGCCGCGCCCCACCGACCGCCGGGTCCGGGCGGTGCCCGGCCGGCTCGCCCGCTCGGCGGAGCTGGGCATCTGGACCGTGCCGCTGCCGACCATCGACCCGCAGGTGGTCCGCCGCTCGGCCGCGGCCCGCCCGGAGTACGGCCCGGACTTCCGCTACCGGCACTTCGCGGCGGTGAAGCGGCTGCCCACCGTGCTGGCCGGCGCGGCCGGGCTCGGCGCGCTGATCGGCCTGGTGAAGTTGCCGCCCAGTCGACGCTGGCTGCTCGGCCGGCTCTCGTCCGGGCAGGGGCCCACCGCACAGCAGCGGGCGTCGTCCTGGTTCCGGGTCCGGTTCGTCGGCACCGGCGGCGGGCAGCGGGTGGTCACCGAGGTGGCCGGCGGTGACCCCGGCTACGACGAGACGGCGAAGATGCTCGCCGAGTCGGCGTTGTGCCTGGCGCTCGACGAGCTGCCGCCGACCGCCGGCCAGCTCACCCCGGTCGCCGCGATGGGGGACGTGCTGCTCGACCGGCTCGTCCGGGCCGGCCTCACCTTCCGGGTGCTCAAGCAGGAGACGCTGGAGCCTTCGGCTTGACCCTCGACCGGGTCGAGGGGGCACGATGCCCAGCGTGAGCGACCTGCACAGCATCGGCGAGCTGGCCCGGGCCAGCGGCCTGACCGTCAGCGCCCTGCGCTTCTACGACTCGGCGGGGGTGCTGGAGCCGACCCTGGTCGACCCGGTGACCGGCTACCGCTGGTATGCCGGCGAGCAGATCGCCCCGGCCCGGCTGGTGGCCGGGCTGCGCCGGATCGGCATGCCGGTGCCGGAGATCGCCGCCGCGGTACGCGCCGAGCCGGCCGTGGTGCACCAACTGCTCGACGCGCACCTGCGCCGGCTCGCCGACGGGCTCAGCGACGCCCGCCGCGAGGTCGACCGGCTCCGGGCCCTGGTCGACCCGACCCCGCCGACCGCCACCACGCTCCTGCTCTCCCCGGCCGCCCTGGCCGCCGCGCTCGACGCGGTGCGCTTCGCCGTCGGCGTCGACCCGCAGCTGCCGATGCTCGCCGGCGTGCTGTTCGACGTGGAGTCCGACGGGGTCCGGCTCGTCGCCACCGACCGGTACCGGCTCGCGCTGGCTCGGGCGGGGGCCGACGTCGACGGTCCGCCGGTGCGGGTGTTCCTGCCGGTGGCTCTCGTCGATGAGCTCCGGCCGCTGCTCGACACCGCCGACACCTGGCCGGTACGGCTGACCGTGGCGGGCGCGGACCTGCGGGTGCGGGTGTCCGACCGCACGCTGACCGGCGCCGCCCTGCCGTACGACTTCCCGGACTACCACCGGCTGCTGCGCAAGTCCGTCGGCGAGCGGGCGACCGCGCGACGGATCCCGGTGGACGTGGCCACTTTGCGCGCCGCGCTGGCCGACCCGGCGGCCCCCACGGTCGCCTGCCACCACGACGGCACGACCCGGGAGGTGACCGTGCTCGGCGTCGACGACCAGGGCGGGCTGCGGTTGCTCCCCGCCGCTGACCTGGGCACCGACGCGCTGCGGGTCGGGGTGGACGGTGGTTACCTGCTGGACGCGCTGAACGCGGCCGGCGCGCCGCAACTGGTGCTGGAGCTGGATGGGCCGATCGCCCCGCTGGCCGTACGCCGACCGGACGACGCGGACACCTACTCGGTGCTCATGCCGATCCGGCTCTGAGTCGGCCGCCAGCACTCCCCGTCCGGGGAGGAAAAGCCCGCGACGGTAGCATCTGGTGGTTCACCTGTGAACCCCGGACGGAGGCGTACGGAGCAGCATGCTCGACATGGAGTTGATCCGGAAGGATCGCGAGGCGGTGGCGACCGCGCTGGCGAAGCGTCTGGATCCCGCCGAGGTCACCCGGGCCCTGGACGAGATCCAGCGGCTCGACCAGGAACGCCGCGCCCTGATCACGGAGATCGACGCCGAGCGGCAGCGCCGCAAGGCCGAGGCCCGGGCGTACGCGCAGGCGAAGCGGGCCGGCGAGGAGCCGCAGGCCGCCGCTCCCGAGGCGGAGCGTAAGCAGCTCGCCGAGCTGGAGTCCCAGCTGGACGAGGTGCAGGCCCGGCTGCGCGACGCGATGAGTGAGCTGCCCAACCTGCCCAGCGACGACGTCGTGGCCGGCGGCAAGGAAGCCAACCGGGTGGTGAAGACCTTCGGCGAGCCGCCGGTGATCGAGAAGGTCCGCGACCACGTGGAGCTGAGCCGCGCGCTGGGCCTGGTCGACTACGAGCGCGGCGTGAAGCTCGGCGGGTCCGGTTTCTGGATCTACACGGGGGTCGGCGCCCGGCTGGAGTGGGCGCTGCTCAACTACTTCGTCGACCAGCACATCAAGGCCGGCTACGAGTTCCTGCTCCCGCCGCACCTGCTGCTGGATTCGGCCGGCTTCGCCGCCGGGCAGTTCCCCAAGTTCTACGACGACGTCTACCACCTGGACTCGGCGTCCGCCCCACGTGGCCAGTTCCTGCTGCCCACGTCGGAGACGGCGATCCTTGGCGCGTACCAGGACGAGATCCTGGAGACCCCGAAGCTGCCGCTGAAGGCGTTCGCGTACACCCCGTGCTACCGGCGGGAGTCGGCCGGCTCGCACTCGGACGAGCGCGGCACGGTGCGCGGGCACCAGTTCAACAAGGTGGAGATCTTCCAGTTCACCCTGCCGGAGCAGGCCGACGCGGCGCTGGAGGAGATGCTCGCCCACGCCGAGAGCCTGGTCGAGGGGCTGGGTCTGCACTACCAGCGCACGCTGCTCTCGGCCGGTGACGCCAGCGCCTCGATGAAGAAGACCCTCGACATCGAGGTGTGGATGCCGAGCACCGGCAAGTACAAGGAGGTGTCGTCGGTCTCCTGGGCCGGCGACTACCAGGCTCGTCGGGCGGCCATCCGTTACCGCGAGCCGGGCGGCAAGCAGACGCGCTTCGTGCACACCCTCAACGGTTCGGCGCTGGCCACCAGCCGGCTCTTCCCGGCCATCCTGGAGCAGTACCAGCAGGCCGACGGCAGCGTCCTGGTCCCCAAGGTCCTCCAGGACCGCCTCGGCACCGACCGCCTAACCCCCCGCTAGTTCGCCTCCTCCCACTCGCCTCCCTCCCACCTTCCCGCGTTGATCATGAAGTTATTGCCCCTCGCCTCGGCGTGTCATGGCAATAACTTCATGATCAACGGGGCCGGGTGGGGGGTGGGGGCGGGAGCGCTTGGTTAGGGCTGCGGTCAGGAGGAGGGCGGCCAGGGCGGCTACCAGGAGAGCCGGGCCGATGGTGTCCAGGGCGTTGGCCACTGTGTGTTGTAGCTGGGACGCCGCTCGGATGACCGGGTCTCCGAGGGCGTCGCGGCGGCCGGCGGCTAGCCGTAGCTCGTACCAGCCGTACCAGGCGACGTAGCCGCCGGCGAGCAGCAGCACCAGGCCACTGAGGCGGGGCACCAGCGCCCCGGCGACGCGCAACCGGGCCACCAGGCCGTCGCGCAGCAGCGCCACCCCGAGCGCGGCGACCGCGACCACCAGACCCATCCCGAGGGCGTACGCGCCGAACAACGCCAACCCCTGACCGGTCGAGCCGGCCTGGAGGCTGGTCACCACGATGGCCAGGAACGGCGCGATGGCGCAGCCGAGCGACGCCAGCGCGTACGCCGCGCCGAACAGCGCCATCGACGGCCAGGACCGGGTCAACCGGGGCGCCCGGGCGGACCAGCCGGGGGCGGGCAGCCGCCGACCGGCGAGCAACCAGCAGCCGGCCACCACCAGCAGCACGCCGAGCGCCACGGTCAGCCACGGCAGCCGGGGCCGCAGCCAGCCGGCCAGCGGCGCGAGCGCCAGGCCGAACGCGCCGAACACCAGCACGTACCCCACTGTCAGCCCGGCCGCCGCGGTGAGCGCGCGGCCGACCGCGCCGCGGGTGTCCGACGTCCCGGCGACCAACAGCGAGAGGTACGCGGGCAGCAACGCGAAGCCGCACGGGTTGACCGCGCCGAGCATGCCGGCGGTCAGCGCGAGCAGCAGTGCGCCGGTCACGCCCCGGCCAGTGCGGCGACCTTGGCGGTGAGCGCCTCACCGTCCAGGAAGCCCTGGTGGACGATCGTGCCGTTCCGGTCGATGATCACGAAGATGCTCTGTTCGGTCACCTTGAACCGCTTCCAGAGCGCGCCCTTGGTGTCCTCGATCTGCGGGGTCCCGCCGAGGTCGAACTCGGTGACGAACTCCTTCATGGCCTTCCGCTCGCCCAGCCCGGCGACGCCGACGATCGGCACGGTGTCGCGGTACCGGGGTTCGATCTCGGCCACCGTCCAGGCCTGGCTGGCGCAGGTGGCGCACCACGGCGCCCAGAACCACAGCACCACCGGTTTGCCGGCGAGCTGCGCCGCGTCGAACGCGGCCCCGCCGAGGGTGGTCCCGGTGAAGCGCAGCACGTCCGGGACCTGCACCGGGGCGGCGGGTGGTCCGCCGGTCGCCGCGACGGTCGGGGTGGGCGGGGCGCCGGTCGAGGCCGGGGCCGATCCGGCGACGGCGGGCCCGCCCGGCGCGGTGCCGGTACAGGCGGCAACGCCGAGCAGGGCCACCACGAGCACCCCGGCGGTGGCGGCTCGGCGTAGCTGCCCGGGCCCTGTCCACGCCATGCCGATCCGCATCCGCTTCTCCGTTCCGGTCCGGAAGGGACCCTTGCTGGGCCTGACGCTTCGCTATTCGGCCTTGGCGAGTCGGAGAGCCAGCTCGGGGCAGACCTTGACCGCCTTCAGCGCGCCCTCGCGCAACCAGGTCGGCACGGGGGTGGCCGGGAAGGCGGGATATCCGTTCGCGTCGAGCCGGATGAAGTCCGGTACGACGTGCGCGCAGAGGCCGTGCCCGTCGCAACGCGACCAGTCCAGGGTGAGCTTCTGCGGGTTCGCGTCGGGTGCGCCCGGCAGCCCCATCACGCCCTTGACCCGTCGGCCACAGCCGTCGCCGGTGCTGTGCAGCCGCAGGTCCTCGGCGAAGACCTCGATCGCGGAGAGCGCGAACCGGGCGGTGCCGTCCGGGTGGCTGCACGCGCCCCGGCCCTTCACCTCGCCGGCGGCGGCGCGCACCACGTCCGCCGGTTGGCTGCCAGCGACGGCCAGGTCCACCGCGCGGGCCAGGTCCGGCAGACCCATCTTGCACGGCCCGCACTGGCCGGCGGACTCGCCGGCCAGGTAGCGCACCACCTGGGCGGCCTCACCGAGCGGGCAGGTGTCGACACCGATCGGGACGATGATGCCCGCGCCGAGGGTGCCGCCGACCGCGGCCAGGCCCTTGCGGGAGACCTCGGCCCTCTCCGCCGCCTCCGGGGTGATCCACTTGCCGTGGTAGCCGCCCATCAGGATGCCCTGGACGTCCGGCACCTCGCACAGGTCGAGGACGTCGCGCAGCGGCATACCGGCGGTGCACTCCACCACGGCCGGTCGGCCCGCCGCACCGGTCACGGTGAGCAGCACGGTGCCGGGCTCGTCGTCGGTGCCGAGCGCCGCGTACTCGTACGGGCCCAGTCGGGCGCCGACGGCGAGCTGGGCGAACGTCTCGGCGTTGGAGAGCAGGGTGGGCAGGCCGCTGACCCCGGAGTCGCTGGAGCGCTTCTTGGTGCCCGGCGGGATGTGCGGCAGCCCGTTGATCCCGTTGACCAGCGCGCCGCCCTCGCCAGAGATGAACCGGTGCGGCACGGTGACGATGGTCGTCTGCACCGGCATCCGGCGCTCGTCGAGGGCCTCCATCAGCGAGTCCCGGCCGACCCCGTCGTCCGCCACGCCGATGACGATCTCGTCGGCGTCCAGGGCGTACGCGGCCAGCGCCGCGCCGTCCAGGATCAGGTGCGGGGCGCGGGTCAGCAGCACCTTGTCCTTCCAGCTGGCCGGCTCCCCCTCGGTGGCGTTGACCACCACCACGGCGGCGAGGTCCTGCCGTTCGCAGGACTCCAGCACCGCGCGCAGTTTGCGGGCGAACGGGAACCCCGCCCCGCCCTTGCCCTTGAGCTGCATGCCCTCGGCGAGCTGGAGCAGCTGCGCCGGCTCCATCGGGCCGATCGGTCCGTGCACCTCCTCGTGCGCGAGCAGGTCGAGCCGGCCGTACTCGGCGAAGCCGGCGGTGAGCCGGGGTTCGCCCACACAGGCGACCGGTGGCACGGCGGTCCGCATCACTTGGCCTCACCCCGCAGCCCGGCCCAGTACGCCCCGTCCACCGCGTCGGCGCTGGCCTTGCGGCGCTTGGACTTGCCCTCGCCGGCTGCCCGTCGAGCACGGCGGGACGCCAGGTCGACCAGGGTCGGGGTGTCGTCGACGGGCGGCGGCACCTCGTCCGGCACGTACCGGGCCGGCGGACGCCAGTAGTCCGGCTCCTCGGGCAGGTCGTCCTCGGCGCTGTGCCGGCCACTGCCGCTGCGCGGCGCGGACGAGATCGGGCTGCTGGAGATCGGGCCGGCCGAGATCGGCTCGACGGAGATCGGGCCGGCGGAGATCGGCTCGTCGGCCTGCCACCGGCGCGGGCTGTCCCACGGCTCCTCGGGCTCGATGGCCGGCTGCGGCGGCGCCGAGTAGCGGCTGCCGTCGTCCTCGCTGCGGGACCGGCGACGGGACCGCTCGGAGGTGGCCTCGTCGGCGTGTCGCCGGCCGGTCGGCACGGCCTCGTCGCGGGTACGCGAGCCACGCCGCCGGGTCACCGGCTCCAACTCCTCCTCGTCGCGTCGGAACGTGCCGGTGTCCTCCACGCTGCGGCGGGCCGATCGGCTGGTCGTGGTCTCCTCGGTCCGCCGGCTGCGCGAGGAGCGTTCGGTGTCGCGGCGGGCCGCCGGCTCTTCCTCCCGGCGACGTCGGCTGGGCCGGGTCGGCTCGACGAGGGAACCGGGCTCGGGCACCACGGGGACGGTGAACCGTTCCGGGTCACGTCGCGCGGCCGGTGCGGCCCAGGTGGCGGTGGTGGTCTCCGCCCAGGCGGGACGCTTGTCCGCGGCCTTGCTGCGCCGACCCAACCCGGCCAGCAGCGATCGGGCGGTTTTCGCCTCCTCGGCCCGGCCTGCCATCACCGCGTTGCGGACCGCGGCCTGGTGCTGCTCGCGGCTGCGCCGACCGATGGTGACCGAGAACCGGACCAGCAGGGCAAGCACCACCAGCAAGATGCAGCCGAGGTAGCTGAACATCACCCAGGGCGCTGCGGCCCGACCGGCGTTGAGGCCGTGAAAGACAGCGAACGGCCAGGCCAGGTACGCGGTGGAGTGCAGCGTGCGCCACAGCCACTTCGGACCGACGCCGGCGAAGCGGGCCCGGATGATGCCGGTCCAGATCACGCTGACCATCAGCAGCGCGGCCACCGTGCCGAGCCCGACGTAGAGCCCCCGGCCGCCGACGAACGGCACCAGCGCGTCGGTCGCGGCCGCCCGCCCGGTGGCGATCTTGGTGAGGACGTGGAAGCCGAGCCCGGCCACGCCCAGCACGCCGGTGGCCCGGTGCGCCGACTGCATCAGCACCCGGTGCGAGATGCGCAGCACCAGTCGGTCGGTGGCGAGCAGACCGAGCATCACGGTGAGGCTCAACGCCACCAGGGAGACCACCCCGGCGAAGAACTCGGTGAAGAAGAAGCCGTACGCGTACGCCGTCTGGCCCGCGCCGGTCAGCATGATCGCCGCCCAGAGCGCGGCGAGCACCGACGCGATCAGCAGGGCGCCCGCCGACCGCGACGGGGTGCGCACCCCCCGACTGCTGGCGCTGGTCCGGACGGTCGCCGCCTTCTTGTCCTGCTGTGCCCGGGCCATCTGCTCCTCGATCGTCTCGCGGCGGCGTACCACCGGCCGACCCCTGCTCCCCCATCCAGTACGGACCGGCGGGGCGCGCGGATCACCCGCCGCCGGAAATTTCTGGGCCGAAATCGAACCGAGGGGCGCGGCCGTGCGTTGCACCCCCTCCCACCCACCGATCTGGACAGTGACGAACGTCCATGCATTGACAGTGCCTGCAACACGCTTGTAACCTTTCAGCAAATTTCAGCCGAATTTGCAAGATTCCGACAACCCAGCACTCCCCCCACCGCACCACCACCCCCGCTCCCGTCAGGAGTCCCCATGCACCGACGTCGACGCGGCTCGGCGCTCCTCGCCCTCGGCCTGATCGCCAGCCTGCTCGTCCCCGCCACCGTGACGGCACCCCCGGCCGTCGCCGCCCCGTCCGGCGGCAAGAAGGTCATCGTCCAGCTCTTCGAGTGGAACTGGCCCTCGGTGGCCAGCGAGTGCCAGAGCACCCTCGGCCCGAAGGGTTACGGCTACGTGCAGGTCTCACCCCCGCAGGAGCACGTGCGGGGTAACCAGTGGTGGCTGGCGTACCAGCCGGTCAGCTATCGGATCGAGTCCCGCAAGGGCACCCGGGCCCAGTTCCAGTCGATGGTGAACACCTGCCACGCGGCCGGGGTCAAGGTGATCGTCGACGCGGTGATCAACCACATGTCCGGTCAGGACAACGGCGGCACCGGCTGGGCCGGCTCGGCCTACTCGCACTACGACTACCCCGGCATCTACCAGACCCAGGACTTCCACCACTGCGGGCGCAACGGCGGCGACGACATCGCCAACTACAACGACCGGTACGAGGTGCAGAACTGCGAGCTGGTCAACCTCTCCGACCTGAAGACCGAGTCCGACTACGTGCGTACGAAGATCGCCGCGTACCTCAACGACCTGCTCTCGCTCGGCGTCGACGGCTTCCGGCTGGATGCCAGCAAGCACATGCCGGCCGCCGACATCGCCGCCATCCGGGGCAAGCTGTCCCGCTCCGCGTACCTCGTGCAGGAGGTCATCCACGGCGCCGGCGAGCCGGTCCAGCCGACCGAGTACACCGGCAACGGTGACGTGCACGAGTTCCGCTACGGCAAGGACCTGGCCCGGGTGTTCCGCTCCGAGCGGTTGGCGTACCTGCGCAACTTCGGCGAGGGCTGGGGGCACCTGCCCACCGGCCCGGCCTCGGTCTTCGTCGACAACCACGACACCCAGCGCGACTCCGGTGGGGTGCTGACCTACCGCGACCGGGGCATCTACGCGCTGGCGAACGCCTTCATGCTGGCCTGGCCGTACGGCTCCCCGACCGTCATGTCCAGCTACACCATCAGCAGCCGGGACGCCGGCCCACCGTCGGACGGCGCCAACAAGACGCTCAACACCACCTGCTACTCCGGCTGGGAGTGCGAACACCGCTGGCCGGTGATCGCCAACATGGTCGGCTTCCGCAACGCCACCGAGGGCGCCGGTGTGGCCAACTGGTACGACAACGGCAACAACCACATCGCGTTCAGCCGCAGCGGCAAGGGCTTCATCACCGTCAACGACGAGGATGCCGCGGTGAACGGCCGCTCCTACTACACGGGGCTACCCGCCGGCCGATACTGCGACGTCATCCACGGCACGTACGCGGGCGGCACGTGCAGCGGACCGGTGATCACGGTGGACGGTAGCGGCTGGTTCGCGGCCAACGTGCCGGCGCACGACGCGGTGGCCATCCACATCGGCGCACGAATCTGATTCGACCGGGGCCTCCGGACGGCGGGTCTCGCCGAACCGGGGGCCCCGAGGCATCCGCCACCATAGAGTGGTTTCGTGCCGTTTGACCGAAAGACTCCGTACCGTCGTCGCGGCGTCTGGGTGGCCGCCGCCATCGGCGTACCCGCGCTGCTGGTGACCGCGCTGCTGGTCGGCCAGGCCCTCACCCCGAGCTCGACGGCCCCCGACGACCGCAACGTGGTGGTGGCCGACCCCACCCCGAGCAGTGTGGAGCAGAGCCCGGAGGAGTCGATCCCCCCGGCCGCGCCCGCCCCGGACGGGCTGCCGGTGGTCGACTACGACCCCGCACCCGGAGGGTTCCCCGCCGATCCGGCCACCATGGACGTCACACCGCTGACCGACGGCGTGCACCCGACCAGGCGGATCGCCGCGTACGACGCGCCCGGCGGTCGGCCGCGCGCCTTCCTCGAACCGAGCATCCGCGGTGTCGAGCTGACCATGCCGATCGCCCAGCGGCGTGCCGGCTGGACCGCCGTCCTGCTGCCCTCGGCCAACCGCCGGCTCGCCTGGCTGCCGCCCGGCGGGTTCGAGACGGTGCCGCTGCGCGACCAGATCGTGGTGGAACGCAAGGTCCACCGGCTGACCTGGTACCGGGCCGGCAAGGCGGTGCGCTCCTGGGAGGTCAGCCTCGGCCAG
This sequence comes from Micromonospora sp. BQ32, assembly GCF_059358895.1. Lineage (NCBI taxonomy): Bacteria > Bacillati > Actinomycetota > Actinomycetes > Micromonosporales > Micromonosporaceae > Micromonospora > Micromonospora sp. BQ32. Next base: position 79,113 of record NZ_JCADBI010000016.1, on the reverse strand, counting down.
CCGGGCCAGGAGACCCCACTCGGGCGGACCTTCATCCTGGGCCGCACCCCACCGCCGGAGGAGGTCTACGGCGGGGTGGACATCTACGCCCTCGGTTCGGTCCCCGACGACCCGGAGTCGGTGCCCTCCGGGCTGCGCGGCGCGCACATCGGGGTGCACAGCTGGCACCACGACGACGAGCTGGGCGAGAACACCACCAACGGCTGTATCCGGCTGACCCGCAGCGGTCAGCGGGAACTACTCGCCGAGGTCCGTCCCGGCAGCAGCGTCGTCGTGGTCGACCAACTGGCCGCCCCACCGCCGACCGCCTGAGCGTCGTCCGGCACGGTCACTCGCCGGGCAGCCAGCCGTTCTGCTCGGCGACCCGGATCGCGTCGGCCCGGTTCCGGGCACCGGTCTTGCCGATCGCCGCCGACAGGTGGTTCCGCACCGCGCGTACCCCGATGCCCGAAGCGGTCGTCACCCCCGTCGGTGACATTTGTCAGGTGCGGCCGGATTCTGGGCGAGCACAGCGGGTAACCGCCGGGCCGAATGCCGCGACACCGGGAGGACGCGATGGGTGCCACGCCGCAGGGTCAGGTCGACACGGTCGTGCTGATCCACGGGCTCTGGATGACGCCGCGCAGCTGGGAGGGGTGGGCCCAGCGGTACACCGAGCGCGGCATGCACGTCATCGCCCCCGCCTGGCCCGGCATGGACCGGTCCGTGGAGCAGTTGCGCGACGACCCCGGCCCGATCGCCGAGCAGAGCATCGCCACGATCGTGGCGCACTACGACCGGATCATCCGGGCGCTGCCCCGACCACCGATCATCATGGGGCACTCGTTCGGCGGTCTGTTCACCCAGATCCTCGTCGACCGGGGCCTCGGGGCGGCCGCGGTGGGAGTGCACCCCGCGCAGGTGAAGGGCGTGCTCAAGGTGCCGCTGAGCCAGCTGCGTTCGGGTTTTCCGATCCTGCGCAGCCCCGCCAACCGCAACAAGGCCGTCCCGTTCACGGAGGACGACTTCGCCTACACCTTCGGCAACACGATGAGCCGCGAGGACTCCGACCGGGCCTGGCGGCGGTACGCCGTCCCCGGCGCCGGACGGGTCTACTTCGAGGGTGCGTTCGCCAACCTCGACCCGCGCTCGCCGGCCCGGGTCGACGTCGGGCGTAACGACCGGGCACCGCTGCTGCTGATGGCCGGCGAGGTCGACCACGTGGTGCCGGCGTCGGTGGTCCGCGCCAACGCCGGGCTCTACCAGAAGTCCCGGGCCCTCACCGCGTACCAGCAGTTCCCCGGCCGATCACACTTCACCGTCGGGCAGGACGGCTGGGAGCAGATCGCCGACTACGCGCTGGACTGGGCGCTGCGCGCGGCGGCCCTGCCCCGGGAGGCGACCATCGCCAGCGAAACCCCCCGCCGCTGACGCTTGGATCACACGGGCAGCGACGGCGAGTTGCGCGGGTTGCCCGGGTGCAGTGCGGAGCGGCCAGGTCGATCGAAGGCGGTATACCTCAGAGGTATACCGCTCACCGGGACATCCGCGGGCACGGGCTGAGCTTGCGACGCGCCCGCCACCGCCGAGCGACACGAGGTCACCGTTCTCCTCGCATGGCACCGGCCTGGCGGGGTATCTCGGTGGGATGAGGGCCAGTTTCCGGCTTGGCCGGGTCGCGGGAGTACCGGTCGGCGTCAACTGGAGCGTGCTGGTCATCTTCGCGCTGATCGCGTGGGGGTTGGCCGCGAACCAGTTCCCCCGCTCGTACCCCGACCACTCGCCCGTCGCGTACGCGCTCGCCGGGCTGGCCGCGGCGGTGGTGTTCTTCGTCGGCCTGCTCGCCCACGAGGTGTCGCACGCGGTGGTGGCCAAGCGCAACGGGCTGACGGTCGACGGCATCACGCTGTGGCTGTTCGGCGGCGTCGCCGAGTTGCGGGGCGAGCCGCGTGACCCGGGCGCGGAGTTGCGGATCGCGGGCGTCGGCCCGCTGGTCAGCCTGCTGATCGGGGCGTTCTTCGGTGCCATCGCGGCGCTGCTCGCGCTGGCCGGGCAGGGCGGGCTGCTGTTCGGGGCGGTGGCCTGGCTGGCGGGCATCAACGTGCTGCTGGCCATCTTCAACGTGCTGCCGGCCGCGCCCCTGGACGGTGGTCGGTTGCTGCGCGCCGCGGTCTGGAAGGCCACCGGTGACCGGACCCGGGCGTCAGTGGTCGCCGCCCGGGCCGGCTGGGTGCTGGGGGTGCTGCTGATCGGCCTGGGGCTGTGGCAGTTCCTGTCCGGGGTCGGTTTCGGTGGGCTCTGGTTGGCGCTGATCGGCTGGTTCCTGATCGGCGCGGCCGGGATGGAGGAGCGGCAGGCCCGCACCGGCAACGCGCTGCGCGGGATACGGGTGGGCGATGTGATGACCCCGCAGCCGCAGACCGCCTCGGCCGAGATGACGGTCGCCGACTTCGTCGACCACTACCTGTTCGCGTACCGGCATTCGGCGCTGCCGCTTACCGAGGACGGGCGGCCGACCGGCCTGGTCACGGTGGACCGGGTGCGGGGCGTACCGCCGGAGCGGCGGGCGTCGACCACGCTGGCCGAGGTGGCCTGCCGAGCCGACCAACTGGTGCTGGCCCAGCCCGACGAACAGCTCAACGACCTGCTCCCCCGGCTCAGCGAGTGCGCCGACGGCCGGGCCCTGGTGGTGACCGACGACGGCCAGCTGACCGGCATCGTCTCCCCCAGCGACATCAGCCGCGCCGTCCAACGCAGCACCCTCCGCACCCCCACCCCCTCCCGTTGATCATGAAGTTATTGCGCCGACACGCCGCGCCGAGTGGCAATAACTTCATGATCGACCGAGGCGGGGCGGGGGGCGACGGAGGGGGCGCGGGGTTAGGAGTGGGGGCAGGTGTTGCGGTACTCCTGGATGGTGGTGGAGGGCGGCGGTGGGGGGCAGAGGAACTGGTCGTAGCGGGTGTCGTCGTCCACGAAGCGCTTCAGCCAGGAGATGCTGTACTTGGCGACCGTCACGTTCGTCGAGGTGGGCGCCGAGTGGCTGGCGTTGTTGAGTTCCAGGTACGCCTTGTCCAGCGTGGACGGCAGGCTGGTGTAGAAGGGCTCCGAGTGCGACGAGACCGGCGCGACCGAGTCGTTCTCCGCGCCGACCACCAGCGTCGGCACCCGTACGCCGGACCAGTTCTTGACGGTGTGCCAGCCGGTCAGCGGGATCGCGGCCTGCAACTGCGGTCGTGAGTTCGCCGCCGAGAGGCTGCCGCCGCCTCCCATCGAGTGCCCCATCACGGCGAGCCGGTTGCGGTCGATCCGGGTACGAACGCTGCTGGTGTTGGTGAGGTAGTCCAGGGCTGCCAGCAGTTGCGTGCCCCGGCTGGCCGGCTGGTCGTAGCGGGACAACGTGTCGATCGTGATCACCACGAAGCCCTGCGAGGCGAGGCGCGGCCCCAGCCAGGCCACGCTGGACTGGGTGGCGGTGTAGCCGGGTGAGATCCCCACCGCGCCGAAGGTGCCCTCGGCGGTGCTGGTCGGATAGTAGATCGTTCCGCCCCGGAAGCCGCTGACGCTGGACGCGGCGACGGTGCTCTGGGCGATGGCGAACGCGCCCCTACTGGCCTCGATGCTGGCCACGGTGGGGGCCGGGCCGCGCTCGTACGGGCTGGCGGCGGCGTGGGCGGCCGGCGCGGCGCCCAGTCCGGCGCCGAGCACGGCCAGGGCGAGCGCCCAGCGCAGACCGCGACGGGGGCGGCGGGTGACGGGGTCGGGGGTGATGGCGGGTACGGGCTGCATGTCTCGCTCCGAGGGGTGGAGCCGACGGTCCCGGGACGGGGACCGGCCGATGCTGCTCATCGACATGCATCAGTGTCTGTTCGAGGTCTCGCACCTCACCAATCCCAGCCGCCCCATGCCACCGCGCTATGGCAGGGGCCGGGTCAGCGGGGGAAGTAGCGGTCCAGGACGTCGGTGCGGAACGTGCCCTTCGGGTCCAGGTCGGTCAGGAGCGCGGCGAAGTCGGCGTACCTCGGGTAGCGGGCGGACAGCGCGGCCGGGTCGGTGACGAAGACCTTGCCCCAGTGTGGGCGGGGCGCGAAGGGCGCCAGGCGCTCCTCCACCGCGGCCACCACCGGCAGCACCGCCGCGGTGTCGTCGATCCAGGTGAAGTGCAGCACGAAGCTGTCGCGCCGGTAGTTCGGGCTGAGCCACAGCTCGTCGGCCGCCACGGTTCGCAGCTCGGACACCAGCAGCACCGGGGCGATCAGGTCCGCCACGTCGTCCAGCGCGGCGAGCACGTCAGCCGCCGCCGTACGCGCCACGTGGTACTCGGACTGCAGTTCGTCGCCGCTGCTCGGGGTGAAGCCGAGCTTGAAGTGCGGCAGCCGCTCGTGCCACGGGCCCGGCTCGCCGAGCTGCGGGGTGCAGTTCTCCGCCGGCATCCCGAGCACCGGGTGCCGGGGCTGGTCGGCGGCGGTGGTGCCCAGCCAGTCCGCCGGAGGCGGCGGCTGGTCCGCCAGCTGTTTGCGCCACACCTCGCGCAACCGCGGCGTCCGAAAGTCGGTGAAGACACTCACGCTGTACGCCGAGCCGAGCGCCTCGTCCAGCGCCGCCCGGTCGAGGTCGAGGCGTACGTACTGACGCAACGCGAAGGTCGGCACGACGTCCAGGGTGACCCGGGTGACCAGGCCCAGCGCACCGAGGCCGACCACCATGCCGGCGAACGTGTCGGTGTCGCGGTCGACCCGGAGCAGTTCGCCGTCGGCGGTGACCAACTCCAGGCCGGCGACGGCGCTGGCCAGGTTGCCGTGGGTCTGGCCGGAGCCGTGGGTGGCGGTGGCCACCGCGCCGGCCACCGAGATGTGCGGCAGCGAGGCGAGGTTGGCCAGCGCGTACCCCTGGGTGTGCAGGTGTCGGGCGACGTCGCCGTAGCGCAGCGCGCCGCTCACGGTGACCTGCCCCCGCTCGTGGTCCACCTCGACGACCGGGGGCAGCCCGGCGAGGCTGACCAGGTCGCCGTCGGTGTCGCCGAGACGGTTGAAGGAGTGCCCACTGCCCACCGCCCGGATCCGGCTGCCGCCGGCGACGAGCCGGCGCAGCTCGTCGACGGAGGTGGGGCGGTGGAACGCCTTCGCGGCGTACCGCACGTTGCCGGCCCAGTTGCGGCGCGCAACGTCGGTCATCGACGCGGCCTGCGGTCCCTGCGCGGTCATGTGGCGGTCTCCCGATCGGTGCTCTGGTGGTCGGCCAACGCGGCGACGAGGGCGCTCAGAACGGTATCCGTCTGGAGCGTGTGGTAGCCACGCTGGGCGAGCGGCAGACCGGCCGCGCTGGCGCGTCCGATCTCCCCCCGGGCCGCCTGCCGGGCCGACGCGTCCCCGGACATCAGGGCATCCTGGCCGCGTCGGATCAACCGGTCGACCCGGTCCATCTGGTAGCCCCGCAGGCCGACCGGGAGGTCCGGGTCGGCGAAGGCGGCGCGACGCAGCGCGAGCAGGTCGACGAAACGACCTCCGGCGTAGCGGGTGAGCGCGGCGGACACCTGCTCGGGCTGCTCGCGAACCTGGTCGAGGACGAGCAGTTCGACGGCGGGCCGGCCGTCGAGCGGGTGGCGGGCGGTCACCGGCTCAATCGTCACACCCGGCGCGGGAACCAGCAGCAGTCGCGGCGGCTCCGGGCGACCGTCGCGCCGGGGCGGCTCGTCGAGGACCAGCGCGTCGACCTCGGCCCACCGGACATCCCGGCGCAGACCGGGCCGTCGGATGCTGAGCCCTGCCGAGTGGATCCCGAATCGAAACGGCCGCATCGCGCTGACCAGCGCCACCGCGCCGAGCGCGATCGCTCCCACCGCGATGACCGTCCGTAGCAGGGCGCCATCGCTGGGATAGACCAACAGGAGCACCCCACCGAGTACGCAGACCAGGGCGAGCACCCGGGCGCCCCGACTCCGGCGCAGTTCCACGCTCGGACCCCCGTTCATGACCGTGGCGTCGGTCCCCGCATCTTCCACCAAACCGGGCACCGAGGACACCGGTCGATCGGGCACGGTTGTTCTCGTCATCGTCGGGGAACCCTACGCCCATGAGCAGCTACCGTGATCCGGCCGCACGAGGCGACGTCTTCCCCTCCGAGGAGGAGCTGGACCCCACCGGCACCGGCATCGAGCAGGCCAGCGCGCCGCCCGCCGGCGGGCTTCCGAGCCACCCGTCGCCCACACCCGGTCCTCGACCCACACCGGCACCCCCGCCCGCCCCGACGCCGGTGCCGGCGCCCGGCCCGCCACCGCGTGCCCCGGGCGCACAGTCGATCGTGACCCGCCACCTGGACGGCTCGGTGGAGGTGGTCACCGACCTCGACGGTGACGGCGTCGCCGACGTCGTGCAGATCGACGTGGACGGCGACGGCATCCCGGACATCACCTATGTGGACAGTGACCGCGACGGGCAGCTGGACACCGTGCTGGGCGACCCGAACGCGGTCGGGACCGGCGCGCACCGGGCCTGACCGGCGGCGTCCCACGGCCACCCGGGCGACTCAGAGCTTCGCCAGCACCTCGCTGGCGACCAGCTCCAGGTGCTCCAGGTCGCTGAGGTCCAGCACCTGGAGGTAGATCCGCTCGCTGCCGATCTCCGCGTACCGCCCGATGGTGTCCAGCACCTCTGCGGGCGTCCCGGCGAGACCGTTGGCGCGCAGCTCGTCCGGTTCGCGGCCGATGGCGGCGGCCCGGCGGGCCACCTCGGCGTCGTCGCGCCCGCAGCAGAGCACCAGGGCGTTGGACCAGACCATCTCGGCCGGGTCCCGACCGATCTCCACGCAGGCCGCGCGGACCCGATCGAACTGCGCGGCAGTCTCCGGCACCGAGGCAAACGGCAGGTTGAACTCGTCGGCGTAGCGGGCGGCCAGCCGAGGGGTGCGCTTCGGGCCCGTCCCGCCGAGCAGGATCGGTGGGCGCGGCTGCTGCACGGGCTTGGGCAGGGCGGGCGAGTCACGGACCGGGTAGTACCGGCCGGCATGGTCGAACCGCTCCCCCAGCGGCGTGGACCAGAGCCCGGTGATGACGGCGAGCTGCTCCTCCAGCCGGTCGAACCGCTCCGCCAGCGGCGGGAACGGAATGCCGTACGCGCTGTGCTCCTCGGCGTACCAGCCGGTGCCGATGCCCAGCTCCACCCTGCCGCCGCTCATCTGGTCGACCTGCGCCACGGTGATCGCCAGCGGGCCGGGCAGCCGGAAGGTGGCGGCGGTCATCAACGTGCCGAGCCGGATGCGGCTGGTGTCCCGGGCCAGCCCGGCGAGCGTGGTCCACGCGTCGGTGGGGCCGGGCTCGCCGCTCACGTCACCCATCATCAGGTAGTGGTCGGACCGGAAGAACGCGCCGTAGCCGGCGTCCTCGGCGCAGCGGGCGACGGCGAGCAACTGGTCGTAGCTGGCGCCCTGCTGGGGCTCGGTGAAGATCCGAAGTTCCATGATCCGAGCATAGGGAGCCGGTCGGCGGTGCCGCGTCGGGACACAGAGCCCGGTCATATGCTTTGACAGTCATATGAGCGGCGAGGCATATTAGGCTGGTGTCCACCGACGCCTTCACCGTCCTCGCCGAGCCCACCCGGCGCCGGATCCTCGATCAGCTCCGCGACGCCGAACGCAGCGTCGGCGAGCTTGTCGACGGGCTCGGGGTCAGCCAGCCGGCGGTCTCCAAACACCTGCGGGTGCTTCGCGATGCCGGCTTCGTCACCTGCCGCACGGCTGCTCGACAGCGGATCTACCGCCTCGACCCGGGCCCGCTGCGCGACGTCGACGGCTGGCTGGACCCGTACCGCCGGCTCTGGGCCCGGCACCTGGACGCCCTGGAACGGCACCTCGACAGTCAGGAGCAGTGAAATGGACCGCGACGCGTTCCGCCCGAGCGCACCCGCCGAGGTGCGCGCCGAGCCCGCCGACGACGGCGAGACCCTGGTCTTCGTCCGCGACCTGCGGCATCCGCCAGCCGCCGTCTGGGCGGCACTGACCGACCCGGCCCAGCTCGCGCAGTGGGCGCCGTTCCTCGCCGACCGCGATCTCGGCGACGCCGGCACCGCCGTGCTGACCCTCGTCGACGGCGAGACCACCCAGGAGCACCCGGCGACGGTACGCCGGGCCGAGCCGCCGCACCTGTTGGAGTACACCTGGGGCGACGACCTGCTGCGCTGGGAGCTGAGCCCGCTGGGCAGCGGCACCCGGCTCACCCTGCGGCACACCGTCGCCGATCGGGGCATCCTGCCGATGGTCGCGGCTGGATGGCACCTCTGCCTCGACGTGGCCGACCGGCTACTCGACGGCGACCCGGTCGGCCCGATCCGCGGCGCAGAGGCCAAGGACTTCGGCTGGCCCGAGCTGCGCGACGCGTACGCCGAACGGCTCGGTGAGGGCTGACCCGGTACAGCCCCGGCGGCCCCGGTGTCCCGGAGCCGCCGGAGCCCGGTCAGACGTACGGCCGCTTGGCGTACGCCTCGCGGAGCGCGGCCAACCCGACCGCCTTCGGCGTCAGGGTGCCCCAACCGGAGTTGAAGTAGTTGGTCCGCGCGATCCGTGGCCCACCCTCGGCGTTGAGCTGGGCGATCGCCGCCGGCACGGTGGCGATCCAGGCCGCCTGGTCCGGGATCTCGGCCGACCTGACCCCCCATTCGGCGATGATTACGGGACGGGACAGCGCCACCGGGCCGAGATCCGCCACGGCCCAGTCTTTGGTACGACGAAACCGGGCCAGCGCGGTGTGGCTGGCGTTGGTGCCGTACGCGTTCCACTGGAGATAGTCGAGGCGGGACATCAGCGACTCCGGGTGGGTGCGCTGGAAGCAGGCCCGGTCGAAGCCGCCCAGCCCCACCGAGAAGGTCGTCCCGGCCGGCAGCGTCCGGGCCTTGAACCACGTCAGGATGTAGTTCATGGCCTGCACCGCCCGAGCGTCCGACTCGGCCCAGTTGTACGCCTTGCCGTCCTCCGTGGTGCCGAACTCGTGATCGGTGTCGAGCTCCGAGGCGAGCTGGATGTTCACCCCGAAACCGAGCGTCCGGTACTGCGACAGGGCGCGGGCCAGCAACCCGTCGCACTGCCCCTTGATCACCTGGCCGTAGCCGTACGCCTTCGGCCAGGTCGCGCCGGGTCGCTGCTGGATGGTCATCGTCGGTGCCGGCACGGTGTAGCTGGTGCCGTCCACCGCGAAGCTCTGCGTTCCGCTGTTCGGAGCGCCGTAGTGCTTCAGCTCCAGGACCATGTTCATCCGCACACCGGCCTTGCCCAGGTTGACCAGCCAGGGCCGGTTGTAGCCGGGGAAGATGTAGCCGTCGGCGAGGCTGCGGTACTGGGTGAGGGACCGGAAGTTGCCGCCGGCCATGTCGGCGGTCGGGTCGGCCCCACCGGAGAGGTAGTAGCCGCCGAGCACAGGCTGGCCCAGGCTGTAGTCGGCGGCGACCGTCGCGGTGTTGCCGGCGGCGTCGCGGATCTGGACGGTGACCCGGGGCATCACGCCACCGACCGATACACGGCCACGGAGCCGTTGTCGGAAACCCGGGTCCAGGTACGCCCGGAGTTATCGGTGACGGTCACGGTGAGCGGGTCGATGACCGCCGTGACCTTGACCGGCGCGCTGCTGTTGCCCTGCGCGTCGGTGACCACGATGGTGACGGTCAGCGGTTTGGTGTCGGCGTCTGAGTAGGTGACGGTCAGCAGCATCTGGTCACCCGGCGCGAAGACGGTTGCGTTCAAGGCTGCGGTTGCAGTGGGAGCGGCCATGTCGGGCCCTTTCTGGCTCGGTCGCCAGGGCTCCGGCGCGCGGTTCAGCGACGTCGGACCCCGGCGGGGTCCACAGTGCGAAAGGCCGGCGGGGCACGGGGACGGCAGGCACGACCGGCGGACGGCGTTGCCCGACTGCCGGTGGTGCTGACGTCCTTGTCCCGATGGGCGGAGGCACCGCTGCGGGCGCCCGCAGGGGTGTCGGTGACAGCCACGGCCTGTCGTACGCGCGATCGGCACGGCAGCTGTGCCGTGACCGCCGCGGCTTCGAGGCCGGGCTGGGTGAGGGCGGCACCGGTGCGGACGATGTTGTCCCCACCGGGCCGGAGGATTGGGATGTGGCCCGCCACCCGTCTACCTCCACCTGCCCCAAGCGTGCTCTACCAGGGGCTTTACCGTCTTGTCCGGTTTGCGACAAGGGCCCGGAAGGGCCCGGCGCGACGGCTACTCAGGCGACGTGCCGCGTACCGCCCAGGCCCGCGCGGTGAGCCGGATCGACCCGTCCGGCTCGAGCGGCAGCCGGGTGGCCAGCAACTCTCGCAACGCGGCCCGGTGGGATTCGGCCAACGTCGCGACGCACCACGGCGTTGCCGATGCTGGCGTTCAGTCGAGGTGGTCGGCGGGGGCGGTCTGGAGCAGCCAGGCCAGCGGCATCCGCGCCCGCGTCTCGTAGCTGCCGTCCTCACTCAGCCGGTGCAGGGTGACCGTCTGCGCGCCGTCCCGATCGACCACCCAGTACTGCGGGATCCCCGCCGACGCGTACTCGCGGACCTTGGTCACCGAGTCCATCGCCTCCGAGCCCGGCAAGACGATCTCCACGACGAGTGCGACGTCGGCGACCGTGGCCCACACGCTGCGGGACGGCGGCTTACGCCAGACACTCACATCGGGGATGCGGCCACCGTCACCGTCTGGTCCGGAGATGCGCACACCGACTGCCTGAAGCACCTGCTCGGCGGGCCACCCGGCCACGATCAGCCAGGCGAAGAGGCGACTGGCGATCATGGCATGTTCCGAATCGGGCGGCGGCATGACCGACAGGACCCCCTCGGGGCTGGTCTCGTAGCGGTGACCGTTCGGATCGGCGGCGTTCATCGCCGCCACGTCGTCGAGCGTCACAACGGCGGGCATGTGCATGCCGACAGCCTCAGCGCTCATGGGTCTCATCCTAGGTGACCAGCGGCACCGACCACCGCACCCGTTGGCTCAGCGACGCCGCCGGCGTCGGTGTGGGCACGATCTACCGCCACTTCCCGACCCGTGCCGATCTCATCGTCGCCGTCTACCGGCACCAGGCCGAGGCATGCGCGGCGGCTGGCCCGGCGCTGCTGGCCGACAGCAGCACACCGCACACCGCCCTGGCCCAGTGGATCAACCTCTTCGTCGACTTCCTGGTCACCAGGCACGGCCTCGCCGAGGCGCTCCAGTCCGACAACGCCGCCTTCGAGACCCTGCACGCCTACTTCCTGGACCGCCTGGTGCCGGTGTGCGCCCAACTGCTGGACGCCGCTGCCGCAGTCGGCGAGATCCGTGGTCGCGGCGGCAGCAGCTCGACCTCCGGTTGCCCCCGCAGATCACGGCACTGCGGGCGGCGGTGGCGGACCTCGGCCGGTGGATCGGTGCCGATCAGCGGTGGGACAGCCGATTTCGTCGAGCGGCACTCGTGCGGCGCACTGTGGACGCCGCGCTGGACGCCGCCCCGGGCTCGCTGTACGCGTTGGCCCGGCACCTCGCCACCGATCTCGCCGAAGCGGATGAGCGACTGCCCGCCCCCGCTCGCACCGCCGCGACGAAGCTCGACGCCGCCCTGTCAACGAACCGTTGACAGGGCACAGCAGCATTGCCTGCGTTCCGCTCAAGCTTGACGATGTGAGTCACCTCGACTCAACTCGGAGCGCTCATGCGTCGCAACGCGGGCCTGTTCGTGGCGATCTCCCTGCTGTCCGGCTTCGGCTCATCGCCGCCGCGGCGATCTGCCTGACAGCCGTGACCGCCACGTTGTACCGCCGGTCGACGCGGTACGGCGCAACGCCGCCCGCGCCGCGCTACCGACGAGGCCCGGCGAGCCGCTGACCGGGGGTCACCCCCGTACCAGGCGGGCCGTTCGGCGTACGCGGTCGACCGGTCAGCCAGGTCGCGCGCATGGTTGACTATCGAACCATGCCGCTCAGTCCGGACGAGGTCGAGCTGTTCGAGCACTCCAGGGCTCGCCTGGAGGCGATCGCCTATCGCCTGCTGGGCTCGGCCAGCGACGCGGAGGACGCCGTCCAGGACACCTTCCTGCGCTGGCAGGGCGCCGACCGGGAGCATGTCGAGACGCCCGAGGCGTGGCTGACGAAGGTTCTCACCAACGTGTGCCTCAACCAGTTGACCTCGGCACGGGTCAGGCGGGAGACCTATGTGGGCACCTGGCTGCCCGAACCGGTTCTCGCCGGGGACCGGATGCTCGGCCCGCTCGACACCGCCGAGCAGCGCGACTCGGTCTCGATGGCGGTGCTCACCCTGCTGGAGCGGTTGTCGCCCAACGAGCGCGCGGTGTACGTGCTGCGGGAGGCCTTCGACTACTCGCACGGTGAGATCGCCGACATCCTCGGCATCACCGAGTCGAACTGCCAGCAGATCTACCGGCGCGCCAAGCAGCACGTCACCGCCGAACGGTCCCGCGCGGAGGTCGACCAGGCCACCGCGCGGAGGATCGTCGCGGAGTTCCTCACGGCGGCCAACAACGGCGAGATCCAGCGGCTGGTGGAGTTGCTGACCGACACCGCGACGAGCACCGCCGACGGCGGCGGCAAGATCCCGGCCCGGGCCGCGCCGATCGTCGGCGCGCTGGCGGTGGCGAAGTTCCTGCGTGGCCTGTTCAAGCCGGCCGACGTCAAACGGGACCTGGTCGGTGGCCGGCCCGCCATGCACGTCACCACCGCCAACGGCGCTCCGGCGGTGGTGGTCGTGATCGACGACCGGGTCATCGGCGTGATGTCCCTGGAGGTGACGCCCGAGGGTGTCACGGCCATCCACAACCAGGTCAACCCCGACAAGCTCGTCCGCGCCACCCGGCAGTGGTCGGCCTCGGAACACGAGGAGCCCGCCCTCCACGTCTGGTGATCCAGCTCATAGCCGTCTCCTGTCAGGAATCGCGTCGCTGTCCGGTTCAGGAAGCGACCACCACCGAGACAGGAGTGCCACCATGAAGCACCGCATCGTCGTCCTCGGAGCGGGGTACGCCGGAGCCATGGCCGCCGGGCGCCTCGCCAAGCGGTTGCACGCCGACGACACCGAGATCACCGTCGTCAACGCCGACCCGGATTTCGTCGAGCGGGTCCGCATGCACCAACTCGCCGTCGGGCAGGACCTCAAGCGCCGCCCGCTGAGCGAGGTCTATGCCGGCACCGGCGTCACGCTTCGGTTGGCGCGGGTCACCGCCGTCGACGCCGACCGCAGGACCGTCGCGCTCGCCGACGAACACGGCACCGACGAGATCGCGTACGACACGCTCGTCTACGCCCTCGGCAGCACCGCCGCCGACCATGGCGTCCCCGGGGTCGCCGAGCACGCGTACGACATCGCCGGCAGGCCCTCGGCGCTGCGGCTGCGCGACCGCCTCGCCCACCTCCCGGCCGGCGGGACCGTGCTCGTCGTCGGCGGGGGCCTCACCGGCCTCGAAGCGGTCACCGAGATCGCGGAGACCCGACCGGACCTCGACGTCGCGCTCGCCGCTCGCGGCGGCCTCGGTGACTGGCTCACCGGCAAGGCGCAGCAGCACCTGCGTGGCGTCTGCGACCGGCTCGGCATCACCGTTCACGAGCACGCCGACATCGCGCGGGTCGAGGCGGCCGGTGCGGTCACCCGCGACGGTCGGGAGATCCCGGCCCAGGTGACCGTGTGGACGACCGGCTTCGCCGTCCACCCCATCGCCGCCGCCACGACCCTGGCGGTCGCGGAGAACGGACAGATCATCGTCGACGCCACCATGCGGTCGGTTTCACACCCCGAGGTGTACGCGGTGGGCGACGCCGCGATCGCCGCAGGACCGGGCGGCAAGCCACTGCGGATGTCCTGCGCCTCGGGCATCCCGATGGCCTGGCAGGCCGCCGACGCCATCGCCGCGCGGCTGACCGGTCGGGCGAAGTTCCCCAAGGCCCCGCTGCGCTACTTCAACCAGTGCATCAGCCTCGGCCGCCGCGACGGCATCATCCAGTACGTGACCGCCGACGACCGGGCCAGGCCGGCCCTCCTCAGCGGAAAGCTGGCGGCCCGCTACAAGGAGTTCGTCTGCACGGGCGCGGCCTGGAGCATCGCGCATCCGATCCTGTACCCGGTCCGCCGCCACCGCGTCGTCCCGACTCGAACGGCGGTCCGCGTGGCTACCTCCTGACAGCCGGCTGAGGCACACTGCCCAGCTCCGGTGCTCTGGCAGGGAGCCAGACTAGGCGCGCGGCGTCAGTGTCCTCACGGGCTGACCGAGGGCGCGTTCCTCCGGAGATACCGCATCAACGACCGCCGTCCCAACTTCAACGCTGCGCTGGTGACCGCCTGGTCACGTTGATGGGAGAGCTCGGCGAACCGGGCTCGCACATCGGTAAGCGGTTGGTGTGGCGCCCAGATGGTCCGGAAGGCCCTGGCCTGGTCGGCCAGGGACTGGTTGGCCGCAGCGGAGGTGAACGCCACCTCGCTGCGGTGGGCGGCCCCGGAGCTGCTGGCCACCGAGGCAAGGCCGGCGGCCACCAGAGCCGCGAGGGCAGCTGCCGTGCCCAGCTCGGCGGAGGCCAGCCCGGCCGCCCCCGCAGCGCCTGCGAGGACCGCCGACGAGACAGTGGTCAAGGTGTTCCAGCGTTGCCAAAACGCGGCTTGCCTCCGCTGAAGTGAAGCCCAAGACTCGTGCCGCTGTTCGAGCAATTCGGCTTCAGCGATGAAGACGGCACGCTCCCGCTGCTCCCCATCCACGCATCACATTGTGTCAGCCTTCGATGTCGCCAGGACAGTGCCCCGCGCGACGTCGATCTCCGGACGAACGCGCCGGCCACCGACCGCACGATTCGGTGGCCGGCGCGGCGTTCACGCTGGCTGGGTCTGCGCGACCAGTTGGACCAGCACCAGTGCGGTCGTGTTGTCCGGTTCGACGTGGGCGGTGCGGATCAGGTACGTGCCGGCAGCCAGGTCGACCGTGAGGTGGGTGGTGTGCTCCAGCCCGTCGCCGGTATAGCCGGAGTCGAACAACTCGGCTGGCCCGCTGGTCGTCCACGTGCCCGCGTCTTCCCACTCGGCGATCTTGACCGCCCGGGGAACGAGGCGGACGACCTCTGCCTCGGAGGCGGCGTAGAGCCACCGCACGAAGGTCCGCCGGTCCGGGAGGTACGTGGTGGAAGCCGGTTCGTCGGCCAGCACGAGCGCCTGGTCGGCACCGACATCCAGCACCCCGACGTAACCGTCGACCCGGCAGGCCCGGTCGTAGTCACCCCAGGAGTCATCGTCGTCGTCCGACGCGCCCCTCCACTCGCCGAGCGCTGACGTCGGCACGACGATGAGCGGCCCGCCGCCCGAATCGACCCACGGCAGCTTGCTGACCGGCCTTCGCGTACGAGCGAGGACGCCGGCCAGGTCGGTCATGTCGGTCACGATCGCGTCGGCACCGGCGGCGGCCAGGCGTTCGGCCTTGCCGGGCCTGTTGGCGTACCCAACGCAGGCGACACCGGCTGCTCGGGCGGCTGCGATGTCGGTGATCGAGTCACCGACCAGAACAGCGGCCTCGGGCGCGACCTTCAGCGCCTCCAGGGCCCGCACGACCGGCACCGGGTTGGGCTTCAGCAGATCGGGATGCTCGCCTCGGCCGATGACAGCGGCGAAGTAGCGGGCCCGGTCGCGGCGCCCGAGGTAGGCGCCGATGGCGGCGGCCGAGTTGTTGCTGACGATGGCGAGGGTTCGCCCGGTCGCCAGGCACGCCCCGACCATGTCGAACGCTCCGATCGTCGTCTCCGCGGACGCCGCCGCCTCGACCTCCGCCGCCAGGGCCGCACCGACGACGCCGACCAGCTCGGGCGCGAACACCGCGGTCGCGCGGAACAGCTCCAGCGGGTCGTCCTCGTCGCGCAGCTCACCGGGCAGGACGACGCCCCGGCTGAGGATCAGCTGACGCAGGTCGGCGGCGATGCGCGACGCGGCCCTGCTGCCGAACAGGCGGCAGATCGGACCGTCGAAGTCGACGAGGACGGCTTCGGCCCGCTCGGCGATGTCAGCGAGCCGGTCGGCTGGTCGTTCTGCCTCGATCGTCACCACGCGCTCCCGCAGACCGTCTTCGCCGTCAAGGCTGTCGATCCTAGAGACCGGCGCGGGCCGAGCCGTCCTCGGACGGCTCGGCCCGCTTTCCCTGCGTCAGGGTGTCACCCTGGTGGCCGGGCTGTCGCCCGGCAGACCATCCGCGTCGCTCTCCGTTTCCACGGGCGGCAGCGGGGTGGTCCCGAGGACGCCGCCGTCCCTGGAGTACGCGGTGAGCGTGGCCGGCTGGTCCGGTGGTACCTGGGTGGTGCCGGCGTTCGACGCGTCGAGGGCGACCGTGGTCGGGGGTGCGCTGCCGACCGCGACCGTGACGCGGGTCGCGGCCGGCGGGGCGATCACCCGCACCTGGCCCGTTGCGGACCGGGCACCGTCCTCGGTCCGGACCCGCCAGCCAATCGGACGCATGTCGGCGCCCTCGGCCGGCAACAGCAGCCGTAGGTCGGTCGACCATCCGGTCCGGTCGTCACCGTGCATGGCGTACGCGATCACTCCGCCGCCGGCTGGCTGCACGGTGAGCAGCGCGGCGGCCTGGTCGTGCTCACGGCCCGACCACCGCACCCGTACGGTCGTAGACCTCGGGCGCGTCCCTGTCGCAGCACCCGCCCCCAGCGCCGATGGGTCTTCTCCAACGCCGACTGAGCCAGATCCTCGGCGGTCCCCCGGTCGCCGGTCAGCAGGTAGGCCGTTCGGAGCAGCGATGCCCATTGTCGTTGGACGAACAGCCGGAACTCTTCGTCGTCCTCGTGCCGACTCACTCCACCTCCAGGTCGCGTCCACCTCGCGTCTACGAGCGGACGCAGAGTGAGACGCCACCGGTCACGTCCGGGGTTGAGCGGAGGATCGCACTTGGGCAGCGCCGGGTTTGCGAGCGGCCACCCGGGCGGGGCGAAAATCTGGATATGCGGAAACCCGCTCCGCCTCGACCGGCGAGGTCGATGCGGAGCGGGACTTTCGGTCGCCTACCCGTTAGAACCCGTCCCATTGGCGGGCCGAGCATTTCCAGGTCTTTCCGCCATCCTGCGAGATGCAGACCACGAGGATCTTGCCGATGAACGGAAGGTTGAGGGTGAAGATGTGGCCCTTGGTCTTCGCGTACACAACGCCGGAGTTCTCGGCGATGTCGGCCAGCGCCCACCCGGGGTCCGGTCGGTCCAGTGTCGCCACCCGGCGCAGCGACTTGATGTCCTTGCCGTCGAGGAGCGTCTTGATCTCGTCCGCCGAGGGCTCGCCGTCGCCGATGAGCGTCTCCACGGTGTACGGGCCGTCGACGGCGACGCCATTGGCCTTCTCGAAGGCAGCCTTCGTCTCGCCGATCGTGGTGGCGCCGGCGAGGTCGAGGGTGAGGATCATTTCGCCCGTCCGGCGCGACAGCAGGCACTCCCAGACGGACTTACCCGAGGCGACGCACATGGTCAGGCACCACTCCCGGCCGTCGGGGGTGGAGGAGGCGAAGAGCAGGGAGGTCGCCGTCCCGCTGTCGCCCCTGCCGTCGTACGCCCCGTCGGCGAGGTCGGCCATGGTCGTGCCGAGGACGTCCCGACTGCCCGGAATCGTGCCGACGACCTTGACCCCGTCGACCTCCTTACCGGCGGCGAGCGCTTCGAGTTGGTCGCCGGTGAGGTTCCGGCCGCCGGTGTCGACGGCCAGCACCTTGTCCAGGTCGCCGACGGGCCGGCCGGTCAGGTCCTCGAACTGTTGAAGCATCGTGCCCGGGGCGCCGGGGTGGTCGGTGATCGTGGTCCGGGCCTCGCCCTCGGCGGCCTGCGACGGGGCGTACGAAGCGGTCAGCCCGACGATCAGGGCGGTCGTGACGATGGCGGTACGCCTGGTGATGTCCCGCAGAGTTGTCATCCTGTCCTCATCTCGTGATCGGTGTCGGCGGGGTGGGACGGGCTACCAGCGACACGTGACCACGTCGCCCACGTCGTTGGGGGCCCCCACGTCGCAGTGGTCGTCGATCCACTCACCGATCTCGCCGATCGTGTCCACGATCCAGGCGAAGAACGACTTGATCGCGCCCCAGAGGCTGAAGTAGACGACTGTCGTCTCAGGGGTGCCGCCGGCCTCGTCGATGACGTCCTTCGTCGACATGGCGGCATTCGGCTTCTCGATGATGTCCAACACCCGTACGCCGGTGTTGTCCTTGCCGGCCAGCAGCGCCTCGATCTGCTCCGGGGTCCGCTCCTTGCCGTCGTCGACCGCGACGATCGCGCGGTCGATCAGCACCTCTCGGCTGCCGCTGACGGCTTGGGCGATGCCGGCGATCTCGCCCACCGTCAGGTCGTTGCCGAGCGCGGGGCCGGTGAACCGCCGGACCGACACGGCACCGGACGGCTCGATCTGGATCTCGTTGGCCGTGATCATGTCGTCCGCTCCGAAGGGCTCCCAGGCGAACGTCCACTTCCCGCCGACGCAGCGGAACTGGCCGTACTCCCCGCCTTCGGGCGCGGTGTCGGTGCGGAGGATCTTGCCGCGCTCGTCGACGTGCTGGACCACGCAGTCGGCGCCCTTCTGCGGCGGCTTGTCGGTCTGGGCCACGGCGGCGGAGGACATGGCCAGCACCGTCCCGCTGACCACCCCGATCACCGCGAGGCGGTGTGCCAAACGACTCATCGAACGCTCCATTCCCGATGCGGAAGAGACTTGGTGTCCGAAGAGTGCCGGGCCGCGCTGAAGCGGCCCGGAAACGGCGCGGAAAGCGGGGTACGTCAGCGCTGCCGCGTGGCGTCGAGTTGTTCGAGGTCGGCGCGGATCGAGTCGGCGTCGGCATCACCGAGCGCGTCGAGGATGGTCAGGGCTCGCCGCCACGCGGCGCGGGTGGCGGCGAGGTCGCCGAGCGCCCGGTGGCTGCCGCCGAGGTTGACGTACGTGCTCGCCTCGGCGTACCGGTCGTTGACCTGCGTGAAGAGTTCGAGGGCGTGCTCGTAGCAGGCGATCGCCCGCCGGTCGTCCCCGAGCTGGTGATGGGCGTGGCCGAGGCTGTCCCAGGTGTCGGCCTGCCCCTGGACGTCGTCCACCTCCTGCAACATCCGCAGCGCCTCGCCGCACGACGCCAGGGCACGGTGGTAGTCGCCGAGCAACGCCTCCTGCCAACCGACCGCGTTGAGGGTGTACCCCTGCCCGGCCCGGTTTCCGGTCGCTCTGAACAGGGTCAGTGCCCGCCGGGAATGGCTCAGCGCCTGCTGGTGCTGCCCCTGCCGCTCCGCCAGTTGGCCGAGGTTCAGGCAGGTGTGTGCCCGCCCGGCGTCGTCGCCGACGTCGGTGAACAGGTCGAGCGCGCGCCGCAGGTGGTCGTCGGCCTCGTCGTACCGTCGAAGGCGGGAGCAGGCGAGACCGAGGCTGCGGTGCGCGTGGCCCTGCCCGGCTTGATCCCCGATGCGGGACGCGGCGGCCAGAGCGATCCGCTGCGTGCCGAGCCAGTCCTGCCAGTGCCCCTGCCGGTGCAGGAAGCCGGCCATGGTCCAGGCGAGCCGCCAGGCGTGTCCCTCGAACCCGGCCCGCGCCGCGAGCGGTACGGCGGCGAGCAGGACGGGGACCTCGGTGGTGAACCACGCCGCGGCGGCCGACCGGTTCTTGGGGCGTTCCGGCGTCACGCCCGCCCGGGGTGGCGGGAGGCTGATCGCGCTGAAGTGCGGGTGCAGTGCCAGGTCGGCGGCGTGCGCGGTGTGCAGGCAGTGGTCGAGCAGCCGGTGGACGGCGGCACGACGCTCGGCCGGCGGCTCGGCCTCGTCGGCGAGGCTGGCGGCGTACGCGCGCAGCAGGTCGTGGAACGCGTAGCGCCCGTAGGTGTGCTCGGTGAAGAGATTCGCCCGGGTCAACTCGGCAAGGAGGAGGCCGGTCGCTTGCCCGTCGGCACCGGCCAGGCTGGCCACGGCCGGGGCGGAGACGTCCGGGCCGGGATGCAGGCTCAGCAGCCGGAACAGCCGCGCCGCGGGTGGGCTGAGCGTCCGACACGACCAGGAGAAGACCGCCCGGACATCGGTGGCCTCGTCGCCGCCGTGGAAGGCGTCCAGGTCGCCCAGCTCACTGGCCACGGCGGCCAACGAGAAGTGCCGGTTGGTGGCGGCTCTGGCTGCCACGATGGCCAGGGCGATGGGCAGCCGCGCGCAACGGTCGGCGATGTCGTCCGCCGCCGCGGGCTCGGCGGCGACCTGGCGTTCCCCGAGTCGGCGGACCAGCATGTCGCGAGCTTCGCCCGGGCTCAGCAGGTCGAGGGGCACCGGTTGGGCGCTTTCGGTGACGACCAGCGGGATGAGCTGGTCGCGGCTGGTGACGATCGCGAGGCAGTCCGGCGAGCCGGGCAGCAGCGGCCGGACCTGATCGGCGTCGCGCGCGTTGTCGAGCACCACCAGCAGACGCTTGCCCGCCACCGTCGTGCGGTACAAGCTCACCATCGTGTCCGGGTCGGTGGGCATCCGTGCCGCCGGAACGCCGAGCGCCTCCAGGAATCCGTGCAGCGCTCGCGCCGGTTCGGTCGGTGCGGCCCCCGGGTCGAAGCCGCGGAGGTTGACGTAGAGCTGCCCGTCGGGAAAGCGTTCGGCCGCGCGGTGCGCCCAGTGCACGGCGAGCGCGGTCTTGCCGACGCCGGCGGTCCCGGAGACCACGACGGCGCCGCCCCGGTCGACCAGCGCGTCGAGGGCAGCGAGCTCCGCGTCGCGTCCGGTGAACGTGGGTACTCCGGGAGGCAGCTGCGCCGCCACCGGTGCCGCCGCGGCCGTGGCCCGGGCAGGCGCGGCGATCGCGGTGTCCTGGCGCAGGATGGCGCACTCCAGGTCCCGTAGCCGCGGACCCGGGTCGATGCCGAGGTTCTCTCGCAGGCTGTCGCGCAGCCGCCGGTACGTGGCGACCGCCTCACCCTGTCGACCGTCGCGGTACAGGGCGAGCATCAGCTGCGCGTGCAGGTGTTCGTCGAAGGGGTGCTGTCGGACGAGCCGTTCCAACCCGGGGACGAGCCCGGCGTGCTCACCGGCGGACAACCGGGCCTCGGCGAGCGATCGTTCGGCCTCCAACCGCAGGCGTGCCAGGTGTTCCGCCTGCTCCTCAAGCCAGGCAGACCCGGCCACGTCGGCCAGCGGTGGGCCCCGCCACAGCGCCACCGCGGCCGTCAGGTGCTGCACCTGCTCGTTGCGGTCCGTCGACCGCCGGGCCAGCTCGATGAGGCGCTCGGCGGCCTGGACATCGGTGGAGTCCGGCCCGGTGTTGAGCAGATAACCGGGCTGGCGCGCCACGATCGATCCGGGATCGCCGAGCACCCCGCGTAGGTAGGAGACGTGGCGTTGCAGCGTGTTCGCCGCGGTGGCCGGCAGCTGGTCGCCCCAGACCACGTCGATGAGCCGGTCGACGCTGACCACCCGGCCCACGTGCAGCGCCAACGTCGCCAGGACCGCCTTGCGGCGTACGCCGTTCACCGCCTGCGGACCGTCGGCGACGACCACCTCCACCGGTCCGAGCAGCCGGACGCGTACGCCCGTGCCAACCATCGAGATCACCGAATCAGGCTAAATCTCCAGCCCGGCAAGCTCGTTCTGTTCGTCGCGCACTGGACACGATCCAGCGGCCCGCCGGGGCTGTCGGCCCTACCAATACCCCTGGGGGGTAGTTACGCTGTGGTCATGCGCGAACGGGTGATCCTCGTCGTCGGGTACGACGGGGCGGAGCTGCTCGACGTCGCCTGCGTCACGTCCAGTCTCGACATCGCCAACCGGATTGGCGCCGCGCCGCCGTACCGGATTGTCCTGGCCACCCCCGGTCAGCGGGAGATCACCTGCGACTCCGGGTTGCGACTCGCGGGCGAGGCGAGCCTGGAACGGTTCACCGGGCCGGTGCACACGCTGCTGGTGACCGGCGGCCGTGGGCACGAGCAGGCGGCGGCGAGCCCGCACCTCGTCGGTCACGTCCGGCGGCTGGCCGGTCTGGCGCAGCGGGTCGCGTCGGTCTGCACCGGGTCGACGGTGCTGGCCGAGGCCGGTCTGCTCAACGGCCGACGGGCCACCACGCACTGGATGTACGCCCACCGGTTGGCGGAACGGTTTCCCGACGTACGCGTCGACGCCGAACCGATCTACGTCCGGGACGGGAACGTCGCGACCTCGGGTGGCATGACGAGCGCCCTGGACCTGACCCTCGCCTTCATCGAGGAGGATCACGGGGCGGCCCTGGCCCGGGGCGTGGCGATGGGCACTGTGGCGTACCTGCAACGGCCCGGCGGGCAGGCCCAGATGAGCATGTTCCTGGCCCGCCGGACCACCGACGACGTCATGGTCCGCGAGATCAGCGACCACATCGTGAGCCACCTCGCCGACGACCTGAGCACCGCGGCGCTGGCCCGGCTCACCGGCGTCAGCGAACGTCACCTGTCCCGACTGTTCGTCGAGCACCTCGGGCAGACGCCGGGGCGCTACGTGCGCCGGGTGCGGACCGAGGCCGCCGCGCAGCTGCTGACCTCCACCGCTCTGCCGCTGGTGGCCGTGGCACGACGGTGCGGATTCGGCTCACCGGAGTCACTGCGGCAGGCGTTCGTCGACCGGTACGCGATGCCGCCCGCCCGCTACCGAACGACGCAGGCGGCACCCACGGGTTGATGCCACGGCTTCGGCCCAGCGCCCCAGCGATTCGGACACGATCGATCCCGAAGCGGTGCCGACCGCGGCGACGCCGGCAGGATCAGGGCCATGACTGAGCAGCCGTCAGTGCGCCGGCCGCGATGGGTCGACCGATGGCCGATCGCGGTCGCACTCGTCGTCGTCGCGGGCGCGGCCACCGTGATCGCACTGGTGAACGAGCAGGCCGAGCTCTTCGGGCCGGCAGTGGCCACCATGGCTGGTATCTACCTCATGGCGTACGCCCTCGGCCGGCCGTGGACCGCGTGGCTGGCATTCGTCATCCTGAGCGCCGTGGTGACCGGCCTGCACCTGCTGGCACGACTGCTCACGCTGCCGGTCGACCCGGCGGTCGGGATGACGCTGCTGCTGGTGCCGTTGTGGGTGTGGGCGGCAACTCGACGTCGCTTCAGCCCGACCCGGACGTTCTCGGTGCAGACCGCCGGCATGATGGTCTTCGGCGCGATCACTCTGCTGACCGCGACGACGCAACCGCAGGTGGGCACCGCCGTGGCGGGTGTCGGCTTCCTGGCACACGGCATCTGGGACGCCTACCACTACCGCGTCAGCCTGGTGGTGAGTCGCTCGTGGGCGCAGTTCTGCGCGGTTGTCGACCTCGGCGTGGGCATCGCGCTGCTCATCGCGGCCATAGGCTGACTACCCGACACACACCATTGTCAATGGAGAATCCGCAATGACCACACGTAACGGCAAGGTGATCGCCAACCAGACCATCTCGGTCGATGGATACTCGGCCGGGCACAACCAGACCGAGGACCGCCCGTTCGGCGACGACGGCGGTGACGGCTGGGGTCGCGGGCTGCATGCCTGGATGTTCGACGGCGCTGAGGAAAACCGGGCCGAGGTCGACCAGATCGACGCCGCCTCAGCGGTCATCATGGGGCGCAATATGTTCGGCCCGGTGCGGGGCGAGTGGGATCGGGAGTGGAACGGCTGGTGGGGTGACGACCCGCCGTTCCACGTCCCGGTTTTCGTGCTCACCCACCACGCGCGCGAGCCGCAGCCGATGAAGGGCGACACCACCTTCCACTTCGTCACCGACGGAATCGAGTCGGCACTCGCGCAGGCGCGCGCGGCGGCCGGTGGCGGCGACATCTCGATCCACGGCGGCGCGACCACCATCAACCAGTATCTCGCCGCCGGTCTGGTCGACGAGCTGCGGCTGCACATCGTGCCGTTCACCCTCGGCTCCGGCGTGCGGCTGTTCGACGGCGTCCCGCCACTGAAACTCGAACAGCTGACGTCGCGTGCGGCAAGCTCGGTCCTGCACGTGACCTACCGGGTGCTCGTCACTCCCTCTCAGTAGCCTGCCCGACGGGCCGGCGGAGAGCCGCAGCGGCAGAGTCGTACGAGGGAGAGTGTGGTGTCCGCTATCGCGTCACTGACCCTGGTCCCCAGGGACAGCATCACCGAGCTGGCCCGCCTGGCCCGCACATCGCCGTCGTCGTTCCGCGCGTACCTGGCGGAACACGCAAGCACGGCACGGCAGGAGTACGACTGGTCCGGATACTGCATGCTCTACGTCCTGACCTATCTGGAAGAGCGCGGCATCGACCTGGAGCCGTCGGAGTTCAATGCGGAGTCGGAGGCCATCAACAGCGCGTACGGCCTGACCACGCTCATCACTCCAGCCCGGCGGTTACTGGATCAGCTCGACCCCGCTGAGCACCGCGCGGAGAAGTTGGCCGCCCACTTCGAGGAGATGGGGGTGGACTTCGAGGACAGCGACACGGCCGGTCTGGCCGGCCTGGACACGCTGACGCTGTTGCGCGACTGCATCTCCGACCTCCGCGACGACCAGGTCTTGCTGCTCAACATCGGCTGAGGCCGACTCATCCGGGCGACGTCACCACCGCGCGATGGGTTGGCAGGGCCCGGCCGAGACGATGAACGCTCAGGCCGAGCGTGTGGTCTGGTGGGCCGTGAGCTGGAGTAGAAGTTCGACCGCACGATGTGTTCCGCCTTCGGAGCGCACCAGCTCTCCAATGTCGGCGGCCCTACGGGGCATCGTGGTGTCGGATCTCGTCGCTTCGACTGCCTCGATGAGGCGTTCGGCGGTGATCTGCCGCTGTGGGATGGGGTCCGGGGCGACGCCGATGGAATGCATTCGTCCGGACCAGAACGGCTGGTCACCGGTGAAGGGGCAGATCACCTGTGGGCGTCCGGCGCGCAGCGCGGCAGCTGTCGTTCCTGCTCCGCCATGGTGGATGATCGCTGCGGCGCGGGGGAAGAGCCAGTCGTGCGGAGCTTCGTCGACGACGTGGACGGAGTCGGTGTTCGAGCCTCCCATCGCGATCCCGCCGGCGCCGGTAGCGACAACGGCTCGCAGCCCGGCTGCCTGAACCACCTGTTGGACCATCTCGCCGATCGCCTCGGGGCTCTGGCCTCGCATACTGCCGAAGCCGACGTAGATCGGCGGTGCTCCGTTGTCGAGGAACCTGGCCAGGGCGGGCGACGGGCCCCTGCCTTCGCCGGCGAGGGTCCAGTATCCCGTGACAGGCGCGTATCCGGGCCAGTCGGCCGGCTGCGGCAGGACATGGCGACTGAACGCCTGCAGTACGAAGGCGGGGCCTCCGTCGGGGCGGCGGAACGGGTCACCGGACCCACGCCGAGACCCCAGCCCGAGTCGTGCACGCCACTGCTTCCCTACCGGTCCGAGGAGCATCTGAGGTGCGAGCGCGGCCGGTCGGTAGCTCAGACGGTTGAAGGGTCCGGGCAACCACGGCGGGGCCCACATCGGGCACGGAAAGGCGGCGGTCGGAACCCAGTTCGGTTGAAGTGCCACCGGGACTGAGGGCACACCGAGGGCCTCGGCGAGGTGCTGGCCGGGGAGCATGGTGTGGTGCACAACGACGTCGGTGTGGGCGGGAACGGCCGCGGTGATGTCGTCGAGCACGGCGGCCATGTACTGCCGGGTGCGGCGCACCACCTCGATGGCGGTCCGTTTCGCCTTCAGCCCGCGGTAGTTCGTCGCGAGTGCCTCCTGGATGTGGGGCTCGTCGGTGAGGCGGTTCCACTGGTCGTCGACGGGCGCGAACGGAACGCCGTGGGCAGCAGCGAGTGACTCGTAACACGCCGGCCCGGCCACCAGTACCTCGTGGCCGGCGTCGGACAGCGCGCGCCCCAGGGCGACGAACGGCTGTACGTCGCCGCGCGTCCCGAACGCGAGCACGAATGCCTTCATCCTGCTGAGATCCCCTCTGACCTGGCTGAAATTTCAGTACCGAGCATGTCTGACGTGGCCGGGATGGTCAAGTCCGGTTCGCGGAGAGCGGGCGATGTCGCCTGGGATCGGGGTGGCGAGCGGGCTAGGGTTTTCTCCTATGACCGACCAGGGCGCGACGGGGGAGGCTTCGCTGACGCAGCAGGCCTACACGGCTCTGCGTACCCGCATCGTGACCTGTGAGCTGCCGCCGGGGTCGACGCTCACCGAGCGGGGACTGGCCCGCTCGACGCCGTACGGGCTGACTCCGATTCGTCGGGCGCTCGCTCGCCTGGACCGCGACGGGTTGATCATCACGCTGCCCCGGGCCGGTTACGTCGTCAGCCCTCTCGACGCTCAGGACGTGTCGGAGCTGGTCGAGGCGTGGGACCTCATCGGCCCCGAGCTTGTCCGCCTGGGCTTGGAACGCCTTTCCGACGTCCAGGCGCAGGAGCTTGCCGGGCTGCTGAGCGAGTGGTCCCCGCCCGACACCGACGGTGAGTATCAGTTGGAAGCGGTCCTACGCTTCTCCGAGCTGTCCATGCGTGTCTTCCAGGTCCTGGCCATCGCGAGCGCGAACCGCTGGTTGCGGTCAGCCTTCGACCAGCTCTCGGACCAGATGTCGCGCCTGTGGGTCACCCTGCTCAAGGACCGCGAAGCCCCGGAACAGCTACAGCAGCTCATAGACCGCTGGAATCGACACATCACAGGCCGGCAGCCCGAAGAGATCGCCGAACACCTACCGCAGTTGATCAAAGACAGTGGCCGAGCGGCACGCGACCTGTTCCACGACCTCGCGACGACACCAGGTGGGCATCGACCGTTGTAGGGTGCGTGCCGTGGGATATTGGGTAATGCCTACAGGCCGTCTGCACCTCCCGGAGTCGGACGACGCAGCTGCGGTCGCCGCTGTCCAAGCGGCCATGGCTGAACGAGGTCTTTGGCACGAGCCGGATGGCTTTCCGTCGAATGCCACGCTGGTCGACCTGGCGGAGTCAGCCAGAGCCAAGATCGTCCGCGACGGAGACTGGATCGAGTTCGGGTACGACGACGAGGGCGACCCCAAGTGGTCGAACGAGGTAACGGTTTTCTACGTCGCGATCGCGCCGTTCGTTCGCTCGGGAACCCTCGATATCGTGGGCGAGGACGATTCCCGCTGGTCCTACACCTACGCCGACGGTCAGATCACCCAACAGGGTTGGAACGGTTGGGATGGATCCATCGAGCCGTTTGGCGAGTATGTGGACCACCCGTAAGCGTGGTCACTCACCGGCCGCCAGGACTTTGGAGAGCGGATCTCCTCGCCGGACAATCTCCCAGACCGGCCGCTGGGGCTCGTCGTTGTGCACGACGATGTCGGCGTGCTGGGTCGGGCGGGCCGTGGCGAGGTAGAGCTGCTGCGAGGGGATGTAACGCTCGCGCCAGCGTCGTTCGATGTCGGCCCGGGTTGACACCCGATCCTCCCGGATCACGGCACGATCCACGGTCTTCACCAGTGCCGTCGACACGAAGATGCGCAGATCCCACCGATCAATCAGTTCCGGGCGCAGGAGGAAGACGCCATCGAAGACGAGCACGGCGTCGGCGGGGGCGGTCGTGACCGGCGGGGACAGCGCGGCATCCGTGGCGCGGTCGTAGACCGCGGGTTGGAAGCGTCGGTCTCCCCCCGGGCCGAGCGGATCGAGCAGAACCCGGTTCAACGCCTCGTAGTCGTGGGCATCGTAGTAGCAGCTTTCGGCCGAGTACTCGCCGCGCGGATAGCGCTGTGCCCGGGGGAACAGGAAATCGTCGATCGTGGCGCGGATGACGTCACGGCCCTGGTCGCGCAGGACGACGGCCAACTCGTCGGCGAGGGTGGTCTTGCCTGCGGCGGGCGGTCCGTCGATGGCAACCCGCGTCGGGTGGGCGACCGTGACGGAGCCAACCGCCTCAGCCAGGCGCCCGAGCAGCTCGTCGCGCGTGCCTTGAACCATGCCCTGCCCCTCTGTCACTTCACCGCTCGCCGGTCGGGCCGGATTTGCACCCCCATCGAAGCCGGTCACACATCACGTAGGGTCTTCGGATGGTCGCACGGATCCTGGCGCACCTCCGCCCGCCGCTTGTCGTCTGCGGACACCTGGTTGCCCTGGTGTTGCTCGTCCTGGACGCGCGCCGTGAATGGAGTGCGTACGGGCTTGTCATGCTCCTCCTGTTGCTCGGTGCGCTTGCCGCGATACCAGCGGCGTTGGTCGACTGGCCAGGGTTCCGGCTGATCAGCCTGATCGCACAGACCGTCGGAGCCTGCGTCGTCGCGTTGGCTCTCCATGACTCGGCCGACAAGCGGGCTCTCTGGGTGTACGCACTGTCCGCCCTGGTGGCGGTGATCTCGCCGACCAGCCGGCCAGGGCTTGGCCGGACGACCATGATCGGCGTGGGGGCGGCAGTGGTGCTCACCATCGGCGTGTCGGCTCCAGCACTGGCCTGGGGTGGTGGTCAGCCCGAGGCGCTGGTTTGCGTGCGGCAGGGGCAGTCCGCTGAGGAGCTGGTGCGCGAGAGCCACCACTTCGACCCGGATCAGGTGATTTCGGGCTTCGGGTCGGAAGGGCCGCAAGCGCCGTGCCTGGAGGTGCTGTTCGATCCCGGTGCCACCGCTGGCGACGCCGCCGACGTCGTCCGCCGCTACTCCGTGGACCCGAGGGTCTCGTCCGTCAGCCGGACACGCTGACACTCAGCGCACAGGTGCGACCGAGGGACTATGAGATCAGGACGGGCGATCCGGTGACCTGCGCAAGGGGTGCCCTACCAGCGGAGACGCCTCTCGGCATCTCTCACCACTCCCCCGCCGGGCCGAGAGAGGAGACCTGCGTCGATCAGTAGAGCCACCGGTCGAGCACTCCGGGCCAGAAGTGGGTTGTATGGTCGCCGTCCCCGAACGCGGGCGGGTCAAGGGCCTTGATCCGCTCCAACAGGTCGGCGAGCTCCGCAAGTGCTTCGTCTTCGGCCTGTCCGTCTTCCTCCCAGCGGTCGATGACGGTCGAGCTGGTCAGCCAGCTACCAACCATGTGCAGCGAACACAGCCAGTGGGTGATCGTTGAGTTGACGAACCCGGTGCTGCCGTCCGACGACCAGATCTTCACCTCACCGCTCCCCGGCGCGGCACCGTACACCCAGTCCAGGTCATCGGCGTTCGCCAACCGGTACATCGTCGGCTCCGCGTGGAATGACACCGCACTCACGAGGCCATCGATCAGCGGTACGCCAGAGGAGACCAGCGCGGCCTTCTGCGGCTCGGGAAGCCGCCACGTCGCCACGTCCAGCTCGGTAGCACGCACCACCCGCCCAGTACCGGCCCAGCCCGTGACCGCCTCGAAGGCGGGAGGCAACGGAAGATCATCAACGGGCACGCCAATGAGGGTAGTCCGGCCACGGTTCCAAGCAGGCAGTGTGCGTTGTAGCGGCCAGGCATTCGATCATTGACCGGGCGGCGGGTCGTGCTGCTGCGGACTCAGTGCGGACCGAGGGTGTCGGTCTGGACCTCGATGCGGTTTGCCTGGGTCGTCGGCAGCATGGCCGACAAGGGGAATTGCGTGGTGGGGCGGGCGGGACTCGAACCCGCGACCGAGGGATTATGAGTCCCCTGCTCTAACCGGCTGAGCTACCGCCCCGAACACCGCGCCGGATCTTATCCCGCTCGGCGATCCGCAGCCAGCACCGAGCCGGCCGGGCGGGAACGCCCGCACCAGCACGATGGGCAACAGGAATATAACAGCGTGCTCGGGTACGCCTGTCAGCCGGCGCGCAGCTCGTCCAGCACGGCGCCGGCGGCGCGCCAGCCGCTGGTGAGAGCGCCCTGGATCGATGGGCTGTCCCGGTGGTCGCCGGCCACGAACAGGCCCTCCCCCAACGCCACCGGCTTGCGCAGCCGCCCCTGCGGTGGCGGTGCGGCGGGTAGCGCCTCGGGGATGGCCACGGTGGTGAGGTGGGTCCAGTCGGCGGTGGAGCGGCCGTACAGCCGGGTCAACTCGGCTCGGATGGTCGGCTCGGGTGGGGCCGTCGGGCCGACCACCGAGGTGGCGATCAGGTGCCGTCCGGTGGGCGCGTACGTGGTGGCGGCGTTGCTGAGCACCACCGTGTTGGCGACGAGTTCGCGTCGGTCGCCGTCGACGAGCAGGATCGGCTCGCTGAGCGGCGGCTCGGGCGCGCTGTGGTAGTAGGTGGTGTAGCTGTGCATGCGTACCGTCGCCAGGGCCGGCAGCAGCGCGGCCGCGGCGGGCGGGTCGACGGCGACCACGACGGCTCGGCAACGGATGTCGCCGGCCTGGGTGCGGACCCGACCCGGGGCGACCTCGGCGACCGGGGTGTCCAGGTCGAGCAGGTCGGCCGGCAGCGGTGCGGCGATGGCCCGGGGCAGCGCGGCCATCCCTTCGGCGGGCAGGCCGATCCGGCCGCGGGCGAAGGAGCGCAGCACCATCGCCAGTACGTGGCTGGAGGTGGAGAGTTCCCGGTCGATGAACACACCGGAGAGGAACGGTCGCAGCAGCTCCTCGATGATCGCGTCGGAGAGGCCGGCGCGGCGCAGCGCCGTCTCGGTGCTGGTTTCCGGCGCGGCGAGCAGCCGGGACGCGGGGAGGGTGGCGCAGCCGGTGGCGAGCGCGGCGAAGCGCAGCCGGTCGAGCAGGGAGCCGACCCCGGCGAGCGCGGTGCCAGGCCCGCCGGTCGGCTCGCGCAGCGGGTTGACCAGCCGTAGCAGCTTGTCGCCCTTGCGGACCAGCACGCCGGAGGTGAAGTACCCGAGGTTGAGCTGGTCGGTGTCGAGCAGCGTGCCGAGCCGGGGGTAGGCGGTGTTGAGCACCTGGAAGCCCCGGTCGATGAGGTGACCGTCGACCACGTCGGTGGCGACCCGGCCGCCGAGCCGGCCGTCGGCCTCGACCAGCCGCCAGGGCACGCCGGCGCGGTGCAGCCGGCGGGCGGCGGCGAGGCCGGCCAGGCCGCCGCCGACGATGACCACATCGGTTTCAGCCAGCACCGCGCGCCTCCCGCTCACCGTTCGCCCGGGACAACCGGCCCGGCCACCAGATCTTCGGCCCGATGTCGTACGCGAGTGCGGGCACCAGCAGCGACCGGACGATGATGGTGTCGATCAGTACCCCGATCGCGACCGCCGTACCCAACTCGACGAGCACCACCAGTGGCAGGACGGCGAGGGCGGAGAACGTCGCGGCGAGCACGATGCCGGCGGAGGTGATCACCCCGCCGGTGACGGCGAGGCCGGCGAGCACCCCGGCGCGGGTGCCGCGCTTGACCGATTCCTCGCGGACCCGGCTCATCAGGAAGATGTTGTAGTCGATGCCGAGCGCGACCAGGAAGACGAACGCGAACAGCGGGAACGACGAGTCCACGCCGGGGAAGCCGAAGACGTGGCGGAACAGCAGCGCGCAGAGGCCGAGGGTCGC
The DNA here is from genome assembly GCF_059358895.1 of Micromonospora sp. BQ32. NCBI lineage: Bacteria > Bacillati > Actinomycetota > Actinomycetes > Micromonosporales > Micromonosporaceae > Micromonospora > Micromonospora sp. BQ32. Next base: position 47,854 of record NZ_JCADBI010000016.1, on the reverse strand, counting down.
CGCGAAGCTGAGCAGCACGGTGGCGATCAGCAGCACCGGGGCGAGCAGCGCGCGCAGCAGCAGGGCCAGGATGACCGCGATGACCACCAGCACCACCGGGATGATGACGTTCTGGTCGCGCTTCGCGGCGTCCGAGGTGTCCACGTTGATCGCGGTGAAGCCGCCGACCACCGCGTCCGCGCCGGGCACCTGGTGTACGGCCGCCCGCAGCTCGCGGATGGTCCGCTCGGCGCCGTCGCTGTCGGGTGGGTCGGCCAGGGTCGCCTCCAGCTGCACCCGCCCGTCGACGACCTTGGGGGCGGCGTTCTCCTCGGGTGGGCCGGTCTGCGGGCCGGCGGTGAGGGGGCGAATGTCGGCGACGCCGGGCACGTCCTTCGCGACCTGGGCGACCTGCCGGGCGGTCTGCTCGGTGGTGAAGATGGTGGCCGGGCTGCCGGTGCCGGCCGGGTAGTGCCGGGAGATCACTTCCTGGCCGTCGACCGAGTCGGTGCGCTGGGTGAACAGGTCGGACTGGCCGAGGGTGGTGGCGCCGAGCTGGGTGAGGCCGAGCGTCAGGAGGGCCAGCACGGCGGCGGTGGTCAGCCAGATCGGCCGGGCGTGCCGGGCGACGAAGCCGGCGACGCGGCTCCAGATGCCGTGTTCGGCCCGCGGGTCGGCCTGGTCGGCGCGGGGCCGTCGGGGCCAGAACGCCCACCGCCCGCCGAGCACCAGCAGCGCGGGTAGGAAGGTGAGCATCACCAGCAGGGTGGCGGCGATGCCGATGGCGGCGACCGGGCCGAGCGCCCGGTTGGAGTTGAGGCTGGACAGCAGCAGGCAGAGCAGGCTGACGATGACCGTGCCGCCGGACGCGATGATGGCCGGGGCGGCGCCCTTCCAGGCGGTCTTCATGGCGCCCCAGGGGCGGTCGTGCCGGTGCAGCTCCTCCCGGTAGCGGGCGATCAGCAGCAGCGCGTAGTCGGTGCCGGCGCCGAAGACCAGCACGGTGAGGATGCCCTGGGCCTGCCCGTTGAGCTTGACCACGTCCGCGTCGGCGAGCAGGTAGACGAAGACCGAGGCGAGGGCGTACGACATCCCGGCGGCGAGCAGCGGGAAGATCCAGAGGACCGGGCTGCGGTAGACAACCAGCAGGATGACCAGCACCACGACCAGGGTGACCAGCAGCAGCGGTCCGTCGATGGCGGCGAAGACCTCGATCAGGTCGGCGAGCAGGCCGGCCGGGCCGGAGACGTCCACGGTGAGGCCGTCCCGGTCACCGCCGGTGATGTCGCGCAGTTGCTCGACGACAGCGCCGATCTCCTCGCCCTCGGCGTCGTCCACCGGTACGACGACCTGGAGTGCCTGGCCGTCGTCGCTCGGGATGGGCGGGGGCAGTGGGGTGACCACGCCGGGGACCTGGGCGAACCGGGCGGCGTCGGCGCTGACCCGTTGCCGGTCCGCGTCGGTGATCCCGGCGGGCCGCTCGTAGACGACCAGCGCCGGGATGGTCTGCCGGTCGACGAAGTCACCGGCGAGGCCCTGGGCGCGGGTCGCCTCGGCGTCGGTGGGCAGGAAGGCGGCGTTGTCGTTGGTGGCGACCTCGCTGAGGCGCCCCGCGTACGGGCCGGCCACGCTGCCGATCACCAACCAGGCCAGGACGACCGCCACCGCGATCAGCGTGGCCCTGCCGCCTCGTCCGGACATCCGCACTCACCCCAGGGATCGATGCATCAATCGACGCAGCGGGAGCCTCAGTCGACATCGACCATCCTGCCGGGCAAGCAGGTCGAGGGTGGGTGAAACTGGGTCACACACACGAAACGCCCGCCGGCCGGCGAGCGGCTGACGGGCGTGTGTGAAGCTCCCCCGATTGGACTCGAACCAATAACCTGCCGGTTAACAGCCGGCTGCTCTGCCAATTGAGCTACAGGGGATCGTGCTCCGCGCGACTTCGGATCTCCCCGACGCCGTGCGACGGGACAAGAGTACAGGACATCCCCGGGTGGTGGTCCAGTGGGTTCCCTCCCCTCCGTCACATTGACAATCGGGGTAAATCGCCATCCCGGCACAAGCATGCTTGAGCGGAGAGCAGGATGGGTAGTTAGCTGCGGACAGAGGACGCAGGCGCGAACAGGTCGCCTTCCGACGGGGCAACTCGCCGGGGCGACGGCGCGTCAGGTACGGAAGGAGCCGCCATGCGCGGAAAGATCATGTTTCTTGGCGGGCTGGCTGCGGGATTCGTCCTGGGCGCCCGTGCCGGCCGGGAAAAGTACGAAGAGCTCGTGGTCCGGGGCCGCAAGGTGCTCGACCACCCGACCGTCCAGGAGGCGGCCGGGGTCGCGCAGGCCCAGGCCAACAAGCTCTACAGCGAGGGCAAGGACAAGCTCGGCCAGACCAAACTGGGCGAGAAGCTGGGCACCGGTAACGGCAGCTCCGGCAAGCAGGAGTTGACCGCCGCCGACGACGCGTTCGCCGGCACGCCCGCCACCGTGGGCGCCAAGGCGGGCACCAGCACGGTCGGCACGACCTCCGGGTCGCCGTCGTCCACGAACCCCCGCACCAAGCCGTCCGGCTCGGGCACGAACGCCAGCACGCTCTGACCAACCGCACGTCGACGGGCCGGTCGCCGCAGGGCGACCGGCCCGTGGTCTGTCCGACGTGCGGTCAGTCCTTGCTGCTGAACGCCGCGTCGAAGGCGGCGCTCGGTGCGTCGAAGGCGAGCCGGCGGACGAACTGCAACGCCTCCGGGGCGCCGACCAGCCGGTCCATTCCGGCGTCTTCCCACTCGACCGAGATCGGGCCGGTGTAGCCGATCGCGTTCAACGCGCGGAAGCAGTCCTCCCAGGGCACGTCGCCGTGGCCGGTGGAGACGAAGTCCCACCCGCGGCGCAGGTCGGCCCAGGGCAGGTGCGAGGCGAGCCGGCCACGCCGGCCGTCGCCGGTACGCACCTTCGCGTCCTTGCAGTCCACGTGGTAGATCCGGTCGGCGAAGTCGAAGATGAAGTTCACCGGGTCCAGCTCCTGCCAGACGAAGTGCGACGGGTCCCAGTTCAGCCCGAACGCGGGCCGGTTGCCAATCGCCTCCAGCGTCCGCTTCGTTGTCCAGTAGTCGTACGCGATCTCACTCGGGTGCACCTCGTGCGCGAACCGCACCCCCACCTCGTCGAACACGTCGAGGATGGGGTTCCACCGGTCGGCGAAGTCCTGGTAGCCGCGCTCGATCATCGACGGCGGCACCGGCGGGAACATCGCGAGGGTGTGCCAGATCGACGAACCGGTGAAGCCGACGACGGTCTTCACCCCGAGCTTCGCCGCCGCCCGCGCGGTGTCCTTGATCTCCTCGGCGGCCCGCTGACGAACCCCCTCGGGCTCCCCGTCGCCCCAGATGCGGCCGGGCAGGATGTCCTGGTGCCGCTCGTCGATCGGGTGATCGCAGACCGCCTGACCAACGAGGTGGTTGGAGATCGTGAAGACCTCAAGGTTGTGCTTCGCGAGGGTCTCCCGCTTGCGCTCGACGTACGAGTCGTCGGCGAGCGCCTTGTCGACCTCGAAGTGGTCGCCCCAGCAGGCGATCTCCAGACCGTCGTAGCCCCACTCGGAGGCGAGCCGGCAGACCTCCTCGAACGGAAGGTCGGCCCACTGGCCGGTGAAGAGCGTGATGGGTCGCGCCATTGTCCTTCTCCCCTGTTGTGATGGGGGATTCCTTGTGCGGACCGGGGCGAGGGTGACCGGACGTACGTGGCGGTCGGGCGGTCACCGGTGGGTGCGGAACACACCTGAGCCCGGCGGGTTGCGCCTCCCACCGGGTCACCGGCCACCAGCACGGTCGCCGACCCCCACCCTATTTCCGCACGCCCCCATCGGGGAAGCCCTGCGGTCGGCCGATCATCCGACCATTTCCTCGGGCGCGGGCAGGACAGCCCGTACGGTGAAGCCGCCACCGGCGCGCGGGCCGGCCGAGAACGTGCCGCCGAGGCGCTCGGCGCGCCTGCGTACCCCGAGCAGACCTCGCCCGGCGGCCTGGCTGCCGCCGCCGGACGGAGCGGGACCGGCACCCTCGTCGCGGACCTCGATGGTGATGCCGGCGGCGTCGTAGCGCAGGCGGACCCCGACCGGAGCGCCCGGCGCGTGCCGGCACGCGTTGGTCAGCGCTTCCTCGATGATCCGGTACGCCACCACGTCGACCGGGCCGGGCAGCGGCCGGGGTTGCCCGGCCATGCTCCACCGCACCGGTTGACCGGCGGTGAAGCCCTCCACCAGCGCGTCGAGACGGTTCAGGCTGGCTGTCGGCTCGGACGGGTCGTCGGGCTCGTCCGCCCGGCCCAGCGCACCGAGCAGCTGATGGCCTCGCGCCAGCACCGTCCCACGCCACTGCGCGAACAACCCCATGCAGGTCAAGGTACGGCAGCCCGCTGCGAGCCGTCCCCCGGCGTCGCCCGAACGCGCCCACCCGTCGGCGTTCTCGAAGGCACCGCGTCGACGGGCCGCGTGCGACGGGCGAGATCTGCGAGTCGGGGCACCCATCGCGGGTGACACCACTTCCCGAGCCTCATTGCTCCGCCAGAGCCGACCAGCCCGGCCGGTCGGGGCACACCCGGCCCGGCATGGTCGGCGCTGGGCGGGAGGGGCCGACGCCGTGAGCGTCGACCCCTCCAGCTCTAGTCGGTCAGGGCAGGGTCCACTTCTGGTTGGCCGCGTTGAGGCAGGTCCAGAGGTGCACGATGGTGCTGTCGGCGGAGTTGTTGCCGGAGACGTCCAGGCACTTGCCCGACGACGGGTTGCGCAGGGTGCCGTCGGACTGGGCTGCCCAGTTCTGCGCGCCGCTGCCGTTGCAGGTCCAGAGCTGGATCTTGGTGCCGTTGGCGGTGCCGCTGCCGGAGACGTCCAGGCACTTACCGAGCGCCTTGATCGTCGAGCCGGACACGGTCCAGCTCTGCGCCGTGCCGCCGTTGCAGGTGTAGATCTGGATCTGGGTGCCGTCGGCGGTACCGCCGCCGCGTACGTCCAGGCACTTGCCGGCGAGACCCTTGATCGGGCCGACCCCGGGAGTGCCGCCACCCTTGACCAGGGTGAAATCGTCCAGGTCGAAGAGCCCCGTGCCGCTACCGGTGAAGGTGAGGTAGAGGTTCTGGGTGCCGGACGGGACGTTGGACAGCGCCGTGGTGACGTTGGCGTACGTCGTCCAACTGCCGGTGTTGGGCACGGCGACCGAGCCGAGCACCGGGCCGGTGGCCGAGCCGGTGCGCACCTGGATGGTGCCACCCGCCCCGCCGGAGACGACCCGGGCCGTGAACGAGGTGACCCCGGTCAGGTTGACCCCGTTGTACGCGGCCCAGTCACCCGGGTCGACGTAGCCGACGGTCTGCCCACCGTTGGCGCCCTCCTTGGTGAACGCGGAGACGCCGTTGGCCGAGCTGAACGTCTCGGCCTGGATCGTGCCGGTGGGCGGCGGGGTGGTGCCCAGCTCCTTGATCCGGATGTTGCGGAAGAAGGTGTCGTCACCGGTGCCGTGGTTCTGGATGCCGATGTGGCCGGCGAGCGAGCGGACCGGGTCGGTGTTGGTGAAGTCGTTGATCTTCACTCCGTTGAGGAAGACCTGTAGCCGTTCCCCCTCGACCAGCAGCTCGTAGGTGTTCCACTCCCCCGGTGCGTTCAGCGCCGCGTCGCGGGCGGCGATGTCGGCGGCCTTGTACGTGTAGATCGCGCCGGTGGTGCGGTCGACCGCGTCGGTGGCGTCGATCTGGACCTCGTAACCGTTGTTGATCGCCGAATACGGGTCACTCGACGGCGGGAACCCGATGAAGACGCCGGAGTTGTCGTCACCGGCCAGCTTCCAGTCCAGCTTCAGCGAGTAGTTGGTGAACTGCTTGGCGTTGTACCAGTACAGCCCCATGCCGCCGACCGAGGTCAGGGTGGCGTCGGAGTTGGTGAAGCTGCCCGGGCCGGCCTGTGACCAACCGGCGGTCGAACCGTTGTAGAGCGGGGTGTAGCCGGTCTCCGGCCGGCAGTCGGCCTTGCTGCGACCGGAGGCGTACCGGATGCCGCCGAGCAGGTGGTTCCGGAACCCCGACTCCGCGTACGACGCCTGGGTGTGCCCCGCCCCGGTGTAGAAGGACCGGCCACCGCTGTAGCTCTTGCACCAGCTCAGCGGGTGGTCGGCACCCATCCCGCCGCCGGAGTACGACGACTCGTCCAGGGTGGCCAGCACGTGCGCGCTCGACCGGGCGTTGGTGCGGTAGTTGTACCACTCGTCGGTGCGGGTCCAGGTCTGCGGCAGGTGAGCGGTGGCCGCGTGGCCCCGGTCCTCCACCTTCATGTTGGCCTGCTGGATCGCGGGGTGCGAGGCGAACCACGCGCCCACGAGGTTGCCGTAGAACGGCCAGTCGTACTCGGTGTCGGCTGCGGCGTGCACACCCACGTACCCGCGGCCGGAGCCGATGTACGACTCGAAGGCGGTCTGCTGGCTGGCGTTGAGCACGTCGCCGGTGGTGTTGAGGAAGACGACCGCCTCGTACTGGTTGAGGTTGCTCGTGGTGAACGCGGCGGCGTCCTCGGTCGCGGTGACGGTGAAGTTGTTCGCCGCCCCCAGGTCGCGGATGGTCTGGATGCCGACCGGGATCGCGTCGTGCCGGAAACCGGCGGTCTTGGAGAAGACCAGCACGTCGTACGGGGCGTCGGCGGCGCTGGCCGGGGTGGCCGGGGTGGTGCAGGCGATGACGGCGAGTGCGGCCATGGCCGCACCGAGGACGGGTCGCAGGCGTCTGCGCATATCGCTCTCCTAATTGCGGTTAGGAGGGGCCCCTCACACCACACTAGGCGTTGTCGAAGGGCCCCTCCCGCCAGCTCAGGGCAGGGTCCACTTTTGGTTGGCGGCGGTGGTGCAGGTCCAGAGGTGGACCACCGTGCTGTCGGCGGAGCTGTTGCCGGAGACATCGAGGCACTTGCCCGACGACGTGTTGCGGAGCGTGCCGTCGGCCTGGGCGGCCCAGTTCTGGGCGCCACTGCCGTTGCAGGTCCAGAGCTGGATCTTGGTGCCGTCGGCGGTGGCACCACCCGAGACGTCCAGACACTTGCCCAACGACTTGATCGTGGAGTTGGGGGTGACCGCCCAGGTCTGCGCGGCGCTGCCGTTGCAGGTGTAGATCTGGATCTGCGTGCCGTCGGCCGTGGCGGCGTTGCGCACGTCGAGGCACTTGCCACCGAGGCCCTTGATCGGCCCGGCCCCGCCGGCCGGGGGCGTCCCGGTGACGAAGGTGAAGGCGTCCAGGTCGTAGAGCGCCCCGGTGCCCGACCCGGCGAAGGTCAGGTAGAGCGTGGTCGTGCCGGTCGGCGGGTTGGTGATCGTCCCGTTGACCGTGGTGAAGGTTTCCCAGCCACCGGTCACCGGGACCGTGGCCGAGCCGAGCACCGTGCCGGTGGCCGAGCCGGCCCGGACCTGGAGGGTGCCACCGGCACCCGCCGAGGAGACCCGGGCGTTGAACGAGGTCACGTTGCCCAGCCGGTACGGCTGGAACGCGATCCAGTCGCCGTTGTTGATGTCACCGACGGTCTTGCCCCCCTCGGCCGGGGTCTTGCTGAACACGTTGATCCCGGACGAGGTGCCGTAGAACTCGGCCTGGCGGTGCCGCGGCGGCAGCGTGTGCTGGGTGTGCGTGGTCAGCCCACCAGCGTCGGTGTACTCGGCGTCGAAGATCGCGAAGATGTTCGCCGCGTCGTCGTGCTCACCGTCGACCGGGATGGTGATCGAGCCCGAGCAACCGGTCTTCGAGGTGATCTGGTGCCCGTGCTGGTCGTGCCCGAGCACGTAGGTCATCTTGACCTTCGTGCAGTCGATGGTGCCGTCCTCCGGATCGGTGACCGTGATGCTGTACGGCACCGTGTCCCCGAAGCCGAACAGCTGACCGTTGCCCGGGTTGTTGATCGTGACTGTGGGCGCGGTGTTGCCGACGCTGATCTGCACGCTGCTGGTGCCGGTGGCACCCTGCGGGTCGCGCACCGTGAGCGTGGCGGTGTAGGTGCCGTTGGCGCTGTAGGTCTTCGTCGGGTTGGCAGCGGTCGAGGTGGTCCCGTCACCGAACGCCCACGAGTAGGTCAACGCGCCGCCCTCGGGGTCGGACGAGCCGGCCGAGGAGAAGGTCACCGCGAGCGGGGCCGCACCGGAGGTGCGGTTGGCGCTGGCTTTCGCGGTGGGCGCCCGGTTGCCGCCGCCGACGTAGTCGAAGCGGTAGAGCGCCGAGTTGGCGTCACCGTTGAAGTAGCCGGTGCCGTAGTCGAGCACGTAGTACGCGCCGTCCGGGCCGAACGCCGAGTCCATCACCTGCTTGCCGACCCAGGGGAAGGTGTCGATGACGCCCCGGGAGCCGTCGGCGTTGACGTGGATCGGCTTGATCCAGCCTCGGCCGAACTCGGTGGCGAAGAACTGCCCGTCGAACGACTGCGGGAACTTGGTGGTGGAGGTCGACGAGGCGTTGTACCGGTAGACCGGGCCGCCCATCGGCGACTCGGAGCCACCGCCGAACTCGGTCGGGGTGCCGGCGTCGCCGGCGTACCGGATCCAGGCCGGCTGGGCGGGCGGCAGGGTGGTCAGGCCGGTGTTGCGGAACGAGTTGTTGGTCGGCCCGCCGGTGCAGTTGTACTTCGCACCGCTGGCGCTGGTCGCGAAGTCGAACTCGTTGTACGTCTCGGTGGTGGTGTTGGTGCCGGTGCAGTACGGCCAGCCGTAGTTGCCCGGCGCGGCGACCCGGTTGAACTCCACCTGGCCGGACGGCCCGCGGGTGGAGCTGGTCGAGCCGGCGTCCGGCCCGTAGTCACCGACGTAGACCACCCCGGTGGCCTTGTCCACGCTGATCCGGAACGGGTTGCGGAACCCCATCGCGTAGATCTCCGGCCGGGTCCGGGCCGTGCCGGGGGCGAACATGTTGCCCGACGGGATGGAGTACGTGCCGTTGGCGTTCACCTTGATCCGCAGGATCTTGCCACGCAGGTCGTTGGTGTTGCCGGCGCTGCGCTGCGCGTCGTACGCGGGGTTGCGGTTGGTCCGCTCGTCGATCGGCGAGTAGCCGGACGACTCGAACGGGTTGGTGTCGTCGCCGGTGGAGAGGTAGAGGTTGCCGGCGGCGTCGAAGTCGATGTCCCCACCGACGTGGCAGCACACGCCCCGGCTGGCCGGGACGTCGAGCACGTCGACCTTGCTGGCCTGGTTGAGCGTGAAGTCCGAGTTGAGGGTGAACCGGGAGAGCCGGTTGACGCCGTTCCAGGCCGAGAAGTCGGTGCCGGTGGCCGGCGCGTCACCGCCGGGGGTGGAGAGCGGCGGGGCGTAGTAGAGGTAGATGTGGCGGTTGCTGGCGAAGCCCGGGTCGATCCCGACGCCCTGCAACCCTTCCTCGTCGTGCGTGTAGACCGACAGGGTGCCGATCACGGAGGTGGTGCCGTTGGCGTCGGTGCGGCGCAGGGTGCCGTTGCGGGCGGTGTGCAGGACCGAGCGGTCCGGCAGCACCGCCAGCGACATCGGCTCACCCATGTCGGTCACGCCGCGGGCCAGCTCGACCTGCTGGAAGTCGCTGGCGACGATCGTGTGCGCCTGGGCGGGGGCCGAGCCGGCGGCGAAGGTGACCGTGCCGGCGGCGACCGCCAGCAGCAGCGCTGATCCGGCGGAGAACCATCGTCGGGACCGTTGTCTGGGAGCGTCCTTCATGGACATTTGTGCTGTCCCTTCCTGACGAGTGACTGCCAGGCCGGGCGCGCGCCGTCGCGCCGGATGCCGTAGCGGTGGTGGGGGTCGATGGGTTACCGCGCCGCCGGTTCACCTCGACGAAACATTGTCGTGTTGGTCACGACACTAAGTCGCACGTGTCGATGTGTCCATACCTTCCGGCGGTTCAGCATCAACTTTTGTCGATTTGATCGAAAGTCGCCGGTCAGGCGCGTCGGTCGATCGCCTGCCCGGCCAGCGCAACCAGGGCCGCGCGGGCCTCGTCGGCCACCACGGCGCTCTGCAGAGCGGAGAGCGCGGCCTCGGTCCGGACCCGGATCATCTGCTCGATCCGCTCCCGGGCGCCGGTCGCCTCGATGATGTCGCGCAGCTCCGCCGCGCCCTCGGCGTCCAGCGCCGGGTTGCCGAACAGCTCGCGCAGCCGGATGGTCTGCGGTCGGTCGGCGGCGCTGCGGGCCAGCGCCATCATCACCGTGGGCTTGCCCTCACGCAGGTCGTCCAGGACCGACTTGCCGGTGACCGCCGGGTCACCGAACACGCCCAGGACGTCGTCGCGGAGCTGGAACGCGTCCCCCAGCGGGTCACCGAACTCGCCCAGCGCGGCGATCAGCTCCGGCCCCGCGCCGGCCAGGGCCGCGCCGATCTGCAACGGGCGGGTGACCGTGTACCGGGCCGCCTTCATCCGGATCACGGTGAGCGCGCTGGCCACCGAGCCATCCCCCACGCCCGAGACCAGGTCGAGGTACTCCCCCGCGATCACCTCGGTCCGCATCAGCGCGAACACGCTGTACCCCCGGTGCACCTGCTCGGTGCTCAGCCCGCACTCGTGGAACATCTGATCCGACCAGGCCGCGCAGAGGTCCCCACAGAGCAGCGCGGTGTTGCGGCCGTACGCCTCGGGGTCACCGCGCCACGAGGAGCGGGCGTGCAGGTCGGCGAAGAGCCGGTGCACCGAGGGCTCACCCCGGCGGCGGTCACTGCCGTCCAGGATGTCGTCGTGGATCAGCGCGAACGCGTGGAACAGCTCCAGGGCCGCCGCGGCCACCACGATCGGGGTGCCGTCGGCCGCCCCGGCGCCGCGCCAGCCCCAGTAGCAGAAGAGCGGTCGTAACCGCTTGCCACCGGCCAGCACGAACCGTTGGAGCGCGGTGAACACGCCTCGCGGCGCCCCGTCCGGCCAGTCCGGGCCCTGCCGGCTGAGAAACCCGGCCAGCTCCGCGTCGAAGCGCGCCCGCAGCTCGCTGGCGTCGGTGGGCGCGACGGTGACCGTCATGAGCCCTCCCCCGACCCGCCCGTACCGCCGGGGCTGAGCCCGGCCAGCTCCAGCAGCAGCGCCTTGACCTCGGTCGCCGCGATCTTGTCCCGGGCGGCGGTCGGGTCGGAGCAGAGCAGCACCGGGCCGTCCGCCGGGTCGTCCGGCAGCCGCCCGTGCGAGCCGCGCACCGCCCGCGCGCCGGCGTCCAGGCCGACCGCGCTCATCAGGTACCGCATGCCGAGCTTCTTGCGGGCCAGCGCCACGCCGGCGCGGGCCTTCGCGGCACCGGGGTTGGCCGGGTCGAAGAACAGCTCCGCCGGGTCGTAACCCGGCTTCCGGTGGATTTCCACCAGCCGGGCGAAGTCCGGTGCCTGGGCGTCGTCCAACCAGTAGTAGTAGGTGAACCAGGCGTCCGGCTCGGCCACCAGCACCAGCTCACCGGCGCGCGGATGGTCCAGCCCGTGTGCGGCCTTGCCCTCGGCGTCGAGCACCTCGGCCACCCCGGGCAGGTTGGCGCAGAGCTTCGCCACCGCCGGCACGTCGGCCGGGTCCCGGACGTAGACGTGCGCGATCTGGTGGTCGGCGACCGCGAACGCTTTCGACGTCCACGGGTCGAGGTACTCCATGCCCGCCTGGGTGTGCACCCGCAGCAGCCCCTCGGCGCGCAGCAGCCGGTTGACGTCCACCGGCCGGGACACGTCGGTGATGCCGTACTCCGACAGCACCACCACTGTGGCGTCCCGGGCCCGGGCGGCGTCCAGGAGTGGGCCGAGCACCGCGTCCAGCTCGGCTGCCGCCGCGGCGGCCTGGGCCGACGACGGACCGAAGCGTTGCAGATCGTAGTCCAGGTGCGGAACGTAGACCAGCGTCAGGTCGGGTGACACGTCGGCGAGGATCTGCTCGGCGGCCTGGCAGATCCACCGCGACGACGGCAACCCGGCGGTCGGCCCCCAGTAGGTGAAGAGCGGGAACGTGCCCAACCGCCCGGTGAGCGCGTCGTGCAGCTCCGGCGGGTCGGTGTAGCAGTCCGGCTCCTTGCGCCCGTCGGCGTAGTAGACCGGGCGGGGCGTCACCGTCCAGTTGACGTCCGCGCCCATGGCGTACCACCAGCAGACGTTCGCGACGGTGTAGCCGGGTTCGGCCCGTCGGGCGGCCTGCCAGAGCTTGTCCCCGCCGACCAGCGCGTTGTGCTGCCGCCACAGCAACACCTCGCCCAGCTCCCGGAAATACCACCCGTTGCCGACGATCCCGTGCCCGCTGGGCGGCTCGCCGGTGAGGAACGTGGACTGCACCGAGCAGGTCACGGCGGGCAGTACGGTGCCCAGCTCGGCCCGGAAGCCGCCGTCGGCGACCCCCCGCAGCCGAGGCATGTGTGCCAGTAGTCGGGGCGTCAACCCCACCACGTCGAGGACCACCAGTCGCCGGCTCATCGCGTCACCCCCATGCTCACGGATCGCTCTGCGGTCAGGCCGAGGCCGACCAGTTCGTCCCGGGCGAAGGCCAGCTCCGCGGCGATGCCGGCGGCCAGCTCCGCGTCGGTGCCGGGCCGTCGGGCGGCCGGCAGCACCCCCCAGGTGTACGTCTCGACGTCGAGGTGGTCGCAGCCGGCGGTCGGGCCGTCGAAGAGCGCTCTCAGGGCCGCGCGGAGCACCGGCAGGGTCGAGCCGAGCGGTTCCTCGGGCGGGGCGTGCAGGGGCACGTGGTAGTGCACCCGCCACGGGCCGGGCAGTGCCCGGTCCAGCGCCTCGTCCAGGTCGTCGGCCGCGTACGTCGGGTCGGCCGGGTCGGCCAGACCGGCGCATCCGGCGCCCCGGGTCTGGTGCAGGAAGCGTGGCTCCACCCAGCGGCGCAACGCCTCGGCCCCACCCTCCGGGTCGGCGGCCTCGACGGCGGCCGAGACCTGCACCTTCACCACCGGCAGTCCGGCCGTCCGCAGTCGGTGCAGCGCCTCGGCCGGCTCCTCCCAGGCGCAGGCCAGGTGGGCCAGGTCGAGGCAGACACCCAGCCGTTCGGTGTCCATCCCGGACAGCAGCTCGGCCGCCTGACCGGTGCTCTCCACGACACAACCGGGCTCCGGCTCGAAGGCGACGCGCACCTCGCGGCCGGTGTCCCGCTGCACCGTGGCGAGGCCGGCGGCCAGCTGCTCCAGCCGGCGGCGGGCCGCGTCGGCCCGGCCGGTGTCCCACGGTTGACGCCAGGCCACCGGCAGGGTGGAGATCGAGCCCCGGGCGGCGTCGTCGGGCAGCAGGTCGGCGAGCACCCGGGCCAGATTCAGGGTGTACGTCAGGCGTTGCTCGGTGGTCCAATCCGGGTGGTACACGTCCTGCTTGACCACCGGAGCCTGGAAGGCCGCGTACGGGAAGCCGTTGAGGGTGACCACCTCCAGCCCGCGCGCGTCCAGCTCGGCGCGCAACCGGCGGCGTAGCGTCGGGTCGGCGGCCAGCTCGGCGGCGACCGGGGCGGCCAGCCACAGGCCGAGCCCGAGCAGGTCGCTGCCGAGCGCCTCGCGGACCGGCACCGCGTAGGTGTCCAGTTGACCGAGAATGCCGGCGAGGTCCTCGGCCGGGTGCACGTTGGTGCAGTAGCCGAGGTGGACGGTCTCGCCGCCGGCATGTCGCAGCCGCATCAGCTGCCGCCGCGCAGGATCGAGTTGCCGGTCTGCGGGTCCACGGCGGCGGCGGCGTCCAGGTCGCTGAGATCCAGCCGCCCCGACTGACCGTAGAACTCCACCGGGTTTCGCCACAGCACCTGGTCGACGTCGTCGTCGCTGAAGCCGGCCAGCAGCATCGCCTCGCCGGTGGCCCGGGTCAGCAGCGGGTCGGAGCGTCCCCAGTCGGCTGCCGAGTTGACCAGCATCCGTTCCGTGCCGTACTCCCGCAGCAACTCCACCATCCGCTGCGGGGTCATCTTGGTGTCCGGGTAGATGGAGAAACCCAGCCAGCAGCCGCTGTCGCGGACCAGTTTCACGGTCACCTCGTTGAGGTGGTCGACCACCACCCGACCCGCGTCGATGCCGGATTCGGCGACCACGGCGAGGGTCCGCTCGCAGCCGCGCGCCTTGTCCCGGTGCGGGGTGTGCACCAGCGCCGGCAGGTCGTACGCCACCGCGAGGGCGAGCTGCGCCGCGAACGCCTCGTCCTCCTCGGGCGTCATCGAGTCGTACCCGATCTCGCCGACCGCCACCACCGCGTCCTTGTCCAGGTAGCGGGGCAGCAGGTCGAGGACCGGGCGGCAGCGCGGGTCGTTGGCCTCTTTGGGGTTCAGCGCGATGGTGGCGAAGTGGCGCACCCCGAACTGCCCGGCCCGGAACGGCTCCCAGCCGATCAGCGAGTCGAAATAGTCGGTGAACGAGGCGGCGCTGGTGCGCGGCTGACCCAGCCAGAACGCCGGCTCCACCACCGCGCGTACTCCGGCGGCGGCCATCCGTTCGTAGTCGTCGGTGGTGCGCGAGGTCATGTGGATGTGGGGATCGAAGATGCGCATTCACGCCTCCCGGGGCAGTGCGGCGGTGAGCCGGTGGAGCAGGTCGGTGGCGTCGGCGGGCAACTCCCGGCCGGCGGCGTGCCGTTCGGCGGCCAGCGCGGCCAGCATCGCGGCCAGCTCGCCGTCGGCCCGGGTGTCCAGGTCGGCCACGGCGGCCAGGGGGACGCCGCTGAACACGCACTTGAGCACCGCCTGCCGCCAGGCGGCCGGGTCGAGGTGCCGCGCGTACGGGCCGAGCGCGGCGGCGACCAGCCGGGTGTCGTTGGTCCGGATCGCGTCGTGCAGCAACGGGACCCCGTCGGCGCCGATCGGCAGCAGGGGCAGGGCGCGCAGCACGGCTCGTCGTTCGGCCGCGTCACCGTGTTGGTAGAGGCGCTCGGCGTACGCCGCGTGCTCGCCGGGCAGGCTGGTGAGCAGCAGCACCCGGGCCGCGTCGTCGGCGGTCCAGCCGGGGGCGTCGGGCAGCGCGGCCCGACCGCAGCGTCGGCCGACGGCGGGAAAGAGCCGGGTGATCGCGGTGGGCTCGGTGGTGACCCGGCGCAGCGCCGTGTCCAGCCAGTCGGGATCGGGTACGCCTCCCAGCGCGGCCCGTAGTGAATCCGGTGTCATCCCGTCTCCTCCCTTGTGCTGCTCCCCGGTGCCCCGCCACCCTTTGCTCTGCACCTATATATGCACCGGGGCCTCTTCCGCGGGTTGCGCTTTGGCGGGTGTCGCCTCGGCAGGTGTCGCCTCGGCAGGTGTCGCCTCGGCAGGTGCAGAGCAAAGGGTGCGGGCAGGGTCCTCATCGGTTGCCGCGGCGGCCCGCAGGAACTCGATCGACCGGGCGGCCACGGCGGGTGCGGCGTGCGAGTCGCGGGGCAACTCCACCGCGACCAGCCCCTGGTAGCCGGCCGCCGCCAGGGCGGCCAGCACCGGCGGGAAGTCGATCTCGCCGACGCCGAACTCCAGGTGCTCGTGCACGCCCCGGCGCATGTCGTCGATCTGCACGTTGACCAGGTGGTCGGCCACCTCGGCGACGCACTGCGGCACCGGCCAGGGTTCCAGGCACCGGCAGTGGCCGATGTCGAGGGTGATGCCGAACCGGGCCGGATTGTCGAGCGCGGCGTGCAGTCGACGCCAGTCCGCGATGTCCTGCACCAACATGCCCGGCTCCGGTTCGAAGCCGAGGGTGACGCCGGCGGTGTCGGCCGCGTCGACCACTGTGGCGCAGCCGGCCACCAGCCGGTCCCAGGCGCACTGCGGTGACACCGCCTCGGGCCGGACCCCGGCCCAGAACGAGACCGCCTCCGCGCCCAGGTCGGCGCCGACCCGCACGGCCCGGCGCAGGAACTCGATCCGCCGGGTCGGGTCGTCGTGCAGCAACGTCGGGGCGTGCTTGTGCCACGGGTCGAGCAGGTAGCGGGCGCCGGTCTCGATGACCACCGCCAAACCCAGCGACTCCAGCCGTCGGCCGACCGCGGCGACCCGGCGGGTGAGCCCGGGCGCGAACGGGTCCAGGTGGTCGTGGTCCAGGGTGAGCGCGACCCCGTCGTAGCCGAGATCGGCGATGACGGCGAGCGCGTCGTCGAGCCGGTGGTTGGCGAAGCCGTTCGTGCCGTACCCGAGGCGCAGCGTGCTGGCGTCGGCGGCCGGCGCGCCGGGTCGGGGCGCGGGGACGCTCATGTCGGGGAGACCTTCCGGGCCAGCCGTCGACCCAGCGGCGCGGCCGCCGCGACGGCCACCCCGAGCAGACCCGCTCCACCCCGCGCCGTGAGGGCCCCCTGGAGGGCCGGCAAGCCGGTGATCCCGGCGCCGACGGCCGCGCGGACCCGCCCGGCCGACGGGTCCCGGACCACCTCGGCCTGGGCCGCGCCGTACCGGGCCGCGTACCAGCCGGCCAGCACGGCGGGCAGCACCGCCGCGATCGTGGCCGATCGGCTGCGACCCGCGCGCACACCGTTCTCGCCGTGGGTCTCGGCCCGGTCGGTGACCCCGGCCTGGTCCGTCGTTCGGAGGGCGGCGCGTCGGGTGCCCGGCAGGGCGACGGCGGCGCTGGCGGCGACCAACGCGGTGCCGGCGAGGGTGCGCATCGGCAGGGTGGCGTCGGCGCCGGTGACCTCCCGGCGGGACAGCGCGGTGACCGTCCAGGTGTGCGCGGCGACGGTGGCCGCCGCCGGCAACGCCCGGGTCATCCGGCCGCCGGACGCGCCGAGCAGCACGTCCAGCCCTCGGCAGGCGGCCATCACGGCCGGGCCGGCGGCGGTGTTCTTGGCCAGCAGGTCGTACCCCCAGATGGTGGCGGCCAGCGGCACGGCGAGCGCGGCGGCGCGGCGACCGCCCACGGCGGCGGCCAGGCCCACACCGGCGGCCGTGAGGCCCGCCGCGAGACCGACCGCGGCGGCCGGGGTGACCCGCCCGCTCGGGATCGGCCGCTCGGGCCGTTCCTCGGCGTCCAGACGCCGGTCGGCCCAGTCGTTGGCGGCCATGCCGGCCCAGTAGAGCAGCACCGAGGCGCCGGCCAGGGCCGGGGTACGCGGGCTCAACGCGCCGGCCGCCGCGGCCCCGGCGATCACGTCGCCGGGCACCGAGAGCGCGGCCGGCGCCCGGACCAGCTCGGCGAGATCAGCCAACGTTGTCATGGACACTGTCCCCGCCGTCGTGCAGTTGCCGGGTGAAGGCGGTCAGCCGGGCCCACTGCTCGCCCAGTGAGTGGGTGGGCGCGCCCAGCGGGTCCTTGAAGAAGAAGCCCAGGTCGGCCAGCGGCCCCACCTGCCCGGCGGCGTGCGCGGCGGCGGTGAGCCGGGCCAGGTCGAGCACCAGCGGCGCGGCCAGCGCGGAGTCGCAGCCGTGCCAGGTGAACTCCATCCGCATGCCGGTGCCGAGGAAACCGCTGAAGGTGATCAGATCCCAGGCGGTCTTGAAGTCGCCCAGTTCCTCGACGTACTCGATGCGGGTGCCGCCCTGCGGGACGTAGCCCAGCGTCTCGCCGAGCACCCGCTGCTTGCTCTGCACCTTCGCCGCGTTCGCGGCCGGGTCGGCGAGGGTGGCGCCGTCGCCACCGCCGAGCAGGTTGACCCCGGACCAGGAGCCCACGGCCAGGTTGCGCATCGCGAACATCGGCGCGAGCACCGACTTGACCAGGGTCTCCCCGGTCTTGCCGTCGTGCCCGGCGTACGGCAGGCGGGCCTCCTCGGCCAGCGCGGCCAGCGCCGGCAGCCGCAGCCCGGTGGACGGGGTGAAGTCGACGTACGGGCAGCCGGCCACCACTGCCGCGTACGCGTAGAGGGAGCTGACCGGCAGCACCTCGTCCGGCCCGTCGAGGGCGGCGCGCAGCGCGGCTGGGTCGGCGTGCCCGGGGTGCGGTCGAGGGGCCGGCTCGGTGGCGGAGACGTTGACCACCACCACCCGGCCGAGCTCGTGCCGCTCGCGGAAGCTGGTGAGATCACGGACCACGGCGGCGGCCCGATCGGCCTGGGTGACACCGTCCGGTGCGGGGCGCAGCTCCTGCTCGACCACGCCCAGCTCGTCGCGGAGCGCGGCGACCAGCCGCCAGGGGATGACACCGGCGTCGGCCAGCGCCTCGGCGCGCTTGCACAGCGGGGTGGTGACCAGGTCGTGTCCGCCGAAGACCAGATCGGCGAAGGCCGGCAGGGCCGGGCCGCGCAGCTCGGGCAGCTCGGTGACGCAGCCGGTGGGCCCGGCCAGGCCGGCCCGCAGCGCGAGCCCCCCGACGATGCTGGTGGTCGCGACGGAACCGCGCGCTCCTACCAGCCAGACACCTGTTCGCATGGTGCTCCTTCCCCTTCACGAGGAACCGTCGGTACCGCTAAATATAGGAATATCAGAATATGTTTCGGAAAGATACGGCCCGGTTTCGGAAAGTTTCGGCCCGGGTGGATGGGCCCCGTCCGCCCGCCCCGCACCGGAACAGCACCGGCTTCCGACGTCGGCGTCGGCGGCGACGACGCCGGACCGGATCCCGGCAGGTGCGAGCAGACGGGGCTGGTAGGCAGGGTCGGGTCGGCGTCTCGACCCTGCCTCCCCCGCATCCGGCCGGTCGGGGCGTTGGCACACCCCGGCCGGGCGTCTCAGGCCGCCGCGCCCACCGGAACACTCACCGAACCACGATCCGCCGGAACCGGCGAGCGGGTGCGGTACGGGTGGGGGCGGCGGCGGGCGGTGTCATCAGGTCCTCCGGATCTTCACCGGTGGTGGCGGTCCTCCGGTGCGGCCGGGGAATCCCGGTCCGGTCGCACCGGACGACCGTCCTGCTCGTGCGCCACCGGGCCGTACGGCCCGGCTGCACGCTCTCCGATGCCGACCTCTGTCCCGGCCACGGGGCGCAATCCGTGGCTGGTCCCTCGCCGGTCGGCTTCGGAAAGCCGGTCGGGCGATGGCGGTGCGAACACCGCCGTCGCGGATGGTCAACGGTCAGACGGCCGCTGGGGTCAGCGTCGGCTCCACCTCGGCCCACGAGGAGCCGAGCTCCGCCGAGCGGGCCACCGCGTCCAGCACCAGCTGGACCTGCAACGCGTCGGCGAAGGAGGGAGTCGGGTCGACACCGGTGGCGACCGCCTCGATGAAGTCGCGCATCTCGTGCGTGAACGAGTGCTCGTAGCCGATGATGTGGCCCGGGGGCCACCACGCCGACATGTACGGGTGCTCGCCCTCGGTCACCAGGATGCGGCTGAAGCCCTGCTCCACGGCCGGGCGGGTCGCGTCGTAGAACTCCAGCTCGTTGAGGCGCTCCAGGTCGAAGACCACACTGCCCAGCGAGCCGTTGATCTCGACCCGCAGCGCGTTCTTACGGCCGGTCGCGAACCGGCTCGCCTCGTACGTGGCCAGAGCGCCACCGTCGAGCCGCGCCACGAAGACCGCGGCGTCGTCGACGGTGACCGCCCCGGTGGGCGCCGTGTGGCCGTCCACCGTGGCCGCCAGACCGCTCGACTCGGCGGGCAACGGCCGCTCCTTGACGAAGGTCTCGGTGACCGCGCTGACGCCGCTGATCCGCTGACCCGTGACGAACTGGGTCAGGTCGATGATGTGCGCACCGATGTCACCGAGCGCGCCGGAGCCCGCCCTGTCCTTCTGCAACCGCCAGACCAGCGGGAACTGCGGGTCCACGATCCAGTCCTGCAGGTACGTCGCACGGACGTGTCGAATCACCCCGAGCCGTCCGTCGGCGACCAACTGGCGCATCATCGTGACCGCGGGGACCCGGCGGTAGTTGAACCCGCACATCGACCGCACTCCGGTGGCCCGGGCGAGATCCGCCGCAGCGGTCATCGCCCGTGCCTCCTCCACCGTGTTGGCCAACGGCTTCTCGCACAGGACGTGCTTGCCTGCGGCCAACGCGGCGAGAGCGATCTCGGCGTGACTGTCGCCCGGGGTGCAGATGTCGACGACGTCGATGTCGTCCCGGTTGATCAGGTCACGCCAGTCGGTGGTGTACGCGTCCCAGCCGAGTGTGTCGGCGGCGTCAGCCACCTTCGCTGTGTCTCGGCCGCAGATCAACGCCATCCGGGCCCGCGCCGGCAGGTCGAACACGCGGTTCACGGTGCGCCACGCCTGTGAGTGCGCGGCGCCCATGAACGCGTAGCCGACCATGCCGACCCGCAGTTCTTTGTCTGTCGTGGACAAGGTGGGTCTCCCCCCGGTATGTCAGAACCCGAGCTTGTCGTAGCTGCTCGCGTTCTCCTTGGTGATCGTCTCCGAAGCCAGGGTCACTTCCTTGGGCACCTGCAGCTCCGTCAGGTCGCCCAGGCCCCGACCCTGCGCGATGAGCCGCGCGAGCGAGACCGCCGAGGAGGCCATCGACGGGTTGTAGGTGACCGTGGCCTTCAGCACGGTGTTGTCGGCCTTGATCGCGTCGATCGCGAGCTTGGAGCCCGCGCCGCCGACCATGAAGAACTCCGACCGGTTGGCCTGCTTGATGGCCGCGAGCACACCGATGCCCTGGTCGTCGTCGTGGTTCCAGATCGCGTCGATCTTCGGCAGCGCCTGGAGCAGCTGGGACGCCTCGCGCTGGCCGCTGTCCGAGGTGAACTCGGCCGAACGACGGTTCCTCACCGTGAACCCGTAGGTCGCCAGGGCGGCCTTGAAGCCGGCGCTGCGCTCGACGGTCAGCGGAATCTCCAGACCGGCGATCTCGCCGATGACCGGGTTGGCGATGCCCTTGTCCTTGAGCATCTTGCCGATGAAGTGCCCGGCCGAGACGCCCATGCCGTAGTTGTCGCCCTTGATGACCAGCCGCGAGGCCAGCGCGTCGGGGAACGCCCGGTCGAGGTTCACGATCGGGATGCCCGCCTGCATCGCCTGGAGGGCAACAGCGTTGACCTCCTTGCCGTCGTGCGGCAGCACGACGATGATGTCCGGCTTCTGGGCGATCAGGGTGCCGAGCGTGGAGCGCTGGGCCTCGGAGTTCGACCCACCGTCGACCTCCTTGAACTCCACGTCCGAGTAGGCCGCGGCCTGAGCCTTGGCGTTGGCGTGGATCGCGCCCATCCAGCCGTGGTCGGCGGCCGGGGCGGAGAAGCCGATGACGACCTTCTTGCCCGGGGCGTTGTTGCCCTCACTGTTTCCGGCGGCCTTGGTCTGGGTGCTGGCGGCCGGGGTCTCGTTGCTGGTGCAGGCAGTGAGGAGGGTGGCAGCGCCCACTGCGGCTCCACCGAAGAGCAACCGGCGGCGCGACAGGTCGCGACTGTGCTGGGTCATGAATGACCTCCTGGGAGCGGGATTTGACTTATTGAGGGTGTGCGAGGCCCGGCCACCGTCGAATTTCTCGACGTCGCCAGGACAACGGTGCGGTGCGTCAGGTTGCGGTGGTGACCCTGTTCCGCGCGAGGAGCCGAGTGACGGACTTGAACTGGAACTGCTGGACCAGGACGGCGGCGACGATGATGCCGCCCTTGACCATGTTCTGCGCCTCGATGGAGAGGCCGTTGATGGCGAAGAGGTTCGTGATCGTGGCGAAGATGATGACGCCGAGCAGCGAGCCGACGATCGTGCCTCGACCACCGCTGAGCAAGGTCCCGCCGATGATCGCCGCGGCGATCGCGTCCAACTCGTACAGGTTGGCCATCGCCGCCTGCGCCGAGGTGGCCTGCGAGGTGAGCATGATGGCGGCGATACCGCAGCAGAGACCGGAGAGCGCGTAGAGCAGCATGGTGTGCCGCCGGACGTTGATACCGGCCAGCCGGGCCGCCTCCGGGTTACCGCCGACGGCGATGGTCCGCCGGCCGAAGGTGGTGCGGTTGAGCACGACCCAGCCGGCCAGCACGACCGCGCCGAGGATGTAGACGAGGATCGGGATCCCGATCACCTTGCGCGCCGCGATGTCGTTGATGAAGGTGCTGCTCGACACCTGGGTCTGCTTGTTGGAGATCGATGCCGCGAGCCCACGCGCGGCCACCAGCATCGCGAGCGTCGCGATGAAGGGGACCAGCCGCCCGTACGAGATGAGCACACCGTTGACGAGGCCGACGCAGATGCCGACCGCGAGGGCGGTGAAGATCATGCCGCCGGCGCCGTAGCTCTGGGTGGCCACCGTGGTGCACCAGACCCCGGCCAGCGCGACGATCGCGCCGACCGACAGGTCGATGCCACCACCGATGATCACGAAGGTCATCCCGACCGTGACCACGCCGACGACCGAGGCCAACTGGAGGATGGCCAGGACGTTGTTCCAGACCCAGTTCGGGTCGCCGTACAGGTCGGGCTTGGTGACCGCGCCGACCACGATGAGCGCGGCCAGCACCCCGATCAGACCGAGGTTGCGCTTGGCGCCGTCGCCACCGTCACCCCGCCACCAGGAGAGCTTGCCCCCGGATCCTGCCTTGTTGCTGGCCACCGCCGTCTCCGCCGGGTCCACCGGCGGCGACTGCGCCGGAAGCTGCGGGCGCTCCGGTGTCGCGGTGGGAGTGGGAGTCGCGTCGCTCATGCCGGTGCGCCTTCCATCAAGGACCCCGCCATCACGAGGTCAAGCACAGTGTTCTCGTCGAGTTCGCCGGCCGCGGCTTCGCGGACGACCCGCCCTTCCCGCATCACCAGCACCCGGTCGGCCAGACCCAGCACCTCGGGCACCTCGCTGGAGACCAGCAGCACCCCCACGCCCTGAGCGGCCAATGCCCGGATGACCTGGTAGAGCTCAGCCCGGGCGCCAACGTCCACGCCCCGGGTCGGCTCGTCGAGAAGCAGCAACTTGGTGCCGCCGAGCAGCCAACGCCCGACCACCACCTTCTGCTGGTTACCGCCGGACAGCGTGCGTACCGGCCGGTCGACGTCCCGGGGCCGCAGCTCCAGGGTCTCCGCGATCCGGTCCGCCTCGGCGCGTTCCTTCGCGGCGTTGGTGAAGCCGAGCCGCGCGTACCGGCCGAAGGTGGCCAGCGTGACGTTGCGGTAGATCGGCTCGCCGAGCAGCAGCGCCTGGCTCTTGCGTTCCTCCGGGGCCATTCCCATGCCGGCGCGAACCGCCGCGCCGACGCCGGGCCGCAGGGCCTTCCCGTCCATCCGCACCGTGCCGGCCTCCGGGAGGCGGGCACCGTAGATCGTCTCCAGCAGTTCGGAACGACCGGAGCCGACCAGCCCCGCGATGCCCACGATCTCCCCGGCACGCACGCTCAGCGACACGTCGGCGAACTCGCCCGCGCGGGTCAACCCCTCCACCTGGAGCAGGTCGGCACCCGCGGAGTCGTCGGTCGGCCGGTCCGGGAAGACGTACTCGATGGTGCGGCCGGTCATCCGGCTCACCAGGTCGCGGGTCGGGGTGTCGCGCGCCGGCAGGTTCGCCGCCGTGGTCCGGCCGTCCTTGAGTACGGTGACCCGGTCGCCGATCTCGCGGATCTCCTCCAACCGGTGGGAGATGTAGATGACGGCGATGCCCTGTGCGGTCAGCTCACGGATGATCCGGAACAGGTTGCCGACCTCGTCGTGGGCCAGCACCGCGCTCGGCTCGTCCATGATGATCAGTCGGGCCTCGTGGGACAGCGCCCGCGCCATGCTGACGATCTGCTTGCCCGCCGCCGGCAGTGACCGGACCATCCGCCCCGGCGGAATCTCACCGTGGCCGAGCCGGCTGAGGATCTGCCGGGTGTGCCGGGCCATCCGGCCGCGCCGGACGAACCCGAAGTTGCGGTACTCGTGCCCGAGGAACGCGTTCTCCGCCACCGACAGGTCCTCGACGAGGTCGAGCTCCTGGTAGATGGTGGCGATGCCCGCCTTCATGGCGGCCTGCGGGTTGGCGAACGTGGCCGGCTCACCGCGCCACTCCACCTGCCCGGAATCCGGTTGGTGCACCCCGGCGAGCACCTTGATGAGGGTGGACTTGCCGGCGCCGTTCTGCCCGAGCAGGCAGTGCACCTCGCCGGCACGCACCTCCAGCTGCACGCCGTCGAGCGCGCGTACGCCGGGGAAGGTCTTCACCAGGTCGGTGAGGCGCAGGACCACCTCGCCCGCGACGGTGTCGGCGGGAGCCTCGACCAGCGGCGCCTCGGCGACGGCCTCGGCCGACGCGGTGGCGGGGTCATCCTCGGGCAGAGCCACAGTCTCCTCCTCGCTCACGACGGAACCTCGAACAGCTTCATGCGGCTTCCCCGAAGGCGACGTCGCTCGCGAGCACCGCCGCGCCGGTGACACCGGCACGGCCGCCCAGCTCGGACAGGACGACGGGAAGGTTGCCGGTGGCCAGCGGCAGTGACCTGCGGTAGACCACACTGCGGATCTCGGCGAGCAGGATGTGGCCCAGCTGGGCCAGCCCGCCGCCGATCACGATCATCGACGGGTTGGTGAAGCTGACCAGGCCGGCGAGCACCCCGCCGACCCGCCGTCCGCCGTCCCGGATCAACTGAATGCAGGTCACGTCGCCCTCGACAGCGCCCTCGGCGACGTCCAGCGCGGTGACGACACCCCGCAGCGCCAGCCGCTCGGCCAGCGCCGGCGACGTCCCGCTGCGGGCGGCGGCTGCGGCGTCCTTGGCCAGCGCGGCGCCGCTGAACAGCGCCTCCAGGCAGCCGACGTTGCCGCAGGAGCACATCGGACCGTGCGAGTCGACCTGAATGTGGCCGATGTCGCCGGCACAGCCGTCGGTGCCCCGGTAGACCTCGCCGGTGAGGTAGATGCCGCACCCGATGCCGGTGCCGATCTTCACGAAGAGGAAGTCGTCCACCGAGTGGGCGACCCCACCATGTCGCTCGCCGATCGCCATGATGTTGACGTCGTTGTCGACCACCGCCGGGCAGCCGTGCTCCCGGCTGAGCAGCTCACGCACCGGGAACCGGTCCCAGCCCGGCATGATCGGTGGTGAGACCGGAACGCCGTCACGGAAGCTGACCGGGCCGGGTACGCCGATGCCGACCGCGTCCAGTCGCTCGTACGCGCCGTCGACCCGGGCCTTGTGCAGCAATTCGTTGACCCGTTGCAGGGTCACCTTCGGGCCGTTGCGGATATCGGCTGCCTCGGCGTAGTGGGCCACCGGTTCGAGGCGGCCGTTGACCACCTCGACGTCCATCGAGCTGGCGCCGAGGTCGACGGCGGCGAAGCGCAGCTTCGGGTTCAGCTCGACAAGCGTCGAGCGACGCCCACCTCGGGATGCGGCGAGCCCGGCCTCGGCCACGTAACCCAGCGTCACCAGGCGATCCAGCTCGGCCAGCATGCGCGGACGCGGCATCTGGAGTCGATCGCCCAGCTCGGCCCGGGACACGGCGCCCTCGTCGCGGAGCAGCCGCAACAGGCGCACGTGCAGGGGGTCGACGGTGCGCACCCGGGTCCCCCTCTTCTTTGGCAGCGTTCACATCGACGCAATGTCGATGTGTTGTGTCCGACACAGTAAGAGCGTTCCACGCCGCCTGTCCAGAGCTTCAGCCGTTCCGAGACCAACTTTTGTCCGAAAGAACAAAAGCTACTAGTCGATCAAGGAAAGGATCACGGAACGCCCGCGTCCCCTCGCCGGCAGTTCCATCGACGGACACGCAATCGCCCCGCCAGCCGATCCTCGGTGGCGGGGCGATTGGCGCGGGGCGGTGGCCGCGGGCGATCAGGGCTGAGCCGTCAGCGACGGCCGGCAGAATTTCGCTTCTTGCGGAGCTTGCGGTCGTCGCGCAGCTCGACGTACGGCTCGTCGTCGACCGAGTGCCCGGCCGAGATGGCGCGGCCCCGCTCCAGCTCGGCGTCGAACTCGGCGCCCAGCAGGATCGCGATGTTGCTCAGCCAGAGCCAGACCAAGAAGATGATCACCCCGGCGAGCGCCCCGTACGTCTTGTTGTACGAACCGAAGTTGCTCACGTAGAAGGCGAACAGGCCGGAGATCACCAGCCAGATCACCACGGCCAGCACGCCACCCGGGCTAACCCAGCGGAAGCCGCCGTGCCGCGCGTTCGGCGAGGCCCAGTAGAGGATCGCGAACATCAGGCTGACCAGGATCAGCAGGACCGGCCACTTGGCGACGTCCCACACCGTGACGGCCGTCGAGCCCAACCCGATCACGTCACCGACCGATTCGGCGAGACGCCCGGTGAAGACCACGATCACCGCGCTGACCAGCAGCAGCACCCCGACCACCGCGGTCACGCCGAGCCGGATCGGGAGCGTCTTCCAGATCGGCCGCCCCTCCGGCACGTCGTAGATGGTGTTGGACGCACGCATGAACGCACCGATGTAGCCGGACGCGGACCAGAACGCGGCCAACAGACCGACGATCGCCGCGATGCTGGCCAGGCCGCCGTTTTGCTGCGCCGTATTGATCGCACCCTCGATGATCTTCTGGATGCTGTCGTTGGGCACCGCCTGGTTGACGGTGTCCTTGACGCCCTCGGTGGCGCTCTCGCCGAGCAGGCCGAGCAGGGAGATCAGCACCAGCAGGCCGGGGAAGATGGACAGCACCCCGTAGTAGGTCAGTGCCGCCGCCCAGTCGGTCAGGCTGTCGTCCTGAAATTCGGTGATCGTCCGGCGCAACGCCGCCTTCCAGCCACTGCCGGGCAGGTCGGTGGGGCTGTCCGGGCCCGCGTCGGGCCCGACCGGCGTGGTGGCGGGATCACGCTCACGCTGGGCGGAAGACTCGTCCGAGGCCATCGCCCCTCCTCCTGATCGGCGGTGTCACCTCCGGACATGCCCCGTCGACGGGCGCGGATAACCCCTATTTGTAGAGCAACCTGCCCATCCGGCGAGAAGCCACCAGCAGGCCGATCGCCACCATCGCCACCAGGTAGACCACGTCGAGCAGCCAGAGCCACCCACCGCCGCCCAGCGCGACCCCCCGGATCAGGTGCACCGCCCGGTACAGCGGAGTGATCTCGACGAGCCAGTGCAGCACTGTCGGATATGCCTGCGCCGGCACGAAGGTGCCGGAGAAGAGGAAGAGCGTGAACTGCGCGGAGCCCATCAGGTCGAAATCCTGCCAGCTGCGCATGAAGGTGGAGATCGCCATGCCGAGCGCCCCGAACGCGAACCCGACCAGCACCGCAGCCGGTAGGGCGGTCAGCGCGCGGGTGACGCTGGTCAACTCCAGCGCGACCATCACCCCGAGGAACGCCGCCGAGTAGGCGCTGCCCCGCAGCATCGCCCAACCCAACTCCCCCACGGCGATCTCGATCGGCCGTACCGGGGTGGCGATCATCCCGTCGTACAGCTTCATGTACTTCATCTTGCCGAAGAAGTTGAAGGTGGTCTCCGCGAGCGCCCCGGTCATCGCCGAGGAGGCGAGCATCGCCGGGGCCACGAACTCGGCGTACGAGACCAACCGCCCGTCGGGCAGCGGCAGGTCGCCGACCAGTGCGCCGACGCCCACCCCGATGGAGAGCAGGTAGAGCAGCGGCTCCACGAAGCCGGAGAGCAGCAGCAGCCAGTAGACCGACTTCAGCGCCGCGACGTTGCGCCCGATCACCGACGCCGACCGCCGGGACGCGGCGGAGACGTCGACCAGCCGGGGCAGGATCAGCGTGATCACGACACCCTCTCTGCTTGCTCTTTGGGTTGCTTTTCAGACGACGAGCTTGCGACGGAACGCGCGCACCGCCAGCAACCAGCCGGCGACCGCCCAGGCGGCCAGGTAGAGCAGGTGCCCGACGACCGACCACTGTGGGGCGACGCCGAGCGTGGCGGCGCGGCACAGGTCCACGGCGTGCCACAACGGCGTCGCGTACGCCAGCCAGCGCAGCGCGTCGGGCAACGACTCGACCGGAAAGAACACCCCGGCGAAGAGCGTCATCGGGATGACCGCGAACCGGAACAGCATCGCCAGCCAACTGTCGCTCGACACCGACGCCGCGTACGCGAAGGTCGGCGCGGCGACGGCCAACCCGAGCAATGCCACCACCGGCAGGGTGGCCACCGCCCACGGCGACCGCAACGCCCCGAACAGCCCGGTGACCAGCAGGAACGCCACGATCGTGGTGAGCACCCGGAACAGCACGAAGGCCAGGTGCCCGGCCACGATGTCACCCACCCGCAGCGGCGACGCACCCTGCGCGAAGTAGGTCTTGACCCACTGGAAGTTACTGAACACCGGCCAGGTCGAGTCGCCGACGGTCACCTGGAGCGCGGTCGAGGCGATCAACCCGGGGACCAGCCAGTCGAGGTAACGCACCCCGCCGACGCCCTGGTCGATGTAGGCGCCGACGCCAAACCCGAAGCCGAGGACGGTCAGCACCGGCAGCAGGAACGAGGAGAACACCCCGGCCCGCCAGGTGCGCCGCAGACCCACCAGGTAGTGCTCGAACACCGCGTACGCCGGCACCCATGGGAACCGCGCCGATCCCGCCACACTCACCCGACCACCCCGCCCGCCGCGCCGGTCACCACGACCTGTCTACCCCCGGGGTACGACAGACCGCCGGTCACCCTATGACGACCCCCGCGACGGTGTCGCCCGGGTTTCGCGGCGTCGCCCGGCCACGGCGTCGCCCTTGATCGACTCGGCTTCCTGAAAGTCGGGGTGTCAGAGCCACCCCGATGCCGCGACTTCCTGAAAGTCGAGTGGATCTAAGCGGCGTGGCCGCTAGCTACCGGCCAACGGCGTCGGACTCGACGAATGCGCGCCACGCGTCGGGCGGGAAGACCAGCGCGGGGCCGATCGGGTCCTTGGAGTCGCGCACGGCCACCAGCCCGGGCAGGTTGCTGGCAACCTCCACACAGTTGCCGCCGCTGCCGTTGCTGCGGGTGCTCTTGCGCCACCGGGCGCCGGTCAGCTCCATGTCTCCGCCACTTCCGCGATCAGGTCGAGGGACTGCTGCTGCGATAGTGCCTCACCCCGGATCGACTCCCACACCTCGACCATCTGCCGGACGTACTCGGACCGGTCGATCACCTGCCCGTGGCGCTGCCCGTCCAGGTAGACGACGTCCTCACCGGTGGCGGCGGTGGCGATCACGAAGGGACCATCGAGCCCAGCGTACGCACCGGCCGACAGCGGCACGACCTGGATTCGGACCCGGGGCAGGGCCGAGCCGAGCTTCACCAGGTGACGCAACTGCTCGCGCATCACCTCCGGCCCGCCGACGCGGCGGCGCAGCGCGTACTCGTCGACGACCAGGCTGAGTAGCGGTGGCCGGTCCCGGGTGAGCACGCCCTGTCGGTCGAGCCGGGCGGTCACCTGCTGCTCGACCTCGTCCGTCGCGAAGAGCCCGGCGCCGGCCAGGATGGCGCGGGCGTAACCCTCGGTCTGCACCAGACCCGGCACGTAGAGCGGCTCGAACGAGCGCAGCGCGGTGGTCTCCTGCTCGATGCCGGCCCAGTCGCGGAACCACGGCACCACGGCCTCCCGGCTGATCCGCCGCTGGATGCGTTCGAACCGACCGTCGGCTGAGAACACGGCGTCACACCGGCGGGCGAAGTCCAGACTCGGCCGGCGCTCGGATGTCTCCACCTTGGCGACCAGCGCCCCGGAATAGCTCAACGCCTCGGCCAGCGCCGTCTGTGACATCCCGTTGGCGGCTCGGGCCAGCCGCAGCTCCTCGGCGAAGTGCTCCAGCATGGACGAACTCTCCACGGACAACCCCCGTACATTCCCGTACCGTGCCGGGCCGATCGCCGTACGCGCTGGTCGTCGGCGTGCGGAACCTCCCACCGTAGTCGGCTTCTCACCAGACTGTCACGCAGCGGAACCGCTCACGGGATCAGACGGCGGGCGGAACCAGGCCGGAAGCGCCCCGTGACCCCCGATCCGGGGCGCTCCCCACCCACCCGATGGAGGTTCCCCCGTGCGACTCACCTGGTCGACTCATGACGGTGGCGGGCGCTGATGCCCCGGTACCGCCCACACGTGGCGGCCCGCCCGTCCTGGCGCTGCCGGGTCTGCGGCGCGGCGTGGCCCTGCTCGCCGGCCCGCCTGGCGTTGCTCGGCGAGTACCGCGAGGACCGGATCGGCCTGCTCATCTACCTCGCCACGGTGCTCTACGAGGCGGCCGGGGACCTCGCCGGCCAGGCCGGTCACGACCGACTGAGCGACCGATTCATCACCTGGGCCAGATCCCGTTGAGCGATGATCGTTGGCAGCTCGGCAGCTCGACACACGGGAACGGTTGCTGCTGAGCTGCCAACGATCGGATGGTTGAACCGTCAATGGTCGGACCGGGTGCTCGGTGGCCGGGCCGAGGTGTCGACGGGCGGGCAGCCCCGACCTCGGCGGCTACGCCGGTCGGGCCGGCCGGTACCCGCGGACCAGCGCCTGCACGGCGTACCCGAGCAGCAGCACTCCCGCGCCGGCGCCGACCACCAGACCGGCGGAGACCGCCGAGGCGAGGCCGGTGACGAGGCCCGCCGCCGCCACCAGGCACAGCGCGGCACCGAGTGGACGCAGCAACGGATCCCGCAGGAGCGGGGCGAGCGGGAAGAAGTGCAGACCGACCACCAGGCAGACCAGCACCGGGACGTACTCGGACCAGCCGGCGGCGACCAGCACGGCGGCACCCAGCCCGGCGGCGGCGAATTCGGCGACGACGATGAGCAGGTACGGGCGATCGGCTGCCCGGTCACGAGGGCTGCCGCTCCCCTGGAGTCGGGCCGACAGCACACCGCCCGCCACAGCGGTGAGCAGTGCGACGATGCTGCCCACCACGAGCAGGGCACGCAGCGGTTGCTCCGCCGCCGGCACACTGAACCAGACCATCGCGAAGATGCCCAGGTAGAGGGCGGTGAGCCCGGCCTGACGTCGGTTGGCGGTCACCAGATCAGACATGAAACTCCCCCGGGTTACGACAGACCGCCGGTCACCCTACGACGGCCCCGTCGCCTTTGTCGCCCGCGTTCCACCGCGTCGTCCGGAGCCCCGCCCGAGGCCCGGCGCTGCCGGCTCCCGGCCACCTCGCCCTGAGTCCCGACCGCTTGATCGACTCGGGTTTCAGGAAATCGGGCGGTCCGCGCGGCCGCAACACCCCGACTTTCAGGAAGTCGAGTGGATCTTCGTGGGTGTGGGGCGGTTTGCCGGAAATGTCACGGGCGGACCCGCCAACGCCACTCGCCGACGGTCAGTCGACCAGGGTGCGGCCGGTCAGGTGCAGGAAGACGTCCTCCAGGCCGCTGCGCCGGACCAGCACGTTCGCCGGATTGAGCCCCAAAGCGCTGACCTCGGCGACCGCCGCGTCGCCGTCGGGCACGTAGAGCAGGACCCGGTCGGGCAACACCTCGACCCGCTCCCCCAGCCCGTCGAGCTTGCCGGCGAACGGCTCCTGCGACTCGGCGGCGAAGCGCAGCTCGACCATCTCGCGGGTCGAGTGCTGCTCGATCAACGCCCGGGGCGAGCCCTCCGCGACGATGCGCCCGCCGTCCATCACCACCAGCCGGTCGCAGAGCTGCTCGGCCTCGTCCATGTAGTGCGTGGTGAGCACCAGCGTGACGCCCTGCTGCTTGAGCCGGAACAGCCGCTCCCACACCAGGTGCCGGGCCTGCGGGTCCAGCCCGGTGGTCGGCTCGTCGAGCAGCACGATCTCCGGATCGTTGACCAGCGCGCGGGCGATGGTCAACCGACGCTTCATGCCACCGGAGAGCGGCTCGACCTTGCTATCGGCCCGCTCGGTGAGCTGGACGAAGTCGAGCAGCTCGGCGGCGCGCTCCCGAGCCGCCCGACGGGAGATGCCGAAGTAGCGGGCGTAGACGGTCAGGTTTTCCCGGACGGTCAGCTCCGGGTCGAGATTGTCCAGTTGGGGGCACACCCCGAGGCGCGCCCGGATCGCCGGCCCGTCAGCCACCGGATCCATGTCGAGGATGCGCAGCTCACCCCCGCTCGGTGGGGAGATGCAGCCGACCATCCGCATGGTGGACGACTTACCCGCGCCGTTGGGACCGAGGAAGCCGAACGCCTCACCCGGGCGCACCTCGACATCGATGCCGTCCACGGCGGTGAAATCGCCGAACCGCTTCACCAACCCGCGAGCCTGAATCAGTGGTCGCCCCGAAGTCACCGCCCGACCCTAACCGCCGGGTCCGACAGCCCTCCACGCAAATACACGCCGCGTGCAGGGACGTGCGACGCGAGAGGTGCGGGGCGGCGACGCCCGCGACCCGCCGGTCACCCCGAGCACGGGCGACGAAACGCCGATCGATGCCCCACCCGTCAGCCAATCGACGTGTATCGTCCTTCCGTGTCACCCATCAGCGCGCCCGATGGTTCGTCGTCACCTGCCCGACCAGCCAACTCTCCCGCCGATGGGTCCGCAGCGAGCCCCGACGGCGGGCCACCCCGACCACGACCGGAAGCCGAGCCTGCGGAGCCCGGCGGGGCCCAAGCGCCCACCACCACCACCCTCGCGACCGAGCCCGACCAGACCAGGCCCGACGCGCGCAAGCCCGCCCAGACCCGGCCCAACGCAAACGAGGCCGACCCGGGCCAGGCCGATCCCGGCAAGCCCGAACCGAGCGGGCCGAGCGTCGCCGAGCCGGCGACCCGGGACCTGGCCGCCCAGTTCGAGGACGAGAAGCCCGGACGGGTGCTCACCGGGCCGGCGGGTCTGCTCCTCACCACGGCGGCGCTGGCGGTCGGCGCTCTCGCCCTGTGGCAGGTGTTCCGCCCCCTGTCGCAGGGCAGCAAGTACTACCTGATCATCTTCCTGACCGGCGTACTCCCGCTGGTCTTCCTCGCCTACCCGGCCGACCTGCGGCTGCCGGCCCGCCTACGCGCCCGGCGACCACGCACCAACCGCGCCGAGGGCACCGAGAGCGACAGCGACAGGCGCACCCCGGCACTGGCGTCGACGGGGCCCACAGTGGTCGACTGGGTTCTGGTCGCCCTGGCGGTCGGGGCCTGTCTCTATCCCGTCCTGCCGATCCAGATCGGCAGCGGTGGCGGCGGCTACAACGCGTTCCTCGACCGGCAGGGCCTGCTGGCGCCGACGGACCTGGTGCTGGGCACCGTCCTGCTGCTCCTGCTACTCGAAGCGTGTCGACGTACCACCGGTTGGATCCTGCCCGCGGTCTGCCTGTTGTTCCTCGGCTACGGCTACTACGGCGGGTTGCTGCCACAGTCCTGGCCGGTCGCGCACGCCGGGCTCGACTTCAGTCAACTGGTCGACGCGTTCTACAACTCCGACAGCGGCTTCTACGGCACGCCACTGGACGTGGCCGCCTCGTACATCGTGCTGTTCACCATCTATGGCGCGGCGCTGGAGCTGTCCGGGGCCGGGCGGTTCTTCGTCGAGCTGTCGGCCGCGGCGTTCCGGCGCTCGCGTACCGCCGCCGGCCGGACGGCGGTGGCCTCCGGCTTCCTGCTCGGCACCGTCTCCGGCTCCGGCGCGGCGACGACGGTGAGCATCGGCGCGGTCACCTGGCCGCTGCTGCGCCGCGCCGGCTACCCGCCGGAGCGGGCCGGCGGCATGTTGGCCGCGGCCGGGGTGGGCGCCATCCTCTCCCCACCCACCCTGGGTGCGGCGGCGTTCATCATCGCCGAGTACCTGGGCGTCTCGTACCTCCAGGTGCTGGGCTGGGCAACGGTGCCGACGGTGCTCTACTACCTCGGCATCCTGCTCGCCGTGGAGATCGACGCCCGCCGCTCCGGCGTACGCCCCGTGGTGATCGACGTCGGCTCACCCTGGCGTCTGCTGGCCCGGTTCGGCTACCACTTCGCCTCGCTGATCGCCATCATCGTGTTCCTCGCGATCGGCATGTCCGCGACGAGAGCTGTCGTCTTCGCCATTGTGCTCACCGTCGCGTTGTCGTTCCTGGCCCCCAGGAACGACCGCGCGCACCGGCTTACCCCGGGCCGGCTGGTGACCGCACTCGTCACCGGCGTACGCGGCGTCCTCGCCGTCACCGCGGTCTGCGCCGCCGCCGGCATCATCACGGCGACCACCACGAAGACCGGTCTCGGGCCGCAGGTGGCGGCGCTGCTGATCGGTGGGGCGCAGGCGGTCACCTCGGACCCGACGCTGGTGCTGGTGCTCACCGCGCTGCTCGCCGCCGTCGCGCTCAGCCTGCTGGGCCTGGCCGTGCCGGTCACCGCGTCGTTCGTGATCGGTTGGGTGATCGTCGGTCCGGCTCTGCTCGACCTGGGCGTCACCGCGCCGGCGGCGGCGATGTTCGTCTTCTACTTCGCGGTGCTGTCCGAGGTGTCCCCACCGACCGCGCTCGCCGCGGTGGCCGCCGCCGCGGTCACCGGCGGCCGGCTGGTGCCGACCATGTGGCAGACCCTGCGGTACGCGCTGCCGGCATACCTGACCCCGATCGCGTTCGTCATCACGCCGGCCGGGCTCGGTCTGCTCGGCATCGGTGGCGTCCAGCGGATCGCCTTCGCCGCCGCGGTCACCGCGCTCAGCGTGGCGGTGCTCGCCGTCGCCGCCGGCGGCTGGCTGCCCGGTGTGGGCCCGGCCGGCACCCCGGAGCGGGTGCTGGGCGCCCTCGCCGGCGTCACCCTGCTCTGGCTCGAACCCGTGCCGGTCACGGTCGGCGCGGCGCTGGCCGCCGTCGCGGCGGCGGGTGTGTTCATTCGACGCGGATCCGCCAGCCGGCCATCGTCCGGATCACCAGCCAATCCTGTGGAGGAACAACTGTGAGACGAATCGACGTACGGCTCGCGGCGGGCCTGAGCGTGCTCGCCCTCGTCACGGTCGGCACCGCGGGTTGCGGGGGTCAGCAGGGCGGCGCGGCCAAGGACGACGCGGCCAGCGAGGTCACCTGCGAGGTGACCCGGGAGACCCGCGTCGGCATCGCCACCGGCAACGCGACGGGCGTCTACTACGTGGTCGGCAACGCCCTGGCCGGGCAGTTGTCCGGGGCGACCGGCGGCAAGCTCACCGGCACCGCCGCAGAGACCGGCGCCTCGGTGCAGAACGTCGAGCAACTGGTCGGTGGCCAGTACGACGTGGCGTTCTCGCTGTTCGACACGGCGGTCAACGCGGTCGAGGGCAAGGGCAGCTTCACCGCGCCGCAGCCGGTGGAGGCGCTGGCCCGCATCTACGACAACTACACCCAGGTGGTGGTCCGCAACGACTCCGGGATCACCTCGGTGGCCGACATGCGGGGCAAGCGGATCTCCACCGGTTCACCGAAGTCGGGCACGGAGGTGATCGCCAACCGGCTGTTGGAGGCCGCCGGCCTTGACCCGGCCAAGGACATCCGGGCCCAGCGGCTGGACCTGACCAAGACGGTCGAGGGGATCAAGGACGGCAGCGTCGACGGCTTCTTCTGGTCCGGCGGTCTGCCCACCGGGGGCCTCACCGACCTGTTCACCACCGCCGGCGGCTCGGTGAAGTTCGTCGACATCTCGCCGTTGCTGCCGAAGATGGCCGCGCTGAGCCCCGGCTACCAGGAAGGCACGATCGGCCGGGACGCGTACAAGACGGCGGCCGACACCCCGACGATCGTCGTACCCAACGTGTTGTTGGTCCGTAAGGACCTGGACGCCAACGTGGCCTGCGCGATCACCCGGACGGTGTTCGACAAGCGCGACGCGCTGGCCCAGGCGAACCCGGCAGCCAAAGGGATCTCGCTGGAAAAGGCCCGCAGGACCCTGCCGGTGCCGCTGCACCGCGGCGCCGAGAAGGCGTTGAAGGACCTGGGCGCGAACTGACCCGGCCGGTCAGGTGTCGGCCGGCGCGGTGGCGGCGCGGGCCACGCCGACCAGCCGGTCGGTCTCGGTGAGCAGGGCCTCGTCGTCCGCCGGAGTGCCGGGGTCGAGTCGGACCGTCCAGGTCAGACCGTCGACCCCGGCCACGCGCCGGGCCGCGACCCGCGCCGCGCCGCCGGGCACCGGCTGATGCTCGGTGTACGCGACCGAGCGGGTCACCCGCGCGCGCACCTGGTGCGGCAGCTCCCCCGGGTCGAGCAGCAGGTACGTCTCGGCCGGACCGTCGGCGACCACCGTGTAGCCGTCCCGCTCGGCGACGGGCTCGGCGGGGGTGACGGTCAGCTCCCGGCCGGACCAGACCGCCTTGAGGATGGCGTGCCAACCGAGCCGGTGCCCGCGACCGGGCAGCCACATCCCGAGGTTGGTGGCGACCACCACCCCGTCGCCCTCGCCGTTACCGGCGGCGGCCCAGGCCAACACCCGCTCGTCGGCGGTCAGTGGCGGCCGGTCGGCCGGCGGCAGCTTGGGCTTGCGGCTGAACAGTCCCATCTAGAGGCCTCCCGCAGCCTGCTCGCGCAGCGCCCGGGCGTGCTGCTCCAGGGACAGCAGCTCACCGAACGCGGCGAAGTACTCGTCCTTGTTGTTCACCGGGTTGATCCGCTGGATGCGTGACTTGAGGTCGCGGACCCGGGCGGTCACCGACCCGAACTGCACTCGGGCCATGGTGATCGACACGTAGCGCGGGTCCGGTTCGCCGTCGATCCGCAGTGGTTCGACGGCCAACTCACCGACCAGCGCCGCGGCTGCCAGGTCCTCGCAGGCGTCGCGGACCGACTCGATCCAGACCGCGCCGCCGGTCGCCGACGCGGCACCACCGG
This sequence comes from Micromonospora sp. BQ32, assembly GCF_059358895.1. Classification (NCBI taxonomy): domain Bacteria; kingdom Bacillati; phylum Actinomycetota; class Actinomycetes; order Micromonosporales; family Micromonosporaceae; genus Micromonospora; species Micromonospora sp. BQ32. The sequence goes on along the minus strand of NZ_JCADBI010000016.1, from coordinate 11,588 downwards.
CCGCCGCGATGGCCGTACGCACCGCGACGTGCACCGGGTGGCGGTATTCGGTGGCCTCGACCGCGTCGAACATCGGCCCGGCCAGGACCGGTTGCTGGAGGGCGAGTTTGAGCGCCTCCCGCTCGACCATCGACTGCGGGCTGTCCACCGCCGGCTCCGGGCGGGCCGAGGTCGGTCGGGCGGCGGGGGCGGCGTCGCGGGTGCCGGGCGGCGGGGTGTTGCCGGCGGCGAGCACCGCCCGCTGCACCGGCTCGATCTCCATGCCGAGGTCCATGGCGAGCTTGCGGACGTACTCCGGGCGCTTCTCCCGGTCCTTGAGGCGCGCGACCAGCGGCGCGGCGTGCCGCATGGCCTCGACCCGACCGTCGACCGTGTCCAGGTCGAAGCGGCTGATCACGTGTCGCAGCGCGAAGTCGACGAGCGGCTCGCGGCGGGCGACCAGGTCACGCACCGCCAGGTCGCCCTTGGCCAGCCGCAGGTCGCACGGGTCCATGTTGTCCGGGCTGACCGCGATGAAGGTGCGCCCGACGAAGCGCTGATCGTCCTCGAAGGCGCGCAGCGCGGCCTTCTGCCCGGCGGCGTCGCCATCGAAGGTGAAGATGATCTCGCCGGCCACCTCGTCGCTGTCGAACAGGAGCCGACGCAGGACCGAGATGTGGTCCGCGGCGAAGGCGGTGCCGCAGGTCGCCACCGCCGTGGTCACCCCGGCCAGGTGGCAGGCCATCACGTCGGTGTAACCCTCGACGATCACCGCCCGACCCTGCTTGGCGATCTCCCGCTTGGCCTGGTCGATGCCGTAGAGCACGTGCGACTTCTTGTAGATCGGCGTCTCGGGGGTGTTCAGGTACTTCGGGCCGTCGTCGTCGTCGAAGAGCTTGCGCGCGCCGAAGCCGATCACGTCGCCGGCGAGGTCGCGGATCGGCCAGAGCAGCCGGCGGCGGAACCGGTCGATCAGGCTGCCGGAGCGGGCCTCCCGGGACAGCCCGGCGGTGACCAGCTCCTGGTGGGTGAAGCCCTGCTGGCGCAGGTGCTTGGTGAGCAGGTCCCAACCGTCCGGCGCGAAGCCACAGCCGTAACGCTCGGCGGCGGCCCGGTCGAAGCCCCGTCGCGCCAGAAACTCCCGTGCCGGCCGGGCGCCGGCGGTTGTCAGTTGCCCACGGTAGAACTCGACGGCGGCGGCGTGCGCGGCGACCAGGCGCTGCCGCTGGCCCTGCTGCGGGCGAGGGCGCGGGGCGCTCTTGTCGTCCTCGATGTAACGCAGTTGGATGCCGGCGCGGCCGGCGAGCCGCTCGACGGACTCCACGAAGCTGAGGTGGTCGGCGTCCATCAGGAACTTGATCGCGTCGCCGCCGGCCCCGCAGCCGAAGCAGTACCAGACGTTGCGGGCCGGGGACACGTTGAACGACGGGCTCTTCTCGTCGTGGAACGGGCACAGGCCCTTGAGGTTGCCGCCGCCGGCGGACTTCAGGGTGACCGTCTCGGAGATCACATCCCCGATCGAGGTGCGTTCCCGGACCAGTGCGATGTCCTCGTCCCGGATCCGCCCAGCCATGCGCCACCCCCTCGCCGTACATCCTGCCCTGCCGGACCGACGACACGCCGGCCGGGGGACGCCGGTGTGGCGGCGGCCGCTGCCGGCTGGCCGGTTCCGGCCCGCACGCCGGGTTCGCACGGGGACCATGACCAGATGCGCAGGGTACGGACCGACGTCCCCCGCCTGCCCAGATGGCTGGCCGGTCGGATCGGGCTGAGCGGACAGGCCCCGCCGGCAGACGAGGCCGGACACCGCCACGCCACCTGGTTGGAGCTCTTCCTCGACGTCATCTTCGTGTACGCGCTGGCGGCGGTGGCGGCCCGGCTGGGCGTCGACCCGACCCCGACCCCGCGCGCCGTGCTGGCCGTGATCGGGCTCTTCGTGGTGATCCAGTGGGCCTGGGTGGGTCAGGTCTTCTACGACACCCGGTTCGACCCGGACGACGCGCTGCACCGGGTGCTGGTGCTCTTCGCGTTGGTCGGCGCGGGGGCGATGACACTCGGCGTCGACGAGGTGCCGGAGAGCGTGCTTCTACCGGTCGGGTACCTGATCGTGCGGGGGGTGCTGCTCCTGCTGTACCTGCGCGCCTGGCCGACCAGCCCGATGGCCCGCCTGGTGACGACGATCTACCTGATCGGCTTCGGGGCGGGTTGGCTGATCTGGCTGGTGTCGCTGACCACGCCCACCCGACAGCGCCCGGTGCTCTGGGTGGTCGCGATGGTCATCGAACTGGCCACGCCCTGGGTCGGTACGCGCTGGCTCAACCGCTGGCCGGTGGACAACCGGCACCTGCCGGAACGGATCGGCCAGTTCACGATCATCGTGCTGGGTAGCGCGCTGGCCAGCCTGCTCTTCGCGGTGCCCGACCACCCCCCACCCCACATGATCCTCACCGCCGGGTTGGCCTTCCTCATCCCGGCGGCCGTCTGGTGGGTCTACACCACCTTCGTCACCACCCGACTGACCCAGAGCCGGCTGCGGGGTGGGCAGGCGTACAGCTACCTGCACATTCCGCTCGGCGGTGCGCTGTTGCTGCTCGGCTGGGCGCTCGGGCAGGTGGTCCGGTTGGTCGACGCCGACGCGCCGCGGCTGCCGTTGGAGCTGCGGCTGCTGCTGGCCGCCTCGATGGTGATGTGGACGGTATGCGGCCTGGCCCTGTATTGGCTGTGGACCCGGCCGAGTCTCGCCCGGCTGGCGATCGCCGCCTACGGGGTGGTCTCGGTCAGCGTGATCACCACGACGGTGCATGAGCCGAAACTGATGCTGGCGCTGCTCGCTGTGGCGGTCGTCGGATACGCCGTGCTGCTCAGCCGTCGACTCGCCGGGGCCAGCGAGTCGAACCGGACGCCCGAGGGGTGAGCGGCGCTCAGGCCGCCGCCGCAGCCGGCTCCGGGAGGGCGACCTCCTCGGCCGCCACCTGCTGGTTCCAGTCGGCCTTGGTGGAGCGCCAGCCCTCGTCGTCCATGCCGCGCCGCCAGTAGCCGGAGATGGAGAGCCGATCGAGGGGTACGCCCCGCTCGCCACGCAGCAGCCGGCGCAGCTCCCGGACGAAGGCGGCCTCACCGTGCACGAACGCGTGCACCTGACCAGCCGGGAACTCCAACGCCCGCACCGCGGCGACCAGCGCCTCGCCCACCGGGCGCTCACCGCGATGCAGCCAGGTCAACTCGACCGCCCCGGCGCTGAGCAGCTTCTGCTCCTCCGCCGGGTCGGCGATCTCCACGAAGACGTGGGCCGGGGCACCCACCGGCAGGCGCTCCAGGGCGGCCGCGATGGCCGGCAGGGCGCTCTCGTCACCGACCAGCAGATGCCAGTCCGCGTCCGGGTTCGGGGCGTACGCGCCGCCGGGGCCGACGAAGTGCACCGGATCACCGGGGCGCAGCGCGGCGGCCCACGGGCCGGCCAACCCCTCGTCGCCGTGGTGCACCACGTCGACGGTCAGCTCCCCGGCCAGCGGATCCCAGCGCCGCACCGTGTACGCGCGCAGCCGGGGCCACTGCTCCCGGGGCAGGTCCCGGCGGATCGCGGCGAGGTCCCACGGCTGCGGGTACGCGACACCCGGCTGTGGGAACACCACCTTGATGTAGTGGTCGGTGAACTCGCCCACCGGCAGGCCAGCCAGTTCGTCCCCGCCGAGGACGAGCCGGATCAGGTGCGGGGTGGGCCGCTCGGTGCGCAGCACCCGGGCCGAGGTGACGTTCCTGGGGCGTTCCGTCATATCAGTTAGGTTAGCCTAAGCTGGCTCGTGGTCAGTCAGGGGTGCGCCATTGCCGACCAGGCGGGTGTGCCAGGTCACCGCCGCCGGGTCGGTGAGCGAGGCGACCTGGTCGATCACCACCCGCAGTCTGGCCCTGTCGTCCGGGGCGGCCCGCCACATCGGGGCGAAGATCGGGTCGAGCCCCTCCGGGGCGCGCCGGACCAGCGCGGCGACCAACTCGGCCAGCATCGTCCGCTGCCGCTCGTAGCGGCCCCGGAAGCCACTGCGACGCATCACGTACCGGAGCGCGATGCCCTTGAGCAGGGCGCACTGCGCCCGGACCAGTCGGGGCACCACCAGGTCCGCGCCGTAGCGCCGGTGCGGGCCCGGACCGAAGCGCTCCTCCGTGGCAGCCACCGCCGCCGACACGAACAGCCCGGTCACCCCGCTGGTGGTGGCCTTCAGCGCGACCTGCGCGCGATGGCTGCCGTCGTACCCCGCGAACGGGGCGAGCAGCGGACCGGCCAGCAGATCGACAAGCACCTCGGCCAGGTCGGTGGCGGACTCCCCGGAGTAGGCGGCGGCCACGTCGGCACAGAGCGCGGCCCGCTCGTCGGCGTCGGTGAGCAGCGGGTGCAGCGTCACATAGCCACCGTGGATGCCGTCCTCCACGTCGTGCACCGAGTACGCGACGTCGTCGGCCCAGTCCATCACCTGGGCCTCCAGGCAACGCCGGTCACCGGGTGCGCCGGCCCGGATCCAGTCGAAGACGGCCGCGTCGTCGGCGTACACCCCGAACTTGCGCTCCCCCGGCCGACGCGGCCACGGGTACTTGCCGATCGCGTCCAGCGACGCCCGGGTCAGGTTCAGCCCGGCGGACGAGCCGTCCGGGGCGAGCACCTTCGCCTCCAGCCGGGTCAACACCCGCAAGGTCTGCGCGTTGCCCTCGAAGCCGCCGCACGGCGTGGCGAGCAGATCCAGCGCAGCCTCGCCGTTGTGCCCGAACGGCGGGTGCCCGAGGTCGTGCGCGAGCCCCGCGACATCCACCACGTCCGGGTCGCAGCCCAACCGGGCACCCATCTCCCGGGCGATCTGGGCCACCTCCAGCGAGTGGGTCAGCCGCGTACGCAGGAAGTCGTCGGTGCCGGCGGTGTGCACCTGGGTCTTGGTGGCCAGCCGGCGAAACGCCGCCGAGTGCAGCACCCGGGCCCGGTCGCGCTCGTACGGCGACCGGCGATGCCCGGTGTCCTTGGGCGGCTCCTCGACCAACCGCGCGTCCGCCGCCCCCGACTCACTCCTCGCGCTCACAAGGCCCCTGTTGTTCGCGACTGCGGGGCTCGCAAGACCGGCTCACTCCTCGCGCTCACGGAGAACGCAGAACTCGTTGCCTTCCGGGTCGGCCAGCACCGTCCACTCCACGTCGCCCTGACCGATGTCGACGTGCCGGGCACCCATGTCGACCAGGCGCTCGACCTCGGCCTCCTGATTGGCCGGGCGCAGGTCGAGGTGCAGCCGGTTCTTACGCTCCTTGCCCTCGGCCACCGGGCCGAAGAACAGGGCGGGCAGCTGGTCCGGGGACTGGCGGATCTCCACGCCGCTCGGCGTCTCGGTGACGACCTGATAGCCGAGCGCCTCGGCCCACCAACGGGCCAGTCGGGCCGGATCGCGGGCGTCGACAGTCAGGCTCTCCCAGACACTGGTCATGCAGTCACCTCTTCCCGTTCGACGCGGCGCCCAATCGGCCGTGTGCGAGCGAGCCAAGATTACGCCCGCCCCCACTGCTCGACCCGCTCACGACGCATCGACGAAGGGCACACAACCACCGATTGGCCCGCAGTTGCCAACCGATCGCCGAGGGTTACGGGCTCGCGGCCGAAAGTCGCCACCGGTAGCGTTCCCAGCGCGGAACGTGACCAGCCGACTGACACGCAGAGCCGACCGGTGAGGGGTAACGCTCGTGAACGCAGACACGGTGATGGGAACGGAGCTACGCGGGCTGCGCCGGCGCCGACCCGACATCGCCGGCACGGTGCTGGCGGGCACCGACGGCCTGCTCATCTCCAGCGACCTGCCCAGTACCGACGCCACCCATCTCGCCGCGCTCGCCGCCGCCAGTTTCGGGCTCGGTCACCGGGTGGCCGACACCGTCCGTCAGGGTGAGTTCCGGGAGTCGGTCGTGTGCACCACCGCCGGTTGCGTGGTCACCTACCCGGCCGGTCGCAGCGCCCTGCTGACCCTCGTCACCGTGTCCGAGGCGGCGGATCTGGAGGCGCTGCACGAGGAGGCACGGGCGGTGGCCCGTCGGGCGGGATCGTTCCTGGACGTTCGCGGCGGAGGCGTCGGCGCGGCCTCCGTGCCGGACGCGCACGCCCCGCTGGCCACGCGTACCCCGATGGCGACCCTGCCGGCGCAGTTGCGCCGCTCGGCCCGACCCACCTGGCGTCGCCCGCCGATCTGAGCGCCGGCGGCGGCCGGGTGACCAGGCCGCCGCCGACGTGCGTCAGCGGCTGTCCGACCCGCCGCTCTCCACGACCGCCCGCCCGGCCTCCAGCCGGGCCACCGGCACCCGGAACGGCGAGCAGGACACGTAGTCCAGGCCGACCTCGTGGAAGAAGTGCACCGAGTCGGGGTCGCCACCGTGCTCACCGCAGATGCCGAGCTTGAGCCCGGGCCGGGCCGCCCGCCCCTCCTCGGCGGCGATCCGCACCAGCCGACCGACGCCGTCACGGTCGATCGACTCGAACGGCGAGATGCCGAAGATGCCCAACTCCAGGTAGCGCCAGAAGAACGCGCCCTCCACGTCGTCGCGGGAGAAGCCCCAGCCCATCTGGGTCAGGTCGTTGGTGCCGAAGGAGAAGAACTCCGCGGCCTCGGCGATCTGCCCGGCGGTCAACGCCGCCCGGGGCACCTCGATCATGGTGCCGATCAGCACCTCGACGCCGCTGTCCCCGACCACCTCGGCAATGATCTTCTCGGCCTCGGCGCGGACCGTCTCCAGCTCCTGCACCGCCCCGACCAGCGGCACCATGATCTCCGGCTTCGCCACGCCCCCGTTACGGGCGCAACTGACCGCCGCCTCGGCGATGGCCCGGACCTGCATCGCGAACAGGCCGGGGATGACCAGGCCGAGGCGGACGCCCCGCAGCCCGAGCATCGGGTTCTCCTCGTGCATCCGCCGGACGGCGGCGAGCAGCGCCTCCTCCTTGGCCACGTCCTCGCCGCGCTCCTGTGCGACGGCCACGTTGACGGCGAGCTGCTCCAGCGGCGGCAGGAACTCGTGCAACGGCGGGTCGATGAGGCGGACGGTGACCGGCAGGCCGTCCATCTCGCGGAAGATCTCCTCGAAGTCGGCCCGCTGCAACGGCAGCAGCGCCGCCAGGGCGGCCTCCCGCTCGCCCGGGGCCCGGGCCAGGATCAGCCGCTCGACCAGCTCCCGCCGGTCGCCGAGGAACATGTGCTCGGTGCGGCACAGCCCGATGCCCTCGGCACCGAAGCGCCGGGCCCGGGCGGCGTCCGCACCGGTGTCGGCGTTCGTGCGGACCGCGAGCCGCCGCTTCCCGTCGGCGTGCGTCATGATCCGGTGTACGGCCCGGACCAGCGCGTTGTCGATGTGCTCGGGGTCGAGGCTGCCCTCGAAGTACTGCACGACCTCGGAGGGCATGACCGGCACCTCGCCGAGGTAGACCTTGCCGGTGGTGCCGTCGATGGACACCACATCGCCCTCGGTGACGGTCTGCCCGGCCACGGTGAACCGCTTCGCCGGCACGTTCACCTCGATCTCGTCAGCGCCGGAGACGCAGGTCTTGCCCATCCCCCGGGCCACCACCGCGGCGTGGCTGGTCTTGCCACCGCGCGAGGTGAGGATGCCCTTCGCGGCGATCATTCCGTTCAGGTCGTCCGGGTTGGTCTCCCGGCGCACCAGGATCACCGACTCCCCCTCGGCGGCCAGCTCGACGGCCCGGGCGGAGGTGAAGACCACCGTGCCGGACGCCGCGCCGGGCGAGGCGCCGATGCCCTTGGCGACCGGCTGGAACTCGTGGTCGAGCTGGAAGCGCGGGAACATCAGCTGGGCCAGTTGCGCGCCGTTGACCCGGTGCAGCGCCTCGTCCAGGTCGATCAGACCCTCGTCGACCAGTTGCCCGGCGATGACGAACGCGGCGGCGGCGGTCCGCTTGCCGACGCGGGTCTGCAACATCCACAGCTTGCCGCGTTCGATGGTGAACTCGATGTCGCACAGGTCCTTGTAGTGCTCCTCCAGCCGGGCCATGATGCCTAGCAGTTCGTCGTAGGAGGATTTGTCGAGCTGCTCCAACTCCTGCAACGGCACGGTGTTGCGGATGCCGGCGACCACGTCCTCACCCTGGGCATTGGCCAGGTAGTCGCCGTAGATGCCCTGCGCGCCGCTGGCCGGGTCACGGGTGAACGCGACCCCGGTGCCGGAGTCGGGCCCGAGGTTGCCGAAGACCATGGTCACCACGTTGACCGCGGTGCCGAGGTCGGCCGGGATCCGCTCCTGGCGGCGGTAGAGCACCGCGCGCTCGGCGTTCCACGACTCGAAGACCGCCCGGATGGCCAGGTCGAGCTGTTCGCGTGGCTGCTGCGGGAACTCCCGACCGGTGTGCTTCAAGAAGATCTTCTTGTACGCGTCGACCAGCCCACGCAGGTCGTCGGCGTCCAGATCCAGGTCGTTGTGGGTGCCCTTGGCGTGCTTGGCCTCGTCGAGCGCGTGCTCGAACTCCTCGCCCGGCACCTCGCAGACGGTCTTGCCGAACATCTGGATGAGTCGGCGGTAGGAGTCCCAGGCGAACCGGTCCGCGCCGCCGGAGGCGGCCTGGCCAGCCGAGCCTCCCGCCTGTCGTGCGAGTCCTTCCACGCTCTGGTCGTTGAGACCGACGTTGAGGACGGTCTCCATCATGCCGGGCATGGAGAACTTGGCACCGGAGCGGACGGACACCAGCAGTGGGTCCTGCGGGTCGCCGAGGCGCTTGCCCATCGCGCGCTCCAGCGCTTCCAGGTGCGCCTCGATCTGACCGGCGAGCCCGTCCGGCTCCCGTCCCGTCGCGAGGTACGCCTGGCATGCCTCGGTGGTGATGGTGAAGCCGGGCGGAACGGGCAGGCCCAGGTTGGTCATCTCGGCGAGGTTCGCCCCCTTGCCGCCGAGCAGGTCCTTGAGATCCTTGTTGCCTTCGGAGAAGTCGTAGACGTACTTGTGATCGACGGTCTCTTGCGCTGCCACCAGAGCCTCCACAACACACGCGCCGGATTGACACTTAACGAAGGTTCAGTTTTCTTCTTCCCCGGGACGGACCGCCGGTAATCCCGGGGTCAACGTCGATCGGTGCGCGAAGGTTAAGCGAACATCGAGTGACCTGGGACCGTTCGGTGACAATTGGCACAGCCATCACGACTATCCGTGTTCGTACCGGTTTTTGGGAACGCTTCCATGCGCACCATCACGCATCCCGGTCGAGCGTCGTACGCTTGACGCCACGCCAGCCGGTGAACCTCACTTTTGCCATAACCGACGCGAATACACCCCTCGGAGTCGCCGCCGTGTCGACCACCCCCTCCCCCGGCCCCACCGCCGTCCCCGCGCCGCTGTCGGCAGGGGAACCGGACGCGGCCACGCTGGCCCGCGCGGCCGAGCAGACTGCGGGCGCGTTGCTCGCCCCGGCGGCCCCGCACCGGCTGGCCGACGTGGTGCCCGCCCCACAGCAGGTCCAGCCGGACCCGACCGCCGACTGGGTGCTGTCGGCCGACGCGGTCATCGTGTCCAGCGCCAACCAGGCCGCGGTGGCCGTCGCCGAGCAGCTCGCCCAGCTCCTGCGCCCGGCCACCGGCTACCCGCTGCCGGTCACCGACGCCACCACGCCGGAGCCCGCCGGTGGCATCGCGCTGGTGCTCGACGACAGCGCCGACCTCGGCGCGGAGGGCTACCGACTCGACATCACCACCGACGGGGTACGCGTCACCGCCACCACCGCCACCGGCCTCTTCTACGGCGTACAGACGCTGCGCCAGCTGTTGCCGGCGGCGATCGAGAGCCCGACCCCGGTCACCGAACGCTGGGCGCTGCCCGGCGGGACCATCACCGACGCGCCCCGGTACCCCTACCGGGGCGCGATGCTCGACGTCGCGCGGCACTTCTTCGCCGTCGAGGACGTGCTGCGGGTGGTCGACCACCTGGCCCGCTACAAGCTCAACCACCTGCACCTGCACCTCACCGACGACCAGGGTTGGCGGATCGCCGTCGACTCCTGGCCGAAGCTGACCGCCGTCGGCGGGACGACCGAGGTCGGCGGCGGCCCCGGCGGGCACTACACGAAGGCCGACTACCAGCGGATCGTCTCCTACGCGGCCACCCGCCACATCACCGTCGTACCGGAGATCGACCTCCCGGGGCACACCAACTCGGCGCTGGTCGCGTACCCCGAGCTGGCACCGGACAAGATCGCGCCGCCGCCGTACACCGGCACCGAGGTCGGCTTCAGCTACGTCGACCCCGCCGACGAGCGGACGTACGACTTCGTCGCCGACGTGTTGGGCGAGGTCGCCGCGCTCACCCCCGGCCCCTGGCTGCACATCGGCGGCGACGAGGCGTTCAAGGTGAAGGGCGAGGTCTACACCGGTTTCGTCGAGCGGGTCCAGCGCATCGTGGCCGACCTCGGCAAGACCGTCGTCGGCTGGCACCAGCTCGCGCCCGCCGCCCACCTCGACGGGCGGGTCCTCCAGTGGTGGGGCACGAACGGCGAAGACCCCACCACCGTCGACGCCGTACGACGAGGCGCCCGATTGATCGTCTCCCCTGGCAACCACGCCTACCTGGACATGAAGTACGCCCCGGACACCCCGATCGGACACGACTGGGCCGGCCTCATCGACGTACAAAAGGCCTACGACTGGGATCCCGGTACGCACGTCGCCGGCGTGCCCGCCGAGGCTGTGCTCGGTGTGGAGGCCCCGCTCTGGACCGAATCGGTCACCTCGCTGGCCGACATCGAACTCCTGCTCCTGCCCCGCCTCCCGGCCATCGCCGAACTGGGCTGGTCTCCCCGGTCAAGCCACGACTGGGCCGGCTTCCGCGACCGACTGGCCGGCCAGGGCCCGCGCTGGACGACCGCCGGGATCACCTTCCACCGCGCGCCCGAGATCCCCTGGTCGACCACACCGACCATTCCGACACAGCGCACCATGCCCCAAACCGACACCGCCACGCCCTGATCCCCGCCTCGAACCGGTCTGCCCGGCGTTCCGGCCGGCCGGGCCGGCGCGCTCCGGGCCGGCCGGTCCGTTCGGGCCGGCGCTCCGGGCCGGCCGGTCCGTTCGGGGCCGCCGCTCCGGGCCGGCCGGTCCGCTCCGCTCCGGTCCGCATGGCCCCTACCCCTGCGCCGACCCGGGTCGTGGTGCGCCAACGCCGCAGAACGGCATGATCCACTCGGCTTTCATGAAGTCGGGCTATCCCCGGCCGCTGGACACCGCGACTTTCAGGAACCCGAGTCGATCACGCCGCCGCGCCGGTTCGCATATGGCACGTGGGCCCTCGAGTAGGACCAGTCCACGTGGCGCCCTGCCCCTGAGTTGGCCCGGTCGGCGCGCGAACCGCGCAAACCGGCATGATCCACTCGGGTTTCATGATGTCGGGGTATCCCCGGCGCCCAGACACCGCGTTTTCAAGGAACCCGAGTGGATCAAGCCGTCGTGGCCGCGGTGTCCGCTTTGCCAAGGAGACGGGTGGCCGGTTTAGCCGGGGGTGTCGGGTGGTCGGGGCCACCCCGGCGGCGGAATCGGCGGCCGGGTCGGGTCGTTATACCTGGCAGACCACCGCGACTCCCCCCGGTCGTGGGATGCGGCAGCCGC
>NZ_JCADBI010000015.1:0-185183 GCF_059358895.1 Micromonospora sp. BQ32 | reverse complement strand
TACAAGCACCCTGTTGAGTTCTCAAAGAACAACCACACACCGACCAGAAGCCCCACACCGTGGAACCCCAACCGGGGCTTTTCCGAACCATGACCGGCGCTTTCAGCGCCAGGCACTTTTACCACGTTACCCGCTCGTTTCCGCCGTGTCAAACCGATATTTCGCGGTTCGTCGTGCTTCACCCGAAGAATGCGGATAGTGTTACTGATTTCGAGTCCACGATGACGCACGTCGTTGCCGACGTTCGTTGCTCTCGTGGGAAACCGCAGACCGGCCGATCGCCGCTTCGCGGCTCTCCGCCCGGCTCCTGCCGGCTTCAGAACTCTACCCGGTCGGCTCCGCGTTCGCAACCCCGTTCCCGGGGTGTTCCGCACCGCCCGATCCTCAGTCTCGCTCGGCGTTCCCGCCACGAGCCTGGCGCCCGTTCTCGGCCAGTCTGTCCGGCCTCCCCCGTGCAGAGAGAAAGTTACGCGGACGGCCCGGAGAAGGCAAATCAGGGTTCATCACTGGTTCGGACGACGAGTACGCAACGGTCCCCGGTGCAGCCCGGGACGCGGGCCGCCTCGGCGTGCCAGAGTGTCAGTCATGGATGAGTCCGGGCACGGTGCCAGGGTGTTCGCCGAGGAGGCGCTGCTCGGCCTCATCGGGCCGTTCTGGCAGGTGGTGATCGGTGCGGTCGTGCTGGTCGTACTGGTGCTCTCAGTGGGACGGCTGGCCCGACGGGGCAGGTCCCGGATGACCACAGCGCTACTGGTCACCGCGGCGGCCATCGCCGGGTTCGCGGTGATCGGTGTCCTGCTGGAGGGTTGAGGCTCAGAGCCGGCGGTTGGCAAGGCTGGGCAGCTCGGCGCGGATCGTGTCGAGCCGATCGAGGTCCAGGTCGACGACGGAGATCCCGGGGCCGTCCGGCACCTGGCCGATCACCGTCCCCCATGGGTCGACCACCATGCTGCGGCCGAAGCAGGTGCGGCCCGGCTCGTGGTCGCCGGTCTGGCCGGCTGCCGCCACGAAACACTGGTTCTCGATCGCCCTGGCCCGCAGCAGGATCTCCCAGTGGTCGCGCCCGGTGTGCATCATGAATGCGGCCGGAACCACCAGCAGCTGCGCGCCGCCATCAGATGCGAGGAGCCGGTACAGCTCCGGGAAGCGCAGGTCGTAGCAGATCGACAGGCCGACCCGTAGCCCCTCGACGTCGACCACCACCGGTTGGACGCCGGGCGCGACACTTGCCGACTCCCGGTAGGAGACCCGACCGGGGATCTCCACGTCGTACAGGTGGATCTTGCGATAGCTCGCGGCCAGGCTGCCGGAACGGTCGAAGACCAGCGAGGTGTTCCAGGTGCGGTCCGGGTCCGGGCCGGCCTCGTGGAACGAGCCGGCCACCAACCAGATGCCGAGCCGCCGGGCGACCCCGGCGAAGAAGCTGCCCACCTCCCCGTCGACCGGCTCCGGCTCGGGCAGCCCAGCGGCAGGACCCAGGTAGTCGACGTACTCAGGGAGGACGGCGAGATCCGCGCCGCCGGCGGCGGCGCGCTCCAGTAGGGCCTCCGCGGCCGCCAGATTGGCCTTACGGTCGTCCCGGGCGTTCAGCTGGCAGACGGCGACGCGCATGAGCAAAGGGTACGGCTGGAAGGCCGCTCACGGACAGCGTCACCGTCTGGCCGGCACGGGCGCTGGTCCCGCGGGTGAGCGCCACCGAACACGATCACGCCGGCCGCGTCAGGATCGAACGGCCGGCGTGACGCGGGAAGGATCAGGCAGACTTCTCTTCGCGGTCGCGCCGAGCCCGACGCCCGGTGAACTCACGCGGCACGATCGTCGGGTTGACGTTCTCCAGGACAACCTCGCGGGTGATCAGCACGCGGGCGGCGTCGGGGTTGCTCGGCACCTCGTACATCGCGGAGAGCAGAACCTCCTCGATGATGGCCCGTAGACCACGGGCACCGGTGCCCCGCAGCATCGCCTGATCGGCGATGGCTTCCAGCGCCGGCTCGTCGAACTCCAGCTCGACACCGTCCAGCTCGAACAGGCGCTGGTACTGCCGGACCAGGGCGTTGCGCGGCTCGGTGAGGATGCGTACCAGGGCGCTACGGTCCAGGCTGCGCACGTTGGTGATCACCGGCAGTCGGCCGACGAACTCGGGGATCAGCCCGAACTTGAGCATGTCTTCCGGCATGACCTGGCTGAAGATGTCGTCGGTCGACCGCTCCGACACCGACCGGAGCCGGGCGCCGAAGCCGGTGCCGCCCTGCCCGGTGCGGGACTCGATGATCTGGTCGAGACCGGCGAACGCGCCACCACAGATGAACAGCACGTTTGTGGTGTCGATCTGGATGAACTCCTGGTGCGGGTGCTTGCGGCCACCCTGCGGCGGCACATTGGCCACCGTGCCCTCGAGCATCTTGAGCAGGGCCTGCTGCACGCCCTCACCGGAGACGTCCCGCGTGATCGACGGATTCTCCGACTTGCGGGCGATCTTGTCGACCTCGTCGATGTAGATGATGCCGGTCTCGGCGCGCTTGATGTCGTAGTCGGCGGCCTGGATCAGCTTGAGGAGGATGTTCTCCACGTCCTCGCCCACGTAGCCCGCCTCGGTCAGCGCGGTGGCGTCGGCGATCGCGAACGGGACGTTCAACATCCGGGCGAGGGTCTGCGCCAGGTGGGTCTTGCCGCACCCCGTCGGGCCGAGCAGCAGGATGTTGGACTTGGCCAGCTCGACGGCGTCATTGCCGGAGCCTGGCGCGCCAGCCGCCTCGGCCTGGATCCGCTTGTAGTGGTTGTAGACCGCGACGGCGAGCGCCTTCTTGGCCTGATCCTGGCCCACGACGTAGGTGTCGAGGAACTGGCAGATCTCCATCGGCTTGGGAAGCTCTTCCCACTTCACCTCGCCGGACTCGGCCAGCTCCTCTTCGATGATCTCGTTGCAGAGATCGATGCACTCGTCGCAGATGTAGACCCCAGGGCCCGCGATGAGCTTCTTGACCTGCTTCTGCGACTTGCCGCAGAAGGAACATTTCAGTAGGTCGCCGCCGTCACCGATCCGTGCCACCTACGTTCTCCCTGCACTCATCGGCCGGAGACCCGGCCCTGACCTGCGGACGTTGCGCGCCGCCCGGCTTTAGTTCGCGCCGCCGGCCCAACCGGCGAAGCGGTACGGACCCGACGTTACCCGCTGGCGGGGCATTCTCCGACCCCCAAAACGGGTGTGTCAGAGGTCGGCCGGGAACGAAGCCCCGGCCAACCTCTGACCCGGCACAGCTCAGCGGGCGGCGTTGGCCGCCAGCAGACCCTTCTTGCGACTGGTCAGGATCGTGTCGACCAGCCCGTACTCCTTGGACTCCTCGGCCGTCATGATCTTGTCACGGTCGATGTCCTTGCGAACCTGCTCGATCGGGCGGTTGCAGTGGCGGGACAGCATGTCCTCCAGCTGCGTACGCATCCGCAGGATCTCCCGGGCCTGGATCTCGATGTCCGAGCCCTGCCCGTAGCCGCCCTCGGTGGCCGGCTGGTGGATGATGATCCGCGAGTTCGGCAGGGCCATCCGCTTACCCGGAGTGCCCGCCGAGAGCAGCACCGCCGCCGCACTCGCCGCCTGCCCGAGGCAGACCGTCGAGATGTCCGGACGGACGTACTGCATGGTGTCGTAGATCGCCGTCATGGCGGTGAAGGACCCACCCGGCGAGTTGATGTACATGATGATGTCGCGGTCCGGATCGGTGCCCTCGAGCGTCAGCAGCTGGGCCATCACGTCGTTGGCCGACGCGTCGTCCACCTGGACGCCGAGGAAGATGATCCGGTCCTCGAAGAGCTTGTTGTACGGGTTCGACTCCTTGACCCCGTACGACGTGCGCTCGACGAACGACGGCAGCACGTAGCGGTTGTGCACGGCCGCGAACTGGGGCGGCAGGCTCAGATCGGTCATCGTCAGCTCCTCAGCTCAGGGTCCCGGCGCCATCCGGAACCTGTGCGGCCCCGATGATCACCTTGTCGATGAAGCCGTAGTCCATGGCCTCCTGGGCGGTGAACCAACGGTCCCGGTCCGAGTCGGCCTCGATCTGCGACTGGCTCTGGCCGGTGTGGTGCGCGACCCGCTCCTGGAACATCCGCTTCGTGTAGAGCATCTGCTCCGCCTGGATGGCGATGTCGGACGCCGTGCCGCCCAGACCACCGGACGGCTGGTGCATCATGATCCGTGCGTGGGGCAGGGCGTACCGCTTGCCCTTGGTGCCCGCGCAGAGCAGCAGCTGGCCCATCGAGGCAGCCATGCCCATCGCCACGGTCGACACGTCGTTGTCGATGAACTGCATGGTGTCGTAGATCGCCATGCCGGAGTAGACCGAGCCACCCGGCGAGTTGATCCACAGGTTGATGTCGCGGTCCGGGTCCTCCGCGGCGAGCAGCAGCAGCTGCGCGCAGATGCGGTTGGCGACCTGGTCGGTCACCTCACTGCCCAGGAAGATGATGCGCTCCTTGAGCAACCGGTTGTAGACCGAGTCGTCGAGGTTGCCAATGGAGTCGCCACCGCGCGCGTCAATCGCCCGGAGCGACTTCTTGGGGATGTGCATGTCGGTCATGGCAGCCCTTCGCTCTCCGTACCGTCTTTCCCGACACTAACCGCTGTGCGGGGCGGCAGAGTCCCGGTCGGGGCAGTGTTCGCTCTCAGCGCAGCTGTGTCGGGCGTACCCGCGGCGCGGGCTTCCGGGCGTACCCGGCAGTGCTTGCTGCCCGGGCGTACCCGGAAAGGGAAACGGCCGCCGTCCGCCGCTCAGCGGCGGACGGCGGCCGCACCCGACGATCAGTGGTCGTGGTTGTGCTCCGCCTCGTTCGCGGCGCGCAGCGCGTCGAGGGTGATCCCGTTGCCGGCCGAATCCTTGATCGTGATCCGCTCCATGACGGCCGCGAGCGCCTTGCCCCGCCGCACGTCACCGAAGACCGCGGCGGCCGCGCCGGAGCGCACCAGCTGGTCGTAGTACTGCTGCGGGGCCATCCCGGCACGCTGCGCCCGGTGCACGATCTCGTGCCCGAACTCGTCGTCGGAGACCTGCACGTCCTCCGCGTCGGCCAGCGTGTCCAGCAGGAGCTGAACCTTGACGCCCTCGGTCGCCGCCTCGGTCAGCTCGGCGTCGATCTGCTCCTCGGTCTTGTCCTCGGCCGCGAGGTACTCCTCCATCGACGCGCCGATCCGCTCCAGCTGGTCGACCATCGCCTGCTTGCGGCTCTCGACCTCCTCGCGGACCACGCCCTCCGGGGCCGGGATGTCGGCGGCCTCGACGAGCTGGGCCAGGGCCTTGTCCCGAGCGGCGTAGATCTGCTCGACCTGCTTGCCCTGGGTGACCCGGGCCCGGAGGTCGCCGCGCAGCTCCTCCATCGTGTCGAACTCGCTCGCCATCTGGGCGAACTCGTCGTTCAGCTCCGGCAGCTCCTTCTCCTTGACCGTGCGCACGGTCACCGCCACCTCGGCGTCCCGACCGGCGAAGTCGCCGCCGACCAGCTGGGTGGTGAAGGTGGTGTCATCGCCGGCGGCGAGGCCGACCACGGCCTCGTCCAGGCCCGGCAGGAGCTGCTTGCTGCCCACCTCGTGGGAGATGTTGCTCGCCTGGCCGCCCGGCACGTCCTCGCCGTCGACGGTGGCGTTGAGGTCGATCTGGACGTAGTCGCCCTCGGCGGCGGCCCGCTCGACGGTCTTGAGGGTCGCGAAACGCTCCCGCAGGTTCTTCACCTGCTCGTCGATCTCGCTCTCGTCGATCTGCAGCTCGTCGACGGTCACCTCGATGGTGCTCGCGTCCGGGATGGTGATCTCCGGGCGGACGTCGACCTCGGCCGTGAAGTTCAGCGAGTCACCGTCGTTGAACTCGGTGATCTCGACCTCCGGGCGCCCCAGCGTCTTCAGGTCGTGCTCGCGCACCGCGGCGAGGATGTTCTCCGGGATGGCCTCCTGGACCGCCTCGTTGAGGACGGTGCCCCGGCCCACCCGCTGGTCGATCACCGCGGTCGGCACCTTGCCCCGGCGGAAGCCCGGAACCTGGACCTGCGAACCGATCTCCCGGTACGCCTTCTTGAGGCTCGGCTCGAGCTCGACGAACGGCACCTCGATGGCGAGCCGCACGCGCGTCGGGCTCAGAGTCTCGACGGTGCTCTTCACAGGCGTACTCCTTGACGGATCTCAGTTGAGTCTGGGCGTGATTCAGCCCATCGAGTGTAGGCGAGCCGGCCTGACGCTCCGGCATCGCCCGGGGGCCGCACTGGGCGGCACCCGGGGCGGCCCGGCCGCGGACGACAGTCGGGGTGGCGGGATTTGAACCCACGGCCCCTCGCTCCCAAAGCGAGTGCGCTACCAAGCTGCGCCACACCCCGTGGCGACGTGCAGTCTATGCCGTCGCCACGCCTCACTCGGTGCCGGGGCATCCCCCACCCGGACACATCACCCGAAAATTACCATTCCGGCCCCGCCCGTGTCCCGCCAAGATCCGCAGACGGCGCGGCGTCGCGGGGCGGTGACGCGGTTGCGCGTCCGGCGTCGACATTGGGTACGCTAGGGGCGCGTCCTGTTTCGGCGGGATGCACGCGGGCGTAGCTCAATGGTAGAGCTTCAGTCTTCCAAACTGACTACGCGAGTTCGATTCTCGTCGCCCGCTCCAACGCCCTCCGGCCCAGGTCGGAGGGCTCTTTGGTGCACCGGGCCTGGCGCACGGGATCGCACGGTCGCAGATCCGCTCCTCCCTGACGAGAAGCGCCACACAGCAAGGCCCAGGTGAACCGCCGGTGGCGGCACCTGGACCCACTCGGCGAGGCCGAGTCGCCGTGTCACTTCAGGTGGAACCGTTCGTCGACCGCGAGAGCCGCCAACTGCGGCACGGAGAACGGCAGCTTCGTCAGCGCCGGCCGACTCTCGTCCAGCCGCACGCCCTGCGCCACGAAGACCACCACGCCGTCCGAATGCCGGTACGCCGACCACTGGTCGAGCCGATCGTCGCCGCTCGGTCGGACCACCACGCCGACCCGCGCCGTGCCAACGGTCTCGACCTGGCACTCGCCGCGCATGCCCCAGAACTGCTGGGCCAGGTCGCACGGCTCGGCCGGCAGCGGGTTGGGAGCGTCGTGCACCTCGACGATCACGCGCCCGGTGCCCTTGCCCTGCGCCACCGCGACCGAGGACAGGTAGCTCCACACGTCGACGCCGCCCACCTTGGCCTCGAACTGCGCCTGCTGGGTCCGCAGCGTCGGCTCGTCGGACTGGCTCGGCGGGTCCTCCGGCGCGGTGAAGCCGGCGGGTACCACCGAGACAACCTCCCTGAGCAGGTGGATGCCCTGCTCGTACTTGGATCCGGCCCGCGCGGTCCGGTCCTCCTGCGGTTGACCGTCCGGTCCGGTCGGCCACGGCTCCTTGGCGCCTCCCGACGCGTCCGGAGCAGCCAGTGGCCCCTGACCCGCCGGCTGGTAGAGGTGATCGTCCGGAGTGGCGACGGCCGCGAAGCCGGTGACCGCCAGCACGACAGCCGCCGACCCGACAGACGCCCACACCGCGCGTCGGCGGAAGTGCGTCCGCCGTGCCGCGCCGAGCGCGGCTGTCGTACTCAATGGTGGTGGCGGGGTGATGCCCGCCATCTCGCTGCGCAGCCCCTCGCGCAATTCTTCCTCGTTCATCGCTCCCCCATCTCGATCCCGCTGTAGGTGGGTGTCAGAAGGCCGCGCAACGTGTCGAGCCCGCGTGCCGCCTGGCTCTTCACCGTCCCTGGAGAGCACTCCAGCAGCGCCGCGACGTCCTCGATCGACAGGTCCTCCCAGTACCGCAGAACCAGCACGGCCCGCTGACGCGGTGCCACCCGGGCCAGCGCCTGGAGCAGCACCAGTCGGCTCTCCGGCGAGTCGGGCGGGGCCGCCCGCTCGGCGTCCTCACCACCCACCCGCTCACGCCGCCACCAGCCGCGGCGGCGCTCGTCGAGGAAGGTCCGGATCAGGATCTGGCGCAGGTAGCTGTCGAGCACCTCGTGCCCGGAGATCCGGTTCCAGACCCGGTAGAGCTTGACGAACGCGGTCTGGACCAGGTCTTCGGCACGGTGCCAGTCGCCGCACAGCAGGTACGCGGTGCCGCGCATGGCACCGGACCGTGCCGCGAAGTACTCGGCGAACGCCTCGTCGCGATCGCTCATTCAGGCCTCCGATCCCCGTTTCGAGATAGTCACGCGGGGTCCGGCTCGGAGGGTTGCTCCGGATCTCGCACTGATGTCACGGGATCAACGCCGGAAGGGCGCCGAGGACATCTGCCCACCTTGACAGGTGTCGATCTGTGCACTGGTGTAAGGACCAAGCACATCGACGTCCGTCACAGGAGGGCACATGATCGTCCGACGACGGTGGACAGCTGCCGCCACCACAGTGATCCTGTTCAGCGCAGTGTTGTCCCATCCCGCTTCCGGCGCGGCGGCACCCGCCGCCCCGGCCGCTCCGATCACCCTGAGCGCCACCGAAACAGCCCTGGTCCGAGTCCAGCTTCGTGATCAGGCCCAGTTGGACCGGCTCGTCGCCACCGGCGCGGACCTGGCCAACCGGCCGCGCGCCCGGGACGGCCGGATCCTCGCCGACCTGGTGCTCAACGGCGCGCAGCTCGCCGAACTGACCGCGCAGGGTGCGACGGCCGTGCAGATCGTGCAGCGCGCCGGGGACGGGAACCGGCACTACGCCGACAGCGTCCGTGCGGCTCAGGCCCGTACCGCCGCCGGACTGCGGGCGCCGGCCGCTGGCCAGCGGTCCACCGCCGCTGCCGTGGACACCCTCCAGGTGCAGCAGGCGTACTGGTGGACCACCACCGGACAGACCTTCCTGCAGGCCCAGGTGGCCACCACCGCCACCGACGACCCGGATGTGGAGATCACCGTCAGTTGGCGGACGGCGGACGGCGCCACCGGCTCGTTCCCGCTGTACCGGTTCGAGGACTCCGGTGAGTACCAGTACCACTACGCGCTCCCCCAGCCGGTGCCGAGCCGACCGGTTCAGCTGAGCGCCACCTCCAGCCTCGGCGGGGTCAGCCGGGCGGTCACACCGACGCTCTGGCCGAACGCCTCCCCGCCGCCGCTGCCGGCCGGTTACCAGAAGGACTTCATCGACGCGTACCTGACGCCGATCGACATCCAGGCGCGGATCAAGCGGCTGGCCCGCCAGTACCGGGACCTGGTGGACGTGATCGACCTGCCGAACAAGACCCAGGGGTACCGGCGCAACGCGGTCGCGTACCTGGGGGACCCGGCGGTGGCGGCCGTGGTGGTCGAGTCGGTGCGCTTCGGCGACCAGGGCATGAACGGCGTACAGGTGCGCACGGTCGACCCGGACCGGGCGAACCGGCCACTGACCGTCGGCTACCGCGATCGCGTCCTCACGGTATCGCTGGCCACCGACACCGCCGGCAAGACGGTGAGCACCACCGATGAGGTCGCGGCAGCGATCAACGCCCGCCAGCCGAACCGGTTCCGGGCCACCGTCGAGGACGGCTCGGCCGGGCTGCCGATGCCCGTCGCCGGCCCGGCCCGGCTCGACGACGGCCTCCAGGGCACCGAGGTGCCGGCGCGGCCGTGGACAGTGCAGGCGTTGCGCCTCGGCGTACACCGGGACGGCTCCCGGGTCGGGGTGCTCGCGTACTCCCAGGAGCACGCCCGGGAGTGGGCCACCCCACTGGTGACGCTGGAGTTCGCCGAGCGGATGCTGGCGAACTCCCGGACCGACCCGGCCACCCGCGAGCTGCTGGAGCAGGTCGACATCTTCGTCATCCCGATGGTCAACCCGGATGGCGCGAACTACTCGTTCAACGACTTCACCATGCAGCGCAAGAATCTCGTCAACCACTGCACCGGGGCGGCCCGCGACCCGAAGTACCGCACGTCATGGGGCGTCGACATCAACCGCAACTACACCGTCGGGTCGTACTTCGACGGCTACGTGGGCGCCAGCGCCAACTGCCTGTCCGGCACCTACGCGGGCACCGCCGAGCTGTCCGAGGCGGAGAGCGGCAACGTGATCGCGCTCGCCCAGGACCACCCGAACATCAAGTTCGCGATGAACGTGCACTCCTACGGCGGGTACTTCATGTGGCCGCCGGGCGCGTACCGGGCCGACGGCCGGGTCACCCTGCCGCGACCGTCGATCGACGAGTCGACGCTGTTCCTCGACAGCGCCCGGCGAATCGTCGGCGCCATCGCCCAGGAACGCGGCACCGTCACCTGGCCGTCGCAGACCGGTCCGGTCGCCGACGTGCTCTACTCCGCCGCCGGCAACTCGGCCGACCAGCTCTACTACGAGCTGGGCATCTTCGCCTGGGACTTCGAGGTCGGCAACGACCGGTGGAACCCGGCGACCAACCAGTGGGAGGGCGTCGGCTTCCAGCCGCCGTTCGACGAGGCGCACGGCGAATCCCAGGAGTACGCCGGCGGGCTGGTGGAGATGGTCCGGGTGGCCCGCGACTACGCCGCCGCCGAATCCACCGGCTGAACCCCTCAGCGGTGCCGCGTCCACTCGTCGGGGCGCGGCACCGCTGGCCGGATTTCACCCGTTTCCGCCGGGTACCTGGTGGGTAGGGCCTGTGCATGGACACGAACAGCACGGCCCACCTGGTGGGCGGCCCCCGAGACGGCAGCACGCACGAGACCGGCAACGAGGCACTCGTCGAGGTGGAGATCGACGGCCTGATGCACCGCTACATCAAGACCACCAAGCAGCACGACGACGGTCGACCGCTCTACAACTACGACGGCGCGGTCGCCCCGGACGGTGGCGAGCCCGGCGTCGAGGACCCGGCCGCCCGGGTCGCGTCTCCCCGAGCCGACGCCGAGAGGCACGGCGGCACCCACTGACCGCCGCGCCACCGGAACAACCCAAGCCCTCGAAGGAGGTACCGGTCGCTGCTTACCCGGCCGTCCACGGATGAACTGCGGCCGGCCGGGTAAGCAGCGACCTTGCCTGGTGGGGAGACGACCGGGTGCACGGGTGGGCGGTCCTGGACCGGCCCGCCCGTGCACACCCCGGGATCAGTTCGAGGAGATCCAGTTCCAGGCCGAGACGACCCACTCGGTCTGCTGCAGCCACGCCACCCCGAGACCGGCGAGGAACACCGCCGTCGCCAGGTGCGCACCGCGGGCGCTGCGCCGCACCCGTCCGAGCTGCCGCTCCCACACCACCCGGCCGATCAGCCGGGACAGGGCGAACAGGCCGACCGCCACCAGCAGGCTGAGCACCAGCACCAGCAGCGGACCGCTGAGGTCACCCTGGCCGGACAGCGCCCAGATCCCCCAACACACGAACGCGAAGAGGCCGGCCGCCGCGCTCCACTCGCCGCCGCGTCGCAGTTGCGCCATCCGCGAGCTCAGCGAGCGGCGAGGCACCGGCTCACCGGGCCAACCGGTGCCGGTCGGCTCCTGCTCGACCACGGGGAACGGCTCCGTCCGCGGGGTGCGCGGCTGACCCACCGGAGCGACCCCCCGGCGGAACCCGTCACGCTGCGGCGGCACCCCGACGCCGGCCTGCGGTGGCACCTCCACGGTCCGCTCCGCCCACGGCTGCGTCTGGTCTG
This sequence comes from Micromonospora sp. BQ32, assembly GCF_059358895.1. Taxonomy (NCBI): domain Bacteria; kingdom Bacillati; phylum Actinomycetota; class Actinomycetes; order Micromonosporales; family Micromonosporaceae; genus Micromonospora; species Micromonospora sp. BQ32. The sequence continues at coordinate 173,626 of NZ_JCADBI010000015.1, read as the reverse complement.
CCATCTCGTCCTCCCCCTGACCGACGGCAACAGCACCGCCTGGATTCGAGGGTAGCCAGCCGGCAAATCGGTCGCCGACCCCGGCCGGGAGGCGAGGCCCCCGCGACAGCGCCGGATCAGACCGGGGCAGGGTACGGTCGGCTGATGGGTGACCCCGACCGACGACGGCGACGGCAGCGCCACCACGCCGACACCGAGCCGGCCAGACCGGACGCCGACGGCCCGACGGCCAGCACCCCGGGCGTGCACGACGGTGACGACCCGCCGCCGCGACGCCGGAGCACCGGCGGCGACGAGCGCGACGGCGAGCGAGGGCTGCGCGGGTTGGTCGGCTCCGGCTCGTCCCAGGTGGGGCTCAGCGCCGCGCTACGGGCCAGGGACGCGGCCCGCCCCACCGACGACGACCTGGCCGAGGCGGAGGCCCGGGTGGTGGTCGTCCGGCGGAACTGGGTGCCCCGCGAGGAGTTGCCCCGCTCGCCGCGCTGAGCGCCGCACAGTCAGGGCAGGTCGGGCAGCTTCCGGGTCCGCTCGTACTCGGCCACCTGGGCGATCCGCCGAGCGTGCCGCTCATTGCCCGAGAACGGCGTGTTCAGGAACGCCTCGACGATGCCGGTCGCCTCGTCCAACGTGTGCTGACGGGCACCGATGGCGACCACGTTCGCGTCATTGTGCTGACGGGCCAGCTGAGCGGTCTCGACGCTCCAGGCCAGCGCGGCGCGGACGCCGGCGACCTTGTTCGCGGCGATCTGCTCACCGTTGCCGGAGCCGCCGATGACCACTCCGAGGCCCGTCTCGTCAGCCACCACCTGGTCGCCGGTGTGCAGGCAGAACGTGGGGTAGTCGTCGTCCGGGTCGTAGCCGTGCGGGCCGACGTCGACCACCTCGTACCCCTGCATGGCCAGGTGGTTGGCCAGGTGCACCTTCAACTCGAAACCGGCGTGATCGGATCCCAGGTAGACGCGCATACCGGGCAGTCTGTCAGGCCGCGCTCGGGGACGTCACAGGGGCGGCGTCCCCGAGCCGAGTTCGTCACACGGTCGTGCGGATGGCACTCAACGCGGCAGCTCGGCGACGACCAGACCGCCGCGCGCCTTCGGGGTGAACCAGGTGCTCTTGCGGGGCATCTTCTCCCTGGCCAGATTGACCGCGACGAAATCCGCCACGGTCACCGGCGCGATCAGGATGGCCAGCTCGGCCCGCCCGGCGGCGACCTCACCGGTGAGCCAGCTCGCCGGGTAGTCACCGCCCACGTAGGTGATCCGCTTGTCGCCCGGGTCGAGCCCGAGCGCGTCGCGCAGCACCAGCCGCTCGACCAGGGCGTGGTCCAGGTTTTCCAGGCGGGCGGAGGCGGTGGCGGGCAGGCGCACCGCGTACCCCTGGCCGTCGAGGCACAGGTGCACGGTGCCGCCGGCCGCCGGGACCTCGACCGGGCCGTCGATCGGCGCGACCTCGGCGCCCGCGGCCCGCAGCCGGTCGAGCAGCTCGGCGGGGGTGGTGGTCAACTCGCTGACCAACCGGTTGTACGGCTGGATGGCCACCGACGCGGGGGTGGTGACCACGGCCAGGAAGCGCGTCAGCCCCCCGGTCTGGGCGGCCAGACTGCGGTGGTTGCCGTCCGCGACGACCAGGTCCCCGCCGCCGGCGAGAGCGGTCAGGGTGGCCTGCTCCGGGCCGGGGCCGAGCAGCCAGATGGCGTGCGTGCGCCCCGCCTGGTCGGTGTCCGTCGCGGCGGGCGCGCCGGCCGCGTCGGTCGCCGCCGCGAGCGCGGCGTGCAGCTCGTCGCCGCGCCCGGTCTGGAGCAAAAGTACGGGTGAGAGCAGGTGGCCCAGCGCGTCGGCCAGCGCCACCCGCTCGCGCACCTTGGCGATGAAGACGTCCTCGTTGCGGATGACCAGGCCCGGCTCGTCCGCCCGGGTGGAGATCTGGTCGGTGTCCACCATCGCGAACAGCCCGTACGCCGACTCCTCGCCGGGTGCGCTGATCCGGTAGAGCACCACCACCTGCTCGGCGGGGGTGTAACTGCCGTCGGCCTTGGCCTCGGCGAGCCGGGCCACCGCGTCCGGCAGCGCGTCGAGGAACGACTTGCCCAGGCTCTGCGGAGCGCGGTGCGGCATCTCGATGCCGAGAGCACTGTGCGGGTTCGACTCGATGATCGCGGTGATCTCCGCGTCGTCGGCGAACTCGTCGTAGTTTTGCGCACCGGTGCCGCCAGTGGTGACCCAGGCCCGGGTGATCGGATGCACGACCGTCATGCCCACTGACGCTACCGGCGACGGTGTCGCCGCCGACGGGGACCCGCGGGGCGTCCACCAGATGAAAGCGCCGGGTCGGGCCCGGGTGGTCAGCCGGCGCGGTCGGATGTGCCCCGGCGGTGCCGACCCGCGCTCGCCGGCCCACCGTTGCCGCGTCGCCCGGTCCCGATCGGCCCGATGTTCACGGCGCGGCGGGGCGACGCGGGTGGCCCCGGCACGGGACGGTCCGGGGGCGGCGCCGGAACGGGCCGCGGGCTCAGCGGCGGCGTCGGCACCGGGCGCGGTGGGGCCGGCGCCGGCGGCGGGGGCGCCGGTTCGGCCGGTGCCGCCCCCGACGGCACCAGCGCCGGCGCGTCGGTGGGCACGGTGGCGACGGGCGACGGCAGCGGGTCGACCGACGCGGGTGGGGTGAGCCGGGAGGTCACCGGGACCCGCGCCACACCCACCACGATGGGCGGCGCGAGCAGATCCACCAGGTGGGCCGGTAGGTCCGGGCGGACCGTTGGCCAACGGGAGTCGTCAACGGACCAGTAGTCCGCGCCGGGAGCCTCGATCACCCCCTGCCGGGTCAACTGATCGTCACCGGACGCACGGTGCTTGGCCATATCGGGGTTGCCTCCACGAACTGCGGCGTGCGGCCCTGCGGGGCCGCTGCGGCGGACACCGAGGGAAACGACGCCGCCCACCTCCCGGTGACGCCACGACCGTCCGCCGACCTCGGCACCCGACCCGAAACGCCCCCGCCCGCGCGGCTGACGCAGCACGGTCGGGGGCGCGGTGGTCGTCGCTCAGTCGAAGATCGGGTCCTGCTCGCGGGTGCGCTTGAGCTCGTAGAAGCCCGGGGTGCCGGCGACCAGCAGCACGCCGTCCCAGAGTCGGCCGGCGGCCTCCCCCTTCGGAGCCGGAGTGATCACGGGGCCGAAGAACGCGACCGGGGCGCCGTCCGGTCCGGGCGCGTGTACGACCGGAGTGCCGACGTCCTGCCCGACCGGGCGCATTCCCGCCTCGTGGCTGGCCCGCAGCGCCTCGTCGTAGTCGGTGCTGTCGGCGGCGGCGGCCAGCGCCGGGTCGAGGCCCACCTCGGTGAGCGCGGCGACGTACAGCTCCGGACCCCGCTCCTGCTTCCGGAGGTGGATCCGGGTGCCGAGCGCGGTGTAGAGCGGGCGCAGCACGTCGGTGCCGTGCAGTTGCTCGGCGGCGATGCAGACCCGCACCGGGCCCCACGCGGTCTTCAGGAACTCCTTGTAGTCCTCGGGCAGCTCGTCCCGGCCGTCGTTGAGCACGGCCAGGCTCATCACGTGGAAGCGGATGTCCACATCCCGGGTCTGCTCGACCTCAAGCAGCCAGCGGGAGGTGATCCATGCCCACGGGCAGGCCGGGTCGAACCACATGTCGGCGGTGACACGTTCGGTCACGGTGAGATCCCTTCGCGACGGGTGGCGCCGGCGGTCGGCGGTCGGCGTCTCAGGGAAATCTTCACCCCGCAGCGCATCGGCCGGCACCCGAATGAGAGCGTGACCTCGGCCACCGCAGGCTGCCCGTACATGGAAGACTCGAATCGGGCCGGCCGTCACAAGCGGTAGGCGAACGGGCGCCGCCGGGCGTACGGCGACATGTGGGATGGAGACGAACAGTGCCGGGAGTGCGCAACCTGACGCAGGTCGAGGCGACCGAGCGGGCACGCCTGCTCAACGTGACGGGGTACGACATCAGTCTGGACCTGTCCACCGCCGTGCTGGCGGCCGACGGCCGCACGTTCAGGTCGACGACCGAGGTCCGGTTCCGCTGCTCCGAACCGGGCGCGAGCACCTTCATCGAGTTGGCCGCCGAGTCGGTGCGGTCCGCGACGCTGAACGGCACGCCCGTCGACGTCTCCGACTGGTCGGCCGAGAAGGGCCTGACGCTGTCCGGGTTGGACAGCGACAACGTCCTGGTGGTCGACGCCGACTTCAACTACTCCAACAGCGGTCAGGGTCTGCACCGGACGGTCGACCCGGTGGACGGCGAGACGTACCTCTACAGCCAGTTCGAGACGGCCGACGCGCAGCGGGTGTTCGCCTGCTTCGACCAGCCCGACCTGAAGAGCGTCTACACCTGGCACGTCACCGTGCCGGCGCACTGGCGGGCGGTGTCCAACATGCCGGTGCAGCGCGAGGAGCCGGCGGGTGAGGCGCTCAAGAGGCTGCACTTCACCGAGTCGCCCCGGATGAGCACCTACATCACCGCGATGTGCGCCGGGCCGTACCACGAGGTGCGCGACGCTCACGACGGCATCGACCTGGGGGTGTTCTGCCGGGCGTCGATGGCGCCGTACCTGGACTCCGACGACCTGTTCCTGATCACCAAGCAGGGCTTCGACTTCTTCCACGAGAAGTTCGGCGTGCGCTACCCGCTGCCGAAGTACGACCAGCTCTGGGTGCCCGACTTCAACGCCGGCGCGATGGAGAACTTCGGCTGCGTGACGCACGCCGAGTCGCACTACCTGTTCCGCTCGCAGGTCACCGACTTCGAGTACGAGCAGCGGGCCAACACGATCCTGCACGAACTGGCCCACATGTGGTTCGGTGACCTGGTCACCATGCGCTGGTGGAACGACCTGTGGCTGAACGAGTCGTTCGCCGAGTGGGCCAGCCACTGGTGCAACACCAACGCGACCCGGTTCACCGAGGCGTGGACGACCTTCCTGTCCATCCGGAAGAACTGGGGCTACCGGCAGGACCAGCTCTCCTCCACCCACCCGGTCTACACCGAGATGCCGGACATGGAGGCCGTGGAGGTCAACTTCGACGGCATCACCTACGCCAAGGGCGCGAGCGTACTCAAGCAGCTCGTCGCGTACGTGGGTGAGGAGCCGTTCGTGGCCGGCCTGCGGGCCTACTTCGGCAAGCACGCCTGGGGCAACGCCACCTTCGACGACCTGCTCACCGAGCTGGAGGCCGCATCCGGGCGGGAGCTGCGCAAGTTCGCCGCCCAGTGGTTGGAGACCGCGCAGGTCAACACGCTGCGCCCGGAGGTGACCATCGGGGCGGACGGCACCTACGAGCAGGTGCTGGTGCGGCAGGAGGCGCCGGCGGCGTACCCGACCCTGCGCACGCACCGGATCGGCGTGGGCCTGTACGACCTGACCGACGGGCGGCTGGTCCGTCGGGAGCGGTACGAGGTGGACGTGACCGGCGAGCACACGGACCTCGCTCCGCTGCGTGGCGTCCGGGCGGCCGACGTGTTGCTACTCAACGACGACGACCTCAGCTACACCAAGCTGCGCCTCGACGAGCGTTCGATGGCGACCGTGGTGCAACACATCGGCGGCTTCGACTCGTCGCTGGCCCGCGCGCTCTGCTGGACCGCCGCGTGGGACATGATCCGCGACGCCGAGCTGTCCGCCCGCGACTACGTGGCGCTGGCGCTGAGCGGGCTGCCCGCGGAGACCGACATCAACCTGGTCACCGCCACCCTGCGGCAGACGACCACCGCGCTCACCCTGTACGCCGACCCGGCCTGGGCGCCGACCGGCTGGGCCGACCTGGCCCGTACCGCCCGTGACGCACTCGCCGCCGCCGAGCCCGGCAGCGGGTTCCAGCTGGCCTGGGCCCGTGCGTTCACCTCGGCGGTCCGCGCCGAGGAAGACCTGGCGACGCTGCGCGGTTGGCTGGACGGCACCGGCGTGCCGGCCGGGCTGACCGTGGACACCGAGTTGCGCTGGTCGGTCCTCACCGCGCTGGTGGCCAACGGCGCCGCCGGCACCACCGAGATCGAGGCGGAGCTGAGCGGGGACCGCACGGCCAGCGGCGAGCGGGAGGCCGCGTACGCGCACGCGTTGATCCCGACGGCCGAGAACAAGGCCGCCGTGTGGGCCCTGCTCACCGGCTCGGACTCGCTGCCCAACTGGCGGCACCGGGCGCTGTTGCAGGGCTTCGCCCATCCGGTGCAGGTGGAGCTGGTCGCCCCGTACCGGGAGCGGTACTTCGCGGCGGTGGGGCAGGTGTGGGCCACCCGGGACAGCGAGCCGGCGCAGGAGTTCGCGCAGCTGGCGTACCCGACCTACCTGGTGGAGGACGACACGGTGGCGGCCACCGACGCGTGGCTGACCGGTGACGGGCACCCCGCCCCGCTGCGTCGGCTGGTGGCCGAGGGCCGCGACGGCGTGGTGCGGGCGCTGAAGGCCCGCGCGAAGGACGCCCAGAGCGCCTGAGCAGCGTTGTCCGGCCGGGGCCGGCGTGGGTGTGAGCCCGCGCCGGCCCCGGACGTTATCGTGACGGAAGGAGGTGGACGTGATGGCACAGCCGACCTACGAGTGGCGGCCCCCGGAGCGGGGCTGGCGCGAGCAGGACCTATCCGACCTGCCTGAGGATGGGAACCGCTACGAGATCATCGACGGGAGCCTGCACGTGACACCACCCCCGGGCTACGGACATCAGGAACTGGCGGATGAGTTACGGGCTGCCCTCCGATCGGCGGCACCGGCCGGATGGCGGGTTATCCGGGAAGCAGGGCTTCGAGCGGCCGAGGGCAACCTCATCCCTGACGTCACGGTGCTGAAGCCGACAGCCCCAAGGGACGGCACCTGGATCGAAGCCGCGGATGTGGCACTCGTCGTCGAGGTGGAGTCACCGAGCAGCCGTCGGCATGACCGGTTCACCAAACCGTCGCTTTACGCTGAGGCCGGCATTCCCGCCTACTGGCGGGTCGAGCGCGGCGATTTCGGCCCCGTCATATACCGCTACGAGCTGGTGAAGGACATTCACTACAACCTGCTCGGCACGGTCGGCCCGGACGACCCAGTGCAGATCGACGAGCCGTGGCCGATGCTCCTCGACCCCTCTGCCTGGCCCCGCTGACACGAGAGAGCCCGGCACGCCGAAGGCGGGCCGGGCTTCGTCGTACGTGGAAGGGGTCAGCCCTTGCCGGCGTGGCTGGCGAGCTGGTCGAGGCCGTTGATGATGCCACCGGCCAGGTCACCGCCGCTGAACGCACCGACCATGGAGAGCGCGGCCAGCTTGGCGTACGTGTCGGGGATGCGCTTGCGGGCGTACCGCCCGGTGATGATCTCCAGCTGACGCTGGTTGGGTGACACGGCGATCAGCACCGACTTGTCGGGCTCGGCGAGCTGACGGTGCAGCCGCTGGGCGTGCTCGCGGATCGGCTCGTCGAGACCGCCGACGAAGACCGAGAAGACCAGGCCGGTGCCCTGGTCGGCCAGGCGCAACGCCTCGTCGATGCGCAGCAGCTGACGGGTCGAGAACGGCCCGTCGAGCACCTCGGGCGGATTTTCCGACCCGGTCTGCTTCTCACCAACGGTCACTTGCGCCTCCGGTTCCACCGGCCGGCGCCTCGACGCTGGCCTGCTCAAGCTTGTGGCTGGTCAGCGCGGGCGCCTGCGCCCCCGCCGTCAGCGCGGTGCCGGCCGAGTCGGCCAGCTGCTCCGGGCGGCCCAGGAACCAGACCGGAGTGAAGTCGAAGGGCCGGCCCGGACGGTAGCGCTTGGCGCCCCCGCCACCGCCGGTGGCACCCCCACCGCTACCGGCGTACGACAGGCCGGCGATGACCAGCACCGCGGCCAACGGGATGCCGACGAAGACCAGCAACGTCTCGGTAACAGACAATCCCAACGCCCCCAGGCGGAAGAAGGACGACCTTGAACAACCGGGTCGGATGGACGATCACACTGCCGACCGCCCGACTCCGTCGCCATTCACGTTAGCGGAGTCGGTGGCCCGCCAGATTGCGGGGTGCCGATCCCATCCGTCACTGGAGTTCTCCAGTTGCGCAGCGGTAGCGATAAGCCGCGCGTCGTCGCCGTACCGGCCGGTGAGCAGCACCCCGACGGGCAGGCCGTCGGTCGTGGTGCCCAGCGGCAGGGAGACGGAGGGATCACCGGTGACGTTGAAGATGGCGCAGTAGGGCGAGAACCGGCGTTGCCGGTCGAAGTCGGCGGCCGGGTCCGCGTCGGCGGTGAACCAGCCGACGGGCGCCTGCGGGGCGGCCAGGGTGGGACAGAGGAGCAGGTCGCAGCCGGCGGTGCGGCGGGCACCGAGGCGGACCTGCGCCTGCAACTCCCCGAGGGTGGCGGCCAGGGTGCCGGCGGAGACCTCGGCGCCCCGGGCCCGGAGCAGCCGGGTCAACGGCAGCAACTCCGCCTCCCGCTGCGGCGGCACCGGGGTGAGCGCCAGCACGTACCAGAGGATCTCGAACAGCGGCCACGCCGCCGGCCCGAGCGGCGGCGGCACCTCGACCACCTCGTGGCCGGCCGCCGTGAGCAGCGCGGCGGCCCGGTCCACGGCGGCCACGCAGTCGGGGTGCACCGGTTCGTCGGCGAGCATCGGCGTGATGAACCGGCCGACCCGCAGCGGGCCCGGCTCGGCCCGACGCGCGACGGCCAGGTAGCCGCCGGGCGGCGCGGGCGGCGGCAGGTAGGGCTCGCCGGAGACCGGGACGGCCATGACGTCGAGCAGGGCGGCGACGTCGGTGACCGTCCGCCCCAGCGGGCCGCTGGTGGGCAGGCCGAACGCGCCGGAGCCGATCGGCCCGCCGGAGACGAGGCCCCGACTGGGCTTGTAGCCGACCAGGCCGCAGAGCGACGCCGGGATGCGCAGCGACCCGCCGCCGTCGGACCCCTGGGCGACCGGGACCAGCCCGGCCGCGACCGCCGCCGCCGCGCCACCGCTGGACCCGCCCGCGGTGTACGCCAGCTGCCACGGGTTGCGGGCCGGCGGCGCGACCCGGCCCTCCGAGTAGAGCGAGCAGCCCAGCTCGGAGGTGGTCGTCTTGCCCAGGCTGACCAGGCCGGCGGCCTTGATGAACCGGACCACGTCGGCGTCGACCGGCGGGACGAAGTCGATGAACGCGGCCGAACCGAAGGTGGTGCGCACCCCGGCGGTGAGGGTCAGGTCCTTGATCGCGGTCGGCACCCCGTGCAGCGGGCCGCGCTCCTCGATCGGCACCGCGTCGGCGACGCGTGCGCCCTGCCGGGCGAGATCCGGCGTGACGGTGACGAACGCGCCCACGGTGTCGCCGAGGGCGGCCACCCGGCGCAGAGCGTGCTCGACCGCCTCGACGCTGGACAGCTCGCCGCGCGCGATCGCGGCGGCCTGCTCCAACGCGGTCAGGTCGTGCGGCTCGGCCATGCCGTCATCCTGCCGGCCGTCAGTCCTTCGCGCAGCCGACACGCGCTGGCGACCGGAGACGGACCAATCGGACGCTCAACGCACGCCTGACTTGTCGAGCCGCAGATCTTGGACAGAGCCCGCCGCGGCGGACGGAAACTGTCCAAGATCTCCTCATACCGAGGACGAAGCGCTGGGCTCAGCCGTGCAGGAAACGTAGGGCGTTGGTGGACAGGAGCTTGTCGCGTTGGTCGTCGCTGAGGAAGTCGGCCGCGTGGACCACCGCGCCGGCCGGCCGTTCGCCCAGCGGGTACGGGTAGTCGCTGCCGACCAGCACCCGGTCCTCCCCCATCGTGTCGACCAGCAGCCGCAGCGCGGGCGGCGCGAAGACCACCGAGTCGACGCTGAACCGGTCGACGTAGCTGCTGGGCGGGGCGACGGACGCGCCACGGACCAGGTCGCCACGGCGGTGCCAGGCGTTGTCGGCGCGGCCGAGCCAGAACGGGAAGCTGCCACCACCGTGCGCGAAGCAGATCCGCAACGTCTCGGGCACCCGGTCGAAGACGCCGCCCAGGATCATCGCCAGCACCGACAGGTGCGTCTCGGCGGGCATCCCGGTGAGCCACCGGGCCATCCAGCGGTCCAGGCGCGGGCCGTCCGGCATGTCCCACGGGTGGACGAAGACGGGTGCACCCACCTCGGCACAGTGCTGGAGGAAGGTGACCACCCCGGCGTCGTCCAGGTCCCGGTCGCCGACGTGGTTGCCGATCTCCACACCCACGTGCCCGGCGGCCAGGCTGCGATCCAGCTCGGCGCAGGCGGCGTCCGGGTCCTGGAGGGGCACCTGGCAGAACGGCACCAGGCGATCGCCACCGGCGGCGGTGACCTCCAGGGTCAGGTCGTTGAAGATCCGGGCGACCTTCACCGCCTGATCGGCCGGACGGTCGTAGCTGAAGAAGACCGGCGTGGGCGAGACCACCTGCACGTCCACGCCGTCGGCGTCCATGTCGGCCAGCCGGCGCGACGCGTCCCAGCACTCGGCGCCGACCGGGCGGAACTCCGTCTCGCCCACCATGATCATGGCGGCGCGCTCGGAGTCGACGCGCAGCCACGGCCAGCCGGACCCACCGCACGCCGCGCCGAGGTCCGGCCATCCCTTCGGTACGACGTGCGTGTGCACGTCGACCACGCCTGGGGGCATCAGCCCTTGCCCGGGTGCAGGGTGCCGCAGTTGGCGCAGGTGCGTGCCTGCTCGTCGGCGTAGAACGCCTGGAACACCGGCGGTAGGTCGGCGGCGATGTCGCGGACCTGCAACTCCACCTCGTGCACCTTGCTGCCGCACTCCAGGCAGTACCACTGGAACGTCTCCAGCGTGCCCTCCTCACGGACCCGCTCGACGACTACACCGATCGAGCCGGCCTCCGGCCGTTGCGGCGAGTGCGGGGTGTTGCGCGGCAGCATCCACATCTGACCCTCGCGCACGTGCACCGTACGCGGCCCCTCCGGGGTGACCAGGTTGATGTGCATGTTGCCCTTGACCTGGTAGAAGAGCTCCTCGTACGGGTCCACGTGGAAGTCGGTGCGCTGGTTGGGGCCGCCCACCACCATCACGATGAAGTCGTCCCCGCCGGGGAACATCTCCTTGTTGCCCACCGGCGGCTTCAACAGGTGCTGGTTGTCCGCGATCCAGCCCGGAAAGCTGAACGGCTCGGCGATCTCACTCACGACTGACCTCCCGAGGGAAGAAGGGCCACGGCCTGGATTTCGATCAGCAGGTGCGGGTGCGGCAGCTGGTGCACCGCCACCGTCGTACGGGTCGGCCCGGAGGCGTCGAAGAACTCCGCCCACACCTCGTTGTAACCACCGAAGTCGTTCATGTTGACCAGGTACGTCGTCACCTGGACCAGGTCGGCGAGGTCCGCGCCGACCGAACGCAGCAGGTCCCGCACGTTCTCGATGACCGCCCGCGTCTGCACCCGGATGTCGAGGTTCGTGGTGCCGAACCCGTCCACCTCGACACCGGCGAAGGTGTTGTCCGCGCGCCGCGACGACGTACCCGAGACGAAGACGAACCCGCCGGCGACCTTGACGTGCGGAAAAGCCCCCCGCGGCACGGCCTTCCCGGCCACCACCCGGGCGGTCACGACGACGCCCGCAGCGAGGCCGTGCCGAGCTTCTCGACGACGGCGCGGACGTGTGCGCCGGGACGCAGCGGGACGGCGGCGGTGGCCGCGCCGGCCAGGAAGACCCAGCCGGACTCCAACCGCACCCCGTGCCGGCCGGCCAGCCGGATGCCCTCGTCGAGCGCCCGGCGCGGATCACCGAGGATCGCCGCCGTCGAGCCGACCTGCGCCACCCGCCCGTCGACCTCCAGCAGCACACCCAGGTTGTCCAGCCCGGCCGGGACCGGCGACCACGGCCCGATCACGAAGGCGGCGGCCGAGGTGTTGTCCGCGATCACATCCGGTAGCGAGAAGCGGAAGTCCGCGTACCGAGAGTCGATCAACTCGATGGCCGGGGCGACCGCGCGGACCGCCGTGGCGAAGTCGCCGACCGGCTCACCCGGCTCGGGCAGCCGGTCCAGCAGGAACGCCACCTCCGGCTCGACCCGGGGATGGATGTACGCGGCCGGGTCCACCACGCCGCCGTCGGGCACCCGCATCGCGTTGGTGAGCCGCCCCCAGATCACCTCGTCCACGCCGACCTGAGCCATCTTCGCCCTGCTGGTCAGCCCCATCTTCAACCCGACCAGCCGCTCACCGGCGTTCAGCCGGCGTTGCAGCAGCGCGGCCTGCACGGCGTACGCGGTGTCCACGTCGAGGCCGGTCTCGGCGGCGAGTTGCGGGATCGCGGTGGCCGTCTCGGCCGCCGCGCCCAGCTTGTCGGCGATCCCCGCGACGTCCGGTCCGATCATGAGTGCTGCTCCTTGTCGGCCAGGTCGAGTGCCACGTCCACGATCATGTCCTCCTGACCGCCCACCATCCGGCGGCGGCCCAGCTCGACCAGGATCGACCGGACGTCCACGCCGTACTTGCTGGAGGCCCGCTCGGCGTGCCGCAGGAAGCTGGAGTAGACCCCGGCGTACCCCAGGGAAAGCGTCTCCCGGTCCACCTGGACCGGCCGGTCCTGGAGCGGGCGGACGATGTCGTCGGCCGCGTCCATCAGCGCGAACACGTCGCAGCCGTGCTTCCAGCCGTGCAGCTCGGCGACCGCGACGAAGACCTCCAGCGGGGCGTTGCCGGCGCCCGCGCCCATGCCGGCGAGGGAGGCGTCGACGCGGACCGTCCGGCCGTGCGCCGCGTCCGGGCCGACCGGGGCGGACCCGGTGACCCGGCCGTGCTCGACGGCGAGCACGCTGTTGGCCACTCCCAGCGACAGGTTGTGGTGCGCGTGGATGCCGATCTGCGTCTCCGGGGCGAGGACCTGCCGGTACGCGTCGATCCGCTGCGCCACGTCGGACATCAGCAGCCGACCGCCGGAGTCGGTGACGTAGACGCAGTGCGCCCCGTACGACTCCATGAGCTTGGCCTGCCCGGCGAGCCCGGCCGGGTCGGACATGTGCGACATCATCAGGAACCCGGCCACGTCCATGCCGTTCTCCCGGGCCCAGGAGATGTGCTGGGCGGAGATGTCCGCCTCCGTGCAGTGGGTGGCGATCCGGACGCTGGTCACCCCGAGCGCCTTCGCGGCCTTCAGGTCGGCGATGGTGCCGATGCCCGGCAGCAGCAGGGTGGTCAGTTTCGCCGTGGTCAGCACCTCGGCAGCCGCGGAAATCCATTCGGCGTCGCTGGCGGCGCCGTGGCCGTAGTTGACGCTGGAGCCGGCGAGCCCGTCACCGTGCGCCACCTCGATGGCGGCCACCCCGGCGGCGTCCAGCGCGGCGGCGATCGTGCGTACGTGGTCGACGGTGTACTGGTGGGCGATGGCGTGCATGCCGTCGCGCAGCGTCACGTCCTGGATGTACAGCTCGGTCATGACGCGGCCACCTCCGAAGAACGCAGGGCGACCAGCCGCTCCGCGGTGCGCAGCGCGGCGGAGGTCATGATGTCCAGGTTCCCGGCATACGCGGGCAGGTAGTGCCCGGCACCGGAGACCTCCAGAAAGACCGACACCTGTAGGGCGGTGAGCTGCCGCCCGAGCGTCGGCAGATATGCCTCGACCCGGTCGAACTGCACGTCCTGCTTGAGCCGGTAGCCGGGGACGTACTCCTGCACGGCCGCCACCATCTCGGCGACCGAGGCGGCGATGGCCTCGGTGTCGGCGTCGGCGTCCGGGCAGAGGCAGTAGACGGTGTCCCGCATCAGCAGCGGCGGGTCCGCCGGGTTCAACACGATGATCGCCTTGCCCCGCTCGGCCCCGCCCACCACCTCGATGGCCCGGGCCGTGGTCTCGGTGAACTCGTCGATGTTGGCCCGGGTGCCCGGTCCGGCGGACTTCGACGCGATCGACGCGACGATCTCCCCGTACGCCACCGGGGTGACCCGGCGCACCGCGGCGACGATCGGCACGGTCGCCTGCCCGCCGCAGGTGACCATGTTGACGTTCGGCTGGTGCAGGTGCTCGTCGAGGTTGACCGGCGGCACCACGTACGGGCCGAGCGCGGCCGGGGTCAGGTCGACCACCGTGCGGCCGTGGGCGCGCAGCACCTCGTCGTGGCGTCGGTGCGCGCCGGCCGAGGTGGCGTCGAAGACCAGCTCGACGTCAGCGAACTCGGGCATCGCCACGAGCCCGTCCACGCCGTCGGCGGTGGTGGCGACGCCGAGCCGGCGAGCGCGCGCCAGGCCGTCGGAGGCCGGGTCGATACCGGCCATCGCCACCATTCGCAGGCTGTCACTGAGCCGCAACACCTTGATCATCAGGTCGGTGCCGATGTTGCCGGAACCGAGCACCGCCACACCGGTCACTGGTTACCTCCATCACTGAAACTCGTGCGCACCGAGCCGAGCCCGGAGATCCGGGCCTCGTACGCGGCGCCCGGGGTGACCGGCACCATCGGACCGAGCGCCCCGGAGAGCACCACGTCCCCGGCGCGCAGCGGGTCGCCGGCGCGGGCCAGGGTGCCGGCCAGCCAGTGCAGGGCGTGCAGCGGGTTGCCCAGGCAGGCAGCGCCCGCGCCGACCGAAACCGGCTCGCCGGCGTGCTCCAGCACCATTCCGCACAGCCGCAGGTCGACGTCGGCGAGCCGGCGTGGCGTGGTGCCGAGCACGAAGAGCCCGCTGGAAGCGTTGTCGGCGACGGTGTCCACGATGGAGATGTCCCAGCCGGCGATCCGTGAGTCGACGATCTCGATCGCCGGCAGCACGTGGTCCACCGCGCGGATCAGGTCGACCGTGGTGAGCTGCGGGTTCGGGAGATCCTTGTCGAGCACGAAGGCGATCTCCGCCTCGACGCGGGGCTGGAGCAGCCGGTCGATGGGCACCTCGACCCCGTCACCGACCGCCATGGCGTCGGTCAACATGCCGAAGTCCGGCTGGAACACCCCGAAGGTCTCCTGCACGGCCCGGGAGGTCAACCCGATCTTCGCGCCGACCCGGCGTTCGCCGCGGCCCTGCCAGGCCCGGGCCTGGAGCTGCTGCACCCGGTACGCGGACTCCACGTCGCCCTCCGGCAGCAGCCGACCCCGAAGTGGCGCGCACGGCTTGCCGGTGCTGCGGGCATCGGCCAGCTCCCGGTTGGCGGCCTCGATGTCAGCTTCCATGCCCGCTCCCTCGCTTGGGCTCACGACAGGTCCACGCAGACGTTGGTGAGTTCGGAGTAGAAGTTCAGCGAGTGCACGCCGCCCTCGCGACCGATCCCGGACGCCTTCACCCCGCCGAACGGGGTGCGCAGGTCACGCAGGAACCACGTGTTGACCCAGACGATGCCGGCGTCGAGCCGGGCCCCGGCCCGGTGGGCTACGCCCACGTCCCGGGTCCACACCGTCGCCGCCAGGCCGTAGTCGGTGCCGTTGGCGAGGGCGTACGCCTCGTCCTCGGTGTCGAACGGGGCGACGTGCACCACCGGGCCGAAGATCTCCTCCCGGTTGGTCCGGGCGTCCGGGCCGAGCCCGGTGAGCACGGTCGGCTGCACGTACGACCCGCCGTCGCGGGCGTCGCCGAAGGTGGGGGTGCCGCCGCCGGTGAGCACCTCGGCACCCTCGGCGCGGGCCAGGTCGTACGCGCCGAGCACCTTCTTCCGGTGCTGACGGGAGATCAGCGGCATGGTGGCGGTGGCCTCGTCGGTCGGCCAGCCGTACGCCAGCTCGCCGGCCCGCTTCGCCAGCCGGGCGGTGAACTCCTCGAAGACCGGGCGCTGCACGTAGATGCGCTCGGTGCAGAGGCACACCTGCCCGCCGTTGGTGAAGCTGGACCGCACCGAGCCGGCCACCGCGGCGTCCAGGTCGGCGTCGGCGAAGACCAGGCCGGCGTTCTTGCCGCCGAGTTCGAAGCTCACCGCCTTCACCCCGTCGGCGGCGGCCCGCATGATCGCGCCGCCGGTGGCCGACTCACCGGTGAAGGTGATCGCGTCGACGCCCGGGTGGCGGGTGAGGAATTCGCCCGCCGAGTCCGGCCCGAAGCCGTGCACCAGGTTGAACACCCCGGCCGGTACGCCAGCGGCGGCCATCACCTCGGCGAGCACCGTCGCCGAGGCGGGCGTCTCCTCGCTGGGTTTGACCACGACGGCGTTGCCGCAGGCCAGCGCCGGAGCCACCTTCCAGGTGAGCAGCAGCAGCGGCAGGTTCCACGGCACGATGACCGCGACCACGCCGACCGGTTTGCGCAGCGCGTAGTTGAGCGCCCGGCCACCGGTCGGGGTGACCGTCGTGAACGACTCGGTGGGCGCGGTCGCCACGATCTCCGCGAACGCCCGGAAGTTCGCCGCGCCACGCGGAATGTCCAGCGTGCGGGCCTGGGCGACGGACTTGCCGGTGTCGGCGACCTCGGCGGTGACCAGGTCGTCGAAGCGGCGTTCCAACTCGTCGGCGACGCGGCGCAGCACCTCGGCGCGCTCGCGCTCGCCCATCCGGCCCCACGGCCCGCGCAGCGCCGCCCGGGCGGCGGCCACCGCGTCGTCCACGGTGGACCGGGATGCCTCGTCCACCTCGAAGACCTGCTCCCCGGTGACCGGGCTGGCCTTGGTGAACGTCGTCCCGCCGTCGACGAACTCGCCGGCGACGAAGTTGCGCAACCGGTGCGGGCCACCCGGAGCGTGGCCGGCCATCAGCCGCGGATCCCAGTTGCCGGTCATGCGCGCCTCCCTCGGCTCAGTGCCGCGCCGATCGCGCCGACCAGCAGCAGCGCGGCCCCGCCGACGACCGCCCCGAGCACCCGGTGCTGCCGGCGCACCCGGCGGCGAACCTCCGCGTACGGGGTGGTGGAGAACGACACCAGCTCGTACTGGGAAACGTACCGGCCGGGCAGGGCCCGTTCCAGTGCGTGCTCCACCCGCCGCCGGGTCTGGAAGACCGGGGAGGCGACCTTGTCCCGCATCTCCACGAAGTTGGTCAGTGCCATCGTCGCAATGGCCTCGGCGTTCTCCTGTCGACGCCGTTGGAACAGCGGCAGCGCCGCCAACCAGTCGTCGGCGCACTCGTCCAGGCAGCGGTCCAGCTCCACCACGTCCTCGAAGGCGCAGTTGGCGCCCTGGCCATAGAACGGCACGATCGCGTGGGCCGCGTCGCCGAGCAGGCCGACCTTCCCGTTGACCTGCCAGGGCGTGCAACGCACCGTGCCGAGCACGCCCACCGGGTTGTGCTGGTAGTCGTCGACCAGGTTCGGGGCCAGCGGCACCACGTCCGGGTAGTGCTCGGTGAAGTGCCGCTCGATCTCCGCCGGGCTGGTCAGCGAGGCGAAGCTGCCGGGGCCGTCGTTGGGCCAGAACAGCGTGCAGGTGAAGGAGCGGTCCGGGTTCGGCAACGCGATCATCATCGAGGTGCCCCGGGGCCAGATGTGCAGCGCGTCCGGGTCCAGGGCGAAGTCCCCGCCCAGCGGCGGAATCGTCAGCTCCTTGTAGCCGTAGTCGAGGAAGTCGACGCTCTCGTCCAGCAGCCCGTACGCCAACAGTTGCCCGCGCACCGCGGAGCCGGCGCCGTCGGCACCCAGCACGACCGACGCCTTCGCCGCGATCGGACCCTGCGGGGTCTCGAAGCTCAGGGCGCCGTCGGTCGGATCGAGCCCGACCAACCGGTGGTCGAAGACGACCCGCACGCCGGGCAGCGCGGCGGCCTCGTCCAGCAGGGCGTTGTTCAGCGCACCCCGGCTGATCGAGTTGATCGCCCGGTCGCCGGCCGCGCTGTACGACTGGAACTGCTGCTCGCCCTCGACCGGGTGGATCATCCGGCCGCGCATCGGCAGCGCGTCGGTCATCACCTGCTCGGCCAGCCCGATCCGGCGCAACGCGTCCAGGCCGCGCTCGGAGAGCGCCAGGTTGATCGAGCGGCCTCGCTCGGCGGTGCCGGTCCGCGGGTCGGAGCGGCGCTCGTAGAGCGCCACCGGGTAGCCGCGCCGGGCCAGGAAGCAGGCGGCCAGGCAGCCGGCCAGCCCGGCACCGATGATCGCGATCTCGTCGCGTCGCGCGGTCATGCTGAGCCGCCTTTCGTTCGCGACTGCGGGGCTCGCAACCCCGGCTCACTCCTCGCGCTCACCGAGGTCGCCCCCACCGTCGCGGCGAGCGCGGCAGCGGCCCGCCAGCAGTCGAGGTACGTGGAGTACAGCGGCACCGGGGCGAACCGGACGACGTCCGGTTCGCGGGCGTCGGCGATGACCCCGTGTTCGTACCGTAGGCGTTTGGTCAGCTCGGCGGCGCTGCCGGAACCGATGCGCACGGAGAGCTGGCAGCCCCGCCGGGCCGGGTCGCGCGGGGTGACCACCCGCAACGGCCGGCCGACGGTCACCTCGTCGAACAGCGACTCCAGCCAGCCGGTGAGGCGCTGGCTGCGGGCGCGCAGCGCGGTCATTCCCACCGCGTCGAACAGCTCCAGCGAGGTACGCACCGGGCCCATCGCGAAGATCGGCGGGTTGGAGATCTGCCAGGCCTCCACCGTGGCCGGTGGCCGGGACACCGGCGTCATCTCGAACCGGGTCGCCGCCGCGGTGCTCCACCACCCCTCGAACCGGGGCAGGTTCGCGTCGCCGAGGTGCCGCTCGTGCACGAAGACGCCCGCCAGGGCACCCGGGCCGGAGTTCAGGTACTTGTAGGAGCACCACGCGGCGAAGTCGACGTCCCAGTCGTGCAGGGACAGCGGCACGTTGCCGACCGCGTGGGCCAGGTCCCACCCGACCACCGCGCCGGCGGCCCGGCCGGCGGCCGTGATCGCCGGGATGTCCATCAGCTCACCGGTGAGGTAGTTGACCCCGCCGAGCAGCAGCAGCGCCACCCGGTCGCCCTCGGCGGCCAGGTAGTCGGTCACGTCCTCGGTACGCAGGGCGTCCTCACCCGCACGCGGACGCAGCCGGACCACGGCGTCGTCCGGGTCCAGGCCGTGGAACCGGGCCTGGCTGCGCACGGCGTAGCTGTCCGAGGGGAACGCCGCGTCCTCGATGACGATGCGGGTTCGCGCGCCGGTCGGTCGGTAGAAACTCACCATCAGCAGGTGCAGGTTGACCGTGAGCGAGTTCATCACCACGGCCTCCGTGGGCCGGGCGCCGACCAGTCGCGCGGCCGGCCCGGTCAACAACTCGTGGTACGGCAGCCAGGGGCGCTCCGCCTCCAGGTGCCCCTCCACGCCGAGCCGCCCCCACGCGTCCAGGTCGGCCAGGAGTTCGTCGCGGGTGGCCCGAGGTTGCAGGCCGAGCGAGTTGCCGGCCAGGTACGCCGACTCGGGGTGGTCGCCGCCGTCGGCCGGTGGCACGTGGAACAGGTGCCGGTGGCCGGGGTCGGCCTCGTCGCGGCGATGCGCTTCCGCTTCGCCAGCGGCGAGGCCCAGTGGCACCACTTCGCCAGCGGCGAGGCCCAGTGGCACCGCCTCGCCAGCGGCGAGGCCCAGTGGCTCGGCTTCAGGGGTCGTCATTGCTTGTTCTCGCTCTCCGGTCACATCGCGGTGCGGGCCGACCACAGCTCCGGGAAGACCACCCGGGCCATGCTGCGCTGCAACCACGCCAGGCCGGCGGAGCCTCCGCTGCCGACCTTGGCACCCATCGTCCGCTGCACCGCCTTGACGTGGTTCCAGCGCCAGTCGCCGAACTCCTCGGCGACCGCGCTCAGCGCCTCGCCGAGCAGCCGCAGGTGATTGTCCGGGCTGGCGTCGTCGTAGATCCGTACCCAGGCCGCCTCGACCAACGGGTGCGGGTCGTGTTCGACGGCCACGTCCCGGTCGAGCAGGTCGGCGGGGAGGTCGAAGCCACGCCGGGCGAGCAGCGCGAGCACATCGTCCCAGAGGCTCGGGGTGGCCAGTGCGGCGCTCAGCTCGGCGTGCACCTCGGCCTGCCGGCGGAACGGGCGGATCAGCGTGGGGTCGCGCAGCCCGAGCAGGAACTCCAACTGCCGGTACATGGCCGACTGGAAGCCGGAGGCCTCGCCGAGCAGGTTGCGGAACCGGTTGAAGTCGGCCGGGCTCATCCAGCGCAGCCCCTGCCAGGCGGCGTTGAGCCCCTCCAGGTGCAGCTTGGCTCGGCCCAGCGGGGCCAGCGCCTCCCAGATCTGGTCGGCGTGGATCAGCCGCTGGGTCTCCCGCAGTTCGTGGCAGGTCAGCCCGAAGTACAGCTCCATGATCTGGCTGACCATCAGGAAGGACATCTCGCCCGGGTCGCTGCTGAGCGGGTGCTGCATCTTGTGCAGGGCGCTGGCCTGCACATACGCGTCGTACGGCACCATGTCGGCGAATTCCAACGTCGGCTCGCCACCGGTGCGCGCCGCCTGCGCGGCACGCTGCCCGGGGGTCACCGGTTGCACCGTGGCACGGCGGTTCGGCGCCCGCCGCTGCGTCTGATCCACCATCTCGTCTCCCTTGCCCGGACTAGCCGACGTCATGATCTCGCGGTCGGATCGGCCTACGGAATGCCGAATCAACGGCTCTCGCCGCCTTCACCTGGCAAACCAAAGCCAACTAGGCGAAGTCGGTTCACGAAAGTAAGGTCTGAGCGTGGACGACATGGACTGGGCGCTGCTGCGCGAGTTGCAGGCCGACGCGCGGCTCTCCTTCAGCGAGTTGTCCCGGCGGGTGCACCTGTCGCCACCGTCCGTCGCGGAGCGGGTCCGCCGACTGGAGGAGGCCGGGATCATCACCGGCTACCACGCTCATGTCGACCTGAGCCGCGCCGGCCGTACCGTGGTCGCGCTGATCCGGATGTCCTGCTACGGCGCGCGGTGCATCCTGCACGACCCGGCGGTGGCCGACTGGCCGGAGATCCTGGAGATCCACCGGATCACCGGGGACGCGTGCAGCGTGCTGAAGGTGGCGGCCGGCTCGATCGGCGCGTTCGAGGGGGTCATCGACCGTCTCGCCCCGTACGGCCAACCGTCGAGCACGATGGTCCTCTCCTCCCCCCTGAACTGGCACCCCGTCACTCCCCTGCCCGCCACCGGGCCCATCCCCCGCCCGCGCTGACCCCGTCCACCCTGCGGGTTTGCCCCCGCGCCAGCGGGAAAGCACTCGCGTGCCCAGGGGAGGGTTCCGGCGGTCGTCGCCGGTTGGGGGGAAATCATGCAGGCAATCCGCACGATCAACCGCGCGCTCTCGTCCGTACTGACACTGGTGGGGCTGGTCGGGGCGTTCGTCCTGTTGTCGGTCGCACCGGCGCGGGCCGGCGAGAACACCTTCGTCGAGGTGACACCGAACAGCGCCCAGGCCGGTAGCCGGGTCAGCATCAAGGCGAGCTGCGACAACGACAACAACAACCGGCAGTCCAGCGTGCACTCCGACGCGTTCGGGCACGTGATGCTCAGACCGGACAGGGGCTTCCTGACCGGGCAGGCCACCATTGCGAGGGACAAGCCGGCCGGTGACTACCCGGTCGACCTGCGTTGCGAGAACGGCCAGACGGCGTCGACCACGGTGACCGTGCTGAACATGGCCTCACCCAGCAAGGGGCCGGCGACCGGTGGCGGCGGAATGGCCGGCGGTCGCGGCACCGGCTCGCTGCTGGTGCTCGGTGGCGTGGCGTTGGTGGCCACCGCGATCGTGCTCGGGATGGCCGGCGGCCGACGTCGACCGGGAGCCGGCTCCTGAGCCGGATCACCCATGACCCGCAGATCCGCGCGTGCGCGGCCGGATCGCCGTGCCCGCCTCCGGGCCGGGCCGGCGCTGCGCGCGTCCGGCCGGCTGGTGGCACGCGTCTCCGGGCGGCTACGCCGAGTCGCCGGGCAGGCCGTGTCGGCCAGCGTCACCACCACCGATCCGGCGGCCCGTCCGCTGCCGCCGCGGCGTCCGGCCGGGCCGCCGTCGGCCCGACACCGCTTCGGTAGGAGCCCCGGGTTGCCGGTGCTGGCCATCGCCGCGCTGATGGCGCTGATCGTGGCGATGCTCGGCGTCGAGCAGGTGACCGGGATGAGCCTGCTGCCGGACCGGCTCAGTGCTGGCCTGCGACCACCGCCGAAGAAGTTCCCGGTGCTGCCGGCCAGCCATCCGACCAGCCTCGCCATCGAGAAGATCGACGTGCGGGCGCCCGTACACGAGGTGGGCATCGCACCGGACGGCACGATCGCCGTGCCGGACGCGGCCCGCGCCCAGGAGGCCGGCTGGTACGACCAGGGGCCCACCCCGGGCCAGTACGGCCCAGCCGTGATCGTCGGGCACGTCGACACCACCAGCGGGCCGGCGGTCTTCCACAAACTCCGCGAGCTGCGCTCCGGTGACGAGATCGAGGTCACCCGGACCGACCAGCGCGTGGCGGTCTTCGAGGTGAACTCGGTGGAGAAGTTCGACAAGGGCCGACTGCCGGTGGACGAGGTGTACGGCGACTTCAGCCGCCCGAGCCTCCGACTGATCACCTGCGGCGGCCAGTGGGTCGGCGGCGATACCGGCTACGCGGACAACGTGGTGGTCTTCGCCTCACTGGTCAAGGCGCGTACCGGCGGCTGACAAGCGTCGACGTACTCGGCGAGCCGGGCGGCCCCGGTGAGCATGGCCCGGCCTCGCTCGGTGAGCCGCTGCCGCCACTGGCGCAGCGACGCGGCGAGGGGTTCGGCACCACCAGCGTCGCGCACTCGGCGCAGCACGCCGGCGATGTGGTCGAGCCGGTACCCGCCGCGGCGCAGCAGGTGGGCGAGCTCGGCGTCCCGGACATCGTCGGGAAGGTAGAGCCGGTAGTGGGTCACCGGATCACGTACCGGCCGCAGCACCCCGGCCCGCTCCCATTTGCGCAGCGTGGCCGGCTGCACACCGAGCCGGTGAGCCAGCGCGCTCACCGGCACGGCTGTCCGGCTTCGCGGTTGCGGTCTGGTCCCGGTGAGCGTCGCCACCGCCGTCTCGACCGCGTCCAGGGTCTCCCGATCGCGCTGGAGCAGGGCGTGACCCTGGTCGATGGTGCGCAACGCCGTCTCGATCTCGCCCCGGTTGACGGCCCGCATGATCTCGCCGCTGGCCGCATAGCCGTGACCCGGGATCAACGCGAGGTAGGCACGCAGCGCCTTGACGTGCAGCTCGGTGAAGCGACGGTAGCCGTTCGGGGTGCGCTCGGCCGGAGGCAGGACGCCGTCTCGTTCGTAGTTGCGCACGGCCTGCGCGGAGAGGCCGTGGGCACGGGCGAGATCGGTCGGTCGGCGTATCCCTGGGTTTGAAGGTTTCGTGGCTGTCACCGTGCTCCGCCGCTCGTGAGTCTCAACCGCTGGTTCAACGATACGGTTCATGGAATGGCATCTTTTCTCGACCTGCTGGCGGTATCCCCGGACCTGCTCGCGCTCGGCGAGCCGACGCATGGTGAGCCCGCTTTCCTTCAGCTCCGCAACGAGGCACTCCTGTCGCTGACGGAGCACGGCTACCGCTCGATCGCCGTGGAGAGCGACCGGGCGGCCGGGCTGATCGCCGACGAGTTCGTGCAGGGCGTCACCGCCGTGACGCTCGACCGTGCGCTCGCCGAAGGGTTCAGCCACGGATTCGGCGCCGCCCCAGCCAACCGCGACCTCCTGCTGCGGATGCGGGAGTGGAATGCCGCACGGCCGGTCGCGGAGCGCCTGACGTTCCACGGCTTCGACGCCCCGGTGGAGATGGAGAGCGCCCCGAGTCCGCGCCGCCACCTCAACCAGGTCTGCCACTTCCTCGGCCTGGACCGGTCTGCCGAGATCGACGACCTGATCGGGGACGAGGCGCGGTGGAGTGACACGGCCGCGATCTGGGAGCCGGGCCGGTCGGTCGGGCGCTCGACCGACGCCCAGCGACTGCGGGTGCTCGCCGATGACCTGCTGACCGAGTTGTACCTGCGGGCGCCCTTCACGTCAGCGGGTTGGCCGGCGGCGTTCGTGCATGCCACGGCCGCGGTCGCGTTGCTGCGTTACCACGCCGCGGCCGCCGCGCCACTGGCCCAGGAGGAACGCTTCGCCCGCCTGGCCGCGGTCCGGGACGCGCTGATGGCCGAGAACCTGCTCGCGATCCGGTCGGCCGAGGCGCACCGCGGGCCCACGCTGGTCTTCGCGCACAACGCGCACCTCCAGCGCCACCTGAGCACGATGACGCTGGTCGACACGGAGGTGTCCTGGGCCGGCGCCGGAGCCATCATCGCGTCGCTGCTGGGCGACCGGTACGCGGTGATCGCCGGCAGCCTCGGCGCGAGCCCTGCGCTCGGCATCGGGCCGCCCGCCGCCTCGACCTACGAGAGCAGACTCCAGCAGCAGACCAGCCTCCCCCGGTACCTGCCGGTGTCCGACATCGCAGCGGCCGAGCAGCGGACGCACGACTACCGCTACTTCCCGCTGGACCGGGCGACCATCGAACACGCCGACGCGATCCTGCACGTCCCGACCGGTGTCGACGCGGCCGTGCTCGCCGATCGGATCGTCGCGCTACCCGGCGTCGAGCAGGTCGTGGCGAGCGAGGAGAACGGATCACCCGAGGCGGCCTGGGGCGACCGGTTCTTCTTCGTCGGCCCGGACCGCCGCCAGCCGTTCGCCACCATCGTCGAGCACGACGTGCCCGGCTTCGACGAGGCCGCACAGCTTGACCGCCCCGGTGTCTTCCGCCTCAACCTGGACCTGGGCCGGGCCGAGTTCGAGCGGCAGTTCGGCTTCCCGCCCAAGGCATTCGAGGAGCACCGGCACGAGTTCGACTTCGCCCGACTGGACACCCTCGTGCCGCACCCGGGCTACGCGCAATACGGCTTCGCCAGCATCGTCATGCCCGGCCCGCATCTGCTGCCGGAGGTGGACCGGCTGCTGACGATCGCGCACGACCGTGCGGTGCGTCGCGGCGAGCGCGCGGCGCGGCGGGCCGCCGGGCAGCGGGACTGACCGGGGTCAGGCGGCTGCCTCGGGCTCCCGCAGGTCGAGCCAGTCCGCCCAGCGGGGGTCGGGGGCGCGGTGCCCGAGCACCCGCCATGCGGTGCCCTTCGGGGCAGCCGGCAACGCGTGTAACCGCCACCCCATCTCGGCCGGGGTCTTGTCACCCTTGGTGTGGTTGCACCGGGCGCACGCGGCGACCACGTTCTCCCAGGCGTGCCGGCCGCCCCGGCTGCGCGGAAAGACGTGGTCGATGGTCTCCGCCGGGCCCCGGCAGTAGGCGCACCGCCAGCCGTCCCGGGCGAAGATCGCCCGGCGGGACAGCCCGACATGCGTTCGGTACGGCACCCGGACGAAGCGCGTCAGCCGGACCACGGATGGCACCGGAAGCGCGTCCCGGGCGCTGTGCAGGATGCCGTCACCATCGGCGACGCAGACCGCCTTGGCGGAGAGGACGAGGATCGCGGCGCGACGCACCGACACGACACACAGCGGCTCGTAGGTGGCGTTGAGGACCAACGCGCCGGAGCCCACCGTGGGTCGTATGTCAGGCATCGCGCTCACCCTCCCGGTTCAGCGGCTGCTGCGAACCGCCGCCGACCGGGACCGGGCACAACGGCCCACACGGTCGACGCCGGGCCGATCACCGACGTCCGTTGCGCCAATAGTCCCTGATCGGACCCCGGATTGCACGTACTAATCTCTCTTCTGGTAAGCGGATCACCCACGCCGGGACGGGCAGCTGCTCCGGCCTGGGCGGACGCTGACGTGGTGACAGCCCCGATGCCGGTCTCTCGGGCCCCTTGCGGTACGAAGACAGGGTGAGTGCCGCCAGCGTGACGCCCCTAGCCCTGTCCGACGCCGTCTCGGTGAGCTGCCAGGGCAGCACCTCCTGCGAGTGGATCTACCGGATCACCGGGTCCGCCTGGTTCGCCGAGGGAAGCTACTGGATCCTGCTCAAACCGCTTCGGGTGCTGCTGATCCTGGCACTGGCGATGGTGGCCCGCTGGGCGCTGCATCGGACGATCAACCGGCTGGTTCGGACGACCACCGACGGCGCAGTGCCGACGATGCTGCGGCCGCTGCGCGAACGGGTGCCCACCGCCGCGACCGACCCGGCCGAGTTCGTACCCGAGCGACGGCGGCAGCGGGCCGAGGCGATCGGGTCGGTGCTGCGCAGTCTGACCACCGCGTTCGTCTTCGGCATCGCGCTGCTGATGATCCTGCGCGAGTTCAGTTTCGACCTGGCGCCGCTGCTGGCCAGCGCGGGAATCGCCGGCGTCGCGCTGGGCTTCGGTGCGCAGAGTCTGGTGAAGGACCTGATCGCCGGCCTCTTCATGCTGATCGAGGACCAGTACGGCGTGGGCGACAACGTCGACCTGGGTGAGGCGATGGGCGTGGTCGAGTCGGTCGGCCTGCGGGTCACCACCGTGCGCGACGGCCGCGGCGTGCTCTGGTACATCCGCAACGGCGAGATCATCCGGGTGGGCAACAAGAGCCAGGGCTGGGCCCTCGTGGTGGTGGATCTGCCGATCGGGTTCAACAGCACCGAGGAGGCCACGGCGGTGCTACGGACCGCGGCCGCCTCGATCGCGATGGACCCGGAGCTGTCGCCGGAGATCGTGGAGGCGCCCGAGGTGCTGGGTGTCGAGCAGGTGACGGTGGACGGCGCGGTCATCCGCACGGTGGTGAAGACGACCGCGGACGGGCAGTTCGCGGTGGGCCGGGAACTGCGTCGGCGTCTCGCGGAGGCGCTGGAGAATTCGGGGATCACCGCGCAGATCGCGGCCGCCCGCCTGTATCCCGGCCTGTCGACCCGGCCGTTGCCCGAGGGTGAGACGGGTCAGGGCGGCGCCACCTGACCCCGACACTGTCCTGCGATTCAGGGGTCGCGAGCCGGCCGGCCCCTCGGGTATCGTCCGTTCGTTCAGTCGGGGAGGCGACGAACGACCCGTTCGACCTAGCTAGTTGTCAGACGATCGGGCAGAATCCGGAGCACGCGTTCCCACCAAAGCGTGATCACATCCTCGCTGATCCGTAGATCTGACGAGAGCTTCCGGCCGGGCTACCACGAGCGGCCGAGCCGGGGCCGATGGAGGCGACGGTGCCTGACGAGCGACCTTCCCCGGAAGGCCCCGCCACGTTTCGCGAAGTGTTCGCCCAGCGCGAGTTCCGGGCTGTGTTCGTGGCTGGCGCTCTCTCCTGGGTCGGCGACTATGTCGCGAAGGCCGCCGTCACCCTGCTCGTCTACCAGCAGACGCAGTCCGTAGCGCTCTCCGCAGCCGCCTTCGCGGTCAGCTTCCTGCCCTGGCTGCTCGGCGGTCCCGTGCTCGCCGCACTCGCGGAGCGGTACGCGTACCGACGGGTGATGGTGGCGTGCGACCTCATCCGGATGGCGCTGATGCTGCTCATCGCCATTCCGGGTCTGCCGTACCAGGCGGTGCTGGTGCTCATCTTCGCCGCCACGCTGGCCAACCCACCGAGCCAGGCGGCGAAGTCCGCGCTGATCCCGCAGTTGCTCACCGGGGACCGACTGGTGCTGGGGCTGTCGCTGAACAGCAGCGTCGGGCAGGCCGCCCAGGTCGTCGGGTACGTCTTCGGCGCCGCTGTCGCCGCGATCGACCCGGAGGTGGCGCTGCTGTTCAACGCGGTCACGTTCGGTCTCTCGGCGCTGCTGGTCCGCCTCGGGGTGCGCGACCGTCCGGCGGTGATGAACCCGGCGCACCGCAGCCACCTGTTACAGGAGACCCGCGAGGGGTTCGGCATCGTGTTCCGTACCCCGGTGCTGCGGGCCATCGCGGTGCTGGTGTTCAGCGCGATGCTCTTCTCGATCGTTCCGGAGGGTCTGGCCGCGGCCTGGGCCAACGACGAGAGCCGTGGCGCGGTGAGCGCGGGCACCGCACAAGCAGCGATCATGGTGGCGAACCCGGTCGGTTTCATCCTCGGTGGGTTGCTGGTGAGTCGCCTGTTCGGGCCGGCTCGCCGGCTGAAGCTGATGCGGCCGCTCGCGGTGCTCGCCCCGTTGATGCTCGTACCGGTGCTACTCGACCCCCCGCCGTTGGTGGTCGCGCTGCTCGCCGCGCTCTGCGGGTTCGCGGTCGCCGGCATGATGCCGATGGCCAACGGGCTGTTCGTCCAGGCGCTGCCGAACGGGTTCCGGGCCCGCGCCTTCGGGGTGATGGCCACCGGTGTGCAGGTCATCCAGGGTCTCGCGGTGCTGGTCACCGGGGTGCTCGCCGAACGGTTCCCCATTCCGGTCGTGGTCGGGGTGTGGAGCGCGGCCGGGGTGGTGCTCATGGCGGTGGCCGCGCTGCGATGGCCGGACCGGCAGACGGTGGACGACGCGATCACTGCCGCCTCGCTGGCCAACGCCGATCCGCCACCTTCCGGGCCCGACGGCCCGGCCAGCGAGGGCACCTCGGTAGGCGCGTCCGACCCGCATGCCGATGACGGCCACCGCCGGCACGCGGTCACCTGACCCGTCGAGTCGACCTCCACCCCGGGCGGGCCGGGTGCCCGACATTCGGGGTTGTCGACCTGGCGTGATCCGACGCACGCCGTGCGGGTCGGGTCGGCACCGGACGCACCTGGCAGGATGGAACGGTGACTTCCGCAGGTGAATCCGACCGTCCCGGTGCGTCGATGACCCTCTTCGAAGCGGTCGGCGGCGAACCCACCTTCCGCAAGCTGGTCGACGAGTTCTACGCCGGCGTGGCCACCGACCCCCTGCTGCGGCCCATGTACCCGGAGGAGGACCTGGGTCCGGCCGCGGACCGGATGACCCTGTTCCTGATGCAGTACTGGGGCGGGCCGAACACGTACTCCGCCCAGCGTGGGCACCCTCGGCTGCGGATGCGGCACGCGCCGTTCCGGATCGGCGCGGCCGAACGGGACGCCTGGCTGCGGAACATGCGCCGCGCCGTGGACCGGCTCGACCTTGAGCCGGAGATCGCCGGCACACTCTGGGACTACCTGGAGCGGGCCGCGTACTTCATGGTCAACGTCGAGGACGACCCGGCCAACGGCGGCTGACCCGCCCGAGCCGGAGCGGCGTCAGAGCAGCGCGCCCTCGTCGTGCAGCCAGTCCACAAAGCTGGTGGCGACGGCCGCGCCGCAGTCGAGCATCTCGACCAACAGCGCGTCGTGGGTGCCGGCACCGAGTGGCACCTGAAGCTCGGCGTAGATCGGCAGCTGACCGCGTTCGGTCGGGTCGCCGATGTACGCCTTGCAGAACCGGCGGGTGTGGTTCCACTCGTTGACCACCCGGTACGCCCGGTCGGCCCAGTCCGGCGGGACCGTGGCGTGCGGACGGGCCCGCATGACCAGGATCTCGTCCTCCGGGCCTTCCAGGGTGACCAGCACGGCGTGCCGCTCCCACATCGCCAGCAGGTTGCCGTCGCCGTCGGCCAGGTAGCGCACGTCGAGCAGATCGAGTGCGTCACAGACCCGGCGCAGACTCACCGGCTCGACGGTGGCGGGCATCTCGGTCAGCACTGGCCGCTCGTTGGACGGGCAGTCGTCCCCCGGCTGGCGAGGGCTGGGCGGCCCGATCCGGACCGCGCTGTCGACTGTGATCCCGCTTCGGGTTTCCGGATCGCCGCCGTCGGCGGGACCGGGGCGCCATGACCACCACGGCATCGCTCGCGCACCTCACTCCCCAGCGGATCCAGTCGCCTACGGTGCGTTGGATCCGAGGATGGACGGTACCCGGACAGCCGGGTTGAAGCACCCCCCCAACGACTGCCCCTGACCAGAAGAATGATCCTGGGTCATCCGTTCGGACGAGTACTCAGGGGTGTCACGGCAAGATCCGTGGCCTTCTGCAACCATGCCGCTCCGTGCGGTCCCACCAGGCCAACCCAACGACCGGCCACCCGCACCTGAACGGCGTTCGCGCCCTCTCCGTCGGCCGAGCCGTCGGCGGTGCCGAGGAAGCCCATCCGGACCACCCCCTGCACCAGCCGCTGTGACACCTCGACCGGCGCGGCGGGCGTCCCGTCCGGGGTGATCAGCACCGCCACGTGGTCGAGCAACGCGTCACGCAGGGCCCGCTGGCCGACGGCACGCCCGGCGACGCCCTGCTCGCTCGCCGTCCGCAGGGTGCCCGCCGCCGCGTCCGCGATCCGTCGCAACTCGGCAACGGGCAGCGCCTCCACCTGGCGGCTCCGCGTCGGCGGCAGCGGCCACCGCCACTGGGCGTCCCGCCGGGCCGGCAGCGCCGCGCCGCCGCGCTCCAGCTCGGCGAGCAGCTCCGCGGCTGCCACGGTGACGTCCTCGGCGGCACCGTCGGCCGGCCCACCGGCAAC
The DNA here is from genome assembly GCF_059358895.1 of Micromonospora sp. BQ32. Lineage (NCBI taxonomy): Bacteria > Bacillati > Actinomycetota > Actinomycetes > Micromonosporales > Micromonosporaceae > Micromonospora > Micromonospora sp. BQ32. The sequence goes on along the minus strand of NZ_JCADBI010000015.1, from coordinate 143,620 downwards.
CGTGCGGACCACCAGAACCTGCCACGGCAGCCGGGCCCACAGGGCGACCCGGCCGGGTGCGCCGGCCGGCCGCAGCCGGACCGGCGCGACCGGATCGAACCGGACCAGCCGGGCCAGGAAGGCGCCCGCGTCGGCCACCCCGGCGACACCATGCGTGGGCGCCGACGCCGCCGCCCGGCCCGGCTCAGCAGCCCCCGGACGGGTCACGCCACACCGCCCTGCGGCGCGTACGTGAGCAGGAAGTCCCGTTCCTCGGTGGTGATCCGCCGGGGCACCTGGCGGGTCAGGTCGAACGGCACCAACACCGAACGGGCACGGCTCGCCAACACTTCGCCGTCGTACAGCTCGTAGGCGACGGTGAACCGGGAGGCCCGGATCTCCTCCACCCACAGCTCGATCCGCACGGTGGGCGCCGCCTCCGCGGTGGCCCGGCCGAGCGCGTAGTCGACCGGGCGCAGGTAGTCGACCTCGTGCCGGCGGATCACCACCCCGTCGGCGAACGAGCCGACGCCCCAGGCCCGGCCACCGGCGAACATCAACGCCACCCGCGCCTCCTCGTACAGGGTGAGGAAGCGCGAGTTGTTGACGTGGCCGTACGCGTCCAGGTCGGACCAGCGCAGGGTGCAGTGGTAGACGAAGCGGTCAGACACCGTCTCGGCCGGTCAGTCGCGGGTCAGCTTGCGGTAGGTCACCCGGTGCGGCCGGGCGGCCTCGGCGCCGAGGCGGTCGATCTTGTTCTTCTCGTACGCCTCGAAGTTGCCCTCGAACCAGAACCACTTGGACGGGTCCTGGTCGTCGCCCTCCCAGGCCAGGATGTGCGTGGCGACGCGGTCCAGGAACATCCGGTCGTGCGAGATGACCACGGCGCAGCCGGGGAACTCCAGCAGCGCGTTCTCCAGGCTGGACAGCGTCTCCACGTCCAGGTCGTTCGTCGGCTCGTCGAGCAGGATGACGTTGCCGCCGATCTTCAGGGTCAGCGCCAGGTTGAGCCGGTTGCGCTCACCGCCGGAGAGCACCTTCGTCGGCTTCTGCTGGTCCGGGCCCTTGAAGCCGAACGCGGCGATGTACGCCCGCGACGGCATCTCGACCTTGCCCACCATCAGGTAGTCCAGGCCGTCGGAGACGACCTCCCAGACGGTCTTGTCGCCGTTGAGGCCCTCCCGGTTCTGGTCGACGTACGACAGCGAGACCGTCTCGCCGACCCGGACCGACCCGCTGGTCGGCTCCTCCAGCCCGACGATGGTCTTGAACAGCGTGGTCTTGCCGACGCCGTTGGGGCCGATGATGCCGACGATGCCGTTGCGCGGCAGCGAGAACGACAGGTTGTCGATCAGCAGCCGGTCGCCGAAGCCCTTGCTGAGGTTCTGCGCCTCGATCACCGTGCTGCCCAGGCGCGGGCCCGGCGGGATCTGGATCTCCTCGAAGTCCAGTTTGCGGGTCTTCTCCGCCTCGCTGGCCATCTCGTCGTACCGGTCGAGGCGGGCCTTGGACTTGGTCTGCCGGGCCTTGGCGTTGGAGCGGACCCAGTCCAGCTCCTCGGTGAGGCGCTTCTTCATCTTGGCGTCGCGGCGGCCCTCGACGGCCAGCCGGGCGGCCTTCTTCTCCAGGTAGGTGGAGTAGTTGCCCTCGTACCCGATCGCCCGGCCGCGGTCCAGCTCCAGGATCCAGCCGGCCACGTTGTCGAGGAAGTACCGGTCGTGGGTGATCGCCATGACGGTGCCGGCGTACTTCGCCAGGTGCTGCTCCAGCCAGGAGACGCTCTCCGCGTCCAGGTGGTTGGTGGGCTCGTCGAGCAGCAGCAGGTCGGGCGCCTCCAGCAGCAGCTTGCAAAGCGCGACCCGGCGACGCTCACCACCGGAGAGCTGGGTCACGTCGGCGTCCGGCGGCGGGCAGCGCAGCGCGTCCATGGCCAGTTCGAGCTTGGAGTCGACGTCCCAGGCATCGAGGTGATCAAGCTCCTCCTGGAGCTTGCCCATCTCCTCCATCAGCTCGTCGGAGTAGTCGGTCGCCATCTGCTCGGCGATCTTGTTGAACCGCTCCAGCTTGGCCTTGGTCTCGGCGACCGCCTCCTCGACGTTGCCGAGCACGGTCTTGGCCTCGTTGAGCGGGGGCTCCTGGGCGAGCATGCCGACGGTGTAGCCGGGCATGAGTCGGGCCTCGCCGTTGCTCGGCTTGTCCAGCCCTGCCATGATCTTGAGGAGGCTGGACTTACCGGCGCCGTTCGGACCGAGCACACCGATCTTGGCCCCCGGCAGGAAGCTCAACGTGACGTTGTCGAGCACGACCTTGTCGCCGTGCGCCTTGCGCGCCTTTTCCAGGACGTAGATGTACTGGGCCACGGTGCGGGCTACCTCCGTCGGTTGCTGTCGCTGATCGGCGGCGCGGCGCGGGCTGCGAGGACCGCCCGCCGCCGCCGGCCGGGAGCCGGCCGCGCGCACGCCATCGTCAATCCTGACAGGTACGGCGCGCTTCGCCCACATCACCCCGCCCCAGGAGTACGCGGGCGCGCCGCGTTGCCGCTCGGCAGTCCGCTTTTTATCGTGATTCGATGTCTAACGAGTTCGTCATCGAGCTGCCGGACGAGCTGGCTGACCGGCTGGCCGAGGAACCGGACATCTCGACCTTTGTGCCGGAGTGCGTACGAAAGGGCATCTGATCGCCGACTGACGGTGGTCATCCCGGCTAGCTGCCTGGCCAGCGCCTATCGGCAAATTCCTCAGGAGGGGTGGTGGGGGCTCGACCTCCTTGCCGCTCTACGCCCGACGCAGGTCACGGCCCTGACTGCGGACTGCTCGGCTGCGCTGGGCCTGTGGTTGCGGAGTGTGCCGGCCGCGGATCTGGCCCAGGCCGCGATGGAGGCGGCTCGGGCGATCACACCGATCATGACCGATCGACGGGAGCTGCTCGGTGAGGTACTGCCGAAGGAATGGCCGATCATCGACCTCTGACCGGCGGGCTGTCGACAAGATCACCCTTAGGATTCGGTCGCACCGAGGCGGGTAGGAGACTCCGGCACGGGGCACAAGACGCCGCAGCTACGCTCAGTACGCTCATCGCGGTGGACCCGTCAGTACCCGGAGGTGGCCGATCGTGACCGTCCGTAGCTCCTTTGTCGTAGTGGCGAACCGTCTGCCGGTCGACGAGGTGAGCACACCCGAGGGCCGGCAGTGGCGACGCAGCCCTGGCGGGCTGGTCACCGCGCTGCATCCCGTACTCGCCGAACACAAGGGCACCTGGGTCGGCTGGGCCGGTGGCACCGGCGCGGCCCCCGAGCCGTTCGACCTCGAGGGGATCCGGCTGCACCCGGTCCCGCTCAGCGCCGAGGAACTGGAGCGCTACTACGAAGGCCAGTCCAACGCGACGATCTGGCCGCTCTACCACGACGCGGTGGAGACGCCGGCCTACAAGCGCCGATGGCGGGAGGCGTACCGCCTGGTCAACGCCCGGTTCGCGGAGGCCGCGGCCGACGTGGCGGCCGAGGGCGCGACGGTCTGGGTGCAGGACTACCAGCTCCAGTTGGTGCCGGCGATGCTCCGTGAGCTCCGCCCGGACCTGCGGATCGGGTTCTTCCTGCACATCCCGTTCCCGCCCATCGAGCTGTTCATGCAGATGCCGTTCCGCACCGAGATCCTGCGCGGTCTGCTCGGGGCCGACCTGGTCGGTTTCCAGCAGCGGCTGGCCGCGCAGAACTTCGTCCGGCTGGCCCGGCACCTGCTCGGGCTGCGCTACGAGGGGCAGATGATCCAGGTCGACGGTCGACAGGTGAAGGCGGGCGCCTTCCCCATCTCGATCGACACCCAGGAGATGGAGCGGATGGCCGCCGACCCGGCGATCCAGGCCCGCGCCAAGCAGATTCGCGCCGAGTTGGGCGACCCGAAGACGATAATCCTGGGCGTGGACCGGCTGGATTACACCAAGGGCATCGAGTTGCGGCTCAAGGCCTTCCGGGAGCTACTGGCTGACGGAAAGTTGACAGTTCCCGACGCGGTCATGGTGCAGGTCGCCACACCCAGCCGTGAGCGCGTGGAGCACTACCAGGCACTACGGGTCAAGGTGGAGCGCGAGGTCGGCCGGATCAACGGCGAGTTCGGCAGGGTCGGCGTGCCGGCGGTCCATTACCTCCATCAGTCGTACAGTCGCAGTGAGCTGGCGGCGATGTACGTTGCTGCCGACGTGATGATGGTGACCCCGCTGCGAGACGGAATGAACCTCGTGGCGAAGGAATACGTAGCATCACGTGCCGACCAGGGTGGCGCACTCGTGCTCAGTGAGTTCGCCGGTGCCGCCACCGAGCTTCGCCAGGCATTTTTGTGTAACCCGCACGACCCGGACGCGGTCAAGGACGCCCTCCTCCGGGCAGTGCACGTGGAGAAAACCGAGGCACGCCGCCGGATGCGGACAATGCAACGTCACCTGCGTACCCACGACGTGGGCCACTGGGCCAAGTCTTTCCTCTCGGAGCTCGGAGTTCCCGAGGCGGAGGCCGAGTGAACACGTCCGTCAACGATGGGGCGGCAGTCGCCACCGGGGTCATGGACCCCGAGTTGCGCTCCGCCATCGGCCGGATCGCCCGGGTCCCCCAGCTCCTGGTCGCCTGCGACTATGACGGCACGCTGGCGCCGATCGTGGAGGATCCGAGCACAGCCGTCCCGCTGCCCGAGTCGGTGGCCGCGGTTCGCGCGCTCGCCGCGCTGCCGCAGACCACCGTCGCGGTGGTGTCCGGTCGGGCGTTGCGCGACCTGGCCGCGCTCTCCCGGCTGCCCAGCGAGGTACACCTCGTCGGCAGTCACGGCTCCGAATTCGACATCGGCTTCGTCGAGCGGCTCTCCCCCGAACTGGTCGCGGTACGCACCCAGGTTCGCAACGCGCTGCGCGAGATCGCGGCCCAGCACCCGGGTATCCGGCTGGAGCGCAAACCGGCCAGCGTCGCGATGCACACCCGCGGCGTCGACCCGCAGATCGCCGCCGCCGCCATCGAGGCGGTCCGCAACGGTCCGGCCACCTTCGACGGCGTCACGGTGACCCAGGGCAAGGAGGTCATCGAGCTCTCCGTGGTGGCCACCCACAAGGGCACCGCACTCGACCAGTTGCGGACCCAGCTCGCCTCCAGCGCGGTGCTGTTCATCGGCGACGACATCACCGACGAGAACGCGTTCGGCCACCTGCACGGTCCCGACCTCGGCATCAAGATCGGCCCCGGCGACACCCAGGCCAGCTACCGGGTCGGCGACCCGCTGGAGGCCGCCCGCGCGCTGGCGCTGCTGCTGGAGACCCGGCGGCACTGGCTGTTCGGTGAGCGGGCGGTACCGATCGAACGGCACTCCATGCTGGCCAACGGTCGTACCGTCGCCCTGCTCACCCCCGAGGCCAAGGTGAGCTGGCTCTGCCACCCCAAGCCGGACTCGGCGGCGATCTTCGCCGATCTCGTCGGTGGCAGCCCGGCCGGTCACTTCAGCGTCGCCCCGGAACGCGGCGGCATCCCGCTGGGTCAGCGCTACCGTTCCGGCACGATGACCGTGGAGACCCGCTGGTCCGGGCTCACCGTCACCGACTGGCTGGACAAGCCGGCCCGGGAGACCACTCCGGACGACAGCCCGGCGGTCATCACCGGCGACTCGACCCTGGTCCGGGTGCTCACCGGCAGTGGCAAGGCCCGGGTGGAGTTCGCGCCGAGGCCGGAGTTCGGCCAGGTCGCCGTGCAGTTGCAGCCGCTCGGCGACGGCCTGCTGGTGCTCGGCTCCAACGAGCCGGTCGCGCTCTACGCCCCCGGCGTGGAGTGGGAAGTCGGCAACGACGGCGGGTACGAGACCGCCAAGGCGATCGTCGACCTCTCCGCCGCCGGCGGGCAGGTCGTGCTGGAGCTGCGCTTCGGCACGCACAGCCTGGAGCACCACCGGGTGCCGATCCACGAGCGGCAGGCCGCCGCCGAGCAGCCGTGGAAGGACTGGGTGGCCTCGCTGCGGCTGCCGTCCACCGCCCGTGATCTGGTCGCGCGCAGCGCCCTCACCCTGCGTGGGCTCTGCCACGAAGCCACCGGCTCGATCCTGGCCGCGGCGACCACCTCGCTCCCGGAGGAGCTGGGCGGCGTCCGCAACTGGGACTACCGCTACTGCTGGCTGCGCGACGCCGCGCTGACCGCCCGCGCACTTGTCGACCTGGGCTCCGTCGAGGAGGCCGAGGCGCTGCTGCGCTGGGTGGACGGCTGCATCGAGCGCACCGGCGGGCACCCGGAGCGACTGCACCCGCTCTACACCATCGACGGCTACGAGCTGGGCGCCGAGGCGGTCATCGACACCCTGCCCGGGTACGCCGGCTCCCGGCCGGTCCGGGTCGGCAACCTCGCCAACCACCAGTTGCAGCTGGACGTCTTCGGCCCGATCGCCGACCTGATCGCGGCCGTCGCCGACGCCCGCGGCTCGGTCCGCGACGACGAGTGGCGGGTCCTGGAGAACATGGTCGAGGCGGTCCGCCGCCGCTGGCACGAGCCCGACCACGGCATCTGGGAGGCCCGGCTGCCACCCCGGCACCACGTCTTCTCCAAGGTGATGTGTTGGATGACGGTCGACCGGGCGCTGCACGTGATGCGCGAGCACGGCGGCGAGGACCGGCCCGAGTGGAAGGACCTGCGGGACCGGATCGGTGCCAACGTGCTGGAGCACGGCTGGCACTCCGACGTCGAGGCGTACAGCGTCGCGTACGGGGACGAGGACATGGACGCCTCGTCACTCTGGATCGGGCTTTCCGGCCTGCTCCCGGGCGACGACCCGCGCTTCCTCTCCACCGTCCTGCGGATCGAGGCGGACCTGCGCAGCGGCCCGGTCGTCTACCGCTACCACTGGGACGACGGCCTGCCCGGCCGTGAGGGCGGCTTCCACATCTGCACGGCGTGGCTGATCGAGGCGTACCTGCGCACCGGCCGCCGCACCGACGCCGAGGAGCTGTTCGCGCAGATGGTGCTGACCGCCGGTCCGACCGGGCTGCTCCCCGAGCAGTACGACCCGCTCGCCGAGCGGGGCCTGGGCAACCACCCGCAGGCGTACAGCCACCTCGGTCTGATCCGCTGTGCCCTGCTGCTGGACAACATGCTCAAGCAGTAGTCGACCGCTCGTACGACGGGGCCGGAGCGCATGCTCTGGCCCCGTCGGTCGTCGGCACGCCGACAGACGTCGGTCAGTGCGGGTACGGCAGGCTCGGTTGCCACCCGTACAGGTGGGCGCCGAGGTCGGTGGGAACCGTCCAGTGCGCGTACGGCAGCACCGCGCTGCTGCCGGCCGTCACGCCAACCTCGGTACGCCGCGTCCAGCCGCCAGGGCGCGAGGTCGGCGAGACCGCGGTACAGGTTCGCCACCCAGGTCGGGGTGAGTTCGGCGTCGGAGGTCCTCGAAGGTGGTGGTCAGGCCGGGGCTTCCGCACCGCAGCGCGACGGGTGTGAGCAGTTCCGTTCGCCACGTCTCGTGAGGATCCTTCACGGTGAGCATGAGCGACATTGTGTCGACAGCCACCGACAGCCCCGCGTTCCCGATCCTCGTGCCGGCAGCGCCGCCCGCTCCCTCACCCGTCGAGCGCGCCCACCACGTCTCCCACCACGACGACAGCGGGCGGGCGCAGGTCGGCGGCGAGCAGGTCGGCGGCCACCTCGCCGAGTGTGGACCGCAGGACCCGCTGGGTGCCGGTCGTGGCTTCCTGGACGACGGCGGCCGGCGTCTGCGGCGACCGACCATGGGCGATCAGGGTGGCCGTGATGGCGGCGAGGTTCTTCAACCCCATCAGGATCACCAGGGTGCCGTGCAGGCCGGCGAGGGCGTCCCAGCGCACCAGCGAGGCCGGCGAGTCGGGTGCCAGGTGCCCGGAGACCACGGTGAACTCGTGCGCCACCCCCCGGTGGGTGACCGGGATGCCGGCCGCGGCCGGCGCGGCGATCGAGCTGGTCACCCCGGGGACCACGGTCACCGGCACGCCGGCCGCCGCGCAGGCCAGCAGTTCCTCGCCGCCACGGCCGAAGACGTACGGGTCGCCACCCTTGAGCCGCACCACGAAGGCACCGGCCAGGGCGCGGTCGACCAGGATCTGGTTGATCTCCTCCTGGGCCCGGGACGGGCCGTAGGGGATCTTCGAGGCGTCCACCAGTTCGACGTCCGGGCGCAACTCGTCGAGGAGCAACCCGGGCACCAACCGGTCGGCGACCACCACGTCGGCCTCGGTGAGCAGCCGCCAACCCTTCACGGTGATCAGCTCCGGGTCTCCCGGCCCCGCCCCGACCAGCGCCACCCGCCCAGCCTGCCGAGCACCGGTCGCACCGGTCGAAGCGTCGGGCCGGCCCTGCGTCGGAGCGGTGTCATCCGGCGCCAGGCGGACCGCCAGCAGGTCGCGGATCGCGTCGCGGACGGTCATCGCCCGGCGCGGGTCGCCGCCGCCGAGCACCGCCACGGTGACCGGGCCGTGCCGGGTCACCGCCGGGGTCCAGGCGGTGGCGGCCGTCCGGTCGTCGGCCCGGACGCAGAAGATCCGCCGCTCGGCGGCGACGGCGCTCACCGAGGCCGCCGCCATCGGATCGTCGATCGCGACCTGGACCAGCCACGCGCCGTCCAGGTCCTCGGGCACGAACCGGCGCGGCACCCAGTGCAGCCGACCCGCGTCGGCCCGGGCGCGCAGCGCCGGGGTCAGTTCCGGGGCCACCAGCAGGACGTCCGCGCCGGCGTCCAGCAGCGCGGGCACCCGTCGGGTGGCGACCGCGCCGCCACCCACCACGACCACCCGCCGCCCGTGCAGCCGCAAACCCAGGGGGTACGGATTGGAGGTCACGCCGCACCACCGAGGCGGTCGGCTCGTTCGCTGCGCGTGGTCACTTCTCGGCCACCCCGGCGGAGTCGAAGGTGGCCACCTCGTGCAGCACCCGGACCGCGCCGGTGACCACGGGCAACGCCAGCAGCGCGCCGGTGCCCTCGCCGAGGCGCAGCCCCAGGTCGATCAGCGGGTCGAGGCCGAGGTGGCGCAGCGCCACCGTGGCACCGGGCTCGGCCGAGCGGTGGCCGGCGACCATGGCGCTGACCGCGTCCGGGGCGAACGCGGCGGCGGCGAGCGCGGCCGAGACCGCGATCACGCCGTCCAGCAGCACCGGCGTGCGGCGGGCGGCGGCACCCAGGATCAAGCCGGCCAGGGCGGCGTGCTCCAGGCCGCCGACGGCGGCCAGCACCCCCAGCGGGTCGGCCGGGTCGGGGGTGTGCCGGGCCAGCGCGGTCCGCACCACCGCCACCTTGTGCGCGTACGTCGGGTCGTCGACCCCGGTGCCCCGGCCGGTGGCGTCGAGCGCGTCGGCGCCGGTGAACGCGGCGATCAGCGCGGCGGCCGGGGTGGTGTTGCCGATGCCCATGTCCCCGGTGAGCAGGATGCCGGCACCGGCGTCGATCAGCTCGTCGGCGATCCGGATACCGGTCTGCACCGCCGCCAGCGCCTCGTCCCGGGTGAGTGCGGCGGTCACCGTGAGGTCCCGGGTGCCCCGGCGGACGGATGCGACAACCAGTCGGGGCACGGCCGGGTCGAGCACGGCCGGGTCGAGCACGGCCGGGTCGGCTGGCAGCGGGGTGGCCACGCCGACGTCGACCACGGTGACCGAGGCGCCGGCCTGCCGGGCGAACGCGTTGACCACCGCTCCACCGGCCAGGAAATTGCCGATCATCTGCGCGGTGACCTCCTGCGGCCAGGGGCTCACCCCCTGGGCGTGCACCCCGTGGTCGCCCGCGAAGATCGCCACCGCGGCCGGCTCGGGCAGCGGTGGCGGGCAGGCACCGGCCAGGCCGGCTAGGCGTACCGAAAGCTCCTCCAGCGCGCCCAGCGAGCCCGCCGGCTTGGTCAGCCGGCCGTGTAGCTCCCGGGCGGCGGCCATGGCCGCTTCGTCCGCCGGGCGGATCGCCGCGATCGTGGTCTCTAGCATCATGCCTCCATGATCTCGCGCAGCACGTCGATGAACGCGTCGGTGGTGTTTCGGTCGCGTACCGCCACCCGCAGCCAGTCCGGGCCGAGGCCGGGGAACGTGTCGCCTCGGCGCACCGCCCAGCCGCGCTCGCGCAGGGCGGCCCGGATCGGGGTCGCGCCGGGCAGGTGCAGCAGGACGAACGCGCTGGCGGGACGGCCGACGACGCGTACACCGGGCAGGTCGGTGAGCCGCGCGACCAGGTGGTCGCGGTCGGCGGCGAGGTCAGCGGCGATCGCGCGTTCGGCCTGGACCGCGACGGCGCTGGCGCAGGCCGACGCAGCCGCCAGCGCGGGCGTGGAGACGGCCCAGAGCGGTTGGACGGCGGCCAGCCGGGACAGCAGCTCCGCAGCGCCGAGCAGGTAGCCGATGCGCAGGCCGGCCAGGCCCCACGTCTTGGTGAGGCTGCGCACCACGAGCAGCCCGGGCAGGTCGCGGCGTTGCGCCAGCGACTCCGGTTCGCCGGGGTGCCCGGGGGCGATGGTGGTGTCGGCGAACGCCTCGTCGACCACCAGCACCCGGCCGGGGCGGGCCAGCGCGGCCACCGTCTGGGCGGGGTGCAGCACCGAGGTCGGGTTCGTCGGGTTGCCGATCATCACGAGGTCGGCGTCGGCGGGCACCCGGGACGGGTCGAGCCGGAAGCCGTCGGCGGCGTCGAGCAGCACCCGCTCGACCCGGTGTCCGGCAGCCCGCAGCGCCGCCTCCGGCTCGGTGAACTGGGGGTGCACCACCACGGGACGGCGAACGCCGCGCAGCGCCTGGGCGATCAGCACGAAGCCCTCGGCGGCACCGGCGGTGAGCAGCACCTCGTTCGGGTGACGGCCGTGTCGGGCGGCCACCGCCGCCCGGGCCGGCGCCGGATCCGGATAGCGGGCCAGGTCGGTCAGGGTCGCGGCGATCGGGTCGGCCAGCCAGGCGGGAGGCCGCGCCCGACGGACGTTGACGGCGAGGTCGATCAGGCCGGCGGTGGCCTCCGCGTCGCCGTGGTGCGCGAGGTCCGGCTCGACCCCGGTGGGTGGGGCGACCGCGCTCGGCTGATCAGACATGTCCGCGATCCTGCCGGGAAGGTGGCCGGTGGGACAGTCGATCTCGGCGTAAGCCACGTCACCACTCGCCGGTTTAAGAGTTCTTCTCATGTACGAATCGGAAATGTCATAACTTGGCCAGGTGAGCAACCGACCCCTTGCTGCCGCTGGTCGTCTCGTCCCTCTCCTCCGCGCCGGGCTGATCGCCGGAATCGTGATCGCCGCCGCCGCGTACCCACTGGTCGCCCTCACCGGGCTCGGCGCGAAGGCCACCGCGCACGCCGTGGACCAGAAGACCCGGTTGCTGAAAACCGCCCTGCCCGCCGAAACCTCGTACCTCTACGCCCCCGACGGCAAGACGGTGCTGACCATGTTCTACGAGGAGTACCGGCAGTACACCAAGCTGTCGGACATGTCGCCGAACATCCAGCAGGCGATCGTGGCCGCCGAGGACTCCCGCTTCTACCAGCACCACGGCGTCGACCCGAAGGGCGTGGCCCGGGCCTTCGTCTCCAACGCCCGCTCCAGCGGGGTCTCCCAGGGCGCCTCGACGCTGACCATGCAGTACGTCCGGATGGCCCTGCGGGACAGCGCGACCACGCCCAAGGAGGTCCAGGAAGCCACCCAGCAGACCAGCCTGCGCAAGGTCAGGGAGATGCGGATGGCGCTGGACCTGGAGAAGGAGCTGAGCAAGGAACAGATCATGGAGCGCTACCTGAACTCGGCGTACTTCGGGCACCGGGCGTACGGCATCTACGCGGCCAGCGAGATCTTTTTCTCCAAGACCCCGAAGGACCTCACCCCGGTCGAGGCCGCCACCCTCGCCGGGCTGGTCAAGTCCCCGTCCGAGTACGACCCGGCCGACTCCGACCAGAAGGAGGCCACCGGGCGGCGCAACTACGTGCTGGACCGGATGAGCCAACTCGGTTACCTCTCCCCCGACTCGGCCGCCGCCGCCAAGTCCGAGCCGATCCGGCTCAAGCTGACCACCCCGCCGCACGACTGTGCCGCGGTGACGGAGAAGTACAACAGCTGGGGCTTCGCCTGCGACTACCTGAAGAACTGGTGGAGCGCACAGCCCGCGTTCGGGGCGAACCGACTGGAACGGATGGACAACCTGCGCCGGGGCGGCTACCGGATCGTGCTCAGCCTCGACCCGAAGGTCCAGGAGGCGGCGGAGAAGAGCGTCGGCGCCAAGGACGCCACCGGCAGCCCGTTCGCCAACGGCATCGTGGTCTCCGAGCCGGGCACCGGGCGGGTGAAGGCCATGGCGGTGAACCGGACGTACTCGCTGGACCTGGCCGAGAACCCGGAGAGCTCCAACCCCGAGGCCGGGCCGAAGGTGAAAGCCAACTATCCGAACACGGTGGCACCGCTGCTCGGCGGCGGTGACCTGGCCGGCTACCAGGCCGGCTCGACGTTCAAGATGTTCCCGATGCTGGCCGCGCTCGACGCGGGAATGCCCCTCTCCACCTCGTTCAACGCCCCGCACCGCTACCGCTCCGAGGTCTACGACGGTTGGGCGCCCTCCAACGCCAGCGGCGCGATGAGCGGCCAGCAGACCATGTGGTCCGGCTTCGGCAAATCGGTCAACACGTACTTCGTGTGGCTGGAGGAGAAGGTCGGCGCGGACCGGGCGGTCCGGCTCGCCGAGCAGCTCGGGCTGCGGTGGCGCACCGACGTCGACCGGGACCACGCGTCCCCGGCCAAGGCGAAGAAGTGGGGTGCGTTCACCCTGGGCGTCTCCGACGCCACCCCGCTGGAGATGGCGAACGCGTACGCCGCCATCGCGGCCGATGGCCGCTACTGCGAGGCCATCCCGGTCCAAGCGATCATGAACCGGGACGGCACGCCCGCCACGTACGCCACCCCGGGCGGTCTGCAACGCGAGGTGGCCAAGCCGCGCTGCCGGCAGGTGGTGAGTGCGGACGCCGCACGGGCGGCCACCGACGCGGCCCGCTGCCCGACCGGAGACAGCCCGGCGCGCGGCAGCTGCGGCGGCTGGTCCACCGCCGACAGCGTGCGAGGCACCGTCGGACGCCCGGTGGCCGGCAAGACCGGTACGACCGACAGCACCCGGTCCGCATGGTTCGTGGGCTACACCCCGGAGTTGGCCGCGGCGAGCTTCATCTCCGACCCGGACAACCCGTTCAACGCCGTCGGTGACGGGCAGTCCCAGATCCCGATCAAGGCGGTCTCGCAAACCCTGCGCGACGGCCTGAAGGGCAGCCCGACCCGCCAGTTCACCCCACCATCGGACGCCATCGTCGGCTGACCGGCGCGCGAGAGTCGGCGCAGCGCAGCGCGGGTCGGCGCAGCGCAAGTCGACGCAGCGCAGCGCAGGTCGGCGCAGGTCAGCGCAGGTCGGCGGCGACGAACGACCAGAGTTCCAGATCCACCCGGCCGCCACTGACGAACCCGGCGTTGCGCAGCAGACCCTCGTAGCTGAAACCGGCCTTCTCGGCGACCCGGCGCGAGGCCAGGTTGCCGGGTGCCACCCGCAGCTCGACCCGCTGGAAGCCGTGCTCCAGGATCAGCGCGATGGCCACCGCGTCGACCGCCTCGGCGGCGAGACCGAAGCCCCGCGCGTGTGCCGCCATCGCGTAGGAGATCTCGGTGAGGCGGGCGCCCCAGTCGGTGCGCCGGGTCCAGAGCGAGCCCACCACCTGGTCGTCCTCCCGCCGGAGCACCGCGTAGTGGTCGCCCTCCCCGCTGTCGCGCCGCTGCCGGGCCAGGTCGGTGCACCAGGCCAGCCCGTCGATCGGGCCGGAGTCGTCGGGCAGCGGCAGCCAACGCCGGGTCAGCTTGTCGGCGAAGATCTCCCCGGCCGCCGCCGCGTCGGCCGCCGTGAGCTGACGGACCTCGGTACGCGGGGTGGAGACGGTCAACGCCGGGAACCGGCGCACCGCCACCTGACCGATCACACCGACACCCCGCCGGGCTCTGCGGGCACCACCTCGCTCGTCGGGTCGGCCGCCGCCGCGGCGACCAACCGCGCGGCCGTCGCCGGATGGCTGGCCCAGTGCAGGGTGAGCTGCGAGGCGTGCACGTTGCGCCAGACGAAGCCCTCCGGCGCGCCGCCGTCCCAGCTCCAGGCCGGGCGCTGACCGGCGCGGGGGGTGAGCACCGCACGGTGCGCCTTGTGCCCGACCAGCACCGTGCCGGTGGCGGCGACCACGCTGTCGGTCTGGGCGGTCGCCTCCCGGTAGCCGGCCACCACCCCGTCCCGGCTGACGCCCACCGCGTCCAGGACACCGCACATCGGCAGCCCGTCCAGCTCCCGGGCCAGCCAGAGCAGCCCGGCGCCCTCGGCGATCACCGGACGCCCGGTCCGCGCCAACTCGGCCACCGCGATGCAGAGCCGCCGGTTGGCCGACAACTGCTCGGCGTACGCCTCGGGGAGCGCGCCGCCGACGACCAGCGCGCGGGTGCCGACCGGCAGCGCCTCGTCGCGCAGCGGATCGACGACGACGACCTCGGCCCCGGCGGCCCGGAGCAGCTCGGTGGTCTCCGGGTGGCTGAAGCTGCCGCCCGGACCACCGGCCACCGCCACCAGCGGGCGGTTCGCCGGAGGTGTGAACGTGCCCAGGGCCTCCTCGGGAGACCAGGCCGGCGCCGGCAGCGGCGGGGCGGAGCGGGCCAGCCCGAGCAGGTGTTCCAGGTCGACCGTGGCGGCGACGGCCTCGCCCAGCCGGCGGACCGCACGGACGGCGTCGGCCGAGTCGTCGACCACCGGCGCCACCCCGTGCCGCCGCGACGGCAGCACGGCTGGCAGGTCCTGGCGACGCAGCGCGCCGTAGACCGGCACCCCCACGTCCTCCAACGCCTCGCGCAGCATCGCCTCGTGCCGCGACGACGCCACCCGGTTGAGGATCACCCCGCCGAGCCACAACTGCTCGTCGTACGAGCGGAAACCGTGCACCAGGGCGGCCACCGACTGACCCATCGCGGCCACGTCGACAACGAGCACCACCGGGCTGCGCAGTGCGGCCGCAGCGGCGGCCGTGGACTCCTGCTCGGGTCGGCCACCGACCGAGTCGTACAGGCCCATGCTGCCCTGCACCACGGCCAGCCCGGCACCGGCGGCACCGTGCGCCACCAGCGGGGCGAGCCGGTCGACGCCGACCAGCCGGGGGTCGATCACCCGACCCGGCCGACCGGAGGCGAGACCGAGGTAGGCGGCGTCGACGTGGTCCGGCCCGAGCTTGAACCCGGCGACGTCGACCCCTCGCTCGGCCAGGGCGGCGAGCAGCCCGATCGCCAGCGCGTTCTTACCGTGCCCGGAGGACGGCGCGCTGAGCACCAGGCGCGGCACGACGGTCATCATCGACTCCTCGCGAGCGGCGGCGGGTACGCGACGGGACGACCGAGGCCGATCCGTCGGCGTGACGATACCCGCCCGGCTGGAGGCGCGAGCACCGCCAACCGGGGCAGGCGGCCCGGCCCTGGCAGGGCCCCTGGCGTCGGTCCCCGCCCGGTCCGGCCCGGTCCAGGTCAGTGGCGCCGGTCATACGAGTAGCCTCGGTGCCGTGTACCGGTTCCTGCTGAGCCCACGCTGGCTGGGCGCCCTCGCGCTGACCCTGGTCGCCGCCGCCGTCATGGTGTTCCTCGGCAACTGGCAGCTGGACCGCTACCGGGGGCGCACCGAGGTCAACGAGCGGATCGACGCGGGCCAGCGAATGGCGCCCGCGCCGCTCGCCGACGCGTTGCGCGCCCCCACCGGCGGCGCCGGGACGGCAGGTCCGGCCCCCGCCGAGGACAAGGTCTGGACCCGGGTCACCGTCACCGGCCGGTACGACCCCACGAACACCGTGCTGGTCCGTGGCCGGACGGTGGACAGCCGGGTCGGCTTCGAGGTGCTCACCCCGCTGGTGCTCGCCGACGGCACGGCGCTGCTGGTGGACCGGGGCTGGATCCCGCCGGCCCCCGGTGGGGCGACCGCCCAGCCGTCGGTGCCGGCCGCGCCGACCGGGGACGTGACGGTGGTCGGTCGGGTGCACGAGACCGAGAGCGGCGCCGGCGCGGTGGCCCGACGCGACGGGCTGCTGGAGATCCGGCGGATCGGGGTGTCGCGGCTGGCCGGCGAGCTTCCCTACCCGGTCTACGGCGCGTACCTGCTGCTCGACGAGCAGACCCCGGCCGCCGATCCGGTGTTCAAGGCGGTGCCGGTCGGGCACACCAACAACTGGCAGAACTTCGGCTACGTCGTGCAGTGGTGGCTCTTCGCGGTGATGGCTCTCTTCGGCTACGGCTGGGTGGCCCGTAAAGAGGCCCGCCGGGCCGCCGGCATCGGCACCACCCCGGCTCCGTTGGACCGGGCCGCCGAACCGACGCCGACCGCGTCCGCCTGACCGAGCCGTCTGCGGCCCGTCAGCCGGTACGGCCGGCGTGGATGGCGCGGACCGCGTCGATGGTGTCCGCCTCGGCGGCGGACTTGTCGTCGCGATAGCGCACCACCCGGGCGAACCGCAGCGCCATCCCACCGGGGTAGCGCGAACTCGTCTGCACCCCGTCGAAGGCGATCTCCACCACCTGCTCGGGCCGGACCCGGACCACCCAGTCGCCGCGTTCCACAGCGAGGTCGAGGAACCGCTCGGTCTGCCACCGCAGCAGCTCGTCGGTGAGCCCCTTGAAGGTCTTGCCGAGCATCACGAAGTCGCCGGTGCGCGCGTCACGGGCGCCCAGATGCAGGTTGGACAGCCAGCCCTTGCGTCGGCCACTGCCCCACTCGACGGCGAGCACCACCAGGTCGAGGGTGTGCCGCGGTTTCACCTTGACCCAGGCGGCGCCGCGCCGGCCGGCGTCGTAGGGAGCGTCCGGCGCCTTGACCACCACGCCCTCCTGCCCGGCGTCGAGGGCGGCGGCGAACGCGGCGGCGGCCTGTTCCGGGTCGTCGACCTCCATCCTCCCGACCAGCAGCGACGAATCCACCGAACCGGCGAGGGCGGCCCACCGCTCCCGGCCGGGAAGGTCGATCAGATCCTGGCCGTCGAGGTGCAGCAGGTCGAAGAAGTACGGGGTGAGCACCGTCGCGCCCGTGCTGGCGGCCGCCGCGAGCACCGCCGGGGCTACCGGTGTGCGCCCGGTGGTGCTGGGGGTGGTGCGGCGGGCGGCCCGGCTCGACGTCTGCTGGAACGGCAGTGGGCGGCCGGTCTCGTCCAGCCCGATCGCCTCGCCGTCGAGGACCAACTCCCGGCCGGGCAGGGCACGAACCGCTGCGACTACCTCGGGCACCCGGGTGGTGATCTCGTCGAGGCTGCGGGTGAAGACGGCGATGTCGGCGCCGGAGCGGTGCACCTGGATGCGGATGCCGTCGAGCTTCACGTCGACCACCGCCGGCGTGCCGGTCGCGGCGAGCGCCTCGTCGACCGAGGGGGCGCTCTGCGCGAGCATCGGTGCCAACGGCCTGCCGACCTGTAGACCGAACCCGGCCAACTCGGCGGCCCCGCCGGACAGCGCGGCCACCGCCACCGCCCGGAGATCACCGGCGAGCAGCAACGCCCGGCGGACCGCCGCCACCGGCACCTCGGCGGCCCGGGCCACCGCGTCCGCGAGGAGCCCGGCCTGGGCGCCCTGGCGTAGCTCGCCACTGAACAGGCCGGTGAGCAGGCGCTGCTCGTCGGCCGTCGCCGCCGCGTAGAGGGCACCGAGCAGCGCCCGACGCCGCGCCTGCGAGCCCGAGCCGTGCACTGCGGCGATCTGCGCGATGGCCGCGTCCACGGCGGCCACCGTCAACGTCGGCTCGGCGGCCGGTGGCGGCAGGTCACGCAGGCTCGCGTAGCCCACCCCGGTCTGCCGTTGGCGCAGCTCACCGGCGAGATAGCCGGCGCCGGGCTCGACCTCGTCGGGATCGAGGTGGCGCAGCGCGTCAGCGAGCAGCTCCACCTTGGCCCGGCGGCCGCTGGTGGCGCCGACGGCGGCGGAGGTGGCTGCCAGATCGAGGAACCGCACGCAGCTCATCCTGCCAGTCACCTCCGACACCGCCCGGGCATTGCCGGGCCCGGGCGGTGTCGGCAGGGTGCCGCCCGCTGACGCGGACGACAGGCCCTAGGCGGAGACGGGCTCCTCGATGCGCAACCCTCGGGCGCGGACCTCGCCGGCAACCCGGGAGAGCACCGAGTCGAGGGCGACCAGTGCGGCGGAGAGCTCACCGAGCTGTTCGTTGAGCGTGTCCTCGGACCACGCGGAGACATCGACATCTCCCAGCGCGCTGACAGCGGCCCCCAACCGGGCCATCACCTCGTTCGTACTCATGTACGAAAGGCTATAACACCTGACCATCCGACACGCCGTAAACTCCCAGATCAGGCCCAAAGTTGCCGTTCTGACACCTAAGCGCCCGCCGCCGCCACGTTGCGCAGGAGCAGCGCCTCGGCGAGGCAGACCCGGGCGAACTCCCCGAGGTGCAGACTCTCGTTCGGGCCGTGCGCGCGGGCGTGCGGGTCCTCCACACCGGTCACCAGGATCGCCGCCTTCGGGAACATCTCCTGGAAGGTGGCGATGAACGGAATCGAGCCGCCGACGCCGATGTCCACCGGGTCGGTGCCGTCCCAGGCGGTCCGGAAGGCCGAACGGGCGGCGTCGAACATCGGCCCGGACGCGTCGATCACGCACGGGTCGCCGTCGTGTTCGAAGGTGACCGTCACCTGCGCACCCCACGGCGCGTGCTGCTCCAGGTGCGCGCGCACCGCCGCGTACGCCCGCTTGGGGTCGTCGCCCGGGGCGAGGCGGATGCTGAGCTTCGCCTTCGCGGCCGGGACCAGGGCGTTCGGCGCCTCGCCGGTGGACGGGGCGTCGACACCGAGGATGGCCAGCGCCGGCTTGGTCCAGAGTCGGTCGGTGATCCGGCCGGTGCCGATGAACTGCACGCCCTCGGCGAGCCCAGCCTCGGCCCGGACCCGGTCCTCCGGGTAGTCGACGGTGGCGCCCTCCCGGCCCACCAGCCCGTCCACGGCCACGTCACCGGCGTCGTCGTGCAGCGTCGCCAACAGCCGGACCAGCGCGGTGAGCGCGTCCGGCACGGCACCGCCGAACATGCCGCTGTGCACCGCGTGGTCCAGCGTGCGCACCTCGACGAAGCAGTTGACGATGCCCCGCAGCGAGGTGGTCAACGCCGGTACGCCGATGTCCCAGTTGCCGGAGTCGGCGATCACGATGACGTCGGAGGCGATCTCGTCGCGGTGCTCGGCCAGCAGTTGCTCCAGCGAGTCGGAGCCGTACTCCTCCTCGCCCTCGATGAAGAGGACCACGCCGACCGGCAACGCGTCACCGTACGCGCGCAGCGCCGCGACGTGCGCCATGATGCCGGCCTTGTCGTCGGCCGCGCCCCGGGCGTAGAGCCGGCCGTCCCGTTCCACCGGCTCGAACGGGTCGGACTCCCACAGCGACCGGTCGCCGACCGGCTGGACGTCGTGGTGGGCGTAGAGCAGCACGGTGGGAGCGCCGGGCGGGGCGGCCCGACGGCCGATCACCGCCGGCTGGCCACCGGATCGCACGATGTCGACGTCCAGGCCGCAACCGCGCAGCAGCTCGGCGACCGCCTCGGCGGAGCGTTCCACGTGCGAGTGGTCGAAGCCCTCGAAGGCGATGCCGGGGATGCGGACGAGGCGCTCCAGGTCGGCCCGGACGCCGGGCATCTCCCGCTCGACGGCGGCCCGCACCTCGGACTCGGACATGATCGGTGAGGTCATGACCGGCATCGTATGCCGGCCTTACCGGGGCGTGCCGGCGGAGCCCGTACCGTCACCGCCGTCCGCGGGGCCGGCGCCGGCCCGCGCGCCGGGGGCGGCCCGGCCGGCGCGGTGTGCGCGGCCCGCCGCCTCGGTGGCCGCGTCCATCCAGGAACGGGCCCGGCCGGCGGTGCCGCCCACCCACTCGCCGACGTCGCTCGCGCCGTCGCCGAGCCGGCGCAACAACCCGACCAGCGGGTCGGTGGACCGGCTGAACTCCTCCCGGTACGACTCGGCAGCCGCCTTGATCTCCTCCGAGACGCTGGTCGAGCCGTCGTCCTCGCGGCGCGGGTAGTCCCCGGCCAGCACCCGCCCGTACGCCCCGGAGTCGATCCACTGGCGCAGCTGCGCCGCCCGCGCCACCGGCGCCGGGTGGGTGCTCCACGCGGTCATCCGGATCTTGTGCAGGCTGTCGCGCAGGTCCCCGCCGCCGGCGTACTCGGCGGCCTGCTCCAGGAAGGCGGTGGTGTCGACCTGGGAGAGGTCACCGCCGCCGGCCAGCTTCATCAGCAGCCGCAGCGCGGCCGCCGGGTCCTGCCCGGCGAGCAGCCCGGCCCGGTCGGCGGAGAGCTCCGCCTTACGCCACCACTCCAGCATCGCCGCGATGATGGCCCGCAGCGCGATCGCGCCGACCGGCAACCAGCTCAGGTTGGCCGCCCACCGAGTAAGAATCATCAGCATGGTCTTGTAGACCGCGTGCCCGCTGCCCACGTGCCCCAACTCGTGGCCGAGCAGGCAACGCAGCTCGTCCTCGTCGAGTTGCTGTACGCACGCGGAGTTCAGCACGATGAACGGCCGCTCCAGCCCGACCGCCTCGGCGCCCAACCAGGGCGACTGGGTCACGTACAGCTCGGGCAGCGCGGTCACGTCGAGCGCCGCCGCGGCCTCGGTGTAGCGCTGCCACACCGCCGGGTA
Source organism: Micromonospora sp. BQ32 (assembly GCF_059358895.1). Taxonomy (NCBI): domain Bacteria; kingdom Bacillati; phylum Actinomycetota; class Actinomycetes; order Micromonosporales; family Micromonosporaceae; genus Micromonospora; species Micromonospora sp. BQ32. Next base: position 122,981 of record NZ_JCADBI010000015.1, on the reverse strand, counting down.
CTGCCGGTGGTCGACCCGGATGCCGGAGGCCAGCACGGACAGCCGGAAACCCCGCTCGTTCCACATCCCGAAGAACGCCCGCACCACGTCGTCGAAACCGCGCAGCTCCCGCAGTGCGACCAGGGCACCCCGGTCGGCCGGATGTTCCCAGGCCCGTGAGCTGATGCCGGTGAGGGTGATCCGACGCCGCGCTGGCGCGTCCGCTGCCGTCATGGTGGCTCCCCGTTCGCCGTAGCTCCCCGCATCGTGCCGCAGTCGGTGGCCGACGTCCATGCCCCGCTCAGCGGATCCGCACGTAGTACCGGGTCGCGTCGTGCGGCAGTGTCGGCGCGCCATCCACCACCAGGTCGGCGTGGGTCGCGGTCTCGTCGCCGGCGAAGTGCGCCCGCTCCCCGTCGTGCCAGCGGCGCAGCTCGGGCAGGATCTCCGGCCCGTCCCGGGCGACCGCCCGAGTCAGCCGCAGCGACGCGGGCGCGGTGACGAACACGGCCAGCGTCAGCTCCGGCCGGACCACCGCACGGGCGGCGCTGACCCCCTCGACCACCAGCACCGGAGCCACCGGCACCGAGACCGGCCGGGGCAGAAAGCACTGCCGGACCCAGCTGTACCGCCGGTAGGCGCCCGGCTCCCCGTCGCGCAGCGGGGCGAGCACCCCCTCGTCGAGCCGGGGCCAGAAGGTGACCTGGTCGGCCCACCCGTCGAGCAGGTCGTCGGTGTGTACCACCGGAGGTCGGCCGCCGAGCGGCCCCGCCAGCGCATCCGCGAGCCGCGCGGCGAACCGGCTCTTACCCGCGCCGCTCGGCCCGTCGACCGCGACCAGCCGGGTCCGCCCCAACCGCGGCGGGCCCGCGAGCACCCGACGAGCCAATTCGGCGTACGCCTCGACAACCGCCACGGTCGGCCCGCCGGTCTCCGGGTTCAGCACAGCCTCCCGTGGTGCATGCCCGAAGTATGCCGCCACCCCTGGTGGGTGGGTGATCGACTCCGGTTCATTGACGTCGCGGTATCCCTGTCGGCCCGTGTCGATAATGCTGCTTGCGGGGTCGGCGTGGGCAACGTTTGACACGTCCGGCTGACCGCCCTGGCCGGCCACCGTCACGTCCGGGGGAATTGGGGCGGCGACGGGTGACGGGCGGCCCGTTCGCCGCCCGGGGTGGCACCGAATCGGCATGATCGGGTGGTGCTCCGAGACGTAATGAGCCCCGGTATAGACGCCCTACTCGAACAGGCCCGCGCCGGGCTGCACCGACTGACTCCGCAGCAGACCGTCGAGGCGGTCCGCGGCGGCGCGTTGCTGGTCGACACCCGCACCGAACTACAGCGCCGCGAACAGGGCGACCTGCCCGGCGCGGTCGTCATCGACCGGACCGTACTGGAGTGGCGCCTCGATCCGGCCAGCGCCTGGCGGATCCCGGAAGCCACCGGGTACGACCGGGAGATCGTGCTGGTGTGCCGGCAGGGATACAGCTCCAGCCTGGCCGCCGCCAGCCTGCAAACCCTCGGGCTGCGGCGGGCCACCGACATGATCGGCGGGGTGGACGCCTGGCTCGCCGCCGGCCTGCCCATCACCGACCGTCCCGCCGACATCCGCCCCTGATTCCCGACATCGTCGCCTCACGTCCATCCCGGGCGGGCGGTCGGCTCAAGATCGCGCCCCGCTGCTCGGGGCGCGGCCCCGCCCCCACGCTCCGCATGGGACGGTGGGCCGGCGAAGACGCCGGGCCGGCCAAGAGACTCAGGAGGGTGGCGGGCCGGGTGGGATGAAGGGAAGGTTCGCGGGTGGGCCGGCTTCGATGAGCCGCCAGAGGGCGTCGGTGTCCAGGTGTTCCTCGACCAGGTCGCCGAGCAGGTCGAGTGAGCGTTCCCGGGCGGCGGCGAAGCTGGTGGCCGGTGCGACCCGGAACCCGCTGCGGCCGGCCAGACGCGCCGCCTCGGTGAGGAACCACCGGCGAAACCCGTCGGACTCGAACGCCCCGTGCCAGTGCGTGCCGTGCACCGCGCCGAGCACGGCCCCCTCTCCGACACCGTCGTCGCCGGTCAGCAGCGGAGTCAAGCCGGGGTCGGCCTGTGACACGTACCCATGGTGGATCTCGTAGCCACGCACCGGGAGGCCGCCGTGGCCGGTGCCCACCGACTGCCGGACGGTTTTGCGCGGATCGAAGGTGATGTCGATGGGCAGCAGACCGAGCCCCGGCATGCTGCCCTGCCGGCTCTCCACCGGGTCGTGGATGGCGCGGCCGAGCATCTGGAAACCGCCGCAGAGGCCGAGCAGGGGTTTGCCGGCCGCCACATGGGTGGCCACCGCGTCAGCGAGGCCGGTTTCGCGCAGCCACGCGAGGTCGGCGACGGTGGACTTGGAGCCGGGTAGGACGACCAGGTCGGCCGCGGCCAGTTCGGCCGGTTCGATGGTGAGGCGTACCCGGACGCCCGGTTCGGTGGCGAGCGCCTCCACGTCGGTGGCGTTGCTGATCCGGGGTAGGCGAACGACGGCCACGTCCAGCCATTCGGTGCCGTGCGGGGCGGCGGGTCGGCCGAGCACCCGACCGTAGGCGAGTGAGTCCTCCGCGTCGAGCCACAGATCCAGTGCCCAGGGCAGCACCCCGTACGTGGGGCGGCCGGTGACCTGACGCAGCATGTCCAGACCAGGCTGGAGCAGCCCAAGGTCACCCCGGAACTTGTTGATCACGAAGCCGGCGATGAGCGCCTGGTCGGCCGGGTCGAGCAGGGCCACGGTGCCGAACATCGAGGCGAAGACACCACCCCGGTCAATGTCGCCGACGACGATGGTGGGCAGGTTGGCGTGCCGGGCCAGCCCCATGTTGACGTAGTCGCCGGCCCGCAGGTTGATCTCCGCGGGGCTGCCGGCGCCCTCGCAGATCACCACGTCGTACGTCTCGCGCAGCTCGGCCAGCGCGGCGTACGCGGTCTCGGCGAGCCGGGGACGTAGCTGCCGGAAGGTACCGGCGGTGATCGTGTCGACCGCCTCACCCAGCAACACCACCTGACTGGCCAGGTCGCTGCCCGGCTTGAGCAGCACCGGGTTGAACCGCAGGTCGGGTGCGAGCCCACACGCCGCGGCCTGCATGGCCTGGGCGCGCCCGATCTCACCGCCGCGCCCGTCCGGCCCGACGACCACCGCCGAGTTGTTCGACATGTTCTGCGCCTTGTACGGCGCCACCTTCACGCCCTGCCGGTGCAGCCAGCGGCAGATGCCGGCGGTGAGCACGCTCTTGCCGGCGTCGGACGTCGTGCCGGCCACCAGCAGCCCGCCGCTCACCGCCTGCTCCCCCGCCGGCCCCCGGCGCCGATCAGCGCCCGTCTGCTCACGGCACCTACCAGCCGGCCGAGGGTCACCGGGTACGCGGCGGCCAGCCCGACGGCGGCCAGCCCCACCGCGCCGGAGATCCGGGCGGCCCGCTTCAGGTGCCGCGCCTCCGGGCGGGGACCGTCGCCGAGGAACGGCCGCACCTCGGAGCGCCCGAAGTAGACGTTGCGGCCGCCGAGGCGGACCCCGAGCGCACCGGCCATCGCCGCCTCGCACTGACCGGCGTTGGGGCTCGGGTGGTCGTTGCGGTCCCGCCGCCACACCTGCCAGGCGCGCTGCCGGTCCCCGTGCGCGACCGGCGCGACGGCGATGGTGAGCAGCCCGGTCAGCCGGGACGGCACGAGGTTGAGTGCGTCGTCCAGCCGAGCGGCCGGGGTGCCGAACCGCGCGTAGCGCGCCGACCGGTGCCCGACCATCGCATCGAGGGTGTTCGCCGCGCGGTAGCCCAGCAGGCCGGGCAGGCCGGCGACCGCACCCCAGAACAGCGGAGCGACGACCGCGTCGGAGGTGTTCTCCGCGACCGACTCGACGGTGGCCCGGGCCAGCTCCGACTCCCCCAGCGTCGACGGGTCCCGCCCGCAGAGATGGCCGAGGCGTCTCCGGGCAGCGGGCAGATCACCGTCGCGCAGCGTCCGACCCATGACGGTCGCCTCGTGCCGTAGCGTGCGACCGCCCAGCACGGCCCAGGTGCCGGCCGCCACGAGCACCGCCCGGGTCACCGGCCGGCGCCGGGTAGCCGCCGCGGCGACCGCCCCGAGCAACACCGGCCCACCGACAGCCAGCGCGGTGAACGCCGTGCCCGCCGTTTGGTCCGGACGGTAGAGGCGGCGCTCCAGCGCGCCCGCGGCCTGCCCGAAGCCGGCCACCGGGTGCCACCGGCGGGGGTCGCCGAGCACCCTGTCCAGCGCGTACCCGGCCAGCAGCCCCACCGCGTTCGCCATCGGCGCTGTCCGTCGCACCCGCACCACCTCCGGCCGGCCAGCCTAGACGAGCAGCCCGTGCACCAACCCAACCCACGGTGCCGCACCGACGACGAGAACCTGTGAAGCGCACAGCCAGGCCCGGCCCGCCGACGCCCGTCACGCGGGGTGACGACGCTGGTCACGCCGCCACCCCGCCCCCGTCGTGCCGCGCCGCACGGAACCTCAGCCAGCTCGACCGGTCAGGCTGGCTGCGGGACCCGGCCCCGACCGCGCCGCCCTCGACCGGGCTGCACCGGCTCCGGCTGCCCCTCGTCGGGCACCGGCCCCAACTCGATGTCCAGGTCACCGTCGGTGTTGTCGTCGTCCGCCTCGGGCGGAGGAGCCAACTCGTCGTCGTGGCCCGGCGGTACGTTGGCCTGCCCGACCTGACCGCTGCTCGGGGAGCTGTCATCGTCCTCGGGGACGTCGCCGAACGGGCTGGCTCGCAGCTCGGCGTAGTCGGGCAGCTCGAAGTCGTCGTCCAGCGGACGGTCGTCGGGCAGCGCGGGTGCCTGCCCGGCGGGCACCGGCTCGGTGGGCTCGCCGTGCACCCGGCTCTCGGCCTCCGCGTCCTCCACGGTGCTGGTGGTCATGCTCGGCCGGTTGCGCAGGAACCGGGCCCGACCCCGGGACAGGTCATGACCGACGGCGACCGCCTCCAACTCGTAGAGGGTGCGGTGGTTACCGGCGTCGTCGGTCCAGTCCCGGGTGTAGAGCCGCCCGCAGACCACCACCGGGTCGCCGACCATGACGGAGGCCGCCACCCCCTCGGCGAGCTTGCGCCAGCAGTTGACGCGGACGCGAAGCGAATTGCCGTCCACCCACCGGCCGCTGTCCCGATCGAGTCGGCGGGCGGTGGAGGCGACCTTGAAGTTGGCCACCAGAGTGTTGCTCTGGGTCGTACGCCGCCACTCGGGCGTAGTCAGCACATTGCCGACGATTGTCACGTAAGTGTCGAACATCGTCCCTCCAGGGGGATCGGGGCCTGCCAGCGCGAGTCGACTCGACACCGAGCCTCGGCACTGAGCGCGCCCATCGCCAGCGCCCATCTCCGACCTGTGGATGACGAACCCACCTGTGGACAACGCCCTGATCACGCCCGGATGTGGTACGCCCGACCCGGCCGACCCGCCGTCGACGGTTTCCCGGGCTGCCCGAACTGGGTAAGGACTTGATCAAGCACCACCGACAGCTCCACGTCGACGAGAGGTCAACGCCATGACGATCACTACCATCGGCTTCGCGAACGCTTCCGAGGCGCGGCGATGAGCGCCGTGGCGAACCCGGCCACCGTGGCTGAGTGCCTGCGGGTGGGCGCCGGGTTCTCGCAGGGCGACCGCAACTGGATCGCCGAGCAGTTCGCCACCCTCGACGCCCGGCTCGCCAGCTTCCACGCCGACGCCACCGAGCTGGAGGTGTCGGTGAAGGACCGGGAGGCGCGCGGGCAGAAGGTCACCCTGGAGTGCTGGATCGCCGGTCGGCAGAAGATCGTCACCACCTCCGCGGAGGAGGACCTGCACGCCGCCCTCAACGACGTCCGTGACGACCTGCGCCGCCGGCTCAACGACGCCAAGACCCGCCAGGAACCCCGGCACAACAAGCACCTGCGCGACCTCCCCCAGCCGCAGCTGGAGGCCGACGAGTCCGAGGACCCGGCCCCCCGCGCCGACGCGGAAACGGTCTGACCCACGCCCCAGCCCCGCGATCTTGCACTGTCGGAACCCGAATCGTGGCTATCGCCCCTTATGCCGGGACAGCAAGTGCAAGATCGCGGGCGGGCGGGGCGAGGGGCGGGCGAGGGGACAGGCGTTGCCGCGGCGCGGGCTACCGCTGGGTAGGTCGGCGGCGTAGCGTCGCGTTCGTGGAACCGGACGTGTTGGGGCCGCCGTACGAGCGGCAGACGATCGACCTGGGCACCGACGACGAAGGCCGCGTTGTCGCGACCCTGGTCCGGCGGCGGGCCGAGCGCCCCACCGGGCGGGCCGTGCTCTACGTACATGGTTTCGTCGACTACTTCTTCCAGACCCATCTGGCCGACTTCTTCGCCGAGCGAGGTTGGGATTTCTACGCGCTCGACCTGCGCAAGTACGGTCGCAGTCTGCTCCCGGGCCAGACCCCGAACTTCTGCCGCGACATCAGTGACTACTTCCCCGAGCTGGACGCCGCCGCCGAGATCATCCGCAAGGACGACGGGCACGAAACCCTGCTGGCGATGGGCCACTCCACCGGCGGCCTGATCATCTCGCTCTGGGCGGACGCCCGCCGCGACACCGGCACCATCGACGGCCTGGTGCTCAACAGCCCCTTCTTCGACCTGAACGCCCCCTGGGCGGTGCGCCGACCCCTCGCGGCCGCCGCGTCCCGGCTGGGCCGCAGGGCGCCGCACCGCATCCTGCCGTTCGGGCTGGGCACGGTGTACGGCGAGAGCATCCACTCCGACCACCGCGGCGAGTGGACCTACGACCTGGCGTGGAAGCCGCTGGCCGGGTTCCCGGTCCGGGCCGGCTGGCTGAACGCGATCCGCACCGGGCAACGCCGGCTCCGCGCCGGGCTGGACATCCAGGTGCCGGTGCTGCTGGCCTGCTCGACCCGGTCCTTCCGGGGCACCAGGTGGCACGACAACGCGACCCTGGCCGACGCCGTACTGGACGTCGAGCACATGGTCCGCTACGCGCCCCGCCTCGGCCGCCACGTCACCCTGGCCCGCTTCGACGGCGGGCTGCACGACCTCACACTCTCCGGCCCGACCGTACGGAAGAAGGTCTTCGACGAGGTGGGCCGCTGGGCCGAGGCGTTCCTCGCCGCCGGCCCCACCGCCCCGGCCGACGTCACACCGACCGACGCGGGCCGAGCCGACGCCGCTGGGGCGACGACGCCAGGCCGCTGACCAGGCCGGACGGCGCGGCTCAGACGTCGCCGGGCGTCGCCGGCAGGACGGCACGGATCCGGTCGAAGGTCGCCACCGGATGTGCGCCGACGCCGGGCAGGACCAGGCCCAGGCAGTACGGGGAAACCTCACCGGCGGCCCCAGCCTGAACGATGAAGACCGGCGCGCCGACGTACCCCGGCGGCAGCTCCGTGGTGATCAGCACGGCGTCCCCGTCGCGGACCACCCGCTCGATCGCGACCTCCAACGGCCGCGACCCGTCCTCGCGTACCCCATGGGCCAGCACGAAAGCGGAACTGGCGTCGGCGCCGAGGCGGGCGACCACCTCGGGCCCGGCGGCGATCCCCGCCGGCACCGGCTGGACGCGCCAGCGCCAGCCGCCGTCACCGGCGTACCGGTGCAGGCCAGCGGTCGACAACACGGCGACCCCGTCGCCCGGGAAGCGGGCCCAACCGGGCACGATCTCGGCCTCCGAAATGACGGCCGGGGCCACCCCCGCCGGCTCGGTGACGCTGGACCGCAGGCCCAACTCACCCCCCGAACCACCCACCAGGTCAGCCGCCGTCAACAGCGACTCCCCCACCGGGTCGTCGCCGCCCCGAAAGAAGAACGCGGTACCGAAGTCGCCCGGGGACCGGTACGGCAGGATGGCGCGACCGACGACCTGGCACAGCTCGTAGGCGACGTCGCTCTCGGCGTCGGAATCCAGCAACACCAGCCAAAGGTACGGTCCACCGCCAGGCCGGTCCGCGGTAACCCGGATGCCCGCTACGAGGCGGACGTGAGACTCTGCTCGGCAACGTGGACGCGGGCACCCTTTTCGCCGTCGGGCAGTGGGACGGCGGTACCCTCTGGGCGCGACATCCACGCCACACGCGCCCGTAGCTCAGCGGATAGAGCAGGGGACTTCTAATCCCAAGGCCGCAGGTTCGAATCCTGCCGGGCGCACCTTCACCACCGCAGGTCAGCGGCTTTCCGCTCCCGGTCCGAGCGATCACCACGCCCCGTACAGCCATTCGTACAGCCAGGTCAGCCGTAGAGGTGCTTCGCGGCCTCGTCCACGGCGGCCCGCTCGATCTCTGGCAGGACGTGGGCACAGGTGTTCATGGTCAGCCCGATCTGGTTGTGCCCGAGCACCTTCATCACGGTCCGGGGCGGGGCACCGGAGACGAGCAGGAATGTGGCGCAGGCGTGCCGCAGGTCGTGCAGACGCAACCGATCGAGGCCGGCTGACGCTCGGATCTTGTGCCACGTCCGATCGATGTGGTCCGGGTCCATCGGCGTACCGACCTTGGACGGGAAGACCAGGCCGTGATCCTGCCACGGCTCCCCCACCGCCAACCTGTCGGCGGCTTGCTGCCGACGGTGCGCGCGAAGCAGGGCGAGAGTCTGCGCCGGCACCGGAACTGTCCTCCGAGACCGCTCCGTCTTGGGTGCCACGAGCTGGAGGCGGCCCTCGGCCCGCTGGACGGTTTGCCGAACGGTCAGGGCGCCGGCGTCAAAGTCGATGTCCGACCAGGCGAGGCCGAGTAGTTCCCCGCGACGGAGCCCGACCGTCAAGGCGCAGACGTACAAGCTTCCAGGCGGTGCCCCCGCAGCACGTCGAGCAGCCGCTTGGCCTCATCCACGCCCAGGGCGCGACGCTCGATCTGCCTCATGGCCGGCGGACGGACCGACTTGGCGGCGTTGCGGTGCACCAACTCCTCCCGCTCCGCGTCACCGAGTGAGTTCCGGATCAGCCCGTGGATGTGCCGAACCGTCGTTGCCGACAAACCCGCGTCTGTCTTCTCGGCCAGCAGCCGGCGGATGACGGCCGGCGTCAGCTTGTCGAGTGCCAGCCGGCCAAGCGCCGGGCGGACGTGGTTCTCAATGAGCTTCCGGTAGCCCTGCAACGTCGACGGCCGTGTCCCGTCACGCTCCTTCATCCGCAACCACTCGTCCAGCCACTCTCCGACCGTCCGAGGAGTGGCGGCGAGGTTCTGCCCCTGCTCCTGGCGGCGGCGAAGGTCGGCCAGCTTTCCGAGCACTTCCCGTTCCGTCTTGCCGTAGACCCACTTCCGCGACCGCCTGCCCTCACCCCAGCCCACATCGAGCACCGCCGCGAAGCCATCCCGGTACTTGAAGACCGATCCCTCACCGTGAGACCGACGCCGCTTGCCGCTCATGCCGCGTCGGCTGCCGAAAGAAGTTCCTCGATCGCGGCGACCGGAATCAGGCGAGCCCTGTTGAGCTTCACCGACCGCAGGCGGCCCGATCGCATCAGGACGTAGACGGTGTTACGACAGATGCCGAGCAGGGCCGCAGCCTCAGCCGGGCGGACGCTCTTCTTCTCGCTCATGCTCCGGTCCCTTCCTGCTCTGCCGACTCACGCGCGATGGCTGCCGAAACATCGGGCGGGTCGGCGGCGGCCCGCCTGGCGGCATCAAGGCGGCCCGCAAGCGGGCCGCGCCGGCCCGGCCCCGGCCTGCTGGCGACCTCCGGCCGGCATCGGCCGGGCCGACCGGCCACACTGGCGGACTGCAAGAGCTTGAAGACCTCGGGGCGCTGCCCCGAACCCCGACCCTCCTCAGAGATCCGCCAAGGAACGCCGACAATCCTGCTGCCCGCGTAGGTCACACCATTGCATGACGAGGAATGAACTGCGGCGGCCTCGCCATGAGCGCCGGGCACGCAGGAACATGCGGCTTGGCATAGCCTTCCGGAAGCGTCATACGGGGAGGCGTCATGTTGCCAACGGTCGCCCGGCACCTTGCCGGTGCAGCTGCCGCCTGGTTGGTTTTCGTCGTGCAGGTGGCCGTCATCTACGTCGGCCTGCTCGTGTACGCGTTGGCGGCCGATGCGGATGCGGGCGGTCCGCTGGCGGGGCCGCTGCTGGTGCTGCTTGCCAGCGGGCTTGGCGTCGCCCTGGTGCCGGTGTTGTTCATTCCAGCCGGCATTGCCGGGGAAGTGATCGCCAAAAACGGACGTTTGTTCGTAAAGTTGCTGGTCGCCTCTGCCGTTGCCGCAGTGCTGGCCGCGATCTACGTGGCTGTCGTCGCAGTAGCAACCGATGTACCGATCGTCGGCACATTGTTGTCGTGCCTGGGCGGCGTGGTCGCCGTGCTTGGCCCTACTGCGGTCTACGTCGGCGTTGCTCACGGCGTGCCGAAAGCCAGTTCGATCTGGCGGCGTTTCCGGCCGTCGGCACCTGCGGTCCGCATTTAGTCCGTAAGAGGTCGGCGGATGGCGGGGAGCACGTGCAGGTTTGGACGATGGCCCAACGCTCGTATGCATGCCGGCACCGTCGGCGGGGGCCGCTACGGGAGCGTAAGAGGTACCGAACTTTAGGGTGATCTGCAGGAGTGGAGGCACGGGCGGATGAGGTCGAGGCTACGGAAGCTGCATATTGACGGCCGGGAGTTCACCTGGAAGGCAGACATCCGGGCCGCCCCTGGACCTGACGGTTGTCGTCACCGCTGCATCCGGGTCCGTGTCTGGAGAGCCGGGAAGAACGGCCGCGCCCTACAGGCCGACCTGATCGAGCGTCCCCTGCCAGCGCCTGGCGAGGAGGAATCGTATCCGTACCCGACGGCTGAGGAAGTCCGTGCCCTTGTCAAATACGGGGTGCTGACTGGCTGGATGCCTGAAGCGGTCGGCGGCACGTTCCGAATCACGTCAGGGGCTGAACTTGCGTTGCCCGGATTCGCCATCACTGATCTTCTGTGGGCCGCAGAGCAGGCAACTCCCAAGCCGGTACTCGCTCACCCCAGTCTGACCCCAGCGCGACGCCAACACGCAACCGGATGAACGGCGGCCACGAGCCAGCGGGGAGGCGAGGCGGGTGACGGCGGATGCGGGATGCTCCTACGGATCAGATGGTCAGCGCCGGCCGGGCGTACAGCCATCGGTACAGCCAAGGGCGGCGGCAGTGGCCGACGACGCCCGACAACCACGGACGGGCTGAACAGGGGCGCGGCGGCCTGACCAGCCATCCGCGATCTTCTTCTAATCCCAAGGCCGCAGGTTCGAATCCTGCCGGGCGCGCCACCGCTGACTTGCAGCTTCCGCTCCAAAGTTGGTCATTTGGAAGCCGGCAGGCACGGGACCACAATCGATCGCTGCCGTCAGGCCCGCCCATCCAGACGACCGAGACCTTTCCCCAGACGACAGACGGCCCCTGCCCTGACGGGAGGGACCGTATGGCGCTCGGCTTCACCTCGCGGGAAGGCCCGCGCGGAGCGTGTGCTCAGCCCTGCTGGTGACGCTCATTGCGCCGAAGGGCCTCTTCGAGTTGGTCCTCAAGAATGATGATCCGGCAGGCCGAGGCCATGTCGGTGCCCTGGTCGCACATCTCCCGAGCTCGCGCGGCAAGGCGCAGTTGGTAGCGGGAGTAGCGGCGGTGCCCTCCACTGGAGCGCTGCGGGTCGATCAGTTTCGCATCGCCGAGCCGGCGTAGAAAATCCTGCGAGCAGCCGAGGATCTCTGCGGCACGGCCCATCGTGTAGGCGGGGTAGTCCTCATCGTCGAGCATGTCGTCGGGTTGAGCCATCGAACCTCCATCACGAGGGCCCCGGTGCTCGGAAGCACCGGGGCCCAAGGGTTGTGGGTCAGGAACACCATCTACCGACAGAACGTCGGCTTGTCTTATCCGCACCGGCCGTCAGGAACGGCTTCGGGTGCGAGGATCGCATAAGCGTGACCGGAGACCACCTCTCGTTCGAGGGAAACTGCGGTGTCCGCGCCCAGCCCACGAACGCGACTGGCGGCGGGCGATCCAACGGTGTAATGCCCTCCCTTGCCTCTGATTTCCTCTGCCGTACTCCGTGCTGTCCGTCGGTGTCCGAGCCCCACGCGACTTCATGGCCCCAACACGTACGACGAACTCTCCTTGCCTCGGGTGAAGCCCTGAACAAGCGTTGGCCCCACCCGCTGTCACACGCGTGCCACCTCACTACGGCAAATGTCTGCCGCCGAGCTGAGCAGGACTTGCAAGACCCCTGCCCCACTCCTTCGCCCTCGTGCGGGGCGGCAACGTCAGCGTCTTTGTTTACTCCGTCTTCGACCTCAGGAACGTTAGTCGACACCGGCAAAAATGTCTAGCGCTTCGAACATAGATTTTCTCCGAGGACGGAGATAGCCCCGCAGGTGCAGCCATCCGTCCTGCGCGTGGTGGCTGCGGCGGAACTGGAACCGGCTGCGAGGCGACGCGGAGTCGTGGCGCAGCCGCCAGCCCGTGCCTCGACTCGGCGGGCGACGTCAGCCGGCCCGGGCGCATGGCCGCTCAGCCCCGCAGGTGCCAAGCGCCTCCTGCGACGGCGACGGGGTAGATGACCGGCGCAGCAGCCGAGACTGGCCGATGCCCACAACGCCGACCACGAAGTCACCCCCTCGAGTGGGCGTCTCGCCCCGGACCATGATGGTTACCGGACTCCCCTCGCGGCGGAGCTGTATGTCCTCTCGGCCGCCCCACAGGTCGCGGTAGGGCAGGCGATCGGAGGCGCTGTGGGTGTTTTATACGACTACTTCCGTGCTTCTGACGACGAGGCTGTCGCGGAGCTGATGGCGACCATCGATGGCGGCCCGGTGATGCGGGAGGGAGACTCCTCGGTCGAGGACGCCGTGGATGGCAAGGGGATCGATCCGCCCGTCGTCCTCGGCCAAGTCGTCTCGTTCGCCCTCGACGTGCCATGGGACGCCGACCTGATCGGGGAACGACTCATCTGGCCGGCCGCTGCTGGTCAGGACCTTAAGTACGAAGGACCGTGGGTCGTCGTACTGAGCGAACGCGCCCGGGATGCGCTTGCCGAAATCCCGGATGACCGCTTGCCGGACCTGGCCGACCGGTGGTCACACATCGAGGAGCTGTCCCACTACAGCGACACTCAGCCGGAGCTCATGCTGTCGCGCTTGCGGGAGTTCGTTGGGCTGGCCCGCAGAGCACGCACGGGTGGGAACAGCGTCTACTGCTGGATCTGCCTCTAGTCGGGGCCGACAGCAGCGCATGTAGCAGAAAGTCGTAGCGTCGGGTGGTGACGATGTTCCGCTCTCCTCAGGTGATCCTCTTCTCCGAGGACGTCTCCTGCGCGGCCGAGTTCTACGCCGGTCTCGGCTTCACCGAGACCTTCCGCGTGCCGGCCGAGGGCGAGCCGATCCACATCGATCTCGTGCTTGACGGCTACAAGATCGGCATCGCCTCGGTGGCCTCCACCCGCGACGATCACGGGCTCGACCCCGTACCCGAGGGCCAGCGGGCCGCCGTGATCCTGTGGACCGACGACACCGCCGCCGCGTACGCCGAACTCACGGCGAACGGTGCCCCCGCACTGGCCGCACCGCACCGGTGGCTCGATCGCCTGCTGATTGCCTGGACGGCCGACCCGGACGGCAACCCGATCCAGATCGTCCAACAACTCTGACCTTACGGAAGGGCGGACTGCGGCGACTTTCGTAGCCGTGGGGGGCTCGTGCGGACCTGGGCGATGCTCCGACCGGGCGGCGGCGGACCGGGCTGTCTCTGCTCGATCGCGATGCCTGCACGCTGGACGTAGACCTCTCGCTTGTCGGTAGCTGCGCCCCTTGCGTTGAGGACGTAGCCCGTCAACCACACCCAGCCGTCGTACGGGTCGACGCTGCCGACTGAGACGAGCCGGAGCCGGAGCGCTCGTTCACCGCTGAACTGCACCGAACACGCCGGCCCGATCAGCACCACATCGCCGGAGTTGAACTCGGTCACGGCATCCAGCCGAGGAAGCGGCGCCGGAGGGCGTCCGGCGAAGCCCAGCTCTTATCCTTCCTGGCGGACAGCAGGCACGCGCCCATGAAAAGGGCCAGTGAGACCGAGGTGTCGCCGTGCTGGCCCAGCAGCTCATCGCGGCGTGGAACGCATGGCCAAGGCCGGTCGCATGTCTCGCACAGCCAGAGCGGCAGGACCGGCCCGTGCGTCGTCATTGGTCTTCACCAGGCCAGTGCCCCCGATTGATCGGGATGCGGTGCCGAAACCGGCAGGGAAGCTCGGCCCCGCAGCGGCACACATAGCGCCAACACCCCCAGCTCCATGCCGGACGGTGACGCCGCGCCAGGGTCAGCGCCACTGACAGCAGGTAGTCGTCGAAACCGACCCTTCTCTGTCGACAATGACCGTAGCGTTGTACGTTGCTGTACGTCTATAGACGTACCAGAAGTTTGAACGTCTATAGACGTCCCCTAGGTTGCGTCCATGATCGATCCACTGTCTCCGACGCCGATTTACGTTCAGCTCGCAGACGTGATCACCAAGCGGATTGAGACCGGGGAGCTGCCACCCAATCGACCGATCCCGAGTGAATCCACACTTCAGCAGGAGTACGGAGTCGCTCGCGGCACGGTCCGCGCGGCGGTGCGCCTGCTACGAGAGCGTGGACTGGTGATGACCGTGCCGCAGCGGGGCACCTACGTCAGCGACAGGTAGGCGCGTCACGACAGCCCTGCGCGGCAGAAAGTGCCCGGCGGGTGTCTACGGGTTGGCCGACCTCCGGCGTTAATAGGGCGTGACGTTCGAGGAGTATGCGTTCGCTCGCACTTCGGCGCTGGTGCGGCTCGCCCGGCTGCTGACCGGTGACGAGCACCGAGCCGAGGACCTGGTTCAGGATGTCCTCGCGCGGGCGTACGCCCGGTGGGGCCGCATCTCACGGACGGACCGTCCCGATGCCTATGTCCGGCGCATGCTCGTCAACACCCACAACTCGTGGTGGCGTCGGCGCAGCAGCCGGGAGATCTCCGTCGCCGCGGTGCTCGATCGGGCTGGCGACGTGGACGAGGCCGCCGGGGTCGCCGAGCGCGACGCACTGTGGCGGCTGGTCGGTGAGTTGCCGGCGCGTCAGCGCACCGTGATCGTGCTGCGCTACTACGAGGATCTGGACGACACGTCGATCGCCGAGATCCTCGCCTGTTCGACCGGGACGGTACGCACACACGCGAGGCGTGCCCTGGCGGCGCTGCGTCAACGACAGGTCGCGGCAACCCACGCATGGGCAGGAGAGCTCTGATGTTCAGTGACCTTGACGAGCAGCTCGCCGCCACGCTCAAGCATCGGGCGGGCGGCGACATCGACCCGACGCCGATCGTGCAACAGGCTCGGCTTCGCGGCCGGCGGTTGCGACTGCGGCGGCGGGGGCTGATCGCGGGAGGCGTGGCAGCGGCGTGTGTCGCTCTCACCTCGGTGGTGCTGGCGATCCCGGGCGTTTGGCGCACTGATGACCCGATCATGCCGGCCGCGGCGCTCATGCTGCCGGAGGCACCCAGCGATGCGACAGTACGCCCCGAGGAGGTCGGTGCCGATCCCGCGAGGGTGCACTTCACGACCGACGCCCTGGTGAGCGGTGCCGACTTCGCGACGTGGCGCACCGGGCGCGGCATCGAGAGCGTCGAGTTCCGGGGCCCGAGCGGTCAGGCCCGTTTCGTGCTGGCCCGCACCGAGGTGTTGCTGGATGGGCTCCAGCAGCCGTTGTCCTCGCAGGGGCGACCGCAGGGACGGACCGAGGTGCGGGTCGGCGACCGCTCGGGGGTCGCCTGGTTCGATCCGTCCGGCGATCGGAAGCTGTGGTTCGTCCGCTGGCAACCCGCCGACGGGCTCTGGGCCCAGTTGGACACGTACGCGGCCACCCGCGACGAGGCGACCGGCGCGGCGAGCCGGGTCAGGTTCGACGGTGCCCACCGCTGCGTCGTGCCGTTCCGCCTGGAGTCGCTGCCGCCCGATGGACGGCTGCTGGAGTGTTCGGTCACGCTCGGCCGGTCGGCGCGGGGCTCCTTCGTCGAGGGCTCTCTGGTGGTCGGTGACGCATCCGGCCGTTGGCTGACTGTTCGGGCGCAACCTGCCCCGGCCGGTGACGACGCTCGGCCCGGCGATCTCGTCGCCGGCCCCTATCGGGCCCGCCGGCAAGGCAGTGTCGTGCTGGAGATGGTCGTCAAGCCCTGCGTCGTCGAGGCGTTCCGCGAGGGTTGGGGGAACGGCTACACCGAGGCGGAGGGCTTGGTGATCCTCGGCGGGTACCGGCCGGCCCGCGATCTCGACCGCCCCGACACCTGGTGACGTAGGGACTGACGGAGGTGTGGGTCATGAGCTACGGATCAGCCGAGCCGCGCGGTTCGCCCGGTGTCGTGGTCGAGGCCCAGGAGCAGGCGCTCCACCCCGGTGATCCGCAGCACCCGCTGGGTGATTCCCCCGGCGCCTCGAATCGAGAAGCGGGAGCCGGCCCGGTCCGCCCGCTCCCGTGCCAGCAGAAGTGCGTGCACACCCGCGGCGCTGAAGAACCCGACGCCGGTCAGGTCGCAACAGACTTCGGGATGGCTGTCGATCGCGTTCATCAGGGCCGCCGCCAGGCGCGGCGCAGTGTCCATGTCGACGTACCCCACCGGGGCGACAACCATCCGGTCGGCCGAGATGGTCGCGGACAGGTTCGTGGGCTCGGTGTAGCGAGTCACCTGGAACGACGGCCCGGAGGAATCGACGTCGATTCGGCCGTCCCACTGGCCGCCGGCGAGCGTCGCCGGCGTGGCCGGCCCGTGGCTGACTGCCGTCGGGTAACTGTGGAAGTGGCTCTGGCAGAACCAGGAACGCTCAGTCATAGGAACACACGCCTCCTGTTGAAACCCGTAACAGGATTGGCGCGTGGCTTGACCAACCTCGACGATAACCGGCTGGGTAGTCGGCCGCCAGTCGAGGCGTCCGTCCTTGGCCGGGCTCAGCCGGCGCTACCCTGGCGGGCCGCCGCTTCCAGGGGCACAGCAGCCCGTTGCCGAACGCCTACAGCAGGTTGCCCGAGGCGCCACGATCACGCTTCGAACTCGGCGGCCGGGTGGCCCTTTCCACCAGAGCGGCAGCAACCTCCCGCAGTTTGCGGTTGGAATCCTGGGAAACCTTCGCGAGGACGGCGAACGCCTCGTCAGGAGTGCACCGGCGTTCGCCCATGATGATGCCTTTGGCCTGCTCGATGACGGCCCGGCTCTGCATGGCCAACTGCATCTGTGCGGCCAGGGTGACGGTGGCGTCGTAGAGGTGGGCGTTGGCGAGGGCGACGGCGGCGTACCCCGCGAATGTCTCCGCGAGGGCGACCGCGTCGTCGTCGAAGGCGCTTGGCTCGGCCCCGTAGATGTTCAGCGCGCCGAGCACGGATTCCTGGATCGGGAACCCGATCGACAATGAGCTGAATGCTCCGCCCTGCACAGCGTGGGCTGCCCACTGCGGCCAGCGGGCCTCTTCGGACATGTCGGGGACGGACACGACGGCGGACTCTCTGGCCGCCTCCAGACACGGGCCCTGACCGTACTCGTACTGCAGTTCGTCGAGCCGCAGCGCCATCTCACCGCTGAACGCGGCGGTCTGCGCACCCTCCTGCTTGATCAGCGTCACCGACACCTCCTCGGCACCGGGGATCGTTCGCCGTGCCAACTCGGAAACCTGGGTCAACACTCCAGACAGGTCGGTTTCGCCGAGCTTGATCTGGCCGAGTTCGAAGATCGCCGCATTGGGGTCAATGGGCTGCTGTGCCATGACTTCAAGGTCCTCGTGCCCGGGGCGCGTACCAGTTGCAGGAAGGCGACGGCAGCGCGCGTGGTGATGGCGCACCGCGAGCACGGGGCACCGCACGGACTCGCCAACCGAGCCCGGGCGCCCGCTGCTGGACGCTGACTGACCGACGCCCAGGCGTCGGCTGCGGCGACAACTATACGACGCCGAGTGGAACCTCTCCGAAGGCGCAGCCGGATCGGCTCGGCGGCCCGCCCGGGACGACGTGTCGTCCCGGGCACGGTGGCGGGAGGCGCTCCCACGGTGGACCCAAGGGTCGCATCAAGGAGCAGCTGTACGACGAGGCGAAGCGCGTGCGTCCGGGGCCCGTCCGGCTGGTGGTCAGACCTCGGAGTGTTCCGGCCGTGGTCGGCCGCGGCCTCGGCCATGCCACGGCCGAACCGGGTCAGACGGGCCCCAGCAGGGTGGCCAGCCCGTCGTCGCCCTGCCCGAGTTGCGCCCCACCGGTCGTTGGCGCGACCAGGAACCGTTGGCAGCCGTCGAGTTCCACGTACCGGTCCGGGCCTCCCCCGTCGAGCGGTCGCAGCAGCGCGAAGCGGGTCGCCGGGGTGTCGCAGTCGACCACCGCCCGACGGTTGGACAGCGCCCGGAGCACGCCCGCCTGGCGCTCGGTTGGCAGCGGCCCGCCGTACACGAAGTCGCCCGCCGGTTTGTCGCCGGCCTGAAGCGACGCGGGCACCTGGTAGACGCAGAGGCGTAGCGGGCCAACGCCCGGCGGGGTGACCGGACCGACCGGCCCGGGGTTACCGTTCCGGGTCTCCACCCACACCATGTCCGTCCACTGCTGGGCGCATCCGGCGGCCTCGGCCGCCGCGGATTCGATCTGCCGGATGGTACGGGTGGCCACCGTGGTCCACTGCGGCCCGGCCAACGCGGCGATCACCTCGGTGCGCGGCTTGCCGCAGGAGTCCGTCGGGAGGTAGGGCCGCAGCCAGCGCCCCCGGTCGTCGACCAGGGCCAGCCACGGTGGGATGACCATGTCGAGGGTGCAGGCGACCTCCCCGCCGACCTGCTCGCTGGGCAGGCGCAGCGCGGTGAGCAGCGGTGCGATCTCCTCGGCGCGTCGCTCGGTGGCGATCTGCTCCTGGCCGCCGTTGGGGCCCGGCCGAATCTCCCGCCCGCAGATCACGGCCGCGACCGGGGTGAAGGCGGGGTCGATGCGACCGATCGTCGGCTCGTCCACGGCCGGTGGCGACGTCTGCGTGCTCGGCACCGAGACCATCTCGCCGGCCCGTGGTGCCGCCTTGGCGCAGGAGGTCCACCCATCGACGATCTGGGCCGGACCGGGTTCTTCGGCCCGGTCCGGCCCGATCCCGGTGCCACCGCAACCACCCAGCGCCATGCCGAGCAACGCCACCGCCAGTACCGTCCGGGACGAGCGCATCCGGCCCTCACCACCCTTCCACCCGAGGATGAGACGGACGAGGGGCGCGCCCGGTTCCGACCGGGCGCCGGCTGGGCCCGGGGCGGCCGCCGGCAGAATGGCCGAATGGCACATCTGGGACTTGTCGCGCTGCTGGTCAGGGAGTACGACGAGGCGATCGACTTCTACGTCGGCGGCCTCGGTTTCGAACTGGTGGAGGACACCGCCCGACCGGACGGCTCCCGCTGGGTGGTGGTCCGCCCGGCCGGGGCCCGGGAGACGGCCCTGTTGCTGGCCCGGCCGAGCAGCGCCGAGCAGCGGGCTCGGGTCGGCGACCAGACCGGCGGCCGGGTCGGGCTGTTTCTGTACACGGAGGATTTCGCCCGGGACCACGCCCGGATGGTGGCGGCCGGGGTGCGCTTCCTCGAGGAACCACGGCACGAGGCGTACGGGTCGGTAGCGGTGTTCGTCGATCTCTACGGCAACCGCTGGGACCTCCTCCAGCCCCGCAGCACAGAGTGACGCATTAGCGACACCCCGCACACAAAGGGTCATCACTTGTCGTCGGCCATGCTATTGTCCGATGTCGATCTACGCCGCGTGGACCCGGACCGGGTCGTTGTCGGAAGGACACTTCCCGATGCCGGCCCTTGCCACCCCAACCGTGCCGCCGCCCACGCTGGACAATCCGGCCGGCGGGGCGCTGGGCCTCATCTTCACCACGTTGCCAGCGTTGCTGCGGCTGACCTGCGGGCTGTTCGGCGCGGCGGTAGCCGTGTCGGTGCAGACCCCGCCGGTCGACCAGGCCGTGTTGCTGCCCGCGGTGGGCGTGCTGACCGGTTGGTCCCTCTGGTACGCACACCGCGCGTTGCGTCACGGCATCGGCCCCGCCCTCGTCGCCGGTGACGTGGCGGTCACCGCGCTGGCCTGCCTCCTCATCCCGGTGCTGGTGGCGCCCGAGGTGCTGCCCGGCGAGGGCAGTTGGATCGCCGTGCTGGCCAGCACCACGGTGATCAACGCACAGGCCACCGCCCAGGCGCGCT
This sequence comes from Micromonospora sp. BQ32, assembly GCF_059358895.1. Lineage (NCBI taxonomy): Bacteria > Bacillati > Actinomycetota > Actinomycetes > Micromonosporales > Micromonosporaceae > Micromonospora > Micromonospora sp. BQ32. The sequence goes on along the minus strand of NZ_JCADBI010000015.1, from coordinate 102,858 downwards.
GGTCGATCCCGGCCGGGCTACTCGTGATCGCCACCTACGTCACCGGGGCGCAGGCCGCGGGCAACCCCACCGAAGCCCGGGCGCACTCGGCCACGCTGCTGGCACAGACCGCCTGTACGGCGATGATGGCGGCGGTCATGCGCCGACGCATCGGCCGGGCGGACCGCGCCTTCGTCGAACACCAGCGGCTGACCCGGGAGGCGTTGGTCGCCCGCGCCGCCCGCGAGGCCGAACGCCAACACAATCGCGATCTGCACGACACCGTGCTCGGGACCCTGACCATGGTGGGGCTGGGAGCGGTGGCCGGGCCCTCGGCTGTCTTCCGGGACCGGTGCGCGGCCGACCTGCGTACCCTCGTCTCGCTCACCGACGCCGGCCCGGTGGCCGGCGACGGCCCGGTGCCGCTCGACGGACGGTTGCGGTTGGTGGTCGACCGGCTGCCCGAGCTTGCGGTACGGCTGGACCTGACGTCCTGCGCAGTCCCCCTCGGGGTGGCCGACGCGATCAGCGAAAGCGCCTACGCGGCGCTGTCCAACGTGGTCCGCCACGCGCCCGGCGCCGAGGCCACGCTGCGGCTGACCCGGGACGCGATCGGCGTCGTGGTCGAGGTCGCCGACGACGGCCCCGGCTTCGACCTGGCCACCGTCCCACCGCACCGGTACGGGTTGCGCGAGTCGATCCGCGGCCGGATGGCGACGGTCGGTGGTCGGGCCGACGTGCACTCGACGGTCGGCGCGGGCACCCGGATTCGACTGGAGTGGCCCGGTGTCGGCTGACCTGAACACCCCGACGCAGCCCACCAACGCTCCGGAGGCACCGAACCGGACCAGCGTTCCGGCGCCCCGGGAGCCGGTCTCCGACGCAGTGCTCGCCGCGCCGGCCGCCGTCGCACACGCGTCCGACCGGGGTGCCCGGATCGCCGCCGTCGCCATCGCGTTGGCCTGGCACGTCGCGATCGCGCTGCCTGCGGTGCTGTCCGCCCACGCGGAATTCGCCGCGCCAGCGGTGGTCCTCGGCGCCTGGATACTGGTGGCCGTGACCGGCGCGGTGGCCGGGGTACGGCTGCTGCAGGGCTCGCCGCTGCCGCCGTGGCCGCTGGCCGGGCTGCTGCTGGTCGTCGACGCGGCCGTCTTCGCCGCGGCCGGTGAGCGGCAGTTGTTCACCGCCGCCAACTGGGTGTGGGGCACGCTCGGCTGGTTCTTCGTGCTGGCGGTCTGGGGTCGGCGCGTCGTGGGGCTGATCGCGCTCCTGAGCACCCACGCATTGATCGCCCTGGTCGCCGTGCTGGGGCACGGCCCCGACCCGGCCGACGTGGCCCGCTACGTGATGTACGTCTACGGCACCTTCTCGCTGCCGGTGGCGGTCTTCGTGGGCAGCACCGTCATCGTGGGCCTGGCTCGGGAACGCGCCGCCGTCTCGGCCGCCGGTCACGCGATGGCCGCCGAGCGGGATGCCGCCGAGCGTGGCCTTCAGGAACGCCGGAACCGACTCACTCTGGTCAGCTCGGCGGCCGGTCGGGTCCTCGCTGACCTGGCCGCCGGCCAGGCCGACCCGGACGACCCGGAGGTGCAGCGCCGGTGCATGCTGGCCGCCGCCCGGCTGCGCCGGCTGATCGCCGAGTCCGACGATGTGCCCGACCCGCTGCTGCACGAGTTGCGAGCCGCCGCCGACCTGGCCGAACGCAACGGCCTCCCGATCGACCTGGTCACCATCGGCACCCCGCCGCCGCTGCCGGTGGAGGTCCGCCGCCGGCTGGCCGACCCGCTCACCGGCACCCTCGCCGACGCCCGGGGATGGGCCCGACTGACCGTGGTCTCCGGCCCGGACGAGGTGGTGGTCAGCCTGGTCACGCCGGACCGGGAGGGACCGGAGGCGACCGGCCCCCCACCCGGCGAGCACGACGACGGGCCGGTGCAGTACCTCTACGAACGGGACGGGAACATCAGATGGGCGCAGACCCGGTGGCGGCGGTGACCGGCGATCGGCCGGTCGGGGTGGCGATCGTCGACGACCACCCGGTGGTGGTCGAGGGGGTCCGCGCCTGGCTCGCCACCGAGCCGCGCCTGACGGTGCTCGCCACCGGCGACGACCCGGACGCGGTGCTGCGGGCCGCGCCGGACGCCGACGTCGTCCTGCTCGACCTGCGGTTGCACGGGCGGATGGCGTTGGACAAGTTGGCCGAGCTGAGCGCCGCCGGTCGGCGGGTGGTGGTCTATTCAGAGCACACCGACCCGCAGACGATGCTCGCCGCGCTGGACGCCGGGGCGGTGGCGTTCCTGGCCAAGCACGAGGGCCGGGAACACTGCGTGGAAACGGTGCTGGCCGCCGCGAGCGACCGCCCGTACGTGCCGCCGGCGCTGGCCGGCGCGATGGTCGGCGACCCGCGACCGGACCGGCCGATGCTGTCCGACAAGGAGCGTGAGGCGCTGCTGCTCTGGTTCCAGTCGATGTCCAAGGCGTCGGTGGCTCGGCGGATGCAGATCAGCGAGCACACCGTGAAGCAGTACGTCGACCGGGCGCGGATCAAGTACACCCGGGCGGGGCGTCCAGCCGCCACAAAGGCGGCACTACTCGCCCGTGCGATCGAGGACGGTCTCGTCCGCCCGGAGGAGATCGGCATCTACCGGTCACAGGCGACACACGACCGGCCGACCCCCTAACAGGCGTCATGACAGGGGCCCTCCGGTCCGCCAGGCTTCAGTACACAGCCAGCTGACCGGAAGGTCGTGACGATGCACGCCGACGCGTCCCCCTTCTTCATCGGTCCCCACCGGTTCGACGCCCCGGACGACGACGTGGGCCCGACCCTGGACCGCCGCTACAACCTGCGACCGAGGCCCGGTGAGCGGGTGCTCGGGCGACACCGGCTGCTGGTCGCGGGCTACCTGCTCGGGCCGAGCGAGGTGCGACGTCGTTGGCACCTGCCCGAGCCGGTCGCGGTGACCGTCACCGATCAGCGGATCTGCTGGGTGGGCAGTGGCTCGCAGCTGTCGCTGGTCGCCGACGGCACACACCGGGCCCGGCCGCCCGCTCGCCTGAACGGTCTGATGAGTGGTCAGATCCGCTGGCAGTGGCCGTCCCGGCTGGAGCTGCCGGCGACCGAGCCGGACGCCCCGGCGCAGCTGCTGATCGTCTGCGACGCGCTGCGCACCATCCAGCAGCCGGCGTTGGCCCTCAGTGGGGCGGCCGCCGAGGTCATGGCGCTGGCCCGGCAGGTCCGTCGGGCGGTGTCCATGTTCCGGCTCAGCCGTCCACAACTGGTCGACCTCTCGGCTCAGGAGCGCGACGTGCTGCTGCTGCGCGCCGGCTCCGGTCTGCTGGCCGGCGACACCCGGATCACGCTGCCCGGCTCGTTGCCGGTGGAGTTCTACTCCCGGGACGACTACTACCGCTCAAGACCGGAGCCGACCTCGTGGGGCGGGCTCGCAGGCGGCGCAGCATCCGGGCATCGGTGAAGCCGACGGCCCGCGCGGCGGCCTCCACGGTGGTGCCGTGCCCGATCAGGTGCTCGGCCCGTTCCACCCGCAGCAACTGCTGGTAGCCGAGCGGGGTGAGGCCGGTGCTCGCCCGGAACAGCCGGGTCAGGGTTCGCTCGGCCACCCCGCCGGCGGCGGCCAGCTCGGCCAGTGGCAGGGGCTCGGCGTACCGGCTGTCGATCAGATCCTGCACCCGGTGCACCGAGTCGGACAGATGGGAGCGGTGTCGCATCAGCGCGCTGGCCTGCGGCTCGTGCCCGTTGCGCCGGGCGTAGACGACCAGCGTGCGGGCGATCTTCGCGGCGGTCGCCGGGCCGTGCCGGGTCGCCACCAAGTGCAGCGCCACGTCGATGCCACTGGCGATGCCCGCCGAGGTGACCACCCGGTCGTCCACCACGTACAGCACGTCGCGGACGACCTGGGCCGCCGGATGCCGGCGGGCCAGGTCGTCCTGCACCTCGTGGTGGGTGGTGCAGCGTCGGCCGTCGAGCAGCCCGGCCCGCCCGAGCGCGTACGCCCCGGCACAGACGCTGGCCACCGTGCCGCCGGCCGCGTGGTGCTCGGCGAGTCGCCGCAGGTCGCCGGGCGACACCGGCCCCTGCGGCCCGTGCGCCGCCGGCCGCCAACCGGGCACGATCACCAGGTCGTCCGGGGCCAGTTCGGGCCATCGGGTGTCGGCGACCAGTGGTACGCCCTGCACTGTAGGCACCTGCTCGCGCTCCGCGACGTAGTGCAGCTGATAGTCGTACCCGAGGTCGGCGGCGCTGGAGAAGACCTGGGCCGGCCCGGCGAGGTCCAGCAGGTGCAGCTGTGGGACCAGCAGGAAGACGACCCGGATCACGACGTCAGCCCCGGCTGCCGGCGAGGGTCGCGCCGGTCACCTGGTCCACGGTGCGGATGGTCGCGAAGCGGCCGGCCAGCGCGTACTCGGTGCGGGTCACGATCTCCTCGTTGGTCAGGGTGCGCGGGTCGGCGAGGATCTCCGCGACCGTCGCGGTCTCCGGCAGGTCCCGGTGAGGGATGGGGAAGGTCAGCGTGGCGTCGGTGACGAAGGTCATCCGGTAGCCGAGGTCCGCGCCGACCCGGGTGGTGGTCTCCACGCACTGCTCGGTGCGGATGCCACAGACGGTGAGGTCGGTGATGCCTGCCTGGGTGAGCAGTTGCTGGAGGTTCGTGGTGGTGAACGCGTTGTGCGCGGTCTTGACCAGCGTCGGCTCGCCCTCGGCGGGGACCAGCCCGTCGATCAGCCGCACGTACCCGAGAGCGGGGTCGAACAACCCGCCCGTGCCGGGTTCCGAGTGCAGGACCCAGACCACCAGTTCACCGCGCTGCCGGGCGGCAGCCACCAGCCGGTCGACCTGGCGGATCATGTCGGGGTTGGAGCCGTACGCCCAGATCGGCCGCTGACGGAAGGACTCTTGCACGTCGATCACGACGAGTGCTGCTCTGCTCATGACGTCGATCCTGACCGAACCGCGTTCGCGCCGGCAGACACCATTCTGCCCGGGTGCGGAACGATCCGGCCCTAGGGCGTGTGTCGAAGCCCCTGGCCCGCCTGCGGCGGACCGAGGACTTCGACACACACGCCCCAGGTGTCAGGCGCTGGGGGCGCGCTGCTCGGCGGCGGCGTCCAGGGCGGCGGCCTCCTCGGGGGTGGGCGCGCTGCCGCCCAGGTGCGCGGGCTGCCACCAGGTGTCATCCGGGCCAGCCGGAGTGTCCGGATAATCCCGCTGCGCCCGGTCGACGAGGGCGCTGAGCCGGGTGGTCAGCTCGGCGGCCAGTACGTTCGGGTCCGGGAAGTCCGCCGGGTTGATCGGCTCACCGATCAGGATGGTGATCGGGGTGTGCCGGCGGGTCAGGGTGCGCGGCCGGCCCTTGGTCCAGAGGCGCTGGGTGCCCCACAACGCGACCGGCAGCACCGGCACCTTCGCCGAACGGGCCATCCGGACCGTGCCGCTCTTGAGCTCCTTGACGGTGAACGACCGGCTGATCGTCGCCTCGGGGAAGACGCCGACGACCTCGCCCTGCTTGAGCGCGCCCACGGCGGCGCGGAACGAGGCCGCGCCGGCCTGCCGGTCCACCGGAATATGCCGCATCCCGCGCATCAGCGGGCCGGAGATCTTGTGCGTGAAGACCGAATCCTTGGCCATGAAGCGGACCAGTCGGCCCGACGCGTTCGCGCCCAGGCCGGCGAAGATGAAGTCGAGGTAGCTGACATGGTTGCTGGCCAACACCGCCCCGCCAGTACGGGGTACGTGATGGGCGCCCTCGATGGTGATCTTCAGGTCGAGGAGACGGAACATCGTCTTGGCGGCGGCGATAACGGGCGGGTACACGAGCTCCGGCATCCGCAGAATCTACCCTGCCCGGCTGGGGTTCGGCTGAGCGACGAACCGGCGGCGACGCGGGCGGCGCGCCACCGCCGGTCCGGCGGTCTGATCGGTCAGTCGGCGAGGTTGTGCAGGTCCAGTCGGCCCCGGGCGAACGCGTCCACCCGGCCCCAGCGACCCGGGATGTCCAGCACCTCGATGCGACCCATCCCCACCGGCAGCCGCGGCTCGACCGCCAGGTGGCCCTCGTGCGGCTCCAGGCCGAGCATGGTGCGCAGCAGCAACAGCGGCGTACCCGTCGACCATGCCTGCGGGCTGCACGCCGTCGGATACTCCACCGGGAACTTGGTCAGCTCCCGTGGGTAGCCGCCGAACGCCTCCGGCAACCGGCCATCGAAGTACGTGGCCGCGTCCAGGATGCCGTTGGCGATGGTCGCGGCCTCCTCGGCGAAGCCGTAGCGGCGCAGACCCCAGGCGATGAACGAGTTGTCGAACGGCCAGATCGTGCCGTTGTGGTAGCCGATCGGGTTGTAGCGTGCCTCCCCCTCGGCCAGCGTGCGCACGCCCCAGCCGGAGAAGAGCCGCGGCCCGACCAGGTGCGCGGCGAGCTTCTCCGCCCGCTCGGGTTCGACGATCCCGCTCCACAGCAGGTGGCCGATGTTGGAGCTGAGGATGTCGCACTGCCGGCCGTCCGGGTCCAGGGCCAGGGCGAAGAACTCGCCGTCGGCCACCCACCAGTCCCGGTTGAACCGTTCCTTCAGCTCTGCCGCCTCCCGCTCCAACTGGTCGGCGAACCCCGGGTCACCCCAGAACTCGCGCGCCAACCGGGCCGCGCGGACCTTCGCGTCGTACGCGTACCCCTGCACCTCGCAGGTGGCCCGTGGGAACGGCGGCAGCGTGCCGTCGGAGTAGGAGATCGAGTCCCAGGAGTCCTTCCAGCACTGGTTCTCCAGGCCGGTGTCGGTGTTGCGTCGCTCGTACCAGATGTAGCCATTGCCGACCAGGTCGGCGTAGTTGTCGATCCACCTCAACGCCGCCCGGGACTCCTGTTCCAACTCCTTGACCAGCGCGACATCCCCGCTCCACCGCTCGTACTCGTCGAGCAGGACGATGAACAGCGGCGTCGCGTCCACCGAGCCGTAGTACGGCGAGTGTGGCTGCTCCTCGAAGGCCGCGGTCTCGCCGTAGCGCATCTCGTGCAGGATGCGCCCCGGGTCCTCGTCCCGGAAGTCGTCGAACCGGCTGCCCTGGAGCGACGCCAGGATGCGCAGCGTCGTCTTCGACAACTGTGGGGTGAACGGCAGTGTCTGCAGGCAGGTGAGGATGCTGTCCCGGCCGAACATGGTCATGAACCAGGGCAGACCGGCGGCCGGCAGAGTGGCGCCGCCCAGCGACAGCGGCGAGAAGCGCAACGCCGCCAGGTCGATCAGGCTGCGCCGGTAGGTGCTGGCCACCCGGCCGTGCTCACTGTTGACCTTGGGTGCGTCCGCGATCCACTGCTCCAGGTCGTGCTGGAGAGCGAGCCGCTCGGTGCCGTGTTGCCGCAGTCCGAAACGCAGGTCCCGGCCGCCGGGCCCGACCGCCTGGGTGTGCACGTCGATCACGGCTTCCCACCGCTCGTTGGGTTCCAGGTGCACGGTGTACGCGAAGCCCTTGCTGTCGTACCGGGCCGACATCGTCGACGAGATCGCCGTCTCCCGCCGGAAGTTCCCGCGCCGGTACCCCAGCCGCAGCCGGTCCGACTCCACCTCGGTGTAGATCTCGCCCTTCTTGTTCAGGATCTCGTCCTTGACCTGGAACAGGTCAGCGAAGTCCGACGCCGCGTCCATCCGGACTTCCAGGTCGACCGGCTTCTCGTCGTGGTTGAGGATGGTCAACTGCTCCCGGAAGCTGCCACCCACCGTGCGCTCCCGGATGATCGACAGCTTCGCGTCCACGTAGTGCGTGGCCATCCCCGGGACCAGGAAGAATCGCGACTCGAAGTACTGGAGGTCGTCGTAGGACAGCGAGTTGAGCCGCTCACCGTTGACGGTCAGCACCCAGGTCGACAGGAACCGGGTGTCGATGGAGAAGAGCCCGGTCGGCTCGCTCGGCGTCGCCTCGATGTCACCGGTGTCCTCGCAGACGACGAACGTGTTGCCGTCCAGGATCCGGATCGTGTTGCTCTGCCCCATCAGTGCACCTCCCCGGCGAAACGCCGACGCGGCCCACGGGCGTCCGGGGAACCCGGGAAGATCCGCTCCACCTGTACGACCAGACGAGCGTCGCCCGACACCGTCATGTCCCCCCGCAACAGGGCGGCAAGGCCGTGCTCGCGCCCCGAGGCGATGTCGTCGAAGAGGACCGGGTTCGCGCCGATCACCGTGTCGGCTTCCTGGTCCTCCTGACTGACGTTCAGCCGGCCGTGGTCGATCCTCAGCAGCCAGTGCCGGGTGTGCGCCCCCTCGTGCAGGTCTATCCGCAGTGTCCCGGAGGTCTTGGCCAGCAGGGGTTCGTACCCCCGCCGGTCCAGGTCCTCGAAGAACCTCGTGGTCGCGTCCACCATCGGGTCCACTCCTCCCAGTTGCCGGGCCGGGGATCCCACCCACCGCGCTCGCGTCGCGCGGACGGCCGGCGTTGCACGTCCCCGCACGGGTCCCCGCCGCTCCCCCGCTCAACCTCGCCCAGATCGGGTGACCCCCTCCCCCCACCCCACCCACCCCACCCCCGGCTCTGCGCCGGTGATCAAGAGCTTTGCGTCACCACCTTCGGTGTGTCGTGACGCAAACTTCTTGATCAACAAGGGTGGGGGTGGACGCCACAGCGCCGGCCCTCCCCGGGGGGAGAGCCGGCGTGTGCCGCGGCGGACGGGTCAGTTGTTCGGGTCGTCGGCGCTGATGTCGGCCAGGACCGACTGCGGTTCGCGCTCGACCGCGAGGTCACCCATCGAGATCAGGCCGACCAGGCGCCCGTCGTCGATCACCGGGAGTCGGCGAACGGCGTACGTCCGCATCAGGTCCGCGGCCGCCACGGCATCGTCGTACTGACTCACCGTGATCACGTCGCGGGTGGTGATCTGGTTCAACCGGGTGGAGCCCGGGTCCATGTTCTCCGCGACACCTCGGACCGTGATGTCCCGGTCCGTGACGATGCCGACCACACTGTCGCCGTCGGTCACCACCACATCGCCTATCGCGCTGTCACGCATCTCCTGCGCGGCTGCGATGAGCGTGTCGTTGCCGTCCATCGTCACCAACCGGGTCGTCATGAACTCTCCGACCGTTGTCATGGTGCTTCCCCTCTCGGTGTCGGCACGGCCCGTCTACCCGCCGCTCGGGAGGGGGTAACGCCGACGGCACCGGCCTATCCGCGCGGGTGCCGTCGGCCCGGCACCAGCGGGCGCAGCGGTAGCCCGCCGTGACCGTGGTCGAGGCGGGTCGAGCCGCTGTGGGCGGATCAGCCCCGGGGCGGCATCCCGTAGATCCGTTCCACGTGCACGCGCAGCACCAGCCGCCCCTCGTCGACCATGGCCTGGCGGTATTCGTCCCAGTCGGGGTGTTCGCCGCTCAGCCCCCGGTAGAGCGCCACCAACTCCTCGACAGTCTCGTCGCCGAGCTCGGTGGCCGGCGGGGACAGCTCGGCGCGACCCTCGACCACCGCGTACGCCCAGCCGTCCTCGCTGCCGACGTGGAAGCTGGCGCGCGGGTCGCGGCGCAGGTTGGCGGTCTTGGCGCGGCCGTCGGTGACCGAGACCCGGATCAGGCCGGCGTCCCGGTCGAAGGAGTAGAGCACCGTGGACAGCTGCGGACGCCCGTCCCGCTTGATGGTGGCGAGCACGCCCATTGAGCGGCCGGCCACCAGGTCGGTCAACGCCTGCTGGGTGCGGTCATCCGGCATGGTGTCCTCCAGGTTGGACGATCGTCTCCGACCCATCCAAGCACGACCTGCCGGCCGCCGCGGGCGACCACCCGGAACGACACCGAGCCCCCGCCGACGGACGGCGAGGGCTCGGTGAGTGCTCGGTGTTTGCGACCGCGCCGGTCAGCGGCGCTCGGCGGCGACCAACTCGGCGAGTTGCACCGCGTTCAGCGCGGCGCCCTTGCGCAGGTTGTCGTTGGAGCAGAACAGGGCCAGCCCGTACTCCACGGTCTCGTCGGCGCGGATCCGGCCCACGTAGGTCGGGTCCTGGCCGGCGGCCTGCAACGGCGTCGGGACGTCGGTCAGTGCCACCCCGGGCGCGTCTGCCAGCAGTTCGTGGGCGCGTTGCGGGGTGAGTGGCCGGGCGAACCGGGCGTTGATCTGGAGCGAGTGCCCGGTGAAGACCGGCACCCGGACGCAGGTGCCGGAGACCTTCAGGTCGGGGATCTCCAGGATCTTGCGGCTCTCGTTGCGGAGCTTCTGCTCCTCGTCGGTCTCGAACGAGCCGTCGTCGACGATCGAACCGGCCAGCGGGAGGACGTTGAAGGCGATCGGCTGGGCGAACGAGCGCGGCGCGGGGAACTCCACGGCCGCCCCGTCGAAGGCCAGCCCGGCGGCGTCCTCGGCCACCTTGCGGACCTGCTCGTCCAGCTCGGCGACGCCAGCCAGCCCGGCGCCGGAGACCGCCTGGTAGGTGGAGACGACCAGGCCGACCAGGCCAGCCTCGGCGTGCAGCGGACGCAGCACCGGCATCGCGGCCATCGTGGTGCAGTTGGGGTTGGCGATGATGCCCTTCGGGCGGTCCAGGACGGCGTGCGGGTTGACCTCGGCGACGACCAGCGGCACCTGCGGGTCCATCCGGAACGCCGACGAGTTGTCGATCACCACAGCGCCGGCCTCGGCGACCCGGGGCGCCAACTCCCGGGCGGTGCCCTTACCGGCCGAGAAGAGCACGATGTCCAGCTCGGAATAGTCCGCGGTGGCGGCGTCCTCGACGGTCACCTCGCCGTCGCGCCACGGCAGCGTCCGCCCGGCGGACCGCGCCGAGGCGAACAACCGCACCTGCTCCGCCGGGAACTTCCGCTCCGCCAGCACCTGCCGCATCACGCCACCGACCTGGCCGGTGGCCCCCACAATGCCGATCCTCATGCCCGCGAGGCTACCGACCCCACCCCCAGAACCGGGACCCCTTTCCCACCCCCCGGGTCCCACCTCACACCCACCCCACTCACCCCTCTCTCCCGTCGATCATGAAGTTGTTGCCGCGACACGCCGTGGCGAGTGACAACAACTTCATGATCGACAAGCAGGGGTGGGGGTTAGGGGAGGAGGGTGCCCAGGGCGGTGGCCTGTAGGTCGTCGCGGATTACTGCGGCGTCGCCCTCGATGACCAGGGTGAGGGCATCCGGGTGCAGGTGGGTGGCTGCCGCTGCGGAGACCTGGTCCACGTCGGCGGAGAGCAGCGACTCGCGCAACCGCGCGTGGTAGTCGTCCGGCAGGTCGTGCACCACCAGGGTGGTCAGCGCGGAGGCGATCGCCCGAGGGCTCTGCAACTCGACCGAGAGCTGCCCGGCCCGCCAGGAACGGGCCACCTCCAGCTCATCCTCGGTCACCCCGCTGACCTGGGTACGGGTGATCTCGCCCACCGCCTCCACCAGGGCCGGCGCGGTGACCGCCGTCTGCACGCCCGAGCTGACCGCGAAGCGACCGAACCGCCGGGACGCGGCAAAGTCACCCCGAATGCCGTAGGTGTAGCCGTGCACCTCGCGCAGCAGATGGTTGAGGCGGGAGGTGAACGCCCCGCCGAGCACCGTGCCGGCGAGCGTCATCGGCACGTAGTCGGGGTGCGCCCGGTGTGGTGACGGGTGGCCCAGCCGCAACGTGGACTGCACCGAGCCGGGCCGGTCCACCAGGATGATCCGCCGCCCGCTGTGCAGCGGCACCTCGATCGGGCCGCCCCGGTCGGCGGGGCCACCACCGGTGCCGGCGAACGCCGCGGCGGCCAGCGCGTCCAGGTCGATCCGGTCCAGGTCCCCGGCGACGATCAGGGTGCCGGGGCGCAGGAACCACTCGGAGTGGAAGACCGTCACGTCCTCCACGTCCAATCCGGCGACCGAGTCCGGGTCGCCGTGCATCGGCCGCCCCCAGCGGTTCTGCCCGCCGAACAGGTCGGCGCGCAGCGCGGCGTCGGCGCGCGGGCCGGGGTTGGCCCAGTCCATCCGCAGCGCGGTCGCCTCGTCGTCGCGGACCCGGCGTACGTCGGCGGGGTCGAGTTTGGGCGTGCGGACCGCCTCGGCGAGCAGCTCCACGGCCGCGCTCAGCCGGTCCACCGGGACGACCACGCTGGCCTGGAACGAGTCCCAGTCCAGACCGGTCGACAACGCGGTGCCGAGCCCTTCGACGGCGAGCGCGTACGCGGCGGCGTCCCGCTGCGCGGTCCCCTCCTCCAACGCCTTGGCCAGCACACCGGACAGGCCCTCCTTGCCGACCGGTTCCTGGCCCGCCCCCACGTCGAGCAGCAGCAGGGCCACGGCGAGGTTCTGCCCCGGCAGGTGCGCGGCGACGACCTGACCACCGGCCACGGCACGGCGGACCACCGGCGGGAACCGGTACGGGCGGGCCGCCCCCGGGCCGGGACGGTCGGCGATCAGCGTCATGAGGTCTCCTCGGGCAGGTAGGTCAGGGTCACCCGGTCGGTGGCGAGCACGTCTGCGGCGGCCTCGGCGATCTGCTCGGCGGTGACCGCGAGCAGGGCCGGCAGCTGGTCGGCGATGCGGGCCGGGTCACCGAACTGGGTGGTGTACCGGCCGAGCAGGTCGGCGCGGCCGTCGACCGTGGACAGCTGACGCCACCAGCCGGTGCTGAGCAACGCCTTGGCCCGATCCAGCTCGGCGGTGGTGACCGGCACGGTGGCCAGCTCGTCGACGACCTCGGCCAGCCCTTCGGCCAGCCGCCCGGCGCTCACGCCGGGGCGGGCGGTGGCGGTGGCGATCAGCGGTGCCGGGGCGTGTGCGAGATCCACCCCGTACGCCCCGACCAGGTCCGGCTGCGCGATCCGCTCGCCGTCGGCGAGTCGCTGGTAGAGCCGACTGCCCCGGCCGCTGCCGAGGATGGTGGCGAGCACGGTGATCACGTTGTACCCCGGGCTGCCGAACGGGTAGCTGCGGTGGGCGATGTAGACCCGCGGCGCCGGCACGTCGGCGCTGACCGACTCGACCGCCGTCTGCCCGGTGGCGGGGACGCTGCGGCCGTCGGGCGCCGGCGGGATGTCGTCGCGGGCGGGCAGCGCGCCGAAGTACTTGTCGGCGAGCGCGAACACGTCGGAGGCGGTGGCGTCGCCCACCACGGTGAGCACCGCGTTGTTCGGCGCGTAGTAGGTCTGGTGGAACGCCTGGAAGGTGGCGAGGTCAGCGGCGTTCAGGTCGGCCATCGAGCCGATCGTCGCGTGGTGGTAGGGGTGCCCCGGCGGGTAGAGCAGCGGCAGCAACCGCAGCCAGGCATCGCCGTACGGGACGTTCTCGTAGCGTTGCCGGCGCTCGTTCTTGACCACGTCCCGCTGGTTGTCCAGCGTCTCCTGGGTGAGAGCGGGGACCAGGCCGCCCATCCGGTCGGCCTCCAACCAGAGCGCCAGCTCCAGGTGCTCGGCCGGGACCGTCTCGAAGTAGTTGGTCCGGTCCGGGTTGGTGGTGGCGTTGAGCGAGCCGCCGGAGCCCTGAATCAGCTTCATGTGCTCGGTCTTCGCCACGTTCACCGAGCCCTCGAACATCAGGTGCTCGAAGAGGTGGGCGAAACCGGTCTGCCCGGCCGGCTCGTGCCGGGAGCCGACGTCGTACCAGAGGTTGACGGCCACGGCGGGCGCGGTGCGATCCTCACTCACCACCACACGTAGGCCGTTGTCCAGTCGGGACGTCTGAATGGGCCAGGGGTAACCGCTGTCGGGCATGCCCCGACGCTATCCGATCTCGGGAGCGGAAAGGTGACGTGCCGTCGGTCGGCGAGCCGACCCGGGCCGCATCGTGGCCGCCGCGCGGGGTACCGGAGAGCAATGACCCTCACCCCGCCTCCGTCCCGGCCCGTCGGCCGGGCCGCCACCGCCGTCGAACGCGCCAGCACCGCGCTCGGCCGGCTGCGCCGCGGTCGGTTGCTGCATCCGGCCGGTCGCTCGTTCGCCGGCGAGACGGTGATCTGGGGTACGCCCGGACCGCCCACCGGGGTGGCTCTGCTGGACCACCCCGGTCGGCACCGGACCACCGTCCGGCTCTCCAAGGGAACGCCCACGCCCGGCAGTTGGCCCGACGTCCTGGGCCTCGCGCTGCGCCTGCACCGCGACGACGGCCGGCCGTTCGACCTGTTGGTCAGCTCCAGCGGCGCGGCCCCGGTGCTGCGGAACCTGCCGCTGCCCCGACGCCGCTTCACCGGCACGTACAGCACGATCACGTGGTACCGCGCGGGTCGGCGGCGCCTCTGGCTGGCCGCGTTGGCCGACCCCGACTCGGCCGACCTCGGTCGCAGCCTGGCCACGGCGGCCGCCGTGACCCGGACGGACACCCCGCGACTGGTGCTCGCGGTCGCGTCGGCGGTGGGGCCCTGGCGGCTGGTCGGGCAGGTCACCCTCGGTGCCCAGCTCAGCGCCGAGCAGGACGCGGCGCTCGCCTTCGACCCGGTGCGCAACCTGCCACCCGAACTGCGGGTGGCAGGTCCGCTGGCCTGGCTGCGCGACCAGACCTACCGGGGGTCACGCCGGGCGCGCGGGGCGACCGCTCAGTCCGGCGGTTCGACCGCGGCCACGGTCTGATCCGAGGTACGGCGTTCCAGCACCGTGTCCGGGGCGGCGTTCTGGTCCGCCTCGCGGATGTCCGAGTCGGCGAGGATGGCCTCGGCCTGCGCCTCCGGGTCGTCGCTGCCCACCGCCTTCTCCTCGGGCAGGAGATGGTGCGCGCGGGACTCCACCCGCTCCTGATCACTCTGCTCGTGTGTCATGGCACCCCTGTTACCCCGACCGCACGCTCGGCACGCGATCTGCGCCCCGCATCTTGGGACGACCGGCCGGGTGACCGGGTCCGGTCGGGTACGCTGGCCCGGTGACGCGTTCCTATCGATGGTTTAGGCAGCCGGCTCGCACGCCGGTGACTTCACCATGAACTGACGTCACCACGGACCGAGCCGGCTGGGCAGGAGCTGTCGTTCCTGCCCTTTTGCGTACGAGCAGCCGGCTCGTCCCGGGCACCGGCCCCGGGCACGGTCGGCGGAAGGATGCCCACCGTGACGACCCCGGAGACCGATCGGGTCAGCGATCAGCGGATCGACCGTGTCGTGCCGCTGACCACGCCCGCCCTGCTGCACCACGAGTTACCCCTGGACGCCCCGCTCGCGTCGGCCGTGCTGACTGGTCGCCGCGCGGTCGGTCGGGTGCTGGACCGCGAGGACGACCGCCTGCTGGTGGTGGTCGGCCCCTGCTCGGTGCACGATCCGGCCGCCGCCCTCGACTACGCGCAGCGTCTGCGGACGGCAGCCGACCGGCTCGCCGACGACCTGCTGATCGTCATGCGGGTCTACTTCGAGAAGCCCCGCTCCACCGTCGGCTGGAAGGGCCTGATCAACGACCCGGGGCTGGACGGCAGCGGGGACGTCAACACCGGTCTGCGGCTGGCTCGGGCGCTGCTGCTCGACGTGCTCCGCCTCGGCCTGCCGGTGGGTTGCGAGTTCCTCGACCCGATCACCCCGCAGTACATCGCGGACACGGTGGCCTGGGGCGCGATCGGCGCCCGCACGGTGGAGAGCCAGGTGCACCGCCAGCTCGCCTCCGGCCTGTCCATGCCGATCGGCATGAAGAACCGCCCGGACGGCAGCATCGGCACGGCCGTGGACGCGATCCGCGCCGCCGGGGTCCCGCACGTCTTCCCCGGCATCGACTTCTCCGGCACCCCGGCGATCATGCACACCCGGGGCAACACCGACGGGCACCTGGTGCTGCGCGGCGGGGGCGGCCGGCCCAACTACGACGCCGAGTCCGTCGCCGGAGCGCTCGACCTGCTCCGCGCCGCCGACCTGCCGGAGCGACTGGTGATCGACGCCAGTCACGCCAACAGCGGCAAGGACCACCGCAACCAGCCGCTGGTCGCCGCGGACGTGGCCGCCCAACTGGCCGCCGGCCAGCGGGGCATCACCGGCGTGATGCTGGAGTCGTTCCTGCTGCCCGGCCGGCAGGAGCTCGACCCGACCCGGGAGCTGGAGTACGGCCGGTCGGTCACCGACGCCTGCCTGGGCTGGGACGACACGGCCGAGGTGCTCGACCACCTCGCCTCGGCGGTGCGGGCCCGTCGGGCCACCCTGCCGACGACGGTGTGACCGCCGACACCGCGGCACACGGAACACGAGCGGGGGTCGGCTCGTTGACACGGGTGTCGGTGTGCCCAGTGTCCCCGGGCCTCACCTAAATAGCCTTCGCGGAATACCGTCCGGCTGGAGCCGCGTAGCGCCACTCGCCGAGAGGCGACCTGCACACCGACACCAGCGCCGCCCCTGACTCACAAGGTCGGGGGCGGCGCTGTCGGTATTCGGCGAACCCCAGCGGACCGGCCCGGCCGACAGCGCCGAGCAACATCACCCTCGCCCTCTTCGCGCCCGCTACCTCTTTGCCTCCCTTTGCTGTGCACCCGTCCGCGCACCACCTACCGAGCGTGACTGTCGCCTGGGCGGGTGCAGAGCAAAGGAAGGCTCCCGGGGCCATCGACCGAGAGCGCAGGGTGCCACCGGGGTGACGTTTGACCGATTCCGCCCCGGGTAGCTGATCGACGTGACCGACGACGCATCCGTGGCCGGCGAGCCGGACACCCAGGCCCTCGACGACCTGCTCGACGACATCTTCCGGGCGCAGGAGCGGGTCACTCAGGCGGAGATCTATCGCCGGGCGGTGGCCGCCGAGCTTCCGCCGGACCTGCTCGCCCGCATCGACGCGCTTCCCGAGGGTGAGTACGCCGTGGACGAGGCCAGCGACCTGCTGGGCGGTTCCATCGGGTGAGCGACCTGGGCGGCACCATCGCGCGAATGACCGCAGGAGGGACACCGACATGACGCACCACGAGAAACACGACGAGAAGGTGCCGGCGCTGGGTCAGCCCCCGAAGGGCAGGGACACCACGCCCGAGCCGGACTTCGCCAACGAGCACGACCGCACGGCGGTGGATCGGGACATCATCACCGGGGCGGACGAGGACGAGCGGGAACCGGAGTCGCCGCACGGCTGGTCGGGCATGCAGCGCTGAGGCGTACGAGAAAGGGGGGCCGGCGTCTGCCGGCCCCCCTTTCGTGTCCTGCTGGTCAGTCGTCGTCGCCGTGCCCGCCCTCGGCGGCCTGCTGCGCCGTCGCGTACGCCATCTGGAGGAAGTCGGACGCGGCGACCGCCGTCAGCGCGGTGGCCACCAGACGGGTGAGCCGGGGCGCGAGCACCAGGCCACCGGTCAGCCCGGTGGCCACCCAGACCGCCAGGCAGAACGGGCAGCTCAGCAGTTCGCCGATGGCGTGCCGGGTCGGGCTGCCCGAGTCGCGGACCTGCTCCATCACCTCGCCGCTGCCGATCGGGCGGTCGTAGCGGGTGAACGGCGCCCGCAGCGGGCTGGTCACCGCGTCCTTGGACAGCAGCCGGCTCAGCTTGTGCGTGGCGATGGAGAGCAGCACCACGTCGGACGGGGTGGGCCGTTCCGGCACCGGCCGACCGGTCGCCTTGACCAGGCCGGCGAGAGCCCCGGTCACGCCGGCGTAGGCGCCCATCGCCACCAGGTACCCGCCGAGCGGCCGGTGCTCGTGCGGCGCGTACGCCCGGCGCAGCCGGGCCGCCTTCTGTCGCAGGCCAGTGTCGCTCACCCGATCTCCTCGTGTGTCGTGGTGGTGCGGGAGCGGCGTCCCGCGCGGTCGGCTCAGCCGGCCTGGAGGTTGTCGGCGACCTCGCGTACCAGGTTGGTGAGCGCTTCGTCGGCCAACTGGTCCGGACCGGGCCCGCCCGACCCGTCGGCCAGGTCGAGCTGGATCCGGGCGCCGCCGGAGTCCGCCGGCTCGACCCGGATCTCGGCGGACCAGTCAGCGTCGCCCCAGCGGGCGCGCAACTCCTCGCCGCTGATCTCGGCCGCGGGGCTGCCGTCGCCGCGCAGCGGCTCGGGCAGCCAGGCCGAGGCCCGGTCGGGGTCGGTGGCCGTGCTGAAGACCACCTCGGGTGGCGCGGACATGCCGCGCACGGCGCGCGCCGGCATCAGGCGTCCCGCAGGCGGCTGGGATCGACCTCGCGACCGGGGTGGCGGGCCAGGTACTCGGTCTCCAGCTCCGCAGTGCGCCGCAGGTGGTTGGCGAGTGCGGAGTCCGCCGCGTGCCGCAGGGTGTCCAGGCGGGTGCGGTGCAGGCTGTGCATCTCGCGGATCAGGTCCTCGTCGGTCAGCTCCGTCGGGTCGATACCGGGCAGATCACCGTCGAGGCCGGGAGCGCCCGCCGGGTCGGCGAACTGGTCGCCGCCCCACTCGGACACCCGCTGCTCCGGGCTCATTTCCGCGCCGCCGCTGGACGCATAGCCGTCTTCACGTACCGATCCGGTCATGATCGCCCCCCTTGATCTCGTTTGGGCTGGCGTCTAGACGATTGCCCAGGCGTGCTGATGCCAAACCACGCCGGCGAGGCGACGACTACGACACGGTGTCGGAGACCGGTAGCGCCCCCGGTACCCTCAATGTCATGAGGCGGCTCTGGACCCCGGCGTGGATCGCGCGCCACGTGGCCATGGTCGTGCTGGTCGTGGGCTTCCTCGGGCTGGGCTGGTGGCAGATCAGCCGGGCCACCGCCGGCAACACCCTGAGCTGGGGGTACGCGGTCGAGTGGCCGATCTTCGCCGGCTTCGTGGTCTACGTCTGGTGGCGTGAGGTGAAGTTGGCCCGCCGCAGGGCGGCGGAGGCCGACGCGCCGCCGGCGGATCCGGCCGTCGAGCCGCCGCCGACGGCCACCCCCGGGTCCCGACCGGCGGTACGCCGACCGGTGCGGGTGTCCCGGGTGCCGGCCAGCGGCGACGTCGTCGAGGACACCGACCTGGCCGCCTACAACCACTACCTGTCATGGTTGAACGCCAATCCGGGCGCCCGGCCCGGTGACTATCCCGGCTGAGCCGGGCTCGGAAGGACGGACGAAGGTGGGCGCTGCCCTTACCCGGTACCGCGTGATCGCCTGGATCGTGGGCGTGGTGCTGATCCTGCTGGTCGTGATCGGCATGCCGCTGAAGTACGCGTTCGACAACCCGGTCGTGGTGGAGACGATCGGGCCGGCGCACGGCTTCCTCTACATGATCTACCTGGTGGCCGCGTTCGACCTGAGCCGCCGAGCCGACTGGCCGCTGAAGCGGATGCTGCTGGTGATGCTGGCCGGCACCGTGCCGTTCGTCTCGTTCTACGCCGAGCGCCGGGTCAGCGCCTGGGTGGCCGCGCCGCAGGAGGAACGGGCGCCGCAGCCCGTCGCTCGCTGAGCGACCGGTGGGCCGACGCGGTCACCGCGCCGGTCCACCGCCCATCGGGTCAGCGGCTGGGCCGCCACGGGTCCGCCGAGGCGAGCGGATCGACCCAACTGCCGTAGCGGTTGACCTCCCGGGCCCGCAGCAGCGATCGGGTGACCTGGCCGAACTGCCGTTCGTCGTCCGCGCTGAACAGCAGCACCTCCGATCCTCGGTACCACCCCCACAGCTCGTGGGGTGGCGGGCGCCAGCGATCACCGACCAGGGCGAGAGCGGCCGGGAGCAGGAACACCGCGCCGAGGATCAGGTACGCCCCGGCGGTGAGGCGTTGCAGCCCGCCGGTGAAGCCGAGGAGCACCCCCACCCCGCCGAGCATGCTGGCGGTGATGACGACGGCCCGGACGGCGATCCGGTCGTGCGGGCCCCGGGTGGTACGCAGATGGGTCAGGTCGGCGACCTGGTAACTGTTCCGACCGACGGTGAACCGGTCGACGGTCACGACGATGCCGGGCCGCGCGTACAGCAGGGTTGACCGGGCGCCCGGCACCGTTCGCGGCGGTCGCGTCTTTGCGCCTTCACGATTCACGGTTCCCTCCCGGGGGACGGTTGGCCAGGCGGACCCGTCGGTGGCAGTCATCGCCACCTGTCGACGGGATTCCCGGGTCCGGACTTCATTGTGTTGCGGCACCGCCAGTCGACCTGGGCATTTACCGTCTCCCGACAGCTCGCCACGACCGGGTGAGATCGCCGAGAAACAGCATCCATTTCAGGTTTTATCGGTTATGGCGGCCAGGAATCCGGCGGCATACGCCCGGAACGACGAAGGTCGTATATCCGTCAGTAGTTCGCGAAAAGGGCGGTGTTCCCTCGCTCGCAGGCGTCATCCGCCACGATGACGCCACCCAGCCCACTGGCACGACCGGCAACTCTTCCAACTTTCGCCCCTGCTTCAACTGCGAGCGACATCCGTCCCGGGTTAGGTTGGGCGAGCCGGTCCGGCCCAGTGCCGTCCGCCCGGATGGCCCCGGCCGGTGTCGTCGAGGGCGTCAGCAGCCCCGACGGCCGTGGGAGAGGGGCCTTCCGCTCTTGTCATCCCTGAGAAATCTGCTGCGCACCGTGGCGCTGGTCGGCATGTCGGCCGCGCTGATCGCCCCGACGGCGGTGGCCCGGGCCGAGCCGTCCCCCGCCGACCTGACCCGCCGGATCGAGACGTCCTCGGCCGAGTTGGAGCGGGTCGTCGAGTCGTACAACAAACTGCGTGAGGAGATCAAGGCAAACGAGGCCGCCGCGGCCCGATTACAGACCCGCATCGGCCCACTCGAACAGCAGGTCGAGCAGAGCCGGGCCGACGTGGCCGAGCTCGCCTCCACCGCGTACAAGAGTGGCGGCCTGCGCACCGCGGACGCCCTGCTGCGTCCCGGCGGCTCGGCCGCGTTGCTGGACCGGCTCGGCACGATCGAGCAGTTGACCCGCCAACGGCAGGAGCGCATCTCCGGCTTCACCGCCGACCAGCAGCGACTGCTCGACGAGAAGGCCCGCCTGGGCGCCACGCTGACCCGGCAGGCCGCTCAGGCTCGGCAGCTCGCGGCGGGCAGGAAGCAGATCGAGCAGGACCTGGCCAAGTTGTACGAGCTGCGCCGGCAGGCGTACGGGGCCGCCACCGAGCGACCCGAGCCCAAGGCGGCAACGAACGAGGCCAAGAACGTGCCAGCCGTGTCCGGTGCTGCCGGCACGGCGGTGCGCTACGCGTTCGGCGCCATCGGGAAGCCGTACGTCTGGGCAGCCGACGGGCCGAACGGCTACGACTGTTCCGGGCTGACCTCGGCGGCCTGGCGGGCGGCCGGGAAGTCCCTGCCGCACAACACCCGGATGCAGTGGAGCGCGGTCACCCACATCGGGCGGGGTGATCTACGCCCCGGCGACCTGGTCTTCTACAGCGGGCTCGGGCACGTCGCCCTCTACGTGGGCGGCGGCCAGGTGATCGACGCGCCCAGCGCCGGTCGCAACGTGCTCAAGCGCGGCATGAACATGATGTCCATCCAGGGTTACGGCCGGGTTCGCTAACCACGATCGGCAACGGCGAACGGCCGGCGTCCCCCTATCGGACGCCGGCCGTTCGCCGTCATTACTACCGGGTCAGGCTGCCTGCAGCCCCTCAGCCCGGGCCAGCTCACGGAGCCGGCCGAGGGCCTGGATCTCCAGCTGCCGGATCCGCTCGCGCGACAGCGAGAACCGGGACGCGACCTCGGTGAGCGAGTGCTCCCGGCCGTCCTCCAGCCCGTAGCGGGCCCGCATGATGCCGGCGGACCGGTCATCGAGGTGGTTGAGCAGCCCCTCGATGCGCTGCCGCTCCAGGCCGCTGAGGACGATGTCCTCCGGCGACGGCGCATCGCTGTCGGCGACCAGGTCGCCGAGGTTCGTGTCGCCGTCGTCGCCCACCGGGGTGTCCAGCGAAACGGTGTCCTGGGACCAGCGGCGCAGCTCGTTCACCCGCTCGACGGTGACGCCGAGGGCGGTGGCGATCTGCTCCGGCTCCGGGTCGCTGCCCAACTCACGGGTCAGCTGCCGAGCCACGTTGCGCATCCGGTTGACGTCCTCCACCAGGTGCACCGGCAGACGGACGGTGCGCTCCTGCTGGGCGATCGCCCGGCTGATCGCCTGCCGGATCCACCAGGTGGCGTAGGTGGAGAACTTGTAGCCGCGCTCGTAGTCGAACTTCTCGACCGCCCGGACGAGGCCGGTGTTGCCCTCCTGGATCAGGTCCAGCATGGGCATCCCCGAGCGCACGTAGCGTCGGGCGATCGATACGACCAGTCGGAGGTTCGCGCGGATGAAGAGATCCTTCGCCCGCTCCCCCTCGACGACCAGCCACTCCAGGTCGGCCCGGTCGACACCGGCGGGAACGGCTTCCTCACCGAGCAGGTGCTCGGCGTAGAGGCCGGCCTCGATCGCCTTGGAGAGATCGACCTCCTTGGCGGCGTCCAGCAGTGGCGTCCGGGAGATCTCGTGCAGGTAGACGCCGACCAGGTCGCGCTCCTCGGCAACCTCGTCGGTTCGCATGCCGATGTTCTTGTCCACGTTGCCCACGGTCCCCTCGCTCGCGCCGGTTGCCCGGTTCCTTGCCATTCCCCACACCGGTCAGCCCCTGGTAACTTCTGCTGTGCCCATCGGTGCTGACACCTACACAACAGATGAGACGTGTCGGGGATTCCTCGTCGTGAGTCGAAAGTGTCACGAATGCCTGAGTAGTAGCTGAGAGCACGGTCCATGTTTGCTGTCAGCACCCCATCGGGTGGCTCGCCACTGGGCACCACTAACCGGGGTTACCGCACCATGGCAACACCGCCCGCCGCGGGGGCACAGCGACCCGGGTCACCACGGTGATGCGATCCTGGTCACTGCGAGATACGCACCGGTGGACCGGTCGGTTCATCCACGGGGGTGTTATTACCCCCCGGCCAGATGAACAATCCGACGCCCCGTTCGCTTCCCGGGTCGGGTGACGCTAGGAGGCGAGCAGGGCGAGCGCGCCGCGTACCTGGTCGGCCGAGCGGGCCAGCGCGGCCCGGGCGGCGTCGATCTCGGCGCCCGAGACGAGGGAGACGAGCGCCGTCTTCAGGTCCCCGTCGGCCTCGCTGAGGGCTCGCCGGGACAGCTCCTCCGAGCAGCCGGTGGCCTCGACCAGAATCGAGATCATTCGTCCGCGGAGTTTCGCGTTGGTGGCCACCATATCGATCATGAGGTTCGAGTAGACCCGCCCCAGGCGCACCATGACGGCGGTCGAGAACGTGTTGAGCACCAACTTCTGTGCCGTGCCCGCCTTCATCCGGGTCGACCCGGTGACCACCTCAGGTCCGGTGTCCACCCCGATGAACACGTCCACCGACCGGGCGGCCTCCGCCTCCGGATTGGCGCAGAGCAGCACCGTCGAAGCGCCCTTGGCGTGGGCTGCGCCGAGCGCCCCGAGGACGTACGGGGTGCGCCCGCTGGCCGCCAGACCAACCACCAGGTCCCCGGCCCGTACACAACTGGCCGCTTCGACCGCGCCGCCCCGGTCGTCGTCCTCGGCGTCCTCCACGGCCCGCCACATGGCGTCCGGGCCGCCGGCGAGGTGCGCGCAGAACCAGTGTCGGGGCGAGTTGAAGGTGGGTGCCAGTTCGGCCGCGTCGAGCACGCCCAGCCGGCCGGAGGTGCCGGCCCCGAAGTAGTGCACCCGGTGACCACCGCGAAGCGCCGCGACCGCCAGGTCGACGGTGGTGGCGATCTCGTCGAGCACCGCGGCGACCGCCGCTGGCACCCGCCGGTCCGCCTCGTTGATCACGGTGAGCACGTCCCGGGTCGACATCAGGTCCAGGTCGACGCTGAGCGGGTTACGCCGTTCGGTGGGGGCGCCCACCCGGACCGTCGGACGAGCGGGCGGTGCGGGCATCTCCGCACCCGCCGTCATGCCCGCCTCCGGTTGGCACCCACCCGGTGCGACTGGACCGCCTCGGCGGTCGCCTCCAGAGCCTTGCGGGCCCGGGCCCGGTTGCGGGCGGCCACCCCGACGAAGAGGCAGTCGACCACGGTGAGCTGGGCCAGTCGGCTGGCCGTCGCGCCGGAGCGGTAGGTGGTCTCCCGGGCCGCGGTGGTCAACACGAAGTCCGCCACGTCGGTGATCGGCGAACGCGGGAAGTTGGTCAGCGCCACGGTCGCGGCACCCCGGGTACGGGCCTGTTCCAGCACCTCGATCACGTCGGAGGTGGTGCCGGTGTGCGAGATGCCGATCGCCACGTCTCCCCGGCCCAGGAGGGCGGCCGAGGTCAGCGCGGTGTGCACGTCCGGGAAGTAGAAGGCGATCCGGCCGATGCGGTGCAGCTTCTGCTGAAAGTCCGAGGCGACGAACCCGCTGGCGCCGGCGCCGTAGATGTCGATCCGACCGGCACCGCTGATCGCCTCGACCACCTGCTCGCAGACGGCAGGGTCGAGTTGCTCGGCGGTCTCCTCGACGGCGCGGGCGTCGTTGAACGCGATGGTGGCGATGATCTGGGCCAGGTCGGCACCGGGCGGGATGTCACCGCCGACCACCCGGGCGTCCGGTGGCTCGATCCGGCGGGCGGCCTCGGCGGCGAGGCGAATGCGCAGCTGGGGGTAACCGTCCATGCCCACCGAACGGCAGAACCGGATGACGGTCGCCTCGGATGTCTCGGCCGCGGTGGCGAGGTCGGTGATTGTCCGCCGGGCGGCCGCCGCCGGGTCGGAGACGACCAGCCGGGCGACCCGCTGCTCGGCGGGCGACAGCGATGGCAACAGCCCGCTGATGTGGACGATCAGCCCACCGGGCTCGTGACTCGCAGAAATCTTCGGACTCTTCGCCACGGATGAAACTTACTTTCACCAAGCGTGAGCGTCAACTATGACTGTCCGAGGTGGGGGAAACTTCGATCAGCCGGGATCACCGGTCCCGCACAGCCTGCCACTTCTCCAGGACCGCCGCCTCATCCGCCGGGTCGAGTCCACCCTGCCGGACGGCCGCCGGGTGGGCGGCAATCCAGGAAGCGGTCGCCCGAACGGTATCGGCCAACGGACGGACCGTCAGCCCGGCCTCCAGGGCCGGCCGGACGTCCCGGTCCATCAGGCCCGCGTTCTCCGGCAGTCGCACCCAGAGCGGCAACGCCCGCTCCCCCGACCACTCGCGTACCTCGTGGGACAGCAGGAACTCCTGATCGACCCAGGTGAGGGCCGGTTCGGCGACGCCCAGCCCGGCGGCCACCCCGGCCAACAGGTCGGCTCGCGACATCGCCGGACCGGTGCCGTCGTACGTGCCGCCGAGGCGGGTGCCGGCGGCGTGCAACAGCCAACGCGCCAGATCGGCGACGTCCACGAACTGCACCCGATCGGTCGGGTGCCCGGGGGCCAGCACCTCGCCACCGGCCGACAGCCGCCGCACCCAGTACGGGAAACGGTCGCTCGGATCCTCCGCGCCGACGATCAGCCCGGCCCGGCAGATGAACGAGCGGTCCACGCCCATCCGCTCCCGGACCAACTCCTCGATGCTCACCTTGCACTCGCCGTACCAGCGGTGATCCGGGCCGACCGGACCGTCCACGTCCGGCGGGGCCGGTGCCAGGACCGGCGCGTCCGCCGCGGTCTGGCCCGGGGTGGTGTGGTCCGCGTAGACCGAGATCGTCGACACGAACGACCAGTGGCCGACGTGGTCGGCGAGCGCGGCCAGCGCGTGCCGGGCGTGGCTGATCTGGCGGGTCACGTCGACCACGGCGTCGAAGCCCGCGTCGGCGAGCGGGACGAGCGACTCGGGATCATCGCGGTCGGCCGCCACGAACCGCGCCCCGGCCGGCACGGCGCCGGACACGCCCCGCGCCGCACAGGTCACCTCGTAACCCTGCTCGACGGCGAGCCGGGCCGTCGCCCGGCCGAGGAATTGGGTACCACCGAGAATGAGGATCCGCATGCCGCCGATCCTGCGCCCCCAAGGTCCGAACAACCCAACCAATCTGCCCATGGCAGACCGCGATCATGAAGTTGTTGCCATTCAGATCGGCGTGTCACGGCAATAACTTCATGATCGACGGAGGGGCTCGGAGGGGGGCGGGGGCACTAGCGTGGGGCGTATGGGACAGGGCAGCGTGTTGGTTACCGGGGGTTCCGGCGGGCTCGGCGGGGCGGTCGTCTCCGCGTTTCTTGAGGCGGGCTGGCGGGTGGTCGTACCGCAGCGGAAAGCGCGGCCCGGGTCGGAGCCGGCGGTGGCCGGACTGGTCCGGGTCGTCGCGGACCTGGGCGAGCCGGCGGGCGCGGCGCAGGCGGTCGAGGCCGCCGCCGGCGAACCGGCGGCGCCGCTGCGCGCGGTGGTCAACCTCGTCGGGGGGTACGCCAGCGGCGGGCTGGTGCACGAGACCCCGGTCGAGGAGTTCGAGCGGATGCTCACCGTCAACCTGCGGCCGACCTACCTGGTCACCCAGGCCGCGCTGCCGCACCTGGTGGCGTCCGGTGGTGGCGCGGTGGTCTGCGTCTCGGCCCGCGCGGCGGTCGCCCCGTTCCGCGGCGCGGCCGGCTACTCGACGGCCAAGGCGGCGGTGCTGGCCCTCGCCAACGCGGTCGCGGTGGAGTACCGGTCGCAGCACGTGCGCTGCAACACCGTGCTGCCCAGCGTCATCGACACCCCGGCGAACCGGGCGGCTCAGCCCGACGCCGACCATTCCCGCTGGGTGACGCCGGACGAGATCGCGCCGGTGATCCGGTTCCTGGCGTCGGCCGAGTCCGCGCCGACCAGTGGTGCCACCGTTCCGGTCTACGGGCGGGCCTGAGCCACCATCGGGCCCACATCGTCCCCGGCCGGCGCGGACGGCGGCAGCCAGGTCTCCAGGTGCGCCTGGATCTGCTCGGTCACCTCCTCGGCCGGGCGGCCCGCGTCCACCAGCACGAAGCTGGGATATTCGGGCAGTGCCCGGTAGGCGGTGTCGGCGGCGGTGAGCCACCCCATCGTCTCGTGGTCGGTGCCGCGTTCCTCGATGCGCCGGTACGCCTCGGCCGGGTCGACGGCGAGCAGGAAGGTCACCTGCGGCGTCGGGAACAGCCGGTAGCCGGCCCGGGCGAGCCGCTCCCAGCGCTGCCCACCGTGCGCCCGGATGCTTGCGTACTGACAGGCCGAGTAGCGGTCCATCACCGCCGTCCGACCGGTGAGCAGGCAGCTGATCAGGGCGATGGCGATGGCCAGCCAGCGCAGCACCGACTCCACGGCCAGCACGCCGTCGCGCCCGACGAGCTGTTGCGCGTCCGGCCGACCGAGGCGATGGGCGAGCCGGCCGAGCCAGCGCCGGCCACTGGCGTTGCGGCGGTAGGTGGCGGGGCGTCCGGCGGCGGTCAGCGCGTCCGCCAGCCGGTGTGCCTGAGTGGTCTTGCCCGAGCCGTCGATACCGATCAGGGCGACGGTGCGCAATCGGGCCTTGCGTCGTCGCATCCCCGATGATCTGGCCACTCTCCACAGGTTATCCGACCCACGCACCGGCCCCGCGAGTTTTGTGGTGGTTCATCCCTGTTGACGCCTGACCGCGACACCAGCAGGTGTGGCCGACCGGTATGCCGGGTACCGGAGTTTGAAATCCAACCGCCGGTCCACCAACACGACGACGGAGGAACCAGATGGCTGAGCGCGGGGACGAGAGTCTGGTGCACACCCTCAAGAAGGTCGCCGCCGTGCTCAAGCAGTCCGAGATCCCGTTCGCCCTGGGCGGCAGCTTCGCCGTCTACGCCCACGGGGGGCACTCCAGCGATCACGACGTCGACTTCCTGATCCGGGAGGCCGACGTCGAGCAGGCGCTGGAGGCGCTGGTGGCCGCCGGCTTCGTCGCCGAGCGTCCACCGGAGGACTGGCTGGTCAAGGTCTTCGACGACGGCCGGATGGTGGACCTGATCCACCGGCCGATCGAGACACCGGTGACCGAGGAGACGTTCGCCGACACGGTCGTCCGGCCGGTGGACGCGATTCACATGCCGGTGCTGTCCGCCACCCAGTTGATGGTGCACAAACTGCTCAGTTTCTCCCAGCACTACTGCGACTTCGCCCGCGGTCTGCCGCTGGCCCGCTCGCTGCGGGAGCAGATCGACTGGGAACGGGTACGCAAGGAGACGCAGCACTCGCCGTACGCCGAGGCGTTCCTGGTGCTGCTGGACCGGCTGGAGGTGGTGCCGACTGCCGGCACCCAGCCAGGAGAGGGGACATCGTGACCCACCATCGCGACATCGGTGCCGGGCCACCGGACGAGTACGTCGAAGCGGAGATCCAACGGTTGCTCGTCGAGGACCCGGCCGTCGCCGAACAGGGCATCACCGTGGTGCGACGGGAACGCGCCCTCGTGCTCTACGGCGAGGTGGAGAGCCCGCACCGGCGGGAGGAGATCCTGCGTCGGGTGTCCGAACGCTTCCCGGACGTGCCGATCACCAGCGACATCGGGGTGATCCGCGTCGAGGCGCCCACGGAGATCGAGCAACTGCCCTGAGGGAGGTTCCATGGTGATCCGGATCGCCGCTGTGGGCGACGTGCATCTGGACGAGGACGTGGTCGGCCGGTTCCGACCGGCGTTGGAGGAGCTGCCGGAGTGCGCCGACGTGCTGTTGCTGGCCGGGGACCTGACCCGGCACGGCACCGAGGCCGAGGCGCGCTGCGTGGCGGAGGAGTTCGGTGGGTTGGCCGTACCGGTGGTGACCGTGCTCGGCAACCACGATCACCAGTGTGACCAGGTGCCACAGGTGGTCAAGGTGCTGGAGGACGCGGGCATCACCGTGCTGGAGGGCAACGGCGTCGTGCTGGACTGCGCGGGCGGCCGGCTCGGCATCGCCGGCGTCAAGGGCTTCGGCGGTGGGTTCGCCGGGCGGTGCGCGAGTGACTTCGGCGAGCCGGAGATGAAGGCATTCGTGCGGACCACCACCGACAGCGCGGACCGTCTGGGTGAGGCGCTGCGCTCGCTGGACTGCGACATGCTCGTCGCGCTCACCCACTACTCGCCGGTGCCGGACACGCTGGCCGGCGAACCGTTGGAGATCTACCCGTTCCTGGGGTCGTACCAGTTGGGGCAGGCGATCGACTCGGCGCCCACGGCGCTGGCCGTGCACGGGCACGCGCACGCCGGCACCGAGCGCGGCACGACCCCCGGCGGGGTACGCGTCCGCAACGTCGCACACCCGGTGATCAAGCAGGCGTACAGCGTCTTCCACGTTGGCGATCAACTCGACACCGACCAGGTTTCCCCGATCGGCCAGTCGGGTAGTCAGAGGTCATGGAGCTGATTCTCTGGATTCTCGCAGTCGTACTCGTGGTCGCCGGCATCCTCGCGCTGTTCCGCCGGCAGATCCTGTGGGGCATCGTCCTCATCGTCGTCGGGCTGTTGGTCGGCCCGGGTGGTGTCAGCATCTTCAATTAGCGTTCTTCAGCCTTGAGACCGGGACCCGCCGGGGTCGCCGCGACCGGAGCTTCGTCCTCCCGACAGAAGCACCGGCTGCGGCGATCCCGGCGCTTTTTCGTGGGTGGTCGGCGCCCCTGAACCGCCCTCCGCTGAGCGGTTTGAGCCGACGACGGAAGGAAATATCTCGACCATGGAGATATCTCGGGACGCACCGGCGACCACCGGGCGGCGAGCGTGGTGGGCCCTCGTCGGCTTCGCGGCGGCGGTCTTCGTCGCGGCCGCGATCGGCGGGCTGGGCGTGCAGGGCACCACCGACGAGTACGCGAGCCTGCGGCAGCCCGGCTGGGCCCCGCCCTCGTGGCTCTTCGGCCCGGTCTGGTCGCTGCTGTACGCGCTGGTCGCGGTGGCCGGCTGGCTGGTCTGGCGGCGGGTCGGCTTCTCCCCCGCCCTCTGGGCGTGGACCGCCCAACTGGTGCTCAACGCGATCTGGACCCCGCTGTTCTTCGGCGCGGGGCAGTACGGGCTAGCGTTCGCCGAGATCGTGCTGATGTGGCTGGCGATCGGCCTGACCGTGGTGCTGTTCGCCCGGGTGTCCCGGGTGGCGGCGGCGCTGTTGCTGCCCTACTGGGCCTGGGTCACCTTCGCCGCCGCGTTGAACCTGTCGATCTGGCAGCTGAACACCTGACCCACCGGTCCCCGACGGCGGCGCCCGCCGGGGACCGTGGCCGTTCGTCGGGTCAGCAGCGGGGCACCCCGGGGATGTAGCCGTCGGAGCCGGTGTACACGTACGCGTCGGCGATGTAGCGGCCGGAACCGATCCGGTCCCAGATCGAGCTGGTGCCGTAGGTGCCGGTGACCGTGGTGCCACTGGTCTGGCAGGCGATGGTCACCCGGGTGCCGTCGGCGACGGTGCCCACCGAGGCGTACCCGGTCCCGGGGCCGGAGCGGACGGTCAGTGGCGTGCCGCTGGTGTCGACCGTGCCATTGCCGCCGCCCGAGGAGCACCCGTTGTTACTGGTGTAGCTCTTGGTGCCCCAGTACAGCGCGAGGGTGCCGTTGAAGCGGACCTGGATGTCGGCGCCGTTGAGGCGCTGCTCGTAGTGCAGGTGTGGGCCGGTCGAGCCTCCGGTGCTACCGACCCAGCCGAGCACCTTGCCGTACCCGACGGTCTGCCCGACCGAGACGTTGAAGCCGTTGAGGTGCGCGTAGTAGGTGCTGTAACCGCCGCCGTGGTTGATCCGGACGTACTTGCCGTAGCTGGTGCCGCCGAGGTCGGTGACCCGGTCGACCGTGCCGGGGGCGCTGGCGACCACCGGGTCGCCGAGGTCGTCGGTGCGGTTGAAGTCGACGGCGTACGCCGGGCTGTGGTCCGACCGGGTCTGCCCGGACCAGGACTGGCCGCACGGGAACGGCACCTTGAAGGTCGGCGCGGCCAGCGCCGGAGTCGCCGGCACCAGCGCTCCCCCGACGAAGAGACCCGTCACCAGCAGGCTGATCCACCGCTTTCGCATACAGCTCCTCCTATGTCGAAAACCTTCGATCCGGTGCGCTCAGCCTGACAGATATCGTCAATCTTCGAAAGAGTCCCCAGCATGTCCCGGTAGCGCGCCCACCAGGCAGCCCGCAGGTTTCCGGATTGTTACTCGCTCGTGTCTGACAGGGGGTGGACCGGGCCGGATGCAAGCGCTTACATGTGTGCACGCCCAATCGGACCGGCGACGGGTCACCAGCACGACCGCGCCGGCTAGGAAGGAGGACGGCATGGCGGTCTTTACCAGACCACGCCAGGCCTTCGTGATCGCCGGTGTACTCGGGCTGGCGCTCAGCGCCACCGCCTGCGGTACCGGCGACGACAAGAAGAGCAGCAAAGCGGGCTCCGCGGAGTGCGCCGCATACGAGAAGTACCAGGGCCACGACGGCAAGAAGGTCTCCATCTACGCGTCCATCCGTGACGCCGAGGCCGACCTGCTTGAGCGGTCGTGGTCGCAGTTCACCGATTGCACCGGCATCGAGATCGACTACGAGGGCAGCGGCGAGTTCGAGGCCCAGCTCCCCGTCCGGGTCGACGGTGGCAACGCCCCCGACATCGCCTTCGTGCCGCAGCCGGGCCTCGTGAAGCGTTTCGCGGACGCCGGCAAGCTGAAGTCCCTCGGCGCCGACACCAAGGCCCTCGCCGAGCAGAACATGCCGGCCGACTGGCTGAAGTACGGCACCGTGAACGGGACGCTCTACGGCGTGCCGCTCGGCGCCAACGTGAAGTCCTTCGTCTGGTACTCGCCGAAGACGTTCAAGGAGAAGGGCTGGGAGGTTCCGACCACCTGGGACCAGCTCATCGCCCTGAGCGACAAGATCGCCGCCAGCGGCACCAAGCCGTGGTGCGCGGGCGTCGAGTCCGGTGACGCCACCGGCTGGCCGGCCACCGACTGGATCGAGGACGTGGTCCTGCGTACGCAGGGTCCCGAGGTCTACGACCAGTGGACCACCCACGCCATCCCGTTCAACGACCCGAAGATCGTCGACGCGGTTGACCGCGCCGGCAGCATCCTCAAGAACGAGAAGTACGTCAACGGCGGCTTCGGCGGCGTCAAGAGCATCACCACCACCGCCTTCCAGGAGGCGGGCCTGCCGGTGACCACCGGCAAGTGCGCGATGCACCGACAGGCGTCGTTCTACGCCAACCAGTTCCCCGAGGGCACCAAGGTGGCCGAGGACGGCGACGCGTTCGCCTTCTACTTCCCGGCCATCGACCCGGCCAAGGGCAAGCCGGTGCTGGGCGCGGGCGAGTTCGTCGTCGGCTACGCCGACCGTCCCGAGGTCCAGGCGGTGCAGACCTACCTCGTCTCGGCGGAGTACGTGAACAGCCGCGCGAAGCTCGGCAACTGGGTGACGGCGAACAACAAGCTGGACATCGCCAACGTCGCCAGCCCGATCGACAAGCTCTCCGTCCAGATCCTCCAGGACAAGACGGGCACCTTCCGCTTCGACGGATCCGACCTGATGCCGGCCGCCGTCGGCGCGGGAACGTTCTGGAAGGGCATGGTCGAGTGGCTGAACGGCAAGGCGACCGCCCCGGTGCTCCAGGGCATCGAGAGCAGCTGGCCTAAGTGATCCCGACGGTGGCCCGGTCCGCGTTCGCGGGCCGGGCCACCGGCCGAGGTGGACCCGGAAGGGAGGGTTGATGAAGTTCGACTTCGCCGATCAGCAGCCGAAGTTCCTCATGCTGATGTACGGGCTGGTCGCCTTCGTGTTGGTGGTGGGCGGTCTGCTGCTACTGCTCGATGTGGTGCCGGCCTGGTTCGCCCGGCGACGGGAGGCACAGCTCGTCGCCGCCTCGGTGAGTGGTGCTCCACTGCCCCGCCGACCCAGGCAGCGGGAGGGAATCTTCGCGATCTTCTTCCTGCTGCCGACGCTGCTGCTGCTCGCCATCGGACTTGTCGTGCCGGCCATCCGCACCGTGCTGCTCTCCCTGATGAACGGGGACAGCACCGAGTGGGTGGGGCTGCGCAACTACGGCTTCTTGTTCTCTGACGACGCGATGGTCCGGGTCCTGATCAACACCCTGGTCTGGGTGCTCCTGGTTCCGCTGGTGGCGACCGGGTTCGGCCTGATCTACGCCGTACTGGTGGACAAGGCCCGGTTCGAGGCCGTGGCCAAGTCACTGATCTTCCTGCCGATGGCCATCTCCTTCGTCGGCGCCAGCATCATCTGGAAGTTCGTCTACGCCTACCGGGGTGAGGGCGACCAGATCGGTCTGCTCAACCAGATCGTGGTCAGCCTCGGCGGTGAGCCCAAGGCGTGGCTGCTCGAATCACCCCTGAACACGCTGCTGCTGATCGTCATCATGATCTGGATCCAGGCCGGCTTCGCCATGGTGGTGCTCTCCGCCGCGATCAAGGCGATCCCCGGCGACATCGTCGAAGCCGCCCGGCTCGACGGTGTCAGCCCCTGGCAGATGTTCTGGCAGATCACCATGCCGAGCATCCGACCGGCGTTGATCGTCGTGATGGTGACCCTCACGATCGCCACGCTCAAGGTCTTCGACATCGTCCGGACCTCGACGAACGGCAACTACGACACCAGCGTGATCGCCAACGAGATGTACAACCAGGCATTCCGGTACGGCCAGAGCGGACAGGGTTCCGCGCTCGCGGTCTTCCTCTTCATCCTGGTCATCCCGGTCGTGATCTACCAGATCCGCAACCTCCGTCAACAGCGGGAGGGCTGAGATGACGACCGCAACGCCCACCGTCGCCGCCGGCACCCAGAAGACCGACGGCACCCCGACCACCACGGCCGGCCGGGTCCGCAAGCGGTTGAACAGCCGCACCGCGACGCTCGTCTCGATCGTCATCGCGGTGGTCTGGACCATCCCGACCTTCGGCCTGCTCGTCTCCTCCCTCCGCCCGGAGGACGAGATCAAGACCACCGGCTGGTGGACGGCCTTCACCAACCCGCAGTTCACCTTCGAGAACTACGAGCAGGTCCTGTTCGGGCGTTCGGCGTCCTCCGGCCAGCTCGCCGGCTCCTTCATCAACTCGCTGGCGATCACCATCCCGTCGGTGCTCTTCCCGCTCGCCTTCGCGTCCCTCGCCGCGTACGCGCTGGCCTGGATCAAGTTCCGGGGGCGGGACTGGCTCTACATCGCGATCTTCGCGTTGCAGATCGTGCCGCTGCAGATGGCTCTGGTGCCGCTGCTGAAGTTCTTCTCCACCGGGGTCACCCTCGGCGGCGTCACCCTGATGCCGGCCTGGGACCTGGTCGACGAGCAGAAATTCGCCCAGGTGTGGTTCGCCCACACCTGCTTCGCGCTTCCGTTCGCCGTCTTCCTGCTGCACAACTTCA
Organism: Micromonospora sp. BQ32; assembly: GCF_059358895.1. NCBI lineage: Bacteria > Bacillati > Actinomycetota > Actinomycetes > Micromonosporales > Micromonosporaceae > Micromonospora > Micromonospora sp. BQ32. Next base: position 68,933 of record NZ_JCADBI010000015.1, on the reverse strand, counting down.
TCTCGCAACTGCCGGGGGACCTGATGGAGGCGGCCCGGGTCGACGGGGCCACCCACCCGAAGATCTTCCGCACCATCGTGCTGCCGCTGATCACCCCGGCGCTGGCGGCGTTCGGCATCTTCCAGTTCCTCTGGGTCTGGAACGACCTGCTGGTCGCGCTGATCTTCGCGGGCGGCGGCGACGAGACCGCTCCGCTCACCGTCCGGCTCGCCGAGATGGCCGGCACCCGGGGCAACGAGTGGCAGCGCCTGACCGCCGGTGCGTTCGTCAGCATCGTCGTACCGCTCATCGTGTTCCTGTCCCTGCAGCGCTTCTTCGTGCGAGGTCTGCTCGCCGGCAGCGTCAAGGGCTGACCCGCGCGCCCGCCGCCGCCTGGCCCCTCGGGCGGCGGCGGGCGCTCCGGGCACCGGAGCGGGAGAAACCGTGACGAGGATCGATGATGTGGCCCGGCTGGCCGGAGTGTCCACGGCCACCGTCTCGCGGGCGCTGCGCGGACTGCCGACGGTCTCGGCCGCCACCCGGCGCCGGGTACTCGCCGCCGCCGAGCAGCTGGACTACGAGGTCTCGCCGAGCGCATCCCGGCTCGCCGGCGGCCGGACCGGCACGGTCGCGGTGGTGGTCCCCCGGATCACCCGCTGGTTCTTCAGCACCGTCGTCGAGGCGGTCGAGGAGTACCTTCACCAGTCCGGCTACGACCTGCTGCTCTACAACCTGGGCGGCCGGGAGCAGGTCCGCCAGCGGGTCCTGCGTACGGCCAACCTGCACAAGCGGGTAGACGCCATGATGTTGGTCGCCACACCGCTGCGTCCGGCCGACCTGACCGCGCTCGCCACGCTGGAACTGCCCGGAGTCACCATCAGCTCGGGCAGCAGGGTACCCAACTGGCCGTGCGTACGGATCGACGACGTGGCGGCCGCGCGGGTCGCGACCAAACATCTGATCGACCTCGGCCATCACCGGATCGCCCACATCTCCGGCGACCCGGACGACGAGTTGGCCTTCACCACCCACCTCGACCGACGCCGGGGTTACCAGGCGGCGCTGCGCTCCGCCGGCCTGCGACCCGACCCGACCCTGGACATCGAATCCACCTTCACCATCGACGGCGGCAACCGGGCCACCGCCGAGCTGCTGGCCCGCGGCGAGCCGCCGACCGCGATCGTCGCCGCCTGCGACGAGATGGCGATGGGCGCGCTGACCGCCCTGCGCGAGGTCGGACTGCGGGTGCCGCAGGACGTCAGCGTGGTCGGCATCGACGACCACGACCTGGCCGGTGTGCTCGGACTCAGCACCGTCGCACAGCCCGCCGCCGAGCAGGGCCGGTTGGCCGCCCAGATGCTGCTCGACCCGCTCGGGGCACGACCGCTGGGCCCCATCGTCAGTCAGCGGGGCGCCGGTTGCGACACTCCGGTGGTCCTGCCCACTCGGTTGGTGGTCCGGGATTCGACCGCACCGCCCCGGGCACACTGAATTCCACACACCGCAACACGGGAGACGACCCTGAACACCGATCCGACGCAGCAGACCCCCTCCGGTCACCGGGCCACCGGCTGGTGGACCGAGGCCGCCATCTACCAGATCTACCCCCGCTCGTTCGCCGACTCGGACGGGGACGGAATTGGTGACCTGCCCGGCATCACCGCCCGCCTCGACCACCTGGTCGAGCTGGGCGTGGACGCGGTGTGGCTATCCCCCTTCTACCCCTCGCCGCAGGCCGACGCCGGCTACGACGTGGCCGACTACCGCGACATCGACCCGCTGTTCGGCACCCTCGCCGACGCGGACAAGCTGATCGCCGAGGCCCGGTCCCGCAACCTGCGGGTGATCGTCGACCTGGTGCCGAACCACACCTCCTCGGCGCATCGCTGGTTCCAGGCCGCGCTGCCGGCCGCGCCCGGCAGCCCGGAACGGTCGCGGTACATCTTCCGGGACGGCCGTGGCCCGGCCGGCGACCAGCCGCCGAACGACTGGCAGAGCGTCTTCGGTGGCCCAGCCTGGACCCGGACGGTCGACCCCGACGGGCAGCCCGGCCAGTGGTACCTGCACCTGTTCGACACCGGGCAGCCGGACCTCAACTGGGACAACCCGGAGGTGCACGCGGAGTTCCTGGACGTGCTGCGGTTCTGGCTGGACCGCGGCGTGGACGGCTTCCGGGTCGACGTGGCGCACGGCCTCATCAAGCAGGCCGACCTGGCCGACTGGCAGGAGCCGCAGGAGATCCTCTCCGGCAATGAGATCGACAAGCCGCGCCCGCCGATGTGGGACCAGGACGGCGTACACGAGATCTACCGGCAGTGGCGACAGGTCCTGGACAGCTACCCCGGTGAGCGGGTGCTGGTCGCCGAAGCCTGGGTGGAGCCGGCCGAGCGGCTGGCCCGCTACGTCCGCCCGGACGAGATGCACCAGGCGTTCAACTTCGAGTACCTGCTCGCCGCGTGGACCGCACCGGCCCAGTACGCGGTGATCACCCGCTCGTTGGAGGCGACCGACTCGGTGGGCGCTCCGACGACCTGGGTGCTGTCCAACCACGACGTGGTGCGGCACGCCTCCCGGCTCGGCCTGCCGGTCGGCACCGTACGCCCCAACGGCATCGGCATCGGCGACCCGCAGCCGGACGCCGCGCTCGGCCTGCGCCGGGCCCGGGCGGCCACCCTGCTGATGCTCGCGCTGCCCGGCTCGGCGTACCTCTACCAGGGCGAGGAGCTGGGACTGCCCGAGCACACCACCCTGCCCGACGAGGCCCGACAGGACCCGACCTGGGCGCGCAGCGGGCACACCCAGCGCGGCCGGGACGGCTGCCGGGTGCCGATCCCGTGGGAGGCCGACGCCCCGTCGTACGGCTTCGGGCCGACCGACGCGAGCTGGCTGCCGCAGCCCGCGCTCTGGGCGGAGTACGCGCTGGACCGCCAGCGCGACGTGCCCGGCTCGACGTACGAGCTGTACCGCACCGCGCTGCGGTTGCGTCGCGCGCACGGACTGGGTCGCGGCACCCTGGAGTGGTTGTCCTCCAGCGACGAGGTGCTGAGCTTCCGCAACGGTGAGCTGACCGTGCTGACCAACTTCGGTGCCACCCCGGTGCCGGTGCCGGCCGGCGCCGAGGTGCTGGCCGCCAGCGCGCCCCTGGACGACGACGGCACGATCCCGGCCGACGTGACCGTCTGGCTGCGAGGCTGACCCACCGCCGACCGGCCCGTTCGGCGGTACTCGCGGGCGGGCCGGTCGGTGTGGACCGGCTCACTATGGAGCTGATGCCGTAAACGATTCACGCCCGCCCGCCGCGCGCCCGCACCCTGCACCCTGCACCCTGCACCCTGCACCCTCAAGATCGCACTACTTCCAGGATGCAGTGGCCTCGGCCCGCCGGAAGGCAACTAGAACAAGAAGTAGCGCGATCTTGAGTGGCACAGGATGTGCGGGGACGCCTAGTCCTCGGAACCGCACACCGAACGTGTCCCCGACGCCGCGCCGCGCCGATCTTGCAGTTTCGGTCGTCGGTATGGGGGCCTCGTCCCGCCCCGTCCCGCCTCGCCCCGTCCCGTCCCGCCCCGCCTCGCCCCGTCCCGCCCCGCCTCGCCCGGTCCCGCCCCACCCCGTCGATCATGGAGTTGTGGTGGGTGACAATTGACCCGTAAGGCATCAAGCCAGGCACCATAACTCCATGATCGACGGGCCGGACCGCCCCCCGCCCCGCGATCTTGCGCTTACCGTCCCGACAAAGGCGGGCATTGACGGGACGGGACGGGGGCGGGGTCAGAGGCGGTCGGCTCGGGTGTGTAGCAGGTCGTGCACGTTGTCGATGTCCGCCGGTGAGGTCCGCGAGGCGAGCCAGTACATGACACCGGTCGGGATGAAGAAGAGCTGGAACGCGGCCAGCCCGACGGCGAAGTTCAGCGGTGGCGGGAACGCCGTTCGCAGCGCCTGGAAGGCCACCCCGATCAGACCGTTGCCGGCCGCGCGACCGACCCCGTTGACCAGGTTGCCCAGGCTGTAGACCGTGCCCCGGTGCTCCGGCGGGTTGACATCGGCGATCAGGGCGAACCAGTTCGGCGAGTTGGCCGAGGTCAACGCCAGGGCCACAATCGCGGTGAGCAGGCTCAGCCCGACCGACGGCTCGGTGAACACACTGGCCAGCACCGCACCGACCACCGCGCCGCCGCTCGCGCCGTCCGGGACGTCGATGGTCACCGGGACGAAGAACAACACCAGGTAGAACGGCAGCGCGGCGAGGATGCCGACCGAGGCGACAAGTGCCCGCCCGCGCGGCGTACGCCGTTGCATCGCGTCGCCGATCAAGCCACCCACGATGGACAGCACCCCACCGAGCTGGAAGAGAGTGGCGAAGACGCTGCCCACCATGACCGCGGTCGACGTCGAGTAACCCTGCGCCTCGGCCCGTTCGGCGAAGAGCACCGGCAGCCAGACCAGCGAGCCGAACGCGGCCTGCGCGGTCAGCCCCTGCAGGATCAGCCACCGGTTGGTCCGCCGGGCCAGGATGCGCGGCAGGTCGGCGCGGCTGATCCGGTAGTCGTACTCGGCGCCGGCGTCCAACCTGCCGGCCAGTTCCGGCTCGCTCTGACCACGTCGGATGTCGTACGTGAACAGGTAGGCCACGGTGGCGACCAGGCCGACACCGGTCAACACCAGGAACGGCCGCCGCCAGTCGGCCGCCCCGAGCAGCCCGCCGACGAGGGTGCCCGCGAGGGTGCCGACCCCCTGGGAGAGCCCCCAGAAGCTCATCACCAGCCCTCGCCGGGTCGGTGAGATCAGGTCGGTGACCACGGAGAAACCCACCGAGCCGACCGCGCCGAGGCCGACCGCCGCGACCAGCTGCGCGGCCAGGAACGTCAGGTAGCCGCCGGCCAGCGCGCTACCGCCGGTGCCCGCCGCCCAGAGGAGGGTGCCGAGCATGAGCAGCGGCTTGCGGTTGGTCCGGTCCCCGACGTACGCCCAGCCGACCGCCGCGACCGCGCTGACCAGGAAGCTGACCGCGGTGACCACGCCGAGCAGCCGCCCGGACACGTCGAACGCGTCGGAGATCGGGCCGTAGAGCGGGGGGACCAGCCCGATCGCCACGTTGTCCAGTGAGGCGAGCAGCACGAACACCACGACGCTGTACAGCCGGTGCGCCGGCCCACCGCCCCGGCCGTGCGGGCGCAGGTCGGGCCCGCCACTGCTCACCGTCATGACCGGCAGCCAACCAGACTCCGTGGAGGTGATCGTCACGCGGGTGGTGCCGGTCACCGTCGACCGGCACCCACCCGCGTCGATCCCGACGTTCAGCGTCGGTCGAGCACCAACCCGCGAGCCGCGGCGTACTGGTCGCGGACGGCGGGGACGGCCGCGGCGGCGTACTCCTCGGTGCCCTCGACCGCCCAGACCGGCGGCTCGGCACCGCCCAGGGCGACCCAGGCGGCCTGCCGGGCGGCCCCGTCGGCGACGTACTCCCCCGCTGGCGGGACGACGACCGGGCAGCCGAAGACCTGCGGGGCGATCTGACGCACTGCGGCCGACCGGGCCCCGCCGCCGATCAGGATGACCCGGCGGGCGACGGCACCCTGCGCGGTCAACGCGTCCAGGCCGTCGGCGAGGGCGCAGAGCATGCCCTCCACGGCGGCCCGCGCCAGGTGCGCGGGGGTCGAGGTGCGCAGGGTCAGGCCGTGCACCGCGCCGGTGGCGAGCGGCCGGTTCGGCGTCCGCTCACCCTCCAGGTACGGCACCATGACCAGCCCGTTCGCCCCGGCTGGCGCGGAGAGCGCCAGCTGGGCCAGCTCGTCCAGGTTGACGCCGAGCATCGCGGCGGCGGCGTCCAGCACCCGGGCGGCGTTGAGCGTGGCGACCAGCGGCAGGAAACGACCGGACGCGTCGGCGAAGCCCGCCACGGCGCCGCTCTCGTCGGCCGCGGGAACGTCCGCGACGCTGAACACGGTGCCGGAGGTGCCGATCGAGACGATCACGTCACCCGGCCCGGCCCCGACACCCAGCGCGGCAGCGGCGTTGTCCCCGGTGCCCGCGCCGAGCAGCGCACCGCCCGGCCCGCCCAGCTCGTCGGCGAGCTTCCCCGCCGACTCGGCCGGACCGAGCACCTCGGGCACCACCAACCGCCGGCCGAAGCCCTGCTCCAGCAGGTCCAGTCGGTAGTCACCGGTCGCCGGCGACCAGTAGCTGGTGCCGCTGGCATCGCCCCGGTCGGTACGCAGCGCGCCCAACCCCGGTGCGCCGGCCAGCCGCCAGGTCAGCCAGTCGTGTGGCAGGCAGACGGCGGCCACCCGGGCGGCCAGCTCCGGCTCGTGCCTGGCCAACCACCGCAGTTTGGTCAGGGTGAAGCTGGCCACCGGAACGCTGCCGGTGGCCTCGGCCCAGAACCGGCTCCCGACCGAGCCGCCGCCGGCCTCCTCGATGAGGTCGGCGGCGGCGTCGGCGGATCGGGTGTCGTTCCACAGCAGCGCCGGGCGGACCACCCGGCCGTCCTCGTCGAGACACACCATGCCGTGCTGCTGGCCGGCGACGGAGATCGCCGCCACGTCGGCCAGCCCACCGGCCTGGTCGGCGGCGCTGCGCAGCGCCTGCCACCAGGCTTCCGGGTCGACCTCCGTGCCGTCCGGATGCGGTGCCCGGCCCTGCCGGAGCAGGGCGCCGGTCTCCGCGTCCCGGATCACCACCTTGCAGGACTGGGTGGACGAGTCAACGCCTGCGACCAACGGCATGGCGGGGCCTCAGCGGGCGCCGAGCAGGTGCTCGACGGCGAGCTGGTTGAGCCGGACGAAGGCGAAGCCCCGGGCGGCCACCGCGTCGACGTCGACATCCTCGAACGCGGACCGGTCGGCCAGGAACTGGTCGTAGCTCTCGCCCTCGCCCAGCGTCGGCGTGCTCAGCTCGCCGACCTTGCTGGCGGCGAGCGCCTCGATCACCTCGGGGTCGGCGCGGAACGCCGCCGCGCGCTCCTTGAGCAGCAGGTAGGTGCTCATGTTGGCCGCCGCGGAGGCCCACACGCCGTCCATGTCCTCGGTGCGGGAGGGCTTGTAGTCGAAGTGCCGCGGCCCGTCGTAGGTCGGCCCGCCGTTGGGGCCGCCGTTCTCCAGGAGGTCCACCAGGGCGAACGCGTTCATCAGGTCACCGTGACCGAAGACCAGGTCCTGGTCGTACTTGATGCCGCGCTGGCCGTTGAGGTCCAGGTGGAACAGCTTGCCCTGCCAGAGCGCCTGGGCGATGCCGTGGGCGTAGTTGAGCCCGGCCATCTGCTCGTGGCCGACCTCCGGGTTGAGGCCGACCATCTCCGGGTGGGCCAGCTGGGAGATGAAGCCGAGCGCGTGCCCGATGGTGGGCAGCAGGATGTCGCCGCGCGGCTCGTTGGGCTTGGGCTCGAGGGCGAACCGCATGTTGTAGCCCTTGTCGATGACGTACTGGGTGAGCAGGTCCACGGCCTCGCGGTAGCGGTCCAGGGCGGCGCGGACGTCCTTGGCGAGGTCGTACTCGGAGCCCTCGCGGCCACCCCACATGACGAAGGTGCTCGCGCCCAGCTCGGCGGCCAGGTCGACCTGGCGCAGCACCTTGCGCAGCGCGAACCGGCGGACGTCGCGGTCGTTGCTGGTGAAGCCGCCGTCCTTGAAGATCGGGTGGGTGAAGAGGTTGGTGGTGACCATGGGCACCACGAGGCCGGTCTCGTCGAGCGCCTTGCGGAACCGGGCGATGTGCTGGTCACGGGTGGCGGCGTCGACGCCGAACGGGATCAGGTCGTCGTCGTGGAAGGTGATGCCGTACGCGCCCAGCTCCGCGAGCCGGTGCACTGCCTCGACCGCGTCGAGCTCGGGACGGGTGGCGTCACCGAACGGGTCACGGGCCTGCCAGCCCACGGTCCAGAGCCCGAAGGAGAACTTGTCGGCGGGGGTGGGACGGGGTGCCATGAGCGACCTCCGGGGTGGTGTTGTCCGCTATTTGTTCAGCGATTGAATTATTTGCCCACCCTATGGCACTGTCAAGGGGTGAGCCTCACCCACGCCCCGGCCGGCGCAGTCCGTCAGGGCAGCCTGCGCGAGCTCAACCTCGCCCTGGTCCTCGGCCGGATCGCCGCGGCCGACCGACCTCCCTCCCGGGCCGACCTGGCGACCGCTACCGGCCTGACCAGAGCCACCGTGTCCGCGGTGGTCGAGGACCTGCTCGCCGGCCGGCTGGTCAGTGAGTCCGACCCCGCGCCCCGCTCGGGCGCCGGCCGCCCGGCGCGCGGACTGGTCCTGGCCGATCAGGGGCCGGCCGGGCTCGGCCTGGAGGTCAACGTCGACTACCTGGCGGTCTGCGTGGTGGATCTCGCCGGCCAGGTCCGGCACCGCACGGTGCACCGGGCCGACCTGCGCCCGGTGGCCCCCGCCGACGCCCTGGCCCGCCTGGTCGAGATGGCCGGGGCAGCCCGCGACGACGCTGCCCAGGACGGCCTCACCCTGGTCGGGGCAGCGCTCGCGGTGCCCGGCCTGGTGGACGACGCCGGGCTGGTCCGGCTCGCGCCGAACCTCGGCTGGCGCGACGTGCCGGTGCCCGCGCTGCTCGCCCAGCACCCGCCGCTGATCGAAGAGGTGCCCGGCATCCCAGCGCTGGTGGTGGACAACGAGGCGAACCTCGCCGCGCTCGGCGAGCTGCACTCTCGGCCACCCGGCCCGTCCAGCTTCCTGCACATCTCCGGAGAGGTGGGCATCGGCGCCGGCATCGTGCTGGACGGTGCGCTGTTCCGCGGCGTACGCGGGTGGAGCGGCGAGATCGGGCACCTTCCGGTGCACCCCGAGGGCCGTCCGTGCCGCTGCGGCGGGCAGGGCTGCCTGGAGCAGTACGCCGGGCAGGAGGCGATCGTGTCCGCCGCCGGGCTGGCCCGGGCGGAGCTTCCCGCGGACACCGCGACGGCCCGGCTCGCCGAGTTGGCCGAGGCCGGCGACGCCGATGCGCTGCGGGCGCTGCACGACGCCGGAACGGCGCTCGGCGTGGCGGTGGCCGGCGTCGTCAACCTGCTCGACCTGGACACCGTGGTGCTCGGTGGCGGTTACGCGGCGCTCGCACCCTGGTTGTGCCCCCCGGTCCTCGCCGAGATCGACGCCCGGGTGCTCACCGCCGCCTGGTCGCCGGTCACGGTCCGGCCGTCGACGCTCGGCGCGGAGGCCGCCGCGGTAGGCGCCGCCGGATCGGTGGCCCGCCGGATCGTCGCCCAACCCGCTGGCTGGCTGGCCCGCTCCGGCTGATCGCCACCCCGCGCCGTGGGCCGCCGTCGGGGAGGATCGGTACGCTTGCTCCCAGGCAACGATCCCCGGTGAGGAGTCGAGAAGCAGCATGCGCACACGTCGTCAGACGCGAGCCGGCGTCCGGCGGTGACCACGACCCGGCAACCCGGCGGCACCCCGCTGCCGGCCGACGAGCGGTTGGCCCGCGAGCTGCTCGACGGGCTCGCCGAGGCGGTGCTGACAACGGACGGGACCGGCCGGGTCACCCTGGTCAACGCCATGGCGGCCGAGCTGATCCCGGAGATCGACGCCGGCACCGAGCTGGCCGGCTGCCCGGTGGCGGCCCTGGCCCGGGCGGTGGCCAGCGGCGCTGACCGCTTCGACGCCGACCACCATGGCCGGCGACTGCGCGGCGTCCGGCGGCAACTCGCCGGCTCCCGCTGGGCGTGGTATGTCCGCGACGTCACCGAGGAGCACACCCGCGCCGACGCCCTGCTCGCCGAACGCTCCCGCACCGCGTTCCTCGCCCAGGCCGGCAGCCGGCTGGCGCTGGCCCTGCACCGGGAGCAGGTTCTCCAGGCCACCACCACGCTCGCCGTTCCCTACCTGGCCGACGTCGCCGTGGCGCTGCCCCGACCGACCGCGCCGACCGAGCCGCACGCCCGCTGGATCCGGTACGCCGACGGTGAGCCCGCCCCGGCCACCGGGCTGGCCAGTCCCGCGCTGACCAGCTCCGTGCCCGGGCTGGCCGAGGCGCTGGCCGGCGAACCCGCCGAACCGGGCCCCTGGCCGGACGCCCCGCGCGCCGACCTGGCCGACCTGCTGCCGCCCGGCTTCGGCCCGCCGGGCATAGTGCTGGTCAGCCCACTGCTCAGCCCGAGCGGGTCGGCCGGTGCGCTACTGCTCATCCGTCGGCAAGGGCGGGCCGGCTTCGACCCGCGCGACGTGGAGCTGGCCCGGGAGTTCGCCGCCCGAGCGGGTGCCGCGCTGGCCACCGCCGACCTGCACGGTGAGCAGGCCCACCTGGCCCGGGTGCTGCAAACCAGTCTGCTCCCGCCCGAGTTGCCCGTCGTGCCCGGCGTCACCCTGGCCGGCGGCTACCGGGCAGCGGGCGACACTCTGCGCATCGGCGGCGACTTCTACGAGGTGTTCCCGCACCCGCGCGGCGCCCTGTTCGCGCTCGGCGACGTCTGTGGCAAGGGCGTGGGCGCGGCGGTGCTGACCGGCCGGGTCCGCCAGTCGTTGCAGACACTGCGGCTCGTCGAGCAACGCCCGCTGGAGCTGATCCGCCTGCTCAACCAGGCGCTGTTCGACGCGCCGGACGCCGCGCGGCGCAACCAGTTCACCACCCTGCTGCTCGGTTCCCTGGACCGGGGGCCGGCCGGGCTGGACGTCCGGATCGCCGGCGGGGGGCACCCGGCGCCACTGCTGGTCACCGCCGACGGCACGGTCAGCACGGTGCCGGTCGGTGGCATGCCGGTGGGGGCGCTGACAGCCGCACGGTTCGCCGAGACCCGGGTGCACCTCGATTCGGGCGACCTGCTGCTCGCGTACACCGATGGGGTTACCGAGGCGCGCGGCCCGCGCGACGCGGCGATGTTCGGCGAGGCCCGGTTGCGTGCCGCGCTCGGGTCGGCGGCCGGGCAACCGCCGGCCGCGCTGATCGACCGGGTGCTCCGGGCGGTCGATGACTGGCGGGACGGGCAGGCCCACGACGACATCGCCATGCTGGCCGTGGGCGCGTCGGCGCCGGCATGACCGACGGGCGACGGCCCGGCCGGCTTGATCAGGCGGTACGCGCCACCGGCGGGTCGCCGGCCGACCATTCCCGGGTGTTGCCGACCGATCGTTCCGGGCCGCCCGTCGAGCCCGTCCACACCGCTGTGGTCTGCCAGCCCGAATCGACCGACCGGTCCCCCGACCGCCCACCGGGCCGGTCCGGGTCGTCCGGCCAGTCCCCCTGGCCCGTCGACTCCCCCGGGCCCGTGGACTCGCTCGCCGTCGACGCGTTGAGCGCCTGCTGGCGGCGGGCGGCCTCGTCGAACTCCCGCATCCCGCGCAGCAGCGCGTCGCGGCCCTCCTGGCTCATCCCGGTCAGCACGGCGGAGAGTTGTGCCTGGCGGTCGGCCCGCAGCTCGGCGAGGAGCCGGCGGGCCTCCGGGGTGAGGTGCAGCGAGATCTCCCGCCGGTCGAAGCGGCCCGGCTCGCGCTCCAGCATGCCGGCGGCGACCAGCCGGTCGCAGAGGCGGCTGGCGGAGCTGAGCAGCATGTCGAGTCGGGTGGCGAGCCGACGCAGGTTGATCCCGTCGGACTGCTCCACCACCATCACGGCCCGTAGTTGGGGCCCGGAGACCCGGTTGGCGGTCCCCTCCCGGGCGGATTCCCAGATGCCCAGCAGGGCAGCGGCCGCCGCGTCCAGCGCGGCAGCCATACTCGTCTCGGGGTCCGTCGGACGGTTCAGTTCGGCCATGGTGGCCCGAGAGTACTCCGAACCCACTGGTGGTCGAGCTTTCACGAGGGAGCGACGATGAGCGAACCGGTCAATCAGGCACGACGTGCCCTGAACGAGACACCAGCTGACCGGCTCGTCGATGGTATCGGAGAGGTCCTGGCCCGGGCGTACGGGATCACCGAGGTCGAGCTCTACCAGGTCGACTACCGGCTCGCGGAGCTGCTGCCGCTCAATGACGCCGACTCGATCACGAGCCCCGGGCACCCGGCCTGGCGCGCCTTCGACCACCAGTCGCCGATACTGACCGACGGCATCGCCTGGTTCCCGGTCACTATGCGTGGCGAGCGTCGAGGGGTGCTGCGCCTGTCACCCGTTCCGGACGACCGGGAGGTGGTCGGCGCACTGGCCGAGATCGCCACGGCGCTCGCGCACGAGGTGGCGGCGGTCTCCGCCGGCACCGACGTCTATCGGGCGGCTCGGCGCACCCAGCGCCTCACCCTGGCCGCCGAGATGCAGTGGGACCTGCTCCCCGGCCGCAGCCGGATCCGTCCCTCGTTCAGCCTGGCCGGGCAGTTGGAGCCGGCGTACGCGGTGCGCGGCGACAGCTTCGACTGGTCCGACGACGGGGAACGGCTCTGGTTGTCCACCATCAACGGCACCGGTGAGGGCGTGGCCGCCTCCCTGCTCACCTCGCTGGCCACCCACGCGCTGCGCAACGCGCGGCGGGCCGGGCTGAGCCTGGGCGACCAGGCCGCCCTCGCCGACCAGGCCATCTACGACCTGTACCGGGGCGAGCAGCACCTCTCCGCGTTGCTGATGGAGCTGGACCTGCGCTCCGGGTTGATGACCGTGGTGGACGCCGGGTCACCCCGACTGGTCCTGCTCCGCGACGGGGACGTCACCGAGCAGCCCCTGGAGGCGCAGTTTCCGCTGGGCATGTTCGAGGCAACCGACTACCACGAGCAGAAGTTCCCGCTGGAGCGCGGGGACCGGCTCTTCGTGGTCAGCGACGGGGTGGTGGAGGCCACCGGCCAGCAGATGCGCTACGGCGAGACGGCACTGGACCGGTTCCTGCGGCGGACCGGGCCGATGGCGCCCCTGGACGCCGTCCGGTCGCTGATCGGTGATCTGCGCGCGTTCGTGGCCGGTGACCTGGTCGACGACGCGGTGGTCGTCTGCCTGGACTGGACCGGCCCGCAACCGTGACCGGTGGTCAGTACGCTCCCCGGCCGTTCAGCACCGCGCCGAAGGTCTTCCAGAGAATGGTGAGGTCGGCGGCGAGGGACCAGTTCTCCACGTAGTAGAGGTCGAGCCGGATGCCGTCCTCCCAGCTCAGGTCGGAGCGGCCACTGACCTGCCACAGGCCGGTCATGCCGGGCTTGACCAGCAGCCGCCGGGCCACGTCACCGTCGTAGCGGGCCACCTCCGAGGGCAGCGGCGGGCGGGGCCCGACCAGGCTCATCTGACCCAGCAGCACGTTGACCAGTTGCGGCAGCTCGTCCAGTGACCATTTGCGCAGCAGCCGGCCGACGCGGGTCACCCGGGGGTCGTGGCGCATTTTGAACATCAGGCCGTCGGTCTCGTTGCGCGCGGTCAACTCGGCGAGCAGCGCGTCCGCGTTCACCACCATGGTGCGGAACTTGAAAACACCGAACTCCTGCCCGCCCCGGCCGACCCGGACCTGTCGGAACAGCACCGGGCCGCGGCTGTCCAGTTTGATGGCCAGGGCGATGAACGCGATCAACGGCAGCAGCAGCGCCAGCGCCAGCGACGAGACAGACCGGTCGACGAGACCCTTCACCAGCTTGCGGGCCCCACGGAACTCGGGCGCCTCGACGTGGATCAGTGGCAGGCCGGCGACCGGGCGGGTGTGGATCCGCGGGCCGGCGACGTCGGTCAGCGCGGGTGCCACGACCAGGTCGACGCCGGTCCCCTCCAACTGCCAGCCGAGGCGGCGCAGCCGGGTCGCGGTCAGCTCACCGGAGGCGGTCACCGCGACCGTGTCCGCGCCGATCGCGGTGGCGGCCTCCGGGATGCCCCGGAACGACCCCACCACCGGCACGTCCCCCAGCCGCTGCGCCACCGGCGCGAGCAGCGCGTCCGGGATGCAGGCGCCCACCACCTGGTAGCCGGCGTACGGCTCGCGGCGCAGCGTGTGGACCAGCTCCAACACGTGGGCGGTGTCGCCGACCACCAGCACCTTGCGCGACCAGCCGGTGCCGAGCGAACGGGCCCGGTGCAGCCGCTTGCGGGCGGCGAACCGCGCCACCTCCAGCCCGACGGTGCCCACCGCGAAGGAGATGCCCAGGAAGCCCCGGGAGACGCCGACGTCGGCGATGTAGCCGATGATGGCGATCGCCCCGGCCAGGCGCAGGCTGGCGGAGCTGACCCGCCGGTACTCGTCCGCCCCGTAGCCGATGACCCGGTCGTCGTAGCAGCCGAGCGCCTTGAGCGAGATCAGCCAGGCCAGCACCAACCCGGGGGCGACCAGTACGTACGGGATCTGCGAGCCGGTCGGCTCGTCGTCACCGAAACGGGTGACGTACCCGATCAGCAACGCGATGATGAGGACGGTGGTGTCCAGCACCACCAGGACCCGGACGTAGGACCGTTCGTCGGCGCGCGCCACCAGCCCGGCGCGTCGACCGCTCGGCTCCGCCGACGTGGCGGGGGTCAACAGTGTCGCCACGCTCACCGGCCCTCCCACTCTGTACAGGATGGCCCCGGCCGACGGGTCGGACCGGAGGCGGACCGACTATGCCGGAACAGTCGACATCCTGCCTTGACAACTATGACTGCCGATTGCTTCCGACGTATTGCCGTCACTTTTTTTCAACAACCTGCTGGCCGAAAAGGGGCCTGCCACACCGAATCGACGGTACGGCAGGCCCCTGGACGTCTGAGCGTCGGATCAGCGCGGTGCTGGCGGACGCCGTGCGATGGCGCTGAGGAAGATGCTGCCGATCTCGCTCGGGTCCTTGGTGACGAAGACGTCGCCACCGGTCACCTTGGTGATCGATTCCAGCTCTGCCTTGCTGACGCCCTCGCCGATACCGATCATGATGACCTGGACCGGTCGCTCCGGGTCGGCGAGCTGCTTGAGCTTGGCCAGCAGCTGCTGCTGGTTGAGCCCGTTGTTGTCCTCGTTCTTGCCGTCGGTGAACAGCACGATCGAGTTGACCCGGCCAGGCTGCCAGTTCTCCTGCACCGCCTGGTACGCGGCCAGCATGGTGTCGTAGAGGCCGGTGTCGCCGCTGGAGGGCTTGACGGTGGCGAGCGCGCCCTCCAACTGGGCCCGCTGGCCGGAGAGCGGCCCGATCGGGACCAGCTCCCGATAGTCCCGGTTGCCGACGAGCTGGGTGGAGAAGGTCCACAGACCGATCGACCAGGAGTCGTCGAAGAGGCCGAGGCCGCGACGGGCCGCGTCCACGGTGACCTCCTCCCGGCTGCGGTTGTTGGCGCTGGGCACCGGGTCCTTCATCGAGCCGGAGACGTCGATGACGGCCAGCATCCGACCGGACTGGGTGGCGATCGACCAGCTGGAGACGACCCGCTGGATGGCGGCCGGGTCCAGGCCACCCGCCGCGGTGCCGCCGTTCGCCGGTGCGGTGGGCGCGCCACCGGACGGGCTCGGCGCACCCTGCGGCGCCTTGAAACCCTCGCCCCAGTTGCCGTCCGGCGCGCGCAGCGACTGCGCGGCGAGCCGGTCGCGGAAGGTCGGGCTGGTGAGCAGCTCGAACAGCACCTTGGCCGCCGACGCCTTGCTCGGCTCGATGCCGGGCAGCACCGCGTACGGGTAGTCCAGCGGCATCGGCGCCGGCTCCATGTAGAGCGCGGCGAGCGGCACCGGCGGCTTCTTGCTGTTGTACGCCATCACGTCTTCTTCGGACAGGGCCGCCGCGCCGAGACCACTGGCGATGGACGTCGAGTCGTTGGCCGTCGGGAAGCGGGCCAGCAGGTCGTTGCGGAGCGACGAGCGCCCGGTGGCCAGCGCGCGGAGCGCGCCGACGGTGTTGCGCTGGGCGTCGCCGCCGGCGCCGTTGGCGGCCGCGGTCAGCGAGAGCAGCCCGGACAGGCCGGCCGCGTCGCGGGTCGGCTCGACGATCCCGGTCCGCAGCGGCGCGCTGGTGTTGTTGACCTGCTTGAGCAGGTCGGTCCAGTTGAACTTCTTGTCCGGCCAACCCAGCCGGGTGGCGATTGGCTCGGGCATCGCGACGACGATGGGGCTGCGCGCGATGGACGCGCCGTTGGTCGGAGCGAACGCGGTCGCGTCCTTCTTCAACCGCAGCAGCCAGGTCGAGGAGTCGGGCACCCAGACGTCGGGGCTGACGGCGGTGCCACTGGCCTGCCCCACACCGGCCAGCACAGCGCCGTGCTTGGCCGCCACCACGGCCGCCACGTCGACCGGGTCGGACGCGGAGACGTCGACGCGGATGCAGGTCGGACCGACCGCGGCGCCATCCTTGACCCACTGGGACGCGGCGGCGTCCACCGCTGGCGCGAGTTCGGAGGCGACCGCCACGGCGAGTCGGATCTCCCCCGAGCAACTGGGCTGGATCAACTCCCGATAGCCGAACCACGCGCCCGTCGTCACGACGAGCACCCCCGCCGTTGCGGCGGCGGCGGCTAGGTGGAGTTTCGAACGCATGCGATGACGGCCTGCTGACACGGTGACCATCTTGCGTACTAGGTGCCGTCTCTGCCACATCCGTTCGGACTAAAGTTACGGAGGAGAAACAGTTGACCACCTTTTTGCAACACAGAGTGACCTGACAGCCCCGTGGCGTTGCCAAATCAGTGCAGCACTCGCGTCACTAAACCATCGTTCAGGGCAGTACGCACGTCGGACTCGGCACCGGCACCGGCTCGCCGACCGCCGCCAGGACGCCGGTGTCGGTGTCGCGCCGGAACACCCGCACCATGTCCGCCCGCTCGTCGGCGACGTAGAGGTGCTCCCCGATCAGGGCGAAGTGCCGAGGCCACTCGCCGCCGGTGTCCACTTCGGCCACCAGCTCCGGCAACTCCCCGGCCAGGGCGAAGACCGCCACGGTGCCCGCCCCACGGTTGGCGACGTAGAGGAAACGACCGTCCGGCGCGACCGCGACCTCCGACGGTTGGACGTGGCCGGCCCGCTCGCTCGCCTCGACCCGCCCGCGCTGGTGCAACGCGCCGTCGTCGGTCAACTGGTAGGCGGTGACCGAGGCGTCCAGCTCACCGACGAGGTAGCAGCGCCGTCCGTCCGGGTGCCGGGCCAGGTGCCGGGGGCCGGTGCCGGGCGTCGTACGGAGCCGCGGCGCACGCGGCACCAGTCGTCCGGTCGCCTCGTCCAGGTCGTACCGGTAGACCGAGTCGGTGCCGAGATCCACGGCGAAGATCGGCCCCCGACCCGCCCCCGGCGAGACCATGTGGGCGTGGGCGTGGTCCTGGCGCTCCGGGTCGGGACCGTGCCCCTCGTGCACCACCAGGTCGGTGCGCTCGCCGGGCACGCCCTGACGATCGAGCGGGAAGACCGCGATGCTGCCGCCGCCGTAGTTGGCCGCCAGCAGGTGATCGCCGCCGGGCAGCACCGCCAGGTGGCAGGGCTCGGCGCCGCCGGTCGACCGGCTGCCGAGCGGGTCCAACGCGCCGTCCGCCCCGACCTGCCAGGCGCTGATCTCCCCGTCCGTCAGCTCGTTGACCGCGTAGAGCACCGGCTGGGTGGGATGCCGCGTCAGAAAGGAGGGGGACGGGGTGACCGCCACCGTGCCGAGCGGGGTCAGCGCCCCGGTCCTCGGGTCGCGGTGTGCCGCGACGATGCCGCTGCCCCGCCCACCACTCTGCGCGGTGTAACCCCCGATGTGGACGACCTCACCCTGACCGCTCACGTCCCACTCCTCCGCCGGCATCCTTCGTTGATCCAACCAGAGGCTGCCCGCGATGCCCGCCCGTTAACCGGCTTTCCGGGCCGGTTCTCAGGCCGCCGGCACCGGCTCGCCGCGCTGACGGGCAACGTGCTCCACCAGAGAGATCAACACCATCTTCCCGGACTGCCGGTCCCGGGCGTCGCAGAGCACCATCGGCACGTCCGGGTCCAGGTCGAGCGCTCGGCGTACGGTCTCCAGATTGAACCGACGGGAGTCGTCGAAGCAGTTCACGCCCACCACGAACGGGATGCCGCGCTGCTCGAAGTAGTCGATGGAGGGGAAGCAGTCGGCCAGCCGGCGAGTGTCGGCGAGCACCACCGCGCCGAGCGCGCCGAAGGCCAGTTCGTCCCAGAGGAACCAGAACCGGTCCTGACCCGGCGTGCCGAACAGGTAGACCTGAAGATCGTCGTTGATGGTGATCCGGCCGAAGTCCATCGCCACCGTGGTGGTGGACTTGCCCTCCACTCCGGAGATGTCGTCGGTGCCGATCCCGGCGCCGGTCAACACCTCCTCGGTCTGCAACGGACGGACCTCGCTCAGGGCGCTCACCAAGGTCGTCTTGCCAGCCCCGAAGCCTCCCGCGATGAGGATTTTCAGGGCCAGCGGGATGGTGGTGCTGGTGCCCACCTGGTCACAGCGCACGGAGTCCACTGACCACCGCCTTGAGGATGTCGTCGTCGGGAAGAATTCCGGCGGCCGGCGGCTCGTGCACCGCGACCAGGCCCTCGGCGAGCAGGTCACCGAGCAGTACCCGGACCACGCCGACCGCCAGGTCCAGCTCGGCTGCCAATTCGGCCACCGACACCGGCCGGCAGGCCAACGCGACCAGCCGTCGATGCTCCGGCAGCAGGTGCGGGTGGCTCGCCGCGTCGACGTCCGAACCGGCCACCACGAACGCGACCAGGTTGAAGTCGTCGACGGCGGAGCGTACCCGGCCCCCGGTGAGCGTGTACGGGCGCATCACCGGGCCGGCTTCGCCGTCCAGCCACTCGTGCTGCGGCCCGGGCGGCTCAGTCCGCATCTCCGGTACCCGCCGCCGATCGGGCCGGCGCGGCGAGGCTCTCCCCCACCCGGATCACCAGCATCGCCATCTCGTACGCGACCAGCCCGATGTCCGCGTCGGCGTCACTCACCACAGCCAGACAGGCACCCTGCCCGGCGGCGGTGACGAAGAGGTACGCCGCCTCCATCTCCACCACGGTCTGCCGCACCGGGCCGCCGTCCACGTGCCGGCTGGCGCCCCGGGCGAGGCTGGAGAAGCCGGCGGCGAGCGCACACAGGTGCTCGGCGTCGGAGCGCTCCAGCTCGGCCGAGCAGCCGAGCAGCAGGCCATCGGCGGAGAGCACGACCGCCTCCCGGGCGGCTGGTACCCGTTGCACCAGCTCGTCGAGCAACCAGTCGAGGCCGGCGCTCTGCTTCGTCGAATGCCGCACTAGGCGTCCCTCTCAGTCGCGGTCGGGGGTTCGGGGGTCGTCGTGGGGTCGGTGGGGGCCGCCGGACCGGTCGGGGCCGGTGTTGACGCCGCCGGTGCCGTCGGGGGGAGGGCGGTGGCGCGTCCGCGCGCCGTGCCGGCCTGCAGCGCCGCCATCACCTGGCGGACCTCCTCCGGCGAGCGGGGCGACGGCGTGTCGGTGACGGTCGACCGGGGCTGGGCGACGGGGGTACGACGTCGCACCCGGCGGGGCAACCCGTCCAGCTCGTCGGCCGGCTCGTCGGAGGTCGCCGACCCCTCGTCGCGTCCACTGCCGGGCGGGGTGGCCGACGTCGGTGCTCCGGCGGGTGGGGCCGGCGGAGCTGTGCTGGCCGGCGGGGCCGTTGGTGGGCGGGTACGGGGACGGGTCACGGTGCCCCGGCGCGCCGTCCGAGCCAGCCGCCGGCTCGGGTCGGCCGACGCGGTGCCGAGCGTGGCAGGGTCGGGGCCGGCCGGCGGTTCGGTGGTGACCAGGCCGGTGGGGATCAGCACCACGGCGGTCACGCCGCCCTCTCCGGCGGGCCGCAACCGCACCCGTACGCCGTGCCGGGCCGCCAGCCGGGCCACCACGAACAGGCCGAGTCGGGCGCTCTGCGCCGGGTCGAACTCCGGCGAGCTGGCCAGCCGGGTGTTGGCGGTCTCCAGCGCCGCGTCGGACATGCCCAGCCCCTGATCGGTGATCTCCAGGGCGTACCCGTTGGCCACCTGCGCCCCGCTGACAGTGACCCGGGTGTCCGGCGGGGAGAAGGCGGTGGCGTTCTCGATCAGCTCGGCGAGCAGGTGGATGACGTCACCGACCGCCCGCCCCAGCACGCCGGCCGGCTGCACAGCCTTGACGTCCACCCGTTCGTACGCCTCGACCTCGGAGATCGCGCCGCGGATCAGGTCGACCATCGCGACCGGGTTGCGCCACCCCCGGCCGGGTGCGGAGCCGGCGAGGATGACCAGGTCCTCGGCGTGCCGGCGGAGCCGGGTGGCCAGGTGGTCGACCTGGAACAGCTCGGCCAGCTCGTCCGGGTCCTCGCTACGCCGCTCCATCCGGTCCAGCAGGTGCAGCTGACGGTGCACCAGGCTCTGGCTCCGTCGGGCGATGTTGAGGAAGACCTCGTTGAGCCCGCGACGCAGGGTGACCTCGTCCACCGCGGCCTGGACGGCGGTGCGCTGCACCTCGGTGAAGGCGCGCCCGACCTCGCCGATCTCGTCATGGCCGTACTCCAGCGGCGGCGCCTCCCGGGCGACGTCGACCTGCTCGCCACGGCGCAGCCGGGTCACCACGTCGGGCAGCCGGTGCTCGGCCAGCTCCAGTGCTGCGGTGCGGACGCCGCTGAGCCGCCGGACCAGGGTGCGGCCGACCCGCAGCGCCACCAGCACCGAGACGACCACGGCGATGAGCCCGAGCACGCCCGCGGCGGCCAGCCGCACCAGGATGCGGACCGCCATCGGCACCGAACGGTCGGTGAGAGCGTCGGCCTCGGACAGCTCGAAGTCCCGCAACTGTTGCTGCACCGCGTCCTGGCTGGCCTGCCAGGCCGCCGCGTCGACCGTCGGCCGGCCGGACCGGTTGGGCGTCACCAGCGCGTCCTGCATGGTGCGCAGCCGGGTGAACGCCTCGCCCTCGGTCAACCGTTGGTACGCGACCCGGCTGCTCTCGGGCAGGTCGGCCACGGCGCTCTCGGTGAGCCACCGTTGGTTGCCGATGGCCTGTACGAGCTGAGTGTGCTCCCCCTCGGCGAACCGTCCGGCGGTCAGCGCGCCGGCCAGCAGCGCGTCGCTCTGGCCGAGCAGTTCCCGGGAGCGACCCAGCGCGGTGAGCGCCAGGGCCTGCCGGTTGATATCCGGGTCGGTGAGGGTCGCCATACCGGCGAACGCCTGGAAGGCCGCAGCGACCATGCCGCTGTACAGGCCGATCGCGCCGGCCCGGTCCACCTTGCGGTCGTCGATGAACTTTCGCCCGCTGGGTAGCGCCGCCAGGGCGCTGACCAGCTGATCGACCCGGGTTTCCAGCAGGTCGTCCGCGGCGTCGCGCAGGGGCTCCCCGTCCACCCGGCGGCGCAGCTCGGCGACCGCCCGATCGGTGCGCCCGCGCTGCTCGGCGAGTGCGGGCAGCTCGGTGCGGCCGGCGAGCTGCACCACCGAGAGCCGCCGTTCCCGTTGCAGCTCGGTGACCACCGTCTCGCCGGGGCGACCCAGGTCGTACAGCAGGGTACGGGCGGAGAGCAGGTTCAGGGCGGGACCGAAGGTCAGGGTGGTCGCGAAGATCCACAGCGCCAGCAGCGCGGTCACCGGCGCGACGACCAACGCGGTCAGCTTCGAGCGGATCGGCCAGTCGCGGGTTTTCATCAGACCTCGCCCGTACAGGGGTGGCAGGAGGGGTGCCGGCACCGCCGGGCAACGCGCCGGCCGGCTGCGCGCCCGGCCGCGTCGCCGGGCACCGGCGCGGGCGCCTTGGGCAGGATACGTAATCGAGGGCGGTTGCACTACCGCCTGTCGCGCCGGCATCGACGCTCCGGGATGTGCGGGGGGTGGGAACGGCCCGGCTGCGACGAAACCGCGCGGCTGCGCCACTCGTTCCGCATCCGCTCCCGGCCGAGGTCTGTGGGTGCCTCGACCCACCCGAGCACCTTTTCTGGGATGAATCAGGTTCTGGCTGACGAGTAGTTACCGCCCTCGTCAGGAAAGTGCCTCGGATCGGGATTGGCGATCACTGCGCGGAGGGAATACCAGTCACGAAGGAGGAGCCCATGTCGCCCACGCAGATAATCGTCATCGTGCTCGTCGTGCTGGTGATCGTCGCGGCGCTGGCCCTGGCCGCCCGCTCGCTGAACAGCCGACGCGCGCTGCGCAACCGGTTCGGGCCGGAGTACGACCGGGTGGTGGCGGAACAGGACAGCCGCTCCGCCGCGGAGCGCGAACTGCGCGACCGGGAACGCCGGCATGCCGAGCTGACCCTCACCCCACTCAGCCCGGAGTCTCGGGCCCGGTACGCCGCCGCCTGGGAGGAACTCCAGGTCCGCTTCATCGACTCCCCCGGCGAGACCGTGGGCGACGCGGACGAACTGGTCACCCGGCTCATCGAGGAGCAGGGCTACCCGACCGGCGACTTCTCCGACCAGATCGCGCACCTCTCCGTCGAGCACGCCCGCACGCTGACCAACTACCGGGACGCGCACGAGATCCACCTGCGCAACTCCCGGGGCGAGGCCAGCACCGAGGAGCTGCGGCAGGCGGTCGTGCACTACCGCGCGCTCTTCGCCGACCTCCTGGGTGAGGAGCCGGTCGGCCACCGTACGCCCGAACAGCGCCACCACCCGGACCACGACGCCACGAGCCGCTGAGGAGGCCACCGATGCGCCAGGAAGAGCAGCAGGTGAGCAACGACCACCCGGAGGCCGTCCGGTCCGCGCCCGTGTCGGTACCCCCGGCCGGCGACCGGGCTGGCCGCTCCGACGTCCCTGAGGACGCCCTCGACGACCGGGGCACCTTCGACGACCGGAGCGCCGCCCACGGTCGGACCGACGACACCGAGCGGGACGCCGCGTACGACCCGGCCGACGACGAGCTGACCGACGACTCCGACCCGCGCCACCGGCGCGACGACCGGTCCTCCGACGAGGGCGGTTTCCACGAGCCGGGGCCGCTGCCGACGACGTTCGGCGCCACCACGGTGGCCGACGCGGTGGCCGCCTCCGCGCTGGCCAGCCCACACCCGCAGGATCAGCCGGACCCCCGGGCCGAGCGGACCGCCCAGCCGGGCGACGGCGCCGAGGACGGCGAACGGGAAGGTCTGCGTGCCGACCCCACCGCCGAGCTGCACCGCCGCGACAAGGACGTCGACGGCGGCCGCGCGGACCTCGACGACCGCGCCGACGCGGACACCTCGGCGCGGACCGTCGTCCCGCCGGGGAGTACGGACGGCGACCCCGAGCGGCGCGGCGATCTGACCGGCGACCGGGATGCGGCCACGGCGGGTGCGGCCGGCTACGGCAGCGCGACGCCGGAGATGGTCGACCCGGACGCGGACGGCGAACCGGTCCCCGGCGACGACACCAGCCCCACGCTGGAGGCCGCCGGGACGTCCCGGCCCGCCGGCTCAACCGTCGCGGCCGAACCGGCCACCCTCCTCGACACGGACACCGCACAGGGCTTCCGGGACCGCTGGCGGGACGTGCAGCTGCGTTTCGTCGACGACCCGCAGGGAGCTGCCGGCGAGGCACAGTCGCTGGTGGAGGAGGCCATCCAGGCCCTCTCCTCCGCTCTGGCCGCGCAGAAGAACACGCTGGGCGGGTGGCAGGACGCCGGCTCGGCCGACACCGAGCAGCTGCGGATGGCGGTCCGCAACTACCGGGACTTCCTGGATCGCGTGCTGGGTCGCTGAGTCACCCGACCCACAAACTGGCGCCCCGGCCGTGACGGCCGGGGCGCCCTCTTGCGCCTGGTCGTCGCCGAGCCCGCCAGACCGCCCGAGAGGGCCCGAACGCGGCGGTCTCCACCTTCGGGAGTGAAACCGTACGGACGGGGTAATAGGGCGCGCGCACAACCAGTACGGACGTCGGGACGAGGGGTGGCGGGATGGACGGCGACGGTCTTCGGCTCAACATGAACGGGCTGGACTACCTGATTCTGGCGCTGTACTTCGTCACCGTCCTCGGGGTCGGCTTCGCCGCGCGCCGGGCGATCCGGACCAGCGTGGACTTCTTCCTCTCCGGCCGTTCCCTGCCGGCCTGGGTGACCGGTCTCGCCTTCGTCTCGGCGAACCTGGGCGCGTTGGAGATCATCGGGATGGCCGCCAACGGGGCCCAGTACGGCGTGATGACGGTCCACTACTACTGGATCGGCGCGGTCCCGGCGATGGTCTTCCTGGGCATCGTGATGATGCCCTTCTACTACGGCTCCAAGGTCCGCAGCGTGCCGGAGTACCTGCGGCTGCGGTTCAACCGCCCCACCCATCTGCTCAACGCGCTCAGCTTCGCCGTCGCCCAGGTTCTGATCGCCGGCGTGAACCTCTACGCGCTGGCCCTTGTCATGCAGGCGCTGCTCGGCTGGCCGCTCTGGACGGCGATCGTGGTCGGCGCGGCGATCGTGCTGGCGTACATCACCATCGGCGGCCTGTCCGGGGCGATCTACAACGAGGTGCTCCAGTTCTTCGTCATCCTCGCCGGCCTCATCCCGGTCACCGTGATCGGCCTGGTCAAGGTCGGCGGGTGGAACGGCCTGATGGACGCGGTCGGCGACACCAAACTCGGCGAGGCGGGCCTGCACGCGTGGCAGGACACCGGCAGCACGGCCAACCCGCTGGGCGCGCACTGGATCGGCATCGTCTTCGGCCTCGGTTTCGTGCTGTCGTTCGGCTACTGGACGACGAACTTCGCCGAGGTGCAGCGGGCCCTCTCGGCCAAGAACATGAGCGCCGCCCGGCGTACGCCGATCATCGCCGCGTACCCGAAGCTGTTCATCCCGTTGGTCACGGTCATTCCCGGTCTGGTAGCCCTGGTCACGGTGAAGGGCCTCGGCGCGGAGAGCGGAGACCTCCAGTACAACAACGCGATCCCGTTGCTGATGCGCGACCTGCTGCCCAACGGCGTGCTCGGGGTGGCCGTCACCGGCCTGCTCGCCTCGTTCATGGCCGGCATGGCGGCCAACGTGAGCGGCTTCAACACCGTCTTCACCTACGACATCTGGCAGGCGTACATCCGCCGGGACCGGTCGGACGAGTACTACCTTCGGGTCGGTCGGTGGGCGACGGTCGCCGCGGTGGTGATCGGGATTGGCACCGCGTTCATCGCGGCGGGGTTCAGCAACATCATGAACTACATCCAGGCGCTCTTCTCCGTCTTCAACGCGCCGCTGTTCGCCACCTTCATCATCGGCATGTTCTGGAAGCGGATGACCGCCCTGGCCGGCTTCTGGTCGCTGTTGCTGGGCACCCTGGTGTCGCTGAGCCTCTACCTGCTCTACAAGGGCGGCGTGGTCGATTTCAACTCCGACCTGGAGGAGAGCTTCTGGGGTGCCGGTCTGGCGTTCGTCACGGCGGTGGTGGTCGCCGCGATCGTCACCCCGCTCACCGCGCCCAAGCGTGACGAGGAGCTGCGCGGGCTGGTGTACGGCATGGGCGGCGTCGACCTGAAGGGCGACGTGCTCGCCGGAGACGCCGCCTGGTACCGCTCCCCGGTGCTGCTCGGCGTGATCGCGGTCGCGCTGGCCGCCCTCTTCTACATCCCGGTCTTCTAAGGAAAGGGGTCGGCAGATGAGCAACGACGGCCAGCCGGCACAGGACCCGCTGATCGATGAGACGCAGGCGGAGCAGCGGCGCTCCGCCGCGGCCCGGCTGTTCGACATCCGCCGGGTGATCGGTGGCCTCTTCGTCGCGTACGGGGTCATCGTGACGCTGATCGGCGTCTTCGACAGCCGGGCCGAGATCGACAAGGCCGAAGGCGTACGGATCAACCTGTGGGCCGGGCTGACGATGCTCGCCTTCGGCCTGCTCATGCTGCTCTGGCAGTGGCTGCGTCCGGCGGAACCGCCGGCCCCCAACGAGCACCAGCCCGACGCCTGACCGCCGGGCCACCCGGCCCGACCGCACGGCACGAGCACGGCCCGGCGCCTGACCGCCGGGCCGTGCGGCATGAGCGCGGCACGAAGGGGTACGTGGGGGAAATCAGGCACCGTGTCGGACACAGGAGGCAGCACCATGACCGATCGCGATCGCCAACCGCCGTTGGAGGACAGCCCCGAGGTGGCCTCGGCGGTGGACGATGATGCCACCGTGCCGCAGCTGCGGACCGGAGGTGGCCCCGACCGGGACACACCGGGCTTCGCCGAACCCCGCAGCCGACCGGCCGACCTCGCGCCGGACACCGACGAGCTGATCGGCGACCCGTACGCTGCCGGCACCGGGGCGACCGGGACGGGCACCGGCGCTGGCGGGGACAACATCCGCACGGGGGGCGAACAGCCCTGGGAGCCGGAGGATCTGGTGATGGCCCGCGGCCAGGACCTGACCCCGGAGAACCTGGAGAAGGCCCGCCGTGACCTGGCCGAGCAGGGCCGGGCGGCGATCGAGCGCACCGTGCCCTGATCGGGGCCCAAAGGGCGTGAGTCGAAGCCCTCGGTCGAGCCGAGGCGGAGTCCGGGCGGCGGTCCGGCAAGGCGGAGGTTGGCCCGGATACCGGTGTTGTATCCGGGCCAACCTCCAAGGCGGCCGGCCGTCGTCTGGGCCCGCCGCAGGCCGGCCAGGGGCTTCGACTCACGCCCAAGGGGGGTCCCCGGCCCGACCTGTGACGGTCGAACCGGGGACCCGGGGGGAACCTGCTGCCAACAGTGCCTCACCAACCACTGGCAGCGGGTTGGTGCGTGAGCTACCCGGTCAGAGCGCCGGGTAGGCGTTGCGCATGAGCTCCTGGAACTGGGCGGAGAACCAGGCACCGGAGATCGGTGCGTCGGCCAGCGCCCCGGACGGGTTGTTGCCGTTGCGGGCGTTGCCGCCGTACGTCGGGTCGCACATCCGGTCGAAGCCCTTGCCCTCGTTGTTCGGGATCTCCTTGCTGGAGCCGTCCGACTCACCCGGCGGCTTCACCCAGACGTAGGCGTCGATGCCCGGCTCCGGGTTGGGCCGGGGCCGCTCGCCGATGCCGGCGCCGGCCTGGTTGCACCAGTTGCCGAGGTGGGCCCGGCGGTCGATGCGACCCCCGTTGACGTACGTGTCGACGTTGGTCGTGGCGCCCGGCCCGGTGGGCCGCGCGGAGCCGCCCCAGCCGTTGCGGGACGTGTCGATCAGCATGCCGATGTTGGAGTTGAAGCCGACCGAGACCAGCTTGTCGCGGAACGCCTGGGCGAAGGACAGCTCGTCGACGTAGAAGTTCCAGTCGACCCACTTGGACTGCCGCACCGTCTGACCGTTGACGTTGTCGGTGACCTTGAAGTACGGCTCACGCAGCGCCGAGTAGTTCGCGGTGTTGGTGATGAACCCGTGCACGTTGTTGACCGTGCTGCCGGAGGCCACCGCGGCGGTCTTCAGGATGTCGGCGGTCGGGCCGAAGTTGGAGTCCCAGCCGAGCCAGCCGTGGTGGCCGGCGTCGATGTAGTTGTAGACGTTGCCGATCGCGCCCAGCTTGGCGAGGGCGTAGCCGACCCCGTTGACGTAGGCGCCGTTGGCCTTGACCGTGTCGCACATGACCGTGCCGCCGGGCTGACCGGACGTGTTGGTGACCAGGTTCGGCAGCGAGTCGATCTCGATGACGTTGATGATCCGCAGGCTGCTGTACTTCGAGTCACCCTGGATCGCGGCGATCGGGTCGATGTACTGGGCCTTGTACTTCGGCAGCTCGTCCGGGCCCAGCTCACCGTTGGAGGCGAGCGCGGAGCAGTCCCGGCCGGGCAGGTTGTAGATCACGAACTGGATGTAACCGGCGCCCTGGCGCAGCGCCTCGTCCAGGTGCTGCCGCACCCCGAAGGCCCCGTTGGAGCTGCTGTCCGGCGTGCCGTTGATCGCGGCGATCCGGTCCAGCCAGACGGCGGTGGGGTTGTTGGAGATCCGGCTTCCGCCGGCCTCGGCGTCCGCCTTGGCCTTCCACTCCGGGTTCACGTAACCGCGCGCCCCGACGTACGGGTTGTCGACCTTGGTGCCGGGCGGCGGATCGGTCGGCGGATCCGTCGGCGGGTCGGTCGGCGGGTCGGTGGGCGGATCGGTCGGCGGGTCGGTCGGCGGGGTGGTGCCACCGTTGCAGACCACGCCGTTCAGGGTGAACGAGGTCGGCTTCGGGTTGCTGCCGCTCCACGCGCCGTTGAAGCCGATGCTCGTTGACGCGCCGGTGGCCAAGGTGCCGTTGTAGGACAGGCTCCGGGCGGTGACCTGGCTGCCAGACTGGCTGAACGTGGCTGACCAGCCCTGCTGCACCCGCTGGCCGGAGTTGGGGAAGGTCCAACCCAGGGTCCAGCCGTTCAGCGGGTCGCCGACGTTCTTGATGGTGACGCTCGCGGTGAACCCGCCGGGCCACTCGTTGCTGGTGTACGCGATGTCGCACTGCGTCGCGGCCTGCGCCGCGGTACCCGGAATCGTTACGAGCCCACCGGCGACCAGGGCACCCGCGCCGGCGAGCGCGAGGGCCCGGCGTGGGCCGGATAGCCTTCTCCACACATTCATGCCACTGATCTCCTTGGGCGAGACCGGGCCCACGTACGGCCCGGCGGGACGGCCCGATAGACGTCCTGCACGGACGGCCGTCGGCGCCAAACGGGATTCTTTGGGGGCGCCCGACCCGGACGGGCGATGGTGGTGGTGGTGCCCGGCCGATGCGTCGGCCGGTCGATCGGCGGCGGGATGTCGCCCGATGAACCGGGTGCCCTCGACTCCCTGCCTGCGCGGTGTGGCTCTCTGAACCGCGTTCGCCGATTCTTGCATGGGAGCGCTTCCATGGCAATGGCTCGATGCGTTGCCCGAGCCGTTTCGGACGATACCCCCGGCTGCGCCCGAGTGGCGCGCGCCTGCCTGGAGCCGTCGCTACCCGGATGACCGGGGCGGCCGGGCACGGCGAGCGCGGAACACCGTGGCGCATCCACAACGTCCCGGGCCGTCTGAGACGACGCTCGGCGCGGTGAAAGCCGCGTAGCACCCCTTCACCTCTTATTTGGATCAAAGGTAAAACGCGAATCTTTCACTTCATAAGTCATGAAACGGTCTAACGTCGGTCTTAGCTCGGTTGTCGCCGGGCACAGGACAACAGGGATGGAGTGACGCAGGTCATGGCTAAGAAGATGCTCGGGAAGGTCGTTGCGGGCGCCGCGCTCGGCGGCGCGTCGCTTCTGGTGTTCGCACCGGGGATCGCGTTCGCCGACGGCCACAACGACGGCAAGGACCGCGACGGCAAGGTCTACGCCAAGCCGCACGTCGTCAAGGCTGGCGAAGAGGTCAAGCTCCTCGAGATCTGCCCGGATCGGCAGGAGCACGCGTACGTGTGGTCCAAGGTCACCGGCAAGGTCAAGCTCAAGCCGGCCCATGAAGACCGGGGCGAGGACCGCGAGTGGCGCGAGGAGAACTCCTCCGACCACGACAAGGGCAAGGACGAGCACGGCAAGGACGAGAACGGCAAGGACGACAAGGGCAAGGACGAGAACGGCAAGGACGAGAACGGCAAGCACGAGAACGGCAAGGACGACAAGGGCAAGGACGAGAACGGCAAGCACGAGAACGGCAAGGACGACAAGGGCAAGGACGAGAACGGCAAGCACGAGAACGGCAAGGACGACAAGGGCAAGGACGAGAACGGCAAGCACGAGAACGGCAAGGACGAGAACGGCAAGGGCGGCCAGGGCGGCGGCGCTGCCGCCGACGCCTACGGCGACGAGGGCAGCAAGGACTGGAAGGGCGAGGAGCACGGCCAGGACGCCGAAGGCAACCGCGACAAAAAGGACTGGGAGTCCAAGGACGAGCACGGCTCGGACAACGGCTGGGAGTCCAAGGACGAGCACGGCTCCGAGTACGGCTCGGACAACGGCCGGGACAACGGCCGTGACCACAAGGACGAGCACGGCTCTGAGTACGGCTCGGACAACGGCTGGGGCTCCAAGGACGAGCACGGCTCCGAGTACGGCTCGGACAACGGCCGGGACAACGGCCGTGACCACAAGGACGAGCACGGCTCTGAGTACGGCTCGGACAACGGCTGGGGCTCCAAGGACGAGCACGGCTCCGAGTACGGCTCGGACAACGGCCGGGACAACGGCCGTGACCACAAGGACGACCACGGCTCCGAGTACGGCCGTGACAACGGCCGTGACAACGGCCGTGACAACGGCCGTGACAACGGCCGTGACAACGGCCGTGACTCCAAGGACGAGCGTGACTGGGACAACGAGCGCGAGTTCGTCTACTACGGCGAAGCCAAGGTCGACAAGGATGCCAAGCCGGGTCGCTACGAGCTCAAGGGCTCCTGCGGCGAGGGCGAGCTCGTCGTGCTGCCGCACGGCGGTGTCGACGGTGGTGACGGCGGCGTCAGCACCGGCACCGACCGGGGTCTGGCCACCGGCGGGGCGGGCCTGCTCGGCGCTGCCGCGCTGGGCGGGATCGTGCTGATGCGTCGTCGGCGGACCGATGGTTCGCTCGTCTGACGTGACGACGACACCGGCCGGCGGCCGTCGCGGGAAACCGTGGCGTGCCGCCGGCACGGCCGTCGTCGTCACCATGGCCATGATCGGCGCCGGCATGATCGGCGCCTCCCTGAAGACCGCGCCCAGTCCCCGGCCGCCGCAGCCGCTGGCCCAGGCGGGCCCCGAGGCCACCGGGCCGGCGAGCACCGCCGACGACGCCCCGCAGGTCGATCAGGGGGACGCGCCGGCCGGGTTGGCCCGTTCGGCGCCTACCAGCATCGAGATCCCCCGGATCGGTGTCGACGCGACAATCATGTCGTTGGGCACCAACCCGGACGGCACCGTCCAGGTCCCTCCGCTGGACAAGGCCGACCAGGCCGGGTGGTACGAGCCGGGTGCGAGCCCGGGCGAGACAGGTAACGCGGTAATCGTCGGACACGTGGACTCGGCGGTGCTCGGCCCGGCCGTCTTCTTCGACCTCGGCGCTCTCACCCCCGGCGACACCGTCACCGTGCGCCGCGCCGACGGAGTGCCGGCCACCTTCACCGTCGACTCGGTGAAGTCGTACCCGAAGACGGCCTTCCCCACCGAGTTGGTGTACGGACCGAGCGACCGGCCCAGCCTGCGGGTGGTCACCTGCGGCGGTCAGTTCGACGCGGCCGCGAAGAGCTACCCGGACAACATCGTCGTCTTCGCCACCATGGCGGCGTGACCCGCGGCGACGACAGAACGCGGTCCGGCCGGTCGGGGTGACCCGACCGGCCGGACCGCGTCCGGCGTAGCTGACTCAGGCGGCTGCGGAGGTCCGCACCAGGGTGCGGATCTGGCGCAGCAGCACCGACAGCGCGGCGAGGTCCGCCCGCGACTCGTCGAACTCCCCCATCGCCCGTCGGGCGCGGTGGATGGAGGTGGCGTTCGACTGCTCCCACTGCTGCACCCGCTCGTGCGGTGGCAGGTCGCCCGGAGTGGAGTCGAGCACCTCCGCGGTGAGCGCGGCCAGCGCGGCGTAGAGGTCGTATCGCAGCGCCATCCGGGCCAGCGTCTGCCAGCGGTCCTCCCGCGGCAGCAGGGAGATCTTCGACAGCAGCGAGTCCACCCGGAACAGGTCGGACAGCACGAAGTAGACCGAGGCCACCTCGCTGACGTCCCGCCCACTGGCGTTCGCGGTCTCCACCACGTCCATCAGGCCGAAGCTGTACATCAGCCGGGTCGCCCGCTCCGCCAGCTCGCGGGGCAGCCCACGCTCGGTCATCGAGTCCATGTGCGCGGCGATGCCCTGGCGCTCGTTGCCGTAGAACAGCTCCTCGAGCCCTGGCAGCAGCCGGGTGACCCCGTCCCGCAGCCGGGCGATCTCGGCCGGCACGTCGATCGGTGAGCGCCGGTTGGAGACCAGCCACCGCACCGCCCGGTCGAGCAGCCGGCGGGTGTCCAGGTAGACGCTGGTCTGCAGTTCCGGCGCCACCTTGTTGTCCAGCGCCTCGACCGCGTCCCACAGGTCGCGCAGGCCGAACACCTCGCTGACCACCACGTACGCCCGGATCACGTCTGCCGCGCTGGCCGCCGTCTCCTCGACCACCCGGAAGATGAACGAGATGCCGCCCCGGTTGATCGCCTCGTTGACCAGCACGGTGGTGACGATGTCCCGGCGCAGCCGGTGCCGGCCCATCCGGTCGGCGAACCGTTCGCGCATCGGCGTCGGGAAGTAGTTGACCAGGACGTCGGTCGTCCACTCCTCGTCGGCCAACCCCTCGGTGAGGATCTCCCGCTCCAGGACGATCTTCACGTACGCGAGCAGCACCGCGAACTCCGGCGCGGTCAGGCCGGACTCGCTGCGGACCGCCAACTCCTCGTCCGGCGGCAGCGCCTCCAACGCCCGGTCCAACCCGCCCGACCGCTCCAGCTCGTTGATCATCCGGCGGTGCACCGGGAGCAGCGAGGCGGCCTGGGCCTGGGCATTGTTGATCGCCCGAGCCTGGTCGTAGTTGTCCCGCAGCACCAGTTCGGCGACCTCGTCGGTCATCCCGGCCAGCAGCTCGTCGCGTTCGGCCATGGTCAGCTCACCGTCGGCCACCGCCGTGTTGAGCAGGATCTTGATGTTCACCTCGTGGTCGGAGGTGTCCACCCCGGCCGCGTTGTCGATGAAGTCCGTGTAGATCCGGCCACCGGTCAGCGCGTACTCGATCCGGCCGAGCTGGGTCCAGCCCAGGTTGCCGCCCTCGCCCGCCACCCGGCAGCGCAGGTTGCGCCCATCCACCCGGATCGCGTCGTTGGACTTGTCGCCCACCTCGGCGTTGGTCTGGGTGGAGGCCTTGACGTAGGTGCCGATGCCGCCGTTCCAGAACAGGTCCACCGGGGCGGTGACGATCGCCTTCATCAGGTCCTGCGGCGACAGCTGCGTGACGTCGTCGTCCAGGCCGATCGCCGCCCGGACCTGGGGCGTGATCGGGATGGACTTCGCGGTACGCGGGAAGATGCCGCCACCTGCCGAGATCAGCTCCGGGTTGTAGTCCTCCCAGGAGGAACGGGGCAGGTCGAACAGTCGCCGACGCTCCGCGTAGGAGGTGGCGGCGTCCGGCTCCGGGTCGAGGAAGATGTGCCGGTGGTCGAAGGCGGCCACCAGTCGGATGTGCTCGGAGAGCAGCATCCCGTTGCCGAACACGTCGCCGGACATGTCACCGACGCCGACCACCGTGAAGTCCTGGGTCTGGGTGTCCAGGCCCAACTCCCGGAAGTGCCGCTTCACCGACTCCCAGGCGCCTCGGGCGGTGATGCCCATCTTCTTGTGGTCGTAGCCGGCGGAGCCACCGGACGCGAACGCGTCGCCCATCCAGAAGTTGTGGGTCTTGGAAATCTCGTTGGCGACGTCGGAGAACGTCGCCGTGCCCTTGTCGGCCGCCACCACCAGGTACGGGTCGTCGCCGTCGTGCCGGACCACGTCCTCGGGCGGCACGATCTGCCCGCTGACGATGTTGTCGGTGACGTCCAGCATCGCGCCGACGAACTCCTGGTAGCAGGCGACCGCCTCATCCCGGTCACCCGGCTTCTGCTTCAACACGAAGCCGCCCTTGGCGCCGACCGGCACGATCACGGTGTTCTTCACCATCTGCGCCTTGACCAGGCCCAGCACCTCGGTACGGAAGTCCTCGCGACGGTCGGACCAGCGCAACCCGCCCCGGGCCACCGGCCCGAACCGCAGGTGCACACCCTCGAACCGGGGCGAGTAGACGAAGATCTCGAACTTCGGTCGCGGCGCCGGCAGGTCCGGAATGGCCTGCGGGTCGAGCTTGAACGCCACGTACGCCTTCGGTCGCCCGTCGGCGCGCTTCTGGTAGAAGCTGGTCCGCAGGGTCGCCTCGATCAGCGTCAGGTACGAGCGCAGGATCCGGTCCTGGTCGAGGCTCGCCACGTCGTCCAGCGCGCCCCGGATAGTCTCCACCAGCTCACCGCTGCGCTGCTGCCGCTGCTCGGTGCTCAACTCGCCCGGCGCGAACCGGGTCTCGAAGAGCTCCACCAGCAACGCGGCCAGCTTCGGGTACGCGATGAAGGTCTGCTCCATGTAGTCCTGCGAGAAGACCGTGCCGGCCTGCCGCAGGTACTTCGCGTACGCCCGCAGCACCACCACCTGCCGCCAGGTCAGCCCGCCGCGCAGCACCAGCTCGTTGAACCGGTCCACCTCGGCCTCGCCGCGCCAGGCCGCCGCGAACGCGTTCTCCACGTGCGGGCGCACCTCGGCCAGCTCGTGATGCCCCTCGGGCAGCATGAGGCCGAAGTCGTACAGGTAGACCCGACCGTCGATCCGGTCCACCTCGTACGGGTGCTCGTCGACCACCCGTACGCCGAGCGAGTGCAGCACCGGCAGCACGGCGGAGAGCATCATCGGCTCGCCGTACCGGTAGACCTTGAACCGGACGTCCATCGCCTCGGCCAGGTCCGCTCCCGGCACCCGGGTGCCCGGTCGGGGCGCCAACTGCTTGCGGAACAGGTGCATCTCCAGCTGGCCGGGCTCCTCCAGCAACTCCAGCTTCGCCAGGTCCTTCATCGCCTCGTACGGCGTGTGCCCGTCCTTGTAGCCCTCCGGGAACGCGTCGGCGTACCGGGTGAAAAGGTGCTTGGCCTGCTCGTCGCCGAGCTTGCGCTCCAGCACCAGCCGGTAGTCGTCGTCCCAGAGCCGGGTGGCGTCGGCCAACTCCTCGGCCAGCAGGTCGGCGTCGATGTCGCCGGGCGGCCGTGTCGGGTCGGTACGGACGATGAAGTGCACCCGAGCCAGCATCGACTCGGTGACCCGGGTGGTGTAGTCCACCCCGACGCCGTTCAGCTCACGCAGCAGGATGTCCTGCATGCGCAGCCGGTTCTGGGTGGTGAACCGGTCCCGGGGCAGGTAGATCAGGCAGGAGATGAACCGCCCGTACGCGTCCCGACGCAGGAAGACGCGCAACTGCCGGCGGCCGGCCATCCGCAGCACACCGACCACCGCGTGGTACAGGTCGTCGGTCTTGATCTGGAACAGCTCGTCGCGCGGGTACGTCTCCAGGATCTGGATCAGATCCTTACCGGAGTGGCTGCGCTGGCTCAGGCCGGAGCGGTCCAGCACCTCGGCCACCTTGCGGCGGACCACCGGCAGCTCACGGACGCTGGTCCGGTAGGCGGCCGTCGAGAACAGGCCCAGGAAGCGCCGCTCACCGATCACGTCACCGGCGGAGTTGAAGATCTTGAAGCCGATGTAGTCCAGGTACGCCGAGCGGTGCACGGTGGCACGCGAGTTGGCCTTGGTGATGATGAGCAGGCGCTTCTCCAGCACCTTCTCGTGCGCCTCGGGCGTCATCGACGCCAGCGACCGCGCGTCCGGCGAATCGGAGCGCAGGATGCCCAGACCGGTGCCGAGCACCGCCTCCAACGCCTTGCCGTCGACCGGGTCGGTGGCGTCGCCGCCGTCGGCGTCCACCAGTCGGTACTCGCGGTAGCCGAGGAAGGTGAAGTGATCCTGGGCGAGCCAGCGCAGCAGCTCCACCGAGTCGGTGATGTCCTTTTCCGGCACCGGGGGGCGGTTGTCGGAGGTACGGGCCGAGGCCAGCTCGTCGGCGAGCGCGAGGGCACGCTGACGCATCTTCGGCCAGTCCTCCACCGCCTCCCGCACGTCGGTGAGCACCCGCTGCAACTCGCGGCGCAGCCGGTCCCGCTCGGCCGCGTCCCGGACCGGGTCGATCTCGATCCGCATCCAGCTCTCGATGATGTCGCCGGAGATCGCGTCGTCCGGCTCCACGTCCGCGGAGACCTCGGTGAGCCGGCCCAGCGGCTCACGCCGCACCACCACCAGCGGGTGCACCAGCAGGTGCACGTCGAGGTGGTACGAGTTGAGCAGCGCCGTCACCGAGTCGACCAGGAACGGCATGTCGTCCGTGACGATCTCGACGACCGTGTGGTGCTGGTCCGCGTGCGGTTCGTGGATCCGCAGCTTCAACTCGCCCGGCACCCGCTGCTGGGCGAGGTCCCGGTGTGCCCGGGCCGCGTCGAGCATCTCCTCCGCCGTGAAGCCGACCAACTCCTCGTCCGGGGCGAACCGCCAGAAACGGCTGACAAGTGTCGCCGCGTCGTGGTCGTCCCCCGCGAGCGCGACGGCCTGGGCCACCAGGCGCTCCGCGTTGGGGACGGGTTCGTCGAGCTCGGCGTCCTCCACGTCGTCGGCCAACGCCTCGGTCGGCAGGCCCAGATCGTAGATGGTGTCGATGCTCGACCCGGTCAGCCCGGTGACTCCCGTGTCGAGCCGGCCGTAGCCGTCCCCGTCGGTCGCCGAATCGAAGCTGTCGTCGTCCCGGCCGGAGTCATCCTGCCGGAGGTCGGGTTCCGGTTTGATCGCCGGACGCCGGTCCATCGGTGCCACTCCCCTCGACCCACCGCGTTGTGGGTCACTCTGCCGCCCAGCCTAGGCCCTGCCGCTCTGCGCCTTCGTCGGCGGACCACTGGCCAGACGTCCGGATCGGGACTTTGTCCTTTCACCCGTTGCGGGTCCGAGGTTGGCCGGCTGCGGGATACCCCGCCACGCGATGTTCATCACACCGGCGCGGCCCGTCTTTGGGCGCAGCCGAGCACCTGGGGGACGTTGGGGACGCCGTTCGCGTACTACCGTGCGAGGGCAGTCCGAAATCGGAAGGACCAGCTCCATGCCCTTGTCGTACCCCCGGCCCCACCGGCCGAACCCCGCCCGCCGCCTGGCCGCCGCCGTCACCACGGCACTGCTCGCGGCGGGTGTCCTGGTCGGTTGCTCGGGTGACGACGGGCCGCAGCGCACCGTCGACGCCTTCCTCGCGGGGTGGCGCAGCGGTGACCTCCAAGCGGTCGGGCTGATCGACCCGCTCGGCACGAAACTGCCGTCGGCCGACGTGGCGCGCGAGATCAAGGACCTTTCCGGGGAGCTGGCGGCCACTCCGCCGACGCTGACGCGTCGCGGCGAGCCGAAGATCACGAAGGACATCGCGACCACGACCGTCCAGGTCGAGTGGGCCCTGCCCGGTCAGACCCGCTGGGCGTACGACCGGGAGCTACGGCTCGCCCACGGCGACGACGACCAGTGGCAGGTGATCTGGGAGCCGAAGGTGGTGCACGAGCAGCTCACCAAGGGTGACCGGCTGGCGCTGCGCCGCGACGCCGGCGCCCGCGCCCCACTGCTGGACAACGCCGGAAAACCGATCGTGACCCCGCGTCCGGTGGTCCGGGTGGGTGTGCAGCCCAACGGGGTCGCCGACATCAAGAAGCTCGTCAAGGACCTCGACGCGGCGTTCAAGGCCATCCGCCCGGCGCTGGTTCCGGGCGTCGACCTGGCCGACCTGCCCGGGCGGGTGGCGAAGGCCGAACCGGGTGCCTTCGTCGAGGTGGTGTCGCTGCGCGAGGATGCCTACCGGCAGATCAAGCCCCGGATCTACGACCTGCCGGGCACGAAGTTCGTCTCCGACAAGATCGACCTGGCGCCCACCCGCGAGTTCGCCCGTGCGCTGCTCGGCACGGTCGACCCGGCGCAGGCCGACGACCTCGCCGCACACCCCGACCGGTACGTCGCCGGCGACCTGGTCGGGCACGGCGGGCTACAGGGCCGCTACGACGAACGACTGCGCGGCGGCCCCGGGCTGACCGTGGTGGTCGAGCGTCCGACCGAGGACGGCAAACTCGAACCCACCGGCACCGAGCTGTTCCGCCGGGAGCCGCAGCCCGGGCAGGCGCTGAAGACCACGCTGGACGTCGCCGTCCAGAACGCGGCCGACGGGGCCCTGCGCGCCGAGTCGCGCCGATCCGCCCTGGTGGCGCTTCGGATCAGCGACGGCGCCGTGCTCGCCGCGGCGAACGGCCCCGGGCCGGCCGGGGAGAATCTGGCCTTCAACGCCCAGGTCCCGCCGGGCTCCACCTTCAAGATGGTCAGCACGCTGGGCCTGCTGGACCGGGGCGCGGTCACTCTGGACGGGCCGGTGGACTGCAAGAAGACCTTCACCGTGGACGGCCGGTCCTTCAAGAACTCCGACAACTTCGAGCTCGGCTCGGTGCCGTTCCGCACCGACTTCGCCAAGTCCTGCAACACGGCGTTCGCCGCGTTGGCCCCGAAGCTCGGCGGCGACGGGCTGGCCGCCGCCGGCCGCTCGCTGGGCCTGGAGGGTCAATGGGACCTCGGCACGGACGCCTTCACCGGCAAGGTCTCGACGGGTGGCAGTCCGACCGAGCAGGCCGCCGCATCGTTCGGGCAGGGCACCACGCTGGTCAGCCCGCTCGCCATGGCCGGTGCCACCGCCGCCGTCGCCCGCGGCCGCTTCGAGCAGCCGAAGCTGCTGATCGACCCGGCACCGGCCAAGCCGGCCCCGGCGGGCGAGCAACTGAAGCCAGAATCCGTGGCGGCGCTGCGCACGATGATGCGCGAGGTGGTCACCACCGGCACCGGCAGCGCGCTCAAGGACGTGCCGGGCGAGGTGTACGGCAAGACCGGCACCGCGGAGTACGACGACAACCCGGCCCACACCCACGCCTGGTTCGTCGGCTGGCGGGGCGACGTGGCGTTCGCCGTCTTTGTGGAGAAGGGCGGGGCCAGCACCGCCTCGGCCGTCCCGATCACCGAGCGCTTCCTCCGCGCCCTCCCGGCCCGCTGACGGTGGTCCGCTGCTCGTTCGTGTGACGCGAGCGAGCAGCGGACGGACAGCCCTTTCCGGCGGCGGATGAAGGTCGCCTACCCGGACGCGAGCACCCACTGTCAGATGTCGGCCAATCCCTTGCCACGGCGATGGCAATGCCCTGATCCGGCACCGAACACCGGATATCCCCTGCCAAACGGGGTGAAGCACATCCTCCTTCCCCACGGCTACCACCCGCTACGGCTCGCCCGCCTGCCGGGGCCCACGAGTGCGGGGGTGGTAGCCCGTCAATCGGCCCGGTACGGTGCCGGAATCACAGGAAATCAAGGAGCTCAATAGGACAAGACGTACTGAGGGTTGGTTGGTGGCGTCTTCCCTGGAGCACTGACAGCCCTCGGTGCGGCGATTCTTTCCATCCCCGCCCGTTGTGGAGCCGATTTGCCGCAACCAGAAGCCACGCTCTCCGGAAAAACAATCTCGGATGCCCTCAGCCGGGCTCTCGACTGCCTACGGATCAATTTTCGATCCAACGAGGGTGAGGCCGGCTGGTACCACTTCCTGGACGATCCGTCGCCCGGGATCACCGCGTCTGCGGTGGGGCTGTTCACCTTCCGGCTCGCCGGCCAAAATTTCGAACGCGCCGACGAGGTGATCCGCTACCTCATCGACCAGCAGGTCCGTGGACCAGACGGCGAGGGGGCCGGCTGGGCGGTGCGCACCACCAACGGGTTCCCCATCATCGAGGCGACCGCGTGGGTCGTACGAGCGTTGAGTCCGCCCGGCTCGGGGCGGCTCGCCGCCGTTGGCGCCCTCCAGGACGGCGCACGATTTCTGGAGGACAACCAGAACACCGATTTCGGCTGGGGCTCCTACGCCGGACAACCCTCCCGTGTGTTCCACACCGCCCTGTGCATGCTGGCGTTGCAGGAGTGCGGCGGCCCCACCCACGTCATCGACAACGCCAAGAAATGGCTCATCGGGGCGCAGAGCCCGGATGCGCCCGCCTGGGGGCCGCTACCCGGTGCGCCACCGACCCTGCTGCACACCAGCTTCGCCCTCCTCGCCCTCGCCAATCTCGACGGCGCGCTCAGCATCAACACGATCGAGAAGACGACCGACTGGATCCTGGGCAAACTCGTGCCCGGGGAACACGTCGAGCGGTCCTCCACCGTCGAGGAGTTTGACGTTCCGTACACGGACGGCGACCGGGCACTCGTCTTCCAAAACGCCCTGCCGCACTTCGCCGGCCCGGTAGCCGTGACCGCACTGCTGGCGGCGGGAGTCGACCCACTTCAGCCGACGCTCTTCAAGGCGATCTCGCACATCCTTCAAGCGCAGGGCAAGACCGGTTCCTGGGAATTACCGAGAAGCCCGTCAAGGGACTCCATCTGGGCGATCTGGCCCTTCGTCTCGGCCTTGTCCCGGATGCGGGCGGCACTCTTTCCCGTAACCAATGGTGAAGCGCAGCTTCTCTACCCCGGCTGCGCGCTCGTCCAGACGGAGACGAACGCGAGGAAACTGACCAGCGCGCTCCTGATGCGCAACTTCGCCGTCAGTTGGATGAGTCGCCATCGCGTGGCTCTCGGGTTGTGGGGCCTGGCGATCGCCTACTCCGTCACGGCGCTGGTGCTGTTCCTCACCCGGGCGCTCGACAAGGTGGAACTCGCCGTGGGCCTCATCCTCCCGGCGTTGTTGCTGGTGTTCCAGCTGATCTGGGGAGCGCGGTCCCGCCTTCGCGCGGGGCGATCGACGTGAGTGTCGAGCATTGCGAGATGTGCCTGGAGGTCGAGCTGAACGGCCGGGCCGGCGGCCGGCAAGGCGACGTGAGCGAGAGCATGCCCCGGCTGATTCTCCGCACCGACGGCATCGACGTGATGGCCGGGCTCGGGTCGCTCGCTCCCGGCTACACGTTGCTCGTACCGCACCGCCATGTTCCCAGCAGCGGTGATCTGGAGCCGCACGAGCGGGCGGTGCTGCACACCGCGGCACGGGTGGTGGGCCACGAGATCGAGGAGGTCTTCGGGTGCCGGGTGGCCCTGGTCGAGCACGGCTCGTCAGGCAAGGCGTCGGGTCGGTCCGGCGGAGGGTGCATCACCCACTGCCACCTCCACCTCCTACCCCTGGCAACGGATGTGGATCCGGGCATCCTCGTACCGCAGGGAAGTCGCCGCATCGAGGACCTCAGCCCTTTGGTCACCGCCGCCAGCCGTCGGCAGAACTATTACTACTGCTCATGGGCCGCCTCAGGCGGTCACTTCGCGGAGAGTCCCAAGCTGTCGTCCCAGCACGCCAGACGTATCTGGGCGCAGAGCCTCGGCCAGCCGGACCGGTGGGATTGGGCACTTTTCCCCTATATTGATAACTGCCGCATCACGATGGAAAGTCTGCGACCGAACGAGACGCACATGAGCGAAAAACTGAGTGCCGCGATCGTCGACGAGACCATCGCCACCTACACGGGCAACGCCGCCCGCTACGCGGCCGACACCGAGAAGTTCGCCGCCAATTCCACCCTGCCCGGCCAGATCGACGCCCTCCTGAAAGCCACGAGTGGGCCGATCCTGGACGCGGGCGCCGGAGCCGGGCGGGACGCCGAGTACATGGCGGCGACCGGACGGACCGTCATCGCCCTGGACGCCTCTCCCGCGCTGCTCACCGAACTGGAGTGGGGCCACCCCTTCGGGCGGGTGGTCGGCGACGTACGCCGCATCCCGCTGGCTGACTCATCGGTCGGCGCCATCTGGTGCTCTGCGGTGCTCCTCCACCTCGGCCAGCGCGACGTACGGCAGGCGCTGACGGACCTCGCGCGGGTCCTCCGCCCGGGCGGCCTGATGCAGATCTCCGTGAAGAAGGGGCGGGGCATGCGCACCGAACCGCTGGCCGGCTCCGGCACCTTGCGACACTTCTACCTCTACGACGCTGACCAGCTCTGCGC
The DNA here is from genome assembly GCF_059358895.1 of Micromonospora sp. BQ32. Taxonomy (NCBI): domain Bacteria; kingdom Bacillati; phylum Actinomycetota; class Actinomycetes; order Micromonosporales; family Micromonosporaceae; genus Micromonospora; species Micromonospora sp. BQ32. The sequence goes on along the minus strand of NZ_JCADBI010000015.1, from coordinate 27,788 downwards.
GATGGCCGTGGCAGCAGGGCTGCAGGTGGTCAGGGTTTGGACCGAGGAGGAGGACGGGTCGGCCAGGACCCTCCAGCAGTGGGCCAAGATCGTGACCCGGAAGCCCCGCTAGGTCATGCTGGCGCACCTGCACCTTCACCTGGAGCCCGAGCGGCGGAAACGGACCCAGATGGGGTTGGCGGCCGGTGAACCCTCCCGCGACAAGAAGGCGTTCTTCGCGGCCCACGACGTGGGCAACAGGACGCGGCTGCCGGTGACCGGTCAGGATCTCCGGGACTTCATCGTCCAGGTGCACGCGGAGCAACGCCGGGAGGGCGTGGACTACGTCGAACTGCGGCTTTCGCCGCGCCGCTTCCTGCTCGACGGCCTCTCGACCCACGAGTTCGTCCACATCGCCGCTGCTGCCATGCAACCCCTGCGCAGACCCATTGTCAGGGGAGTTCTCCTCGTCAATCGGGACAGCACGCTAGACGTCGTCGCCCGCTGCACGGCGATGCTTCCGGACCTGCCCGCCACCTTCGTCGGCGTCGATCTGGCCGGCGACGAGAGTCACCACGGTGACACCACGCGATTTCGCGCCCTGTTCCACACAGCCCGTGAGGCGGGCCTGGGAATCACCGTACATGCGGGCGAGTTCGGTGACCTCGCGAGTACATGGCGGGCCCTGGACGAACTCGGTGCGCAGCGGATCGGCCACGGGCTCGCCGCGGTCCAGAGTCGCTCGCTGCTGAAGCGGCTCAGCAACGATCACGTGATGGTCGAGCTCTCGATCTCCTCCAACCGCGCATTGGGAGCGGTCACCGGGATGGCACCGCATCCGGCGCGGACGTTCCTGGAGGCAGGCGTGCCCATCTGCTTCAACACCGACATCCCGGTGGAGAGTGGGTCGACCCTGCAGCAAGAACTGACCCTCGCCGCCACCGCCCTCGAGGTGACGACGGCCGAGCTGACAGCGATCCAGCAGAGGGCCGCAACCTTCGCCTTCCGCTCCGATCTCAGGTCACCGACTCAGGGCCACTGATCCCGACGGCAGCTGGGGTCAGGCCGTGTCGGTTCTGGGTCGCTCGGTGGTGTCCGGGGTGGTTGGCGCGAGGCGCCGCAGCAGACCTGGGCCGGCCGAGGCGGGTGGGCCGACCGGCTCCCGCTCGACCGGAGTTGGGATATCCGCCGGCTCTGACTGCACCGGGGCGAGCGTGCCGCCAAGGTCCGACTCCGCCGAGGTCGGCACGGCGCGTGGCAGCCGTCCCACCGAAGAGTGGACACCGGAGGGCTCGACGGCGATAGGCGCGGGGATGGTGGGCGTGGCAGCAGCCGTCTGGGTCTCCTCACGGGCGGCCGGAATCGGCCGGCCAGGGGTGACTGAGGGAGAATTTTCGCCCCTGCGCGGGGTCGGCGTCGGCCGGGCCGACAGCAGTCGGGGCGGTACGGCTTCCGGGGCGGTGACCGGCGCCAGACCGGCGACCACGGTGTTGACGATCTCGGCCGCGTACGAGCCGTCCGGGTCGTAGTCGGGGTCGAAGACGGTCAGCTCCACGCCGAGGCAGTGCGGGGTGTCGACCAGGCCGGCGAGCAGGATCTCCAGTTCGGCGAAGGCGATGCCACCCGGGTCGGGGGCGTCCACGGCGGGCATCACCGCCGGGTCGAGCACGTCCACGTCGATGTGCACCCAGTAGCCCGCGCAGTCGGCGAGTTGCTCGTGCGCCCACTGCGCCGTCCGGGCGGCGCCTTCGGCTCGCAGCGCCGGCACCGGGCGGGTGGTGATCCCGGCGGCCTGGAGGTCGAGCCGGTATTCGTCCTGTGCGCGGATGCCGAGCACGACCACGTCGATGTCGCGGAAGTAGGGCCGGCGGCCCTCCAGCGCGGCCAGGTCGGCCTGCCCTCGCCCGGTGACCAGGGCCAGGTCCTCACCGGCGGCGGCGCCAACGTAGGAGGCGTTGCCGGGGTGCCGGAAGTCGGAGTGCCCGTCGACGAAGACCAGCCCGATCCGCCCGCCGACGGCTTCGCCGAGGCGGTGCATGGCCAGGGCCGAGCCGAGCAGCACGGAGCAGTCGCCGCCCAGCACCACCGGGAACTCGCCCCGGTCGATGATCGAGCCGATGCGTTCGGCGAGGGCCAGCGAGTAGTCGGCGATTTCCCGGGCGTGGCACACCCCGTCCCCGGGCCGCCAGTCGCCCGGGTCGTACCGGGCGGGGGTGACGCAGCCGGCGTCGCGGGCGCGGAGCCGGGCCAGCAGGTCGTGGTCGCGCAGCGCCCCGGGCGCCTTGGCGCAACCCGGGACCGACGTGGGCGTCGGCGGCCGTAGACCGAGATTTGTCGGCGCGTCGAGGACGGCGATCCGGCGCATCATGAGCTCCCGTCCTCGGTGGTCGGGCGGGCCGGCCGGAACGCCGGCCCGCGCTGGCGTGCTACGAACTCAGAACAGGGCGCTGGCCAGGGCCCGACGCGCCGAGGCGACCGCCGGATCGTCCGGGCCGGCGATGGAGAAGAGCGAGACCAGGTGTTGGCGAACCGTCTCACGGTCCTCACCGGCGGTGCGCCGGACCAGACCGACGAGCCGCGCGTACGCCTGCTCGGCCAGGCCGCTGAGCACCTCGATGTCGGCGGCCAGCAGTTGGGCGGCGACGTCGTCGGGGGCGCTCTCGGCGGCGGCCAGCGCGGTGGACGGGTCGGCGCCGGCCACCCGGCGGGCCACCCCGACCTGGGCCAGCCCCGCCGTGGCCGCGGCGTCCGCGGGGGCGTCGGCGAGGATCTTCCGGTACGCCTGCTCGGCGGCGTCCAGGTCGCCGCTCATCAGCGCGTCGTCCGCCTCGTCGAGGCGGGGGTCCTCCGGCTCGGCGACGGTCACGCCGCCGGCCTTGAGTACGGCCTGGATCCACTGCCGCAGCTGCGCCTCGGGCACCACGCCGGAGAAGGCGTCGACCGGCTGGCCGCCGACGACCGCGTAGACCATGGGGATGCCCTGAACCCGGAACATCTGGGCAATTCGGGGATTTTCCTGCACGTCGACCCGGGCCAGCACCCAGGTGCCGCCGCCCTCGGCGTTCAGCCGCTCCAGGACCGGGGCGAACTCGTCGCTCTCCGGGAAGCCGGCCGCGCCGAAGAACACGACGACGGGCGTGGCCATCGAGCGTTCGAGCACGTCGGACTGGATGGTCGCCTCGGTGACGTCCACGATGGCGGTGTCACCGCCGGCGGTGGGCGCGCCGGGGGCGCCGTTGGACGGGCCGCCCTGCGGGGGCGTGCCGGGGCGGGTACTTGCTGGTGCGGGGCCACGCAGCGTGCTGAGGTCGACCGCGCCGCGGGTGAAGATCGACGAGGTGATCCGTGGGTCGCTCATGGTTACCTAGTCTCGCACGTGAGCCCCCGATCTCAGCTCACCCGCAACCCCGACGTTGCAACTCTCACCCCCGCCCCCATCCCCCGCGATCTTGCACATTCTGTTGCCGATAGGCCACATTCACGCCTTATGTCGGCGCAGAATCCGCAAGATCGACGGAGTGGGGGTGAGGGGTGAGGCAGGGACGGGGGTTAGAAGCGGGCCGGCTCTCGGTAGGTGCCCCACTCGGCGCGGAGAGCGTCGCAGATCTCGCCCAGGGTCGCCTCGGCGCGGACCGCGTCGAGCATGGCCGGGATCATGTTCTCGTCGGTGCGACTCGCCTCGATCATCCGGGCCACCGCCGCGCGGACCGCTGACTCGTCCCGCGCGCTCTTACGCTCGGCGAGCACCCGGCGCTGCTCCAGCTCCACCTCGTGCGAGATGCGCAGGATCTCCAGCTCCTTGGCGACCGTGCCGGTGTGGCAGTTGACGCCGACGATCTTCTTGTCGCCCTTTTCGAGGGCCTGCTGGTAGACGAAGGCCGACTCGGCGATGTGCCCGGTGAACCAGCCGTCCTCGATACCGCGCAGGATGCCCGAGGTCATCGGGCCGATCTGGTGCGGCCCGTCTCCGCCGAGCTGCCGGATCCGGGCGAAGATCTCCTCCGCCTCGGCCTCGATCTTGTCGGTCAGCGCCTCGACGTACCAGGAGCCGCCGAGCGGGTCGGCCACGTTGACCACACCGGTCTCCTCCATCAGCACCTGCTGGGTACGCAGGGCGATCTCGGCCGACTCGTCGGTGGGCAGCGCCAGGGTCTCGTCCAGCGCGTTGGTGTGCAGCGAGTTCGTGCCGCCGAGCACCGCCGCGAGAGCCTCGACGGCGGTGCGTACGACGTTGTTGACCGGCTGTTGCGCGGTCAGCGACACCCCGGCGGTCTGCGTGTGGAACCGCAGCCACAGCGCCTTCTCGCTGGTCGCGCCGTAGACGTCGCGCAGCCAGCGGGCCCAGATCCGGCGGGCGGCACGGAACTTGGCGATCTCCTCGAAGAAGTCGAGGTGCGAGTCGAAGAAGAAGCTCAGCCCCGGCGCGAAGACGTTCACGTCCAGCCCACGCGAGAGACCCAGTTCGACGTAGCCGAAACCATCCGCCAGGGTGTACGCCAGCTCCTGCGCCGCGGTCGAGCCGGCCTCGCGGATGTGGTAGCCGGAGACCGACAGCGGCTTGTAGCGCGGGATCTCCCGGGCGCAGTACTCCATCAGGTCGCCGATCAGGCGCAGGTGCGGCTCCGGGTCGAAGAGCCACTCCTTCTGCGCGATGTACTCCTTGAAGATGTCGGTCTGCAGGGTGCCGTCCAGCTTGGACAGGTCGGCGCCCTGCCGCTCGGCGGCGACCAGATACATGCAGAACACCGGCACGGCCGGGCCGGAGATGGTCATCGAGGTGGTGACGCCGGCCAGGTCGATGCCGTCGAAGAGCGCCTGCATGTCGGTGGCGGTGTCGATGGCCACGCCGCAGTGGCCGACCTCGCCGAGCGCCTGCGGGTCGTCCGAGTCGCGGCCCATCAACGTCGGCATGTCGAACGCCACCGAGAGCCCGCCGCCGCCGGCGCCGAGGATCATCTTGTAGCGCTCGTTGGTCTGCTGGGCGTTGCCGAAGCCGGCGAACTGCCGGATCGTCCAGGTCCGCCCGCGGTAGCCGGTCGGATACAAACCCCGGGTGTACGGATATTCGCCCGGCCAGCCGATCCGTTCGAAGCCCGGATAGGTGGCACCCTCCGGCGGCCCGTAGACGGGCTCCACCGGCATCCCGGAAAGCGTGGTGAAGTCCGCGTCCCGCTTACGCGCGGCGTCATACCGGGCCTGCCAGCGCGCCCGTCCGGCGTCGATCTCGTCGGCGTCCATGAGCAGGGCTCCTCCTCGGGTCCTCGACTGCACGTCGAGTGTAAGGCCCCTACCTGAACGATCGCTAAGTCGTGCCGTACCCACGGGTAACGTGAGCTGGCTGGCATCGACGCCTCAGACCGCGGCCGCTCCGGGCTGGTTCAGCTCGATGTCGTCCACCGTGACGTTGACCTGGGTGACAGTCAGGCCGTACTTCTCCACCGCCTCGATCACCGCGGCCCGCACCGCCTCGGTCACGTCGGCCACGACGTGCCCGGCGTCGATCACCAGGACCACGTTGATGACGGCCGAGCCGCCCTTCACGTCGGCCGAGACGCCCCGGCGAGCGTCGCCCACCGCGTCCAGGCCGACCTTGTCCAGCACACTGTTGAAGAACCGGGCCACGTCACCGCCAAGATCGGCGACACCGGGCACCGCACGAGCGGCCGCCCCGGCGATCTTCTCCACGACCTCGTCGGAAACCGACGTGACACCCCGGGCCGCACCCGTCGCGGGCTGCGCTGCGCCGGCGTTCTCCACCGCGTCCGTCATGATCACATCTCCCCTGGTCCCGGTGCACTGTGGACCGACCGGTTCGTCAGTCCGCTTCGCGGCAGCCACGCTCCCGGCCACGCGCCGCGAGCCTACTAAAACCAGAGCGACCTTCGCTTGCGGGCGGGAGGCGTGCTCCGACCGCCGCACGAGCGGCGACGTCGGTCCGCACCGGACAGTGCCGATCCGGTACATCCAGGGCGGACGCGCCGGCCGGCGGGACGCCGGGTCAGCGGGCGAGCTGGGCGAGCAACTCGTCCGCCGCCGTGTACGGGTCGATCGCACCCTCGGCGACCTTGGTGGCGAGCGTGGTCAACTCCGTACCGTCGCGCAGTGAGCCGATCCGGGCGCGGAGAGCGCCGAGCGCGATCGCCTCGATCTCGGCGGCGGCCCGCGCCTCCTGGCGGCGGCGCAGCTCGCCGTGCTCGACCAGCCAGCCCCGGTGCTTGTCGATGGCGGCGGCGATGTCGTCGATGCCCTCGCCGCGCGCGGCCACCGACCGGACCACCTGCGGCCGCCACTGCCCCGGCCCGCGCTCACCGAGAGCGATCATGCCCTGGATGTCACGAACGGTGGCGTCGACGCCGTCCCGGTCCGCCTTGTTGACCACGAACACGTCGGCGATCTCCAGGATGCCGGCCTTGACCGCCTGGATCGCGTCGCCCATCCCCGGCGCGAGCAGCACCAGCGTCGTGTCGGCCAGCGAAGCGACCTCCACCTCGGCCTGCCCGACGCCGACGGTCTCCACCAGCACCACGTCGCAGCCGGCGCCCTCCAGCACCCTCACCGCCTGCGGCGTCGCCGCGGCCAACCCGCCGAGGTGCCCCCGACTGGACATCGACCGGATGTAGACGCCCGGATCGGTGGCGTGGTCCTGCATCCGTACCCGGTCGCCGAGGATCGCTCCCCCAGTGAACGGGCTGGACGGATCCACCGCCAGCACACCCACCCGATGCCCGCGCGCCCGCAGCGCGCGGACCAGCTCGTTCGTGGTGGTCGACTTGCCCACCCCGGGTGAGCCGGTCAGCCCGACCACCTGGGCCTGCCCGGCGTACGGCGCCAGCGCCGCGGCGATCGCCGGCAACAGCGCGTCGCCGTTCTCCACCAACGTGATCAGGCGGGCCACCGCGCGCGGGTCGCCCGCCCGGGCCCGCTCGACCAGCAGCGGTACGTCCCGGCTGCGGCGCACCGACGTGGTGCCCGCTGCCGGGACGTGCTCAGCCTCGCTCACTGGGCGGTCTCAGCCTTGCCCGGCACGTGGATGATCAGCGCGTCGCCCTGGCCACCGCCGCCACAGAGCGCCGCCGCGCCGGTGCCACCACCGCGCCGCTTCAGCTCCAGGGCGAGGGTGAGGACGAGGCGCGCGCCGGACATGCCGATCGGGTGACCCAGCGCGATCGCGCCGCCGTTGACGTTGACCTTGTCCGGGCTGACCCCGAGATCGCGGGTGGACTGGACACCAACCTGCGCGAACGCCTCGTTGATCTCGATGAGGTCCAGGTCCGCCACGCTGAGGCCGCCCTTCTTCAGGGCATGGTTGATCGCGTTGGACGGCTGCGAGTGCAGGGAGTTGTCCGGGCCCGCCACGTTGCCGTGCGCACCGATCTCGGCCAGCCAGGTCAGCCCCAGCTCCTTCGCCTTGGCCTTGCTCATCACGAGCACCGCGGCGGCGCCGTCGGAGATCGACGACGAGCTGCCGGCGGTGATGGTGCCGTCCTTGGCGAAGGCGGGGCGCAGCTTGGCCAGCGACTCGACTGTGGTGTCCGGGCGGATGCCCTCGTCCTCGGTGATCACCAGCGGGTCGCCCTTGCGCTGCGGGATGACCACCGGGGCGATCTCGTCGGCGAAGTGGCCGTTCTTCTGCGCGGCGGCGGCCCGCTGGTGGCTGGCGGCGGCGAAGGCGTCCTGCTCCGCGCGGGAGATGCCGTGCTTGGCACCGAGCCGCTCGGTCGACTCGCCCATTGAGCAGCAGTCCCAGGCGTCGCTGAGCCCGTCGTGTGCCATGTGGTCCTTGACCACCACGTCGCCGTACTTGTGGCCGGTGCGCTGGCCCATCAGCAGGTGCGGGGCGTTGGTCATCGACTCCATGCCGCCGGCCACCACGATGTCGAACTCGCCGGCCCGGATCAGCTGGTCGGCCAGGGCGATCGCGTCCAGGCCGGAGAGGCAGACCTTGTTGATGGTCAGCGCCGGCACGGACATCGGCACGCCGGCCTCGACCGCCGCCTGCCGAGCCGGGATCTGACCGGTGCCGGCCTGCAACACCTGCCCCATGATCACGTACTGGACCTGGTCCGGGCTGACGCCGGCACGATCCAGCGCCGCCTTGATGGCGATCCCGCCGAGCTTCGTGGCCGGGAGGTCCTTGAGGTTGCCCAGCAGCCGGCCCATCGGGGTCCGCGCGCCGCTGACGATCACCGAAGCCATGCCTGCCTCCGAAGGGGTGCCGAGCTGTACGCCTTAACGATTGTTCGGCCAGACTAGCGCCATGGCAGAGAACTCCCCCGTCGAGCCCGGTGCGGACTACGTCACAGACATCGGGCTTCGCAAGATTGACCACGTCGGGATCGCCGTGGCCGACCTGGACGCCGCGATCGACTTCTACCAGCGGACGTTCGGGATGCGCTGCGTACACGTGGAGACCAACACCGAGCAGGGCGTTCGGGAAGCGATGCTGGCCGTCGGGCCGACCACCGAGGGCGGCTGCGTGCAGTTGCTCGCCCCGCTCACCCCGGAGTCGACGATCGCGAAGTTCCTGGACCGCAACGGGCCGGGCGTGCAGCAGGTCGCGTACACCGTGGTGGACATCGACGCGGCCTGTGCGGCGCTGCGCGAGCGTGGGATGCGGCTGCTCTACGACGCTCCCCGACGCGGCACCGCGGACAGCCGGATCAACTTCGTCCACCCCAAGGACGCCGGCGGCGTCCTCGTCGAACTGGTCCAGCCCGCACCCACCACCCACTGACCGCCCCGTGTTCTCCGCGCCACCCTTGTTGATCAAGAGGTTTGCGTCAGCCTGCGCCTCGCCGGTGACCGAAAGCTCTTGATCAACGGGGGTGGCGTTCGCTGGAGGCCCGGCAGGCGCGCACGTCGGTGCGCGGTTGGCCGGGTGGCTGCACACCTTCACGCATCGGCGGATGCAGTTTTTCACAGAGGACTTCCCGGCCTAGCTACCGTTCAGTAACGTCCGGCCCCACAGGAGCGCGACCGGTGCCGGATGTGTCGAATGCCGACATGGCGGTCGTGCCCACCGGCGCCGACGATGGCAGCACCCGGGCCCGTGCGGGTGCGGATGAACCGGAGGTCACCGTGCAGGACATCCTCGAAGCGATCATGGCGGCGGAGGAATCGAACGATCCGGACCGCGAACTCGCCGGCCTCGCCGGGCTTCCCGTACCGGAGAGCTACCGGGGCGTGGTGGTCCGCGCCGAGGAGGCCCGGATGTTCGACGGCATGGCCACCCGGGACAAGGACCCGCGCAAGGCGTTGCACGTGCAGGAGGTGCCGACGCCGGAGCTGGCACCGGGCGAGGCGCTGGTCGCGGTGATGGCCAGCGCGATCAACTACAACACGGTGTGGACCAGCATCTTCGAGCCGCTGTCCACCTTCAAGTTCCTCCAGCGCTACGGCCGGGTCTCCGAGCTGACCCGCCGGCACGACCTGCCGTACCACGTGGTCGGCTCGGACGCGGCGGGCGTGGTGCTGCGCACCGGCCCCGGGGTGACCCGGTGGGCGCCCGGCGACGAGGTGGTCGCGCACTGCCTCTCCGTCGAGTTGGAGGACGCGGCCGGCCACGACGACACCATGCTCGACCCGCAGCAGCGGATCTGGGGCTTCGAGACCAACTTCGGCGGGCTGGCCGAGCTGGCCGTGGTCAAGGCCAACCAGCTGATGCCCAAGCCGCGGCACCTGAGCTGGGAGGAGGCGGCCAGCCCCGGGCTGGTCAACTCCACCGCGTACCGGCAGCTCGTCTCGCACCACGGCGCCAACATGAAACAGGGTGACGTGGTGCTGATCTGGGGCGCCTCCGGCGGCCTCGGCGGGTACGCCACCCAGATGGCGCTCAACGGCGGCGCGATCCCGGTCTGCGTGGTGTCCTCACCGGAGAAGGCCGAGCTGTGCCGAAAGATGGGCGCGGAGCTGGTCATCGACCGGGCCGCCGAGGGCTTCCGCTTCTGGAAGGACGAAGAGACCCAGGACCCGGACGAGTGGCGGCGCTTCGGCGAGCGGATCCGCGAGCTGACCAGCGGCGAGGACCCGGACATCGTGTTCGAGCACCCGGGTCGGGAGACGTTCGGCGCCAGTGTCTACGTGGCCCGGCGCGGTGGGACCATCGTCACCTGCGCCTCCACGAGCGGCTTCCAGCACCAGTACGACAACCGCTACCTGTGGATGCACCTCAAGCGGATCGTGGGCAGCCACTTCGCCAACTACCACGAGGCGTGGCAGGCCAACCGCCTGGTCGCGCTCGGCAAGGTGCACCCGACAGTGTCCCGCACCTACCCGTTGGAGCAGACCGGCCAGGCCGCGTACGAGGTGCACCGCAACGCCCACCAGGGCAAGGTCGGCGTGCGCTGCCTCGCACTCACCGACGGGTTGGGCGTACGCGACGGGGAGTTGCGGGCCCGGCACGAGGACGCGATCAACCGGTTCCGGGGTCACTGACGGGCACCGTCGGTCAGCGGCCGCCGAGCGGCACCGCCGGTCCCCGGCCGCTGACCGGCACCGCCGGTTGCGGGCCCCGGCTGGACGGGGGAACCCTGGATGACCATTGCGCTGATCGCTCATTGTTCTTCCGCCCCCATTAGCGGATAACCCACCCGGATCGAACAAAGGGCCTCGGGGTAACCCCGGGGCCCTTTTCCGCGTCACGCTGCGTGCCGCCCGACCCGCCGGGACCTGCCAAGATCGCCGATTGGTCGAACCTCGCCGATCGCGGGAGTTGACCATGTAAAGAGGGCACGAAAGCTTCGCACCGCTCTTGCGAAGCACCCTGGGGCGTCTGCCAGTATGTCCCAATGCCCCAGCAGCAGTCCTCCCCTCTCGCGTTCTTCGATAACGCGAACTCGCAGCCAGATTTCACCGTTGGCCTGCGCGGATACAACACCCATCAGGTCGACGACTTCCTCGGCCGGATGACCGCCGCGCTGACCCAGTCCGAGCAGGCCCGTGCCGAGGCCGAGCAGCGGATGAACGACGCCCAGCGTCGGCTCCGCCAGGCCGAGCAGCGCATGAGTGCGCTGGAGCAGAAGCTCACCGACACGAACAAGCAGCTCGAAGAGAACAGCCGGCCCACCCTCTCCGGGCTCGGCACCCGCGTTGAGCAGATCCTCCGGCTCGCCGAGGAGCAGGCCAACGACCACCGCAACGAGGCCAAGCGCGAGTCGGAGGGCATCCTCTCCGCCGCCCGGCTCGAGGCCCGCGAGATCACCGACAAGGCCCGCGCCGAGGCCGCGGCCATGAAGGCGAGCGCCGAGCGCGAGGCGGGCAACCTGCGCACGGCCGCTGAGCGCGAGGCCGCCGAGGTCCGGGTGCAGGCCCGCCGCGAGGCTGACACGCTGCGCGCCGACGCCGACCGGGAGACCAAGCAGCTGCGCACGGTCACCGCGCACGAGGTGGCCGAGCTGAAGTCGACCGTCGAGCGGGAGGTCGCCACCCTCCGGGCCACCGCCGAGCGGGAGATCACCCAGCAGCGGGCGAAGGCCGCCCGCGAGGCTGAGGAGAAGCGCGCCGAGGCGACCAAGCTGCTCACCGACGCGCGGGACAAGCGCGACAAGGACCTGCAGGCCCTGGAGCTTCAGCTGGCCGAGCGGCGGGAGAAGGCCGAGCGCGAGGAGTCCGAGCGCCACGCCGCCCAGGTCGCCCAGACCCAGAAGATGGTCAGCGAGGCCGAGCAGCGTGCCCGGGCCGCGCAGGAGCGGGCCAAGGAAATCGAGCAGCGCGCGGAGGCGCGGCGGGTCGAGTCGGAGCGCAACGCCGCCGAGACGGTCGACAAGGCCAAGGCGCACTCGGAGAAGACCCTCAACGAGGCCAAGGCCGAGTCGCAGCGTCTGCTCACCGAGGCTCGCACCGAGGCGGAGCTGACCACGCAGGCCGCCCGCCGCGAGGTCGAGGACCTCACCCGGCAGAAGGACGCGGTCACCTCGCAGCTGGGCCAGATGCTCTCCGGGCTCGCCGGCATCGTTCCGGGCATGCCGGCGCAGGCCGCTCCGGCTGCCAAGCCGGAAGCCAAGAAGACCGATGGCGGTCAGGAGCGGGTGGCTGCGGAGACCGCCGGCTGACGCGAGGCGTCAGGTCGGGGCATCGACGGCGCGAGGTGACACCGGGTAACCGGTGCCACCTCGCGCCGTATGCGTTTCCTAACCCGTGGTATCCGCCAGCTGCAACGGAGTGAAGTAGCTCCCACAAGGCCCGTCCGTATCGCCCCAGCAGGGCCCGTTGCGTGTGAGGATGGGGGCATGTCGCACGGCGAGGAACTGTTCGCGCTCGGCGGGGACGTGACGACGGAGCCCAGCTTCGAGTCCGCTCTGCGGGGGTACGAGAAGAAACAGGTCGACCGTTATGTCGCACGTGCTGAGCACGAGATCGCGACCCTCGCTTCCGAACGGGAACAGGCGTACACACAGATCCACAAGCTCGCCGGCCAGGTCGAGGTTCTCCAACGTGACCTGACCCAGGTGCGCAAGCAGATGAACGTGGTCGACCGGGCGTCGTTCCGGCATCTCGGCCCGCGGGTCGAGTCGATCCTCACCCTCGCCGAGGAGCAGGCCGAGCAGATTCTCGCCGACGCGAACGGGGAGATCGAGGCCCGTCGTGCCGCGGCCGAGCACATCATCGAGGAGGCCCGCGAGCAGGCCGCGCGGGCTCTGAAGGACTTCGAGATCGTCCTCGCGGCCCGACGCGCGGAGGAGGAGCGGCACAGCGCCGCCCAGCGGGCCGAGGCGGACGCGGCCCTGCGGTCGGCCAAGGACGAGTCGGCGCAGTTGCGCAAGGCCGCGCAGGACGCGCTCGCGAAGGCCCAGCAGGAGGCCACCCATCTGCGGGACTCCGCCAAGGAGATCCACACCCGGGCCCAGCAGGAGGCCACCAAGCTGCGCGAGACGGCCCGCGAGACGCTGGCCAACGCCCGGCAGGAGGCCAGCGATCTGCGCGACGCGGCCAAGGAGGTGCACGCCAAGGCCCTCCAGGAGGCCAAGCGGCTCACCGACACCGCGACCGAGGCCGGGCGGGCCAGCCACGCCAAGGCGCAGCAGGAGGCCAAGCAGATCATCGACGACGCGTCGATGGCTGGTCGGGCCACCCGCGCCAAGGCGCAGCAGGAGGCCGAGCGGCTGACGACGCAGGCCACCGAGTCGGCGAAGCGCAGCCGCGCCGAGACCGAGGCGTACGTGCAGCGGATGCGCACCGAGACCGAGGCGTACGTGCAGCACACCCGGGCGCAGACCCAGCAGGAGCTGGGCGCGTGGCGGGCCGGGGTGGAACAGGAGGTCAACTCCCGTCGGGAGGCGGCCGACCGGGAGTTGGCGCAGCGACGGTCCGCGGCCGAGCAGGAGTTCGCCAAGCGCCGCGACGAGTTGGACAAGCAGCACGCGGCGCGCCAGCAGGAGCTGGAGGCCGGGTTCGTCAGCCGTCAGCAGGAGCTGGAGAGCGGGTTCACCACTCGCCGGGACGAGCTGGAGACCGAATACTCCACCCGCAAGAACGAGATCGAGCAGGGCGCGGCGGGCATTCGTCAGGCGGCCGAGCAGGACGCGGCGGCGCTGCGTCAGCGGTCCGAGGCGGAGGCCGCCGAGCTGCTGAGCCAGGCCGAGACCGAGGCCAGCGACAAGCGCCGCAAGGCCGACGAGCATGTCGCGGCATCCCGGCGGCAGTTCGAGGAGTACGCGGCCACCACGCAGCAACACCTGGCCACCACCCAGCAGCACCTGGCGGCGACCCAGCAGGAGGCGGCAGCGGGCCGGCAGCAGTTGGCCCAGGTGATGTTGGAGATCGCCCAGGCCCAGCAGCAGCTGGCGGATCTGCGGCAGGAGACCTGGAAGGCCCGGCAGGAGTCCGACGAGCTCCAGCGTCAGATGTCCGAGCTGCGGTTGCAGAGTGTCGCCGGCCCGATCGACGGCCCGACTGCGCCGGCCGCGGCGGACGGCGCGAGCGGCGGCCGGTCTGATGGTGGCGACGACGGCGTGAGCGTTTCCGCCGGCGCGACCGCCGGGTCGGGTACGGGCACCGGGCTGAAGGCGGAACCCGCCGACACCAGGCAGCCGGTGAACGCGGGTGCGGAGGAGTCCGGGCGGTCCACGACGCGGCCGGTCGCCGAGCCGGTGACCACCGTGGACGGTGGGACGGCGAGCGCCGGGGTGGACGGGGAGCCGACCGTGGCCGCCGTTCCGGGCGAGGGTGGCCGGGGCGCCAAGCCCACCAAGATCACTAGCACCGGTGAGAACGGCAAGCGACCCAGCAAGCCGACCACCGACGAGCGCAGCGCCAAGCCCAGCAAGGTCACCATCGAGAAGGAGTGACCGCCGCCGGGGTCGAGGCCATGCTTCAAGATCTTGGACACTTTCCGTCAGCCGCTGACGAAAAGTGTCCAAGATTCATTTATGGGTCGGTTGGCGCAGAGGTGGAGTGGGGGTCCAACCGGCTGCGACGAGGGCGCGGCGGACGGTGTCGGCGACCTCGTCCGGGCGGGCGCGGACCAGCCAGGCCGGGAAGCGCAGAATCCGATCGCCGCTGGTCCAGACGTCGTTCTGCCGACGCATGTCCGCCGCCCACTGCTTGGCGTCCATGTGGTGCGCGCCGTCGATCTCCACCTGCACCCGCCACTCCCGCCAGTACGCGTCCAGCCAGCGATTCCGGCCGGCCGCGTCGACACGGTGCTCCTGAAGGTCGGGGGCGGGCAGCCGGTGCCGGCGGCACAGCCGCAGAAAGTCGATCTCGGAGAGCGCCTGCGCGCCGCCAGCGATGTCGCTGATGGTCTGCCCGATCAGCCGTCGACGGGGGACCCGCGGGAGGACGTCGAGCACCGCCTGCAACTCCTCGGGCAGCACCCGGCGTTGCTGGCAACCGGCGGCCAGCACCGCCTGCGCCTCGTCCACGCCGGTCGCCCAGCCCGCCGCCTCCACCAGGGCCCGAGCCGTCGTGGTGCGCGGCGGGCGGGCGCGTTGCAGATGGGCCTCGGGTAGGACCGTCGTGCGATGGACCAGGACGGCGGGCATGTCGATCGGAAGTCGACGCAGGGTGGTCCGCGCGGCACGGCGGGCTGCCGGCACCAGCACGTGCAGCGGCTCGCGTCGCAGTCCCCGTACCCCGGCTTCGGCGGCGGCGGACACCCCAGCCAGCACGGCCCCCGGGCCGGCTGCCAGCACCGCCACCCAGAGTTGTTGGTCGCGGGTCAGTCGGCCGTTGCCGGCCAGCAGAACCCCCCGGCAGATCGACCGCCACCGACCGGACCGAATCCGGCCCCGTACCGCCCCCTCGCTCAGCAGCCCGGCGACCTGCGCGGTCGTCAGCACGCCCGCCTGTTCGAAGGCGAGCCAGTCGAGTGCGTCAGCGTCATCGGCGGGCAGCATCCCGTCAGCTTTCGCCGTCGATCGCCGCCCCACCACCAGATCTTGGACACTTTCCGTTACGCCGTAACGGAAAGTGTCCAAGATCTGCACGGATCCGGCAGGGTCTAGCCGACGGTGGTTGGCGGTGGGACACATGGAGCACCAGATTGACGGTCTCGTGGTTGGTGGCGACCATGAGGTGGCTACGCTGCTGGCGCGTTGGGAGATGATCAGAAACGCTGCGTTGCCCGCCGCCAGTCGATCGAGCTGATGAAGGAAGTCGTGACCTCATGGACCTGACCGGCCCGGTGCTGGTGTTCTCGCCGGCCGCGTGGCGGGCGTTCGTGGCCGTCGCCCGTCGTCCCACCGCCTGAGCCGGGAGGTCCCTGGTGCCCCAGCACTACCCGTCCGGCGACGACCCGGACGTGACCGCCGGTCCCCCGCCGCCGGGAACCCCGCAGCCGCCGGGAACCCCGCAGCCGCCGCGAACGCCCCCGTCGGCGGAGACGCCACCGCCGGTGCCGGTCCCTGCCCCGGGGATGGACCCGGACGAGCCGCCAGCGGTCCCGTCCGGAAAGTTCGGCACACCGGGGCGGCCACTGCGGCGCAGCAGCTTCCTGATCGGCTTCACCGGTGCGCTGGGCGTGCTGCTGGCGTACACCCTCTATCTGGGGATTCGCAATGCCGGCGGCATCCTCGTACTGGTGGTGATCGCGCTCTTCCTCGCGGTCGGCCTCAACCCGGCGGTGGTCCGACTGCGCCGCTGGGGTGTGCCACACGGCCTGGCGGTGGCGGGAGTCGCGTTGACGGTGGTGCTGCTGCTCTGCGGCGGCGTGGTGGCGCTGGTTCCGCCGATCGTGACCCAGTCGGGGCAGTTCATCGATCAGATCCCGAGCCTGCTGGACGAGTTACGCCGCAACCCGACGATCAATGACCTGGTGGAGCGGTACGACGTGGTGGAGCGGGTGCAGGGCGCGGCCAACGCGGAAACGGTAGGACGGGCGCTCGGCGGGGTGCTGGGCGGCGCACAACTGATCTTCGGCACGGTGTTCCGGACACTGACCGTGCTGGTGCTGACCATCTACTTCCTGGCCTACTTCGACCGGCTGCGCTCGCTGGGCTACTCGTTGGTGCCCCGGTCCCGGCGCGAGCGGGTGCAGCTGATCGGCGACGAAATCCTGACCAAGGTTGGCGCCTACATGGTCGGCGCGCTGAGCATCGCGGTGCTGGCCGGCGCGACCACCTTCGTGTTCGCGCTGATCGTCGACCTGCCGTACCCGTTCGCGCTGGCCGTGGTGGTCGCGGTGACCGACCTGATCCCGCAGATCGGCGCCACCCTGGGCGCGGTGATCGTGGGCCTGGTCGGCTTCGCCGCGGACCTGCCCACCGGCATCGCCTGCGCGGTCTTCTTCCTCATCTACCAGCAGGTGGAGAACTACCTCATCTACCCGAAGGTGATGCGGCGTTCGGTGGAGGTCAACGAGGTGGCCGCCCTGCTGGCCGCGCTGCTCGGGGTGGCGCTGCTGGGCGTGGTGGGCGCGCTGATCGCCATCCCCACGGTGGCGGCGCTGCAACTGATCCTGCGCGAGGTGGTGCTGCCCCGCCAGGAGCGCCGCTGAGCGTCGGCGGGCCGGGGACGACCGGGTCAGTCCGCCTTGGTGGCGGCCGGGCCGGGGACGGGGGTGTCGGCGAAGGCGGCCACCGTCCGGTCGGCGTACGCGCTGACGTCGCCGGCCTCCATCGGACCGTCCCAGGTCGTGGGCAGCGGCACCTCGGTGGCCGGGTTGACCCGTCGGACGATCTCGTCGAGCACGGTCTCCGCGTCGCCCACCCAGAGGTGCTTGGCGCCCGGCACCCCGACCACCTCCGCCTGCGGCACGGCGGCGAACCGCTCCCGCGCCTCGGTGGGGCGCAGGTAGTCGTCGAACTCCGGCACCAGCGCCACCAGCGGCCGACCCGAGTTGGCCCAGGTGGCCAGGTCCTCGGGGGCGGAGAAGCGCAGCGGCGGGGAGAGCAGGATCGCCCCGGCGATCGTCGGGTCACAGCCGTACTTCAGCGCCAGGTCCGTGCCGAACGACCAGCCGACGAGCCAGATGTTGGGCAGTTCGGCGAACTCCGCGTACTCGATGGCGGCGGCCACGTCGTACCGCTCGCCCACCGCGCCGTCGAAGGCGCCCTCGCTGGTGCCGCGCACGCTGCTGGTGCCCCGGGTGTTGAACCGCAGCACCGCCAGGTCGGCCAGGGCGGGCAGCCGCCAGGCCGCCTTGCGGAACACGTGGCTGTCCATCATCCCGCCGTGGGTGGGCAGCGGGTGCAGACAGACCAGGGTGGCCACCGGCGGCCGGTCGGCCGGCAGGGCCAGCTCACCGACCAGCCGCAGACCGTCGGCGGTGTGCAGCTCGATGTCCTCCCGGCGGCCGGGCAGGATCGACGACGCGCGGATCGCTGTGCTCACCGCCCAAGTCTGTCGCGAAGTCGCCGCCGCCGCCCGCCCAGGCACGAACAGGGTGACCCAGGTCGCTAACGGGCGGGTCGCCCAGCCCTGACGCGGCAGCGCCCCGGGTGGCCGGCTCAGCGCGGCAGCGCTCCGGGCTGGTCGCTCAGTAGCGCGGGGTGCCCCGACCGCGCTGCACCGCCGGGCCGCGCCGGTCCCGGGCCCGCCAGCAGCCGCTGTGCCAGTGCCGCCGGTCGGTCAGGTCACCCAGGCCGTCCGCCGGCCAGGCCACCAGGTGCGCCACCCCGGGTCGGATCTCCTGGTCACAACCGGGGCAGCGGTACGTCTTGACCGACGCGCCCGCGCCGATGCCGCGTACCTGCCAGGCGCCGTCGGTCCACTGCTGCACCGAGGCGACACCCTGCCGGACCCGGTCGGCGTCCAGGTTGGCGTTGTCGTCCCGGCGAGGGCGATTGCGACGGGGGCTCACAGTCACCAAGCGTACGTCCGGCGGGTACGGCCGCCGGGGGCGGTCACCAGGTCGCGGGCCGGTCCAGGTGCTCGGCGACCCGCGCACCGAGCAGCACTGTCGTCGCCTCGGCCTCGCTGAGGGACTGCTCGTAGTTGAAGGCGGCGAACAGTTGGGCCCGAGGGATGTCCAGGAGCTCCAGCCGTGCGCCGCTGGGGTCGAAGTGGGCGGGCCTGCCGCCGATCGTCCGGTTCGCCGGCGCCTTGTCCGTCACGGTGGTGCCCGCGTACTGCAACTCGACGGTGATCCCCGCGCCGCGAACGTCGTCACTGACCGACAGCACCACCGCGTACGCCGCCGGGAAGGTGCCGACGACCGTCGAACAGCTGCTCAGCTGCGCACCGGCGGGCAGGTCGGTCAACCGCAGCGGACCGGTGCACCCGTACGCCTGATCGAGTCGTAGCGCCTCGGCCGCGTCGTACAGCGGGTCCTCGTTCGAGCCGGGCACGCTGGCTCCCGCGTACACGCCGGGCGCCGGCTGCCAGTAGCGCCGCCAGATGGGGGCACCGTCCGGCCCGTCGGCGTGGGTCACGGAACCGTCGTAGCGGTTGCCGGTTGGGCCGTTCAACGGCGGCATGTTCCAGGCGCCGGTGGATCGCAGCACGTCGACCGAGGTCAGCTCGACGGTGACGGTCCGGCCGCCCACGTCGAGCTTCGCGGTCTCCTTGCCGCCAGCGACGTTCCACTCCAGATATCGCGGGCCGCCCGGGGCGAGGCCGATGTGCAGCAGGGTCGGATCCTTGCCAATCTGGTCGGGCCGGGCCGCCGCACCGGGAGCACCGTCGACCCGCGGCGGCACGAGGGGCACCGCGGCCTCGCTCAGGCCGGGTTCGATCGCGGGCCCCAGCCGGGGCAGACGGTCCACCGGAGCGGCGACCGCACCGAACCCGAGCAGGGCAGCCACACCGACGGCGACCCCAGCGCCGGCCGCACGCCGCCGACGCACCCGGGTACGCCCCCGGAGCACCGCGCTGACCAACAGCCGGTCGGCGTCCACCGGACCTTCGGCGCGTTCGCGCAGCGTCTGATCGATCCGCTGGTCGAGGTCAGTCACGGTCGGCTCCCGTTGGTGGCCGGGGCACCGCAGCGCTCCCGGAGGTTGGCGAGCGCCCGCATCGCGTGGGTGCGGACGGTGACCGGCGAGCAGTCCAGGATCTGGGCGATGGTCGCGTCGTCGAGGTCCTCGTAGTAGCGCAGCACCAGGACTGCCCGCTGACGATCGGGCAGGCCGAGGATCAGCCGCCACATCTCGTCCCGGTCGGCCGCTTCGCCGCCGAGGTCGCCTCGGTGCGCCCGCTCGGCGAAGGTGTCGACGGCCAGCTCACGGCTGGACCGGCGACGCCACCAGGAGATGTTGGCGTTGACCAGCATGCGGCGCACGTACACGTCGGGCCGGTCCGCGCGGGCGATCCTGCGCCACTGCACGTACGCCTGGGACAGCACGTCCTGGGTGAGGTCCTCGGCCCGGTGCTCGTCACCGGTCAGCAGCCGGGCGAGCCGGACCAGCGCCGGACCCCGGCTGCTGACGTACTCCTCGAAGGTCACACTCTGCAGACGCGGTCAGCACCCGCAGGCGTTGACCCGGTCAGCGGTGCGAGTGGTCGCGGAAACCGCGGCGGGTCTTGCGGCCCAGGTAGCCGGCGGTGACCAGGTGCTCCAGCAGCGGCGCGGGCGCGAAGCCCGGCTCGCGCAGTTCCAGGTACAGCTCGCGCTGGATGGCCAGGGAGACGTCCAGCCCGACGACGTCGAGCAGCTCGAACGGGCCCATCGGGTAGCCGCAGCCCAGCTTCATGGCGTGGTCGATGTCGTCGGCCGTCGAGTAGCTGGCCTCCAGCATCTTCACCGCGTCGTTCAGGTACGGGAAGAGCAGCGCGTTGACGATGAAGCCGGACCGGTCGCCGCAGACCACACCGGTCTTACCGAGCGCGGCGCAGACGGCGCGGGCGGTGGCGGTGGCCTCCGGGGAGGTCCGGATGGTGCGGACGACCTCGACCAGCGGCATGACCGGCGCCGGGTTGAAGAAGTGCAGCCCCACCACGTCGGCCGGCCGCTGCGTGGCCATCGCCACGTCGATCACCGGCAGCGACGAGGTGGTGGTGGCCAGCACCACGCCCGGCTTGCAGATCTCGTCCAGGCTCGCGAAGAGGGCCTTCTTGACGCTCAACTCCTCGACGACCGCCTCGACCACCAGGTCGACGTCGGCCAGGTGGTCGAGCGTGGCCGACCAGCTGATCCGGCCCAGGGCGGCGTCCCGGTCGGCCTCGGCGAGCTTGCCCCGCACCACGCCCTTGTTCAGCGAGGTCTTCACCGACTCGCAGACCTTCGCGGACTTCTCCATGCCGCGGGTCACCGAGACGACCTCGTAGCCGGCCTTCGCGAAGACCTCGATGATCCCGGTGGCCATGGTTCCGGAGCCGACCACGCCGACCTTCGCGATGGCGCGCGCACCGTCGGCGAGCGCCGACTCCGTGGCCAGCGGCGTCGCCTCATCCGGTACGACCACCGGAGAGCCGGGCCGCTCGTAGGTGTAGAAGCCCCGGCCCGACTTCCGGCCGAGCAGCCCCGCCGTCACCATCTGCTTGAGCAGCGGCACCGGGGCGTGCCGGCGGTCCCGCCCGCCGCGCCGGTACATGGTGTCCAGGATCTCGTACGCGGTGTCCAGGCCGATCAGGTCCATCAACGCCAGCGGGCCCATCGGCAGGCCGCAGCCGAGCTTCATCGCGGCGTCGATGTCCTCCCGGGTCGCGTAGTGCGACTCGACCATGCCGACCGCGTGGTTGAGGTAGCCGAAGAGCAGCGCGTTGGCGATGAAGCCGGCCCGGTCGTTGATGGTGACGTCGACCTTGCCGAGCCGGGCGCAGAGCGCCTCCACGTCGGCGACCACCTCGGGTGCGGTGACGACCGTGCGGACCACCTCGACCAGCTTCATCACCGGGGCCGGGTTGAAGAAGTGGATGCCGATCACCTGGTTGGGTCGGCTGGTGGCCACCGAGATCTCGGTGACGCTCAACGACGAGGTGTTGGTGGCGAGGATGGTCTCCGGTCGGCAGACCCGGTCCAGCTCGGCGAAGATCCGCTGCTTGAGGTCCAGGTGCTCGGGCACCGCCTCGATGACCAGGTCGACGGAGTGCAGCGCGTCCAGCCCGACCGCGAAGTGCACCCGCTCGTGCAGGGCGTCGCGGTCCGCCTCGGCGAGCTTGCCCTTGGCGACCGCCCGGTCGGTGGAACCCTTCAGGGTGGCCCGGCCGCGCTCCAGCGCCGGCTCGGAGATCTCCACGGCCACCACGTCGATGCCGTTGCGGGCGAAGACCTCGACGATGCCGGCACCCATGGTGCCCAGCCCCACCACGCCAACGGTGCTGAACTCGCGCGCCACGACCGGCCTCCCCAGAGACTCCGCACGACCACTGAACGGCCGCTAAGGTTATGCGCGCGAGTCTGCCACGTGACGGTGAGTTGTCGAGACGCCGTGGCATATTTCACCCACGGCGCGGCCGGGCATCTATCCGGCTGACACGCTGGTCAGGGCCAACAACTCGGCGACGAACTCCGCCGGGCGCTCCAGGTGCGGGCTGTGGCCGCAACCCGGCAGCACCACCTCGTGGTAACTGCCGCCGGCCGCGGCGTACCGGTCGAGCACCGCCCGGGTCTGGCCGATCATCGGCTGCGGTGGGCAGGCGTCCGCGCCGGGCCACCCGGGCACGAGATCCAACGAACCCAGGTACGCCAGGTCGAACAGCGAGGTGTCCGAGACGATGACGTCGACGTCGCCGCGTACCCAGGTGACCGGCGGCTTCTCGGCGACCGCCACCAACTCGTCGGCGATCCGGAACCAGGTCGGCGCGAGCGCGTTGAGCACCCCGCGCTCCCCCGGTGCGGTGCCCGGCCAGTTCTCCGACGGCACCGCCGTGCCCGGGTAGTTGTCGTCCCCGGTGGCGGTGGAGAGGACGGTGCCCAGCAGCAGTTCCTCGTCCTCACCCAACGAGGCGGGATCGGCCACATAGGTGGCTCGTAGCACGGCGCGCGGGCTGGCCGGCGCGTCCGCGCTCCGGTCGCCGGCCGCGAGGCGGGCGACGAAGTCCGGGTTCGCCGTGCCGGCGCCGGTACCGGCGAAGTCGGGGGTGGTCGGCGTGCCGGTCAGGTCGCGGGTGCCGCCGAAGCCGTACGGGGAGACCGGCGCGGCGAGCAGCAAGGCCCCCACCCGGTGGGGCTGGTCGATCAGCAGGCGCATCGCCACCCCGCCGCCGAGGGAGTGCCCGACCACCACCGGGCGCGCGTCGGCGTCGAAGAGCGTCGGGTCGTCCAGCAGGGCGGCCACGTCGTCGGCGAAGTCGCGCAGGCCCCGGGTGGCGTCCACCGGGGCCGTGGCGGAGTCGCCGTACCCCCGCAGGTCGGGGGCGACCACCCGCAGCGTCGGTGGCAGCCGCCGGACCAGTGGCTCCCAGAACAGCGCGGACGAGCAGTTGCCGTGGATCAGCAGCACCGGCGTGCCGTCCGGCGGGCCGGCCACCCGTACCGCCTGGGTGATGCCGTTCGCCGTCACGCTCCGCTGCTCGGTCTCCATCCGCGGCATGCTGCCACGCGGGATCCCGCCGGTCCAGGTGTCGGACCGCCACCCACCGGAGCTGCCTGGTGTGGCCAGCCCTCAGGCGGTCAGCGACGCGTGCCCGGTGGCGCGGCCAGCGGTAGCGGCAGCGTCGGTCGGACGTCGCGCCGGGACGGGCCGAAGCTCAGGCCCACCGGGTCGGTGAGCGCGACCCCGGGGTCGAAGAGGCGCAGTTCGGTACGGCCCAACCGGATCACGTCTCCGTCGGAGAGTCGTTCCACCTCGGTGATCCGCCGGTCGTTGAGCCAGGTGCCGTTGGTGGAGCCCAGGTCCCGCAGGGACGGGCCCTCCGGCGCCAGCCACACCTCGGCGTGGCGACGGCTCAGGTGCGGATCGTTGATGACCACCTGACCGCTCGGCGCTCGGCCGATCACCTGCACTTCGGCTCGCATGCGAAAACTCGCTCCGCGCATCGGTCCACCCGCGACCGTCAGCAGCGGCATCAGTTCCGGATGTTCCTCCATGGACAGTCAGCCCTCCACCCCACACCGTCACTCCGCGCGTCAGCTTGCCATCAGACGGTAGTCGTCAATACCGACCGGCCGGTCAGCCTCTCGTCACCTCCCGGCCATCTGCCGTTCGACGATTCGGGCGGGCCGCGTCCGTCACCAACGCCTGACCTGCACTGATCAACGATCGGTCGGGTCGGTGCGACGCCGGTCCCCCGGCCCCGAATCGGGGACCCTACCGGTGAGTAATCCTCGGGTCTAGACTTCCGCCATGACGGCAGTGCATATCCCGGGCGTTCCGGTCATCGAGGCGGGTCAGTTGGTTTCCACCAGCCCGGCGACCGGCGCTGAGGCCGGTCGCCTCCCGGTCGCCACCGACGCCGACGTGCGGCAGGCCGTCGACCGCGCCCGCACCGCCGGCGAGTGGTGGGCCGGTCTCGGCTTCACCGGCCGCCGCGAGCGGATGCTGCGGTGGCGTGCCCTGCTCGCCAAGCGGATCGAGCAGTTGGCCGAGTTGATGCACGTCGAGGGCGGAAAGCCGATCGCCGACGCCATCGTCGAGATCGTCACCGCGATCGAGCACATCGACTGGGCCGCCCGCAACGCCGGCCGCGTGCTCGGCCCACGCCGGGTGCGCTCCCGGCTCATCCTCGCCGAGTTCTCCGGGCACCTCGAATACCAGCCCCACGGGGTGGTCGGCGTGATCGGGCCGTGGAACTATCCGGTCTTCACGCCGATCGGCTCCGCCGCGTACGCCCTCGCCGCCGGCAACGCCGTGGTGCTCAAGCCGAGCGAGTACACCCCCGCCGTCGGCCAGTGGCTGGTGGACAGCTTCGCCGAGGTGGTGCCCGAGCAGCCGGTCTTCACCGCCGTGCACGGGCTGGGCGACGTGGGCGCGGCGCTGTGCCGCTCCGGCGTCGACAAGTTGGCCTTCACCGGCTCCACCGCCACCGCTCGGAAGGTGATGGCCGCCTGCGCCGAGACGCTGACCCCGGTGCTCATCGAGGGTGGCGGCAAGGACGCCATGATCGTCGACAGCGACGCCGACCTGGACGCGGCCGCCGAGGCGTGCGTCTGGGGCGGCATGACCAACGCGGGCCAGACCTGCATCGGCATCGAGCGGGTGTACGCCGTCGACGCCGTCTTCGACGCCTTCGTCGACAAGGTGGTGGCCCGCGCCGGTCAGCTGACGGTCGGGCCGGAGGGGACCGACATCGGCCCGATCACCATGCCCAAGCAGGTCGACGTGATCCGCCGGCACATCGACGCCGCGATCACCTCCGGCGGGCGCGCCGTGCTCGGCGGCCCGAGCGCCGTACAGCCGCCGTACGTCCACCCCACCGTGCTGGTGGACGTCCCGGAGGACTCGGCCGCCGTCCGCGAGGAGACCTTCGGCCCCACGCTGACCATCAGCCGGGTCCGCGATGCCGACGAGGCCGTCACCCGCGCCAATGCCCTGTCGTACGGCCTCGGGGGTTCGGTCTTCGGCCGGCGCCGTGCCGTGTCCATCGCCCGGCGGCTGCGCTCCGGGATGGCTTCGATCAACTCCACGCTGACCTTCGCCGGCATGTCCACCCTGCCGTTCGGCGGTGTGGGCGACTCCGGCTTCGGTCGGATCCACGGGGAGGACGGCCTGCGCGAGTTCGGTCGGGCCAAGGCGATCACCCGACGTCGCGCCCGGTCGCTGCTGCCCTCGATGACCTTCGAGCGCACCCCCACCGACGTGGCCCGGCTCGTCAAGGCCATCAAGGTTATGTACGGGAGGTAAGTGTCGGATAACCGATCATCAACAAGGATCGGCGTATCCACATGTTTATACGCCGTGGTCGCGGCGGTACATTGCGTTAAATGGGCCCCAATCGATTGCGCTACCGCCTTGTCGACAGTGACCAGTCGTGGAGCGCCCGACGGCGTCGGCACCGGTCGGACTGGCTGGCACGCACCTTTCCCGACATTCGCGACATGCACGTGGTCGATCTCGGCGGCCGGCTCGGCACCTGGCACCGCGCCACCATCCGACCGGCCCGGGTGACCGTCGTCAACCTGGAGCAACCACCCAGCGTCGTTCCGGAATGGGCTCAGGTCGAGCAGGCCGACGCCTGCGCCCTGCCGCCGCACCTCGCCAAGGGCAGCTACGACCTGGTCTTCTCCAACTCGGTGCTGGAGCATGTGGGCGGGCACGAACGCCGGATTCGGTTCGCCGCCGCCGCCCGCTCACTGGCCGACCGGCACTGGGTGCAGACGCCCTACCGCTACTTCCCCATCGAGCCACACTGGATCGCGCCGGGCATGCAGTTCCTGCCGATACGACTGCGCACCGCGTTCGCCCGACGTTGGCCGTTGGGGCACAAGCCGACCCGGAGCCACGACGCCGCCATCCACCAGGTGCTCTGGACCGAGTTGTTGGACCGCTCGCAGATGCGCCACTACTTCCCCGACTCGACCATGCTGGTGGAGCGGGTGTTCGGCCTGCCCAAGTCACTGATCGCGGTGCGCACCCGGTAGGGCGCCGGTCAGAAGAGGGTCAGCTCGTCCTTCACGATGCCGCGCAGCTTGTCGTAGTCCACGACCACACACCGGATGCCCCGGTCGGTGGCGAGCACCCGGGCCTGCGGCTTGATCTCCTGCGCGGCAAAAACTCCGACGACCGGGCTGAGCAGCGGGTCACGGTTCATCAACTCGAGATAGCGGGTCAACTGCTCCACCCCGTCGATGTCGCCACGCCGCTTGACCTCGACGGCGACCGAGCCCGAGTTGGCATCCCGGCAGAGCAGGTCGACCGGGCCGATCGCCGTCATGTACTCGCGGCGGACCAGCGTGAACCCCTCGCCCAGGACACCCGGGTTGGCGGCCAGCAACTCCTGCAGGTGCGCCTCCACCCCGTCCTTGCGCAGGCCCGGATCCACACCCAACTCGTACGAGGTGTCCTGGAAGATCTCCTCCAGGGTGATCCGCAGCTCCTCGCCAGCCTTGTTGACGACCCGCCACACCCCGGGGGCCTCCTCCAGCCGGCACGGCGGGCTCATCCAGTTCAACGGCTTGTACGCCCGGTCATCGGCATGAATAGACACCGACCCGTCCGCCTTCACCATCAGCAACCGAGTGGCCGGCGGCAGGTGAGCCGAAAGCCGTCCGACATAGTCCACCGAGCACTTCGCAATGACCAACCGCACCCGACGAGGGTAGCCGAGCACCCACCGGTTGCCAGCGAGCGGCACTGGCGCGTCGATGCGATGCTGAGACCGTGTTCGAAGTCCTCACCGGCACCGGTCTCGCCGCCTCGGCGGGGCTGAACGCCTACATACCCCTGCTCATCCTCGGCCTGCTCGGCCGTTACACCGACCTGATCGACCTGCCCAGCGGCTGGACCTGGCTCGGCAACGGCTGGGTCATCGCCATCATGGCCGTGCTGCTCGCCGTGGAGATGGTGGCGGACAAGGTGCCTGTGGTCGACCACATCAACGACGTGGTGCAGACCGTGGTCCGGCCCACCGCCGGTGGCCTGGCCTTCGGTGCCGGCTCGTCGTCGGAGACGGTGACGGTCAGCGACCCGGGGAATTTCTTCTCGTCGCACCAGTGGGTGCCGGTCGTCACCGGCGTACTGCTGGCGTTGGGCGTGCACCTGCTCAAGTCCGCGGCCCGCCCGGTGATCAACGCGACCACCGCCGGTATCGGCGCACCGGTCGCCAGCACCGCCGAGGACGCCACCAGCGTGGTGGTCTCCCTGGTGGCGATCGTCCTGCCGGTGTTGGTGCTCGTCTTCCTGGTCGGCCTGGTGTTCTTCACCATCTGGTTCGTCCGCCGCCGTTCCGAACGACGCCGCGAACGCGAGGCAGCCCGCGCCGCCGGCTTCCGCGTCTGACGCTTGATCGACTCGGGTTCCTTGATCGACTCGGGTTCCTGGAAACCGGGCCATCCCCCGCAGCGGGACACCTCGCGTTCCTGAAACCCGAGTCGATCATGCTGGGCGGCGGATCGGCGGCCCGCGATACCGGGGTTCCACGGGCCGGCAAAAGCCTAGTATCGGGGCAAGAGCCTAGAGGAGGTCGGCATGACCGCAGCGTTGGAGATGCCCCGAGTCCAGGAATGTGTAGTCGCCGCGTGCGCGTACAACCAGGCGGGTGACTGCCACGCCTTCGCGATCACCATCGGCAGCATGGATCACGCCCACTGCCACACCTTCGTCGAGTCGCCCGTCCGAGGCGGGGTGGAGAACCTGATCGCGCAGGTGGGCGCCTGCCAGCGCGCCGACTGCCGGCACAACGAGCAGCTGGAGTGCCACGCGGCGTCGATCAGGGTCGGCCCGGACAACGACATGGCCGACTGCATGACCTACGCCGGCCGCTGACCCACGCCCGCCGGCGACCCACGCCGGCCGGCGAACCGCCGGGTCGGCGTTCGGACGCTCCTATGCCGGGTCAAGTGGTTGGGGTGGGTTTTCCAAGCGTCGGTAGATTTCGCGGGCGACGTAGCGTTT
>NZ_JCADBI010000014.1:0-201830 GCF_059358895.1 Micromonospora sp. BQ32 | reverse complement strand
GCGGCGGCGAGGGCGACGGAGAGGGCGTGCACGTGTCGTCCGAGACCGCCGACGAGCACCGGCGGGTACTCCCAGGACAGCATGAGGATGCGGCGGGTCTGCGGGGGCACCCCGGGGCCGGGCTGCGCCGGCACGGGCGTGCCGGGCTGCGCGGTGGGACCGGACTGCGCGGGGGGCCGGGAGGTCAGGGTGGGCCGGTGGGCCCGGTCCTTGGTGGCAGCGAGCTGCTCGTCGACCCGCAGTGTCACATCAATCTCCGTCCATGCATGGTGATACGCGCCGGCGTCAGTGGCGGCGGAGCGAGAGGTGTAAGGGGTGGCCGAGGGCCTGGCGGGCACGCGCGAACGCTTGTCCCCGGTCAAGGAAAGTGCATCGGACCCAAGAACGCATCTCGAAAAGGGCCATCGTGACGGAGGACACCCGATCGGTGTAGCGCGCATCAGACGGGCGGTTTTCGCCCATCGCCTGAAAGGATGGATTGGCGCGTCCGGGCCGGGGGCACTACCTGCGTGCGCGCGGGCGATCTCGGCCGGTGCGCACATAACCATGGTCTAAGGAGCGACATGCAGGTCTGGCCGGGCGAGCGGTACCCCCTGGGCGCCACCTACGACGGGATGGGCACCAACTTCGCCATCTTCTCCGAGGTGGCCGAGCGGATCGAGCTGTGCCTCTTCGACGAGTGGGACACCGGCGCGGAGCGCCGCGTCGAGCTGCGCGAGGTGGACGCCTACGTGTGGCACGCGTACCTGCCGGGCATCGAGCCGGGCCAGCGCTACGGCTACCGGGTGCACGGCCCGTACGACCCGGCGAACGGGCTGCGCTGCAACCCGCACAAGCTGCTGATCGACCCGTACGCCAAGGCCATCGACGGTGACGTGGAGTGGGACCCGGCGGTCTACGACTACGACCTGAACGAGCCGGAGCGGATGAGCGAGACCGACTCGGCGCCGTTCATGCCGAAGTCGGTGGTGGTCAACCCGTACTTCGACTGGGGCAACGACAGGCCGCCGCGCACCCCTTACCACCACTCGGTGATCTACGAGGCGCACGTGCGCGGGCTGACCATGCGCCACCCGGACATCCCGGAGGAGCTGCGCGGCACGTACGCGGGCATCGCCTCCCCGCCGATGATCGACTACCTGACCCGGCTCGGGGTGACGGCGATCGAGCTGATGCCGGTGCACCAGTTCATCCACGACAACCGCCTCGCCGACCTGGGGCTGCGCAACTACTGGGGTTACAACACCATCGGCTTCTTCGCCCCACACCACGGCTACTCCGCGCTGGGCCGGCTCGGCCAGCAGGTGCAGGAGTTCCGGGGCATGGTGAAGGCGCTGCACGCGGCCGGCATCGAGGTCATCCTCGACGTGGTCTACAACCACACCGCCGAGGGCAACCACCTCGGGCCGACGCTGAGCTTCAAGGGTGTGGACGCCCCGAGCTACTACCGGCTCAGCGAGGAGGACCCCCGCTACTTCGTCGACTACACCGGCACCGGCAACAGCCTCAACGTGCGCAGCCCGCACTCACTGCAACTGATCATGGATTCGTTGCGCTACTGGGTGACCGAGATGCACGTCGACGGCTTCCGGTTCGACCTGGCCGCCACCCTGGCCCGGGAGTTCTACGAGGTGGACCGGCTCTCCACCTTCTTCGAGGTGGTGCAGCAGGACCCGGTGGTCAGCCGGGTGAAGCTGATCGCCGAACCGTGGGACGTCGGCCCTGGCGGCTACCAGGTGGGCAACTTCCCACCACTGTGGACAGAGTGGAACGGCAAGTACCGCGACACCGTGCGTGACTTCTGGCGCGGTGAGCCGGCCACCCTCGCCGAGTTCGCGTCCCGGATCTCCGGCTCCGCCGACCTCTACCAGGACGACGGCCGCCGACCGTTCCACAGCATCAACTTCGTCACCGTGCACGACGGGTTCACCCTCAACGACCTGGTGTCCTACAACGACAAGCACAACGAGGCCAACGGCGAGGAGAACCGCGACGGCGAGAGCCACAACCGGTCCTGGAACTGCGGGGTCGAGGGCGACACCGACGACGAGGCGGTCCTCGCCCTGCGGGCCAAGCAGCGGCGCAACTTCCTGGCCACCCTGATGCTGTCGCAGGGCGTGCCGATGATCGGCCACGGTGACGAGCTGGGCCGCACCCAGCACGGCAACAACAACGTCTACTGCCAGGACAGCGAACTGGCCTGGGTCGACTGGGACAACGCCGACGAACAGCTGCTGGACTTCGTCCGCACGCTCACCGCGTTCCGCAAACGCCACCAGGTGTTCCGCCGTCGCCGGTTCTTCACCGGGCTGCCGGTGAACGGGCGCGGCATCGACGAGCCGCTGCCCGACCTGGCCTGGTACACCCCGGACGGGCGGGAGATGACCGGCGAGGACTGGGGCAACGACTTCGGCCGGTCGGTGGCGCTCTTCGTCAACGGCGAGGGCATCCGCGAGCGCGGCCAGTACGGCCAGAAGCACCACGACGCGTCGTTCCTGCTCTGCTTCAACGCCCACGACGCGCCGCTGGACTTCACCATGCCCGGCAGCGAGTACGGCCAGAAGTGGGAACGGGTGATCAGCACGGCCGAACCCGAGCCGGGCGACGCCACGGTGATCAGCGCGGGCGGCACCATCCGGGTGCCGGACCGGTCCCTCGTCGTGCTGGAGAGGACGATCTGACATGCCGGCCACCCCTCCACAGGCCACCTACCGGGTCCAGGTCCGCCCCGGCTTCGACCTGGACGCCACCGCCGCGATCGTCGACTACCTGGACGACCTCGGCGTCAGCCACCTCTACAGCGCCCCGCTGCTGACCGCCACCCCCGGCTCCCAGCACGGCTACGACGTGGTCGACCACCGGGCCGTCAGCCCGGAGCTGGGCGGCGAGGCCGCCCGGCAGCGGCTGGTGCGCGCGCTACGCGACAAGCAGCTCGGCCTGGTCGTCGACATCGTGCCCAACCACGCCGGGGTCGCCGTTCCGGCCGCCAACCCGCCCTGGTGGGACGTGTTGCGCCGGGGGCGCGACTCGGCGTACGCCGACTGGTTCGACATCGACTGGGACCGGGGCCGGCTGCTGCTGCCGGTGCTGGCCGACGACCCGGCCGCCCTGGACGACCTCAAGGTTGTCGACGGGGAGCTGCGCTACCACGAGCACCGCTTCCCGGTCGCCGACGGCACCGGCGACGGCAGCGCCCGGGAGGTGCACGACCGGCAGCACTACGAGCTGGTCTCCTGGCGGCGCGGTGACGCCGAGCTGACGTACCGCCGATTTTTCGCCATCGCGGGCCTGGCGGGTCTGCGCGTGGAGGACCCGGCGGTCTTCGCCGCCACCCACGAGCTGATCCTGCGCTGGGCCGCCGACGGGGAGGTCGACGGCATCCGCGTCGACCACCCGGACGGCCTGCGCGACCCGGCCGGCTACCTGGCCCGGTTGCGGGCCGCCGCGCCCGACGCCTGGCTCGTGGTGGAGAAGATCCTGGAGTACGGCGAGGAGCTGCCGGACTGGCCGGTGGACGGCACCACCGGCTACGACGCCCTGGCGGCGGTCAGCGGGCTCTTCGTCGACACCGACGCCGAGGGTGACTTCACCGCGCTGGACAACCGTCTCACCGGGCGGCACACCTCCTGGGAGGACCTGACCCACGCCACCAAACTGGCCGCCGCCACGCAGTTGCTTGCCGCCGAGCTGACCCGGCTGGCCGCCCTCGCCCCCGAGGTGCCCACCGAGCAGGCCCGCGCGGCGCTCGCCGAGCTGGCCGCCGCGTTCGCCGTCTACCGGGGCTACCCGCCGCACGGCGCCCGGCACCTCGCCGCCGCCCGCTCCGAGGCCGGCCGCCGCCGCCCCGACCTGGCCGGTGCCCTGGACGCGGTGACCCGCCGACTGCGCGACCCCGCCGACGAGCTGGGCATGAGGTTCCCGCAGCTCACCGGCGCGGTGATGGCCAAGGGCGTGGAGGACACCGCGTTCTACCGCTGGACCCGGTTCGTGGCGCTCAACGAGGTCGGCGGCAGCCCCGCCCACTTCGGGGTGCCGCCGGCGGAGTTCCACCGCTTCGTCGCCGCCCACCAGGTCCGCTGGCCCGCCAGCATGACCACCCTCTCCACCCACGACACGAAACGCGGCGAGGACGTCCGCGCCCGGCTCGCCGTGCTCAGCGAGCTGCCGGGCCGCTGGGCCGAGCAGGTCAAGACCTGGATGGAGTACGCGCCGCTGCCCGACCCGTCGTTCGCCCACCTGCTCTGGCAGACCGCCGTCGGCGCGTGGCCGATCGAGCGGGAACGGCTGCACGCGTACGTCGAGAAGGCCGCCCGGGAGGCCGGGGCGTCGACCAGTTGGGCGGACCCCGACCCGACCTTCGAGCAGGCCCTGCACGCCGTGGTCGACCAGATGTACGACGACCCGAGCCTGCACGACGAGCTGACCGAACTCGCCGCCGCGATCACCCCGGCCGGCTGGTGCAACTCGCTCGGGCAGAAGCTCATCCAGCTCACCATGCCCGGGGTGCCGGACACCTACCAGGGCACCGAGCTGTGGGACAACTCCCTCGTCGACCCGGACAATCGCCGCCCGGTCGACTTCGACGTACGCCGAGAGTTGCTGGCACGCATCGACGGTGGCTGGCGTCCCCCGATCGACACCGACGGAGCGGCGAAGCTGCTCGTCGTGTCGCGGACCCTGCGGTTGCGGCGAGCGCACCCGGAGCTGTTCACCACCTACCGGCCGGTGCCCGCGCACGGGCCGGTGGGCCGGCACGTGGTGGCCTTCGACCGGGGCGGCGCGATCGCCGTGGCGACCCGGCTGCCGCTGGGCCTGGCCCGCGCCGGCGGGTGGTGTGACACAGCTCTGTCACTTCCTGTTCACGAGATGAAGGACCTGTTTACCGGCCGGGTCTACAGTGGCGGGGAGACCCCTCTGGACGACCTTCTGGCCGACTATCCCGTGGCTCTGCTGGCTCCTCTCACCGCTGCCGAGGAGGCCGTTTCATGACCGAATTCTCCGTCTGGGCACCGGACGCCACGCGGGTGCGGCTGCGCCTGGCCGACGACACCGACCACGAGATGCGCGCCTCCACCGACGGCTGGTGGCGGGTCGAGGTGCCCGACGCCGGCCTCGACTACTCCTTTCTGCTGAACGACGACGAAACCCCACTGCCCGACCCCCGGTCACCGTGGCAGCCTGCGGGAGTGCACGGGCCGAGCCGCCGCTACGACCACGCCGAATTCGCGTGGTCCGACAGCGCGTGGACCGGCCGGCAACTGCCCGGCAGCATCCTCTACGAGCTGCACATCGGCACCTTCACCCCGGAAGGCACCTTCGACGCGGCCATCGACCGCCTCGACCACCTCGTCTCCCTGGGCGTCGACCTGATCGAGCTGCTCCCGGTCAACGCCTTCAACGGCGAACACAACTGGGGGTACGACGGCGTCTGCTGGTACGCCCCACACGAGCCCTACGGCGGCCCCGACGGCCTGAAACGGTTCGTCGACGCCGCCCATGCCAAGGGGTTGGGGGTGATCCTCGACGTTGTCTACAACCATTTCGGGCCCTCCGGGGCCTACGCGCCGCGGTTCGGGCCCTACCTCGCCGAGCAGAGCAACAGTTGGGGACGCTCGATCAACCTGGACGGCCCGCACTCCGACGAGGTACGCCGCTACATCATCGACAGCGTGCTCATGTGGCTGCGCGACTACCACGTCGACGGGCTGCGGTTGGACGCCGTGCATGCGCTGCCGGACACCCGGGCCGTTCCTCTGCTCGAAGAGTTGGCCATCGAGGTCGAGTCGCTGTCTACGCACCTGGGGCGGCCGTTGTCGCTGATCGCCGAATCCGACCTCAACGACCCGCGGCTCATCACCCCTCGGGAGGCGGGCGGCTTCGGGCTGCACGCGCAGTGGAACGACGACGCCCACCACGCGCTGCACACGTTGCTGACGGGGGAGCGGCAGGGGTACTACGGGGACTTCGGCTCCCTCGAAACGCTGTCGGACGTGCTGACCGGCGGGTTCTTCCACGCCGGCACCTGGTCGAGCTTCCGCAACCGTCATCATGGGCGGCCTCTGGATTCCCGGGTGCCTGGGCATCGGCTGGTGGCTTACCTGCAGAACCATGACCAGATCGGGAACCGGGCTACTGGGGATCGGATCTCCGCCTCCCTGTCTCCGTCGCTGTTGCGAGTCGGGGCTGTGTTGCTGCTGACGGCGCCGTTCACTCCCATGCTGTTCATGGGGGAGGAGTGGGCAGCTTCCACGCCGTGGCAGTTCTTCACCTCGCACCCGGAGCCGGAGCTGGCCTCTGCGGTGCGGACCGGGCGGCGGCGGGAGTTCGCCGCGCACGGGTGGCCGGAGGGGGACGTGCCTGACCCGCAGGACCCGCAGACGTTCGTGCGGTCGCGGTTGGACTGGGCCGAGTTGGACAAGCCCGAGCACCGGGAGATGTTGGCGTTCTACCAGCGGTTGATCGCGCTGCGTCGGTCTCTTCCTGACCTCTCGGATCCTCGGTTGAACGCTGTCTCTGTGCAGCATGGGGACCAGTTCTTGGTGATGCGGCGGGGGGACACGCTTGTCGTGGCGAACCTGGCTGGGCGGGGGCAGGGGGTTTCGCTGCCGGGGGTGGCGCGGCGGGTGCTGCTGGCTACGGGGGAGGGGGTCACGGTGATGCGGGACCGGATCCAGTTGCCGGCAGAGACTGCGGCGATCGTGGCGCTGTGAGGGTCCACAACTTGGCTTGCACACGGGAACTGGTCGAGGACAACGTTGGTCTAGCTAGCCCGCCGAGCAGCTAACCGGGCGTGCGGCTCCCCTTCCCTTGCCTTTGAGTTGCGGCGGATCGAACCAGATGCTGCAGCCGTGCATCCTTCCTGCCGGCGCTCTGCGCAGATAATGGGGCCTGAAGCTGTCATGGTCGGCGGCATGGTTGCCGCGTCGATGCATCACAGCAAGAGACGAGGCTGGTTCCTGAGGTGGCACCGAGAGTGAGAATCGGGGGACCCACCATTCGCGTTCGTGCTATCAATGGCAAAGATTGCATATGGGACCAAATGGGGCCTTTCATTCCCAGCGTGGCGACCTTTTACGAGAAGACAGCCGAGTAATCTAAGGCGTTTGTCCGAATCTTCACTTGATGTTCGTCGCCGCTCCGGTTAGTTTAGTCGGTCTAGCCAGAAGCAGAGACCTGAGGTTCCGAATGCCCCTGATCGAGCGGAAAGATTTTGAACGAGCTGTCGGAAATGTCGCCACCAAAGGTGATACAGATGTCTTTCCGTTTCCCTTCGAGAACCATGTCTTCCACGACTGTCAGCAGCCGGTCGTTAATCTTCTGGAGAAGATGTCCGCAGACTTCCAGCGGTCCCTTTCGCGGATTCCTATAACTAGCCATTCCTCTTTAGCTCCGGTTGGATACGCGGGCTACAGGTGGACTACGCAGATAGATCCGCTCTGGAATGCCTATCTCCTGGGAATCGTGGAATCGTTCGCTCCTGCGATTGAAAGCTCGCGGATCGATCCTGATGAGCAGACAGTTTTTTCCTACCGGTACGAACCTGAGCCGACCAAAGGCATGTTCAAGCTCGATGGGTGGAGGGCGTTCCAAGACAGATGCAATGAGTTGGCCCTTCGGCATGCCTATGTTGTCAGCGTAGACATCGCGGACTTTTATTCGCGCATCTATCACCACCGGCTTGAGAATGCCTTACGGGATATAGACGATGCAAGCAAAGAGCGTTCAAAGCAAATCATCGCCATTTTAACCAAGCTCAGTGGCGGTAGCTCATACGGACTTCCGGTTGGCGGGAATGCGGCGAGGCTGCTCTCGGAGTTGGTTCTCAACCAGGTTGATCGGCTACTGCTGGCTGAAGGCCATGCAGGACAGTTCTGTCGGTACGCTGACGACTATCGTTTCTTCGTTAACGATCTACAGTCGGCCCACCGCTGCATCGGCATGCTTTCCGAGAAGCTTATGCGTAACGAAGGCTTCTCGCTCCAAAAGGCCAAAACACGGATCATGACTTCGGCAGAATATCAGCTAATCACGGAACCGCAACAGCAGGGCGAGCCTGGCACTGCTGGCAAGTTCCTTGGCCTTCGGCTTCATTATGATCCATATTCTACGACGGCCGTTGATGATTACGAGCGAATGATGGCCCAGATATCCGAGTTCGATGTATTGAGCTTGCTGCGAGACGAAATCACAAAGGGTCGAATCCATGTCAGTCTGACGAGAAAGCTTGTCGGAGCCTTGCAGTACATGGATGAAGAAAGCCGGTTGCAAGCCGTAATTTCACTTCTCGAAAATGTCGAGACGCTCGCTCCGATCATCCCGCAGGTCATGCTTTCAGTGCGGCAGTGCCTCGACGGGATCGACGATCGAGCGGCTGTAGAGGAAATCCAGGCGACGGTGAGGCGTCTTGTGGAGGAAGAGCACTACGTTGCAAAAAATGACCTAAACCTCGCTTACATTGTCAGGGTTCTTGCGGCATCGCGGAATAGTCACAATGAAAGAATGTTGATCCGGATATATAGTTCCTTCCATGGGTATGGGAACAAGTCTGCCCCCAATATTCAGAGAGACATCTTGCTTGCGCTCGGGAAATGGAACGTAAGGTACTGGCTTAGCGAGCGGAAGCACTCCTTCGGTACGGATCATGCTTGGGTTCGGCGGGCATTCAGGGTTGCTAGTTATTCGCTAGGTGACGAAGGCAGTCACTGGCGGCGCGCGAATCGTCCAGAGGCCGATTCCTTCGACGAGGTCGTTCAAAAATGGGCGGCGGACCGGTCTAATGTTGCCGGATGGTCGATTCCAGTATGATTTCTGTTCGCCGATTTTCGCTTCAAGGCTCAATTTGGCGACAACATGCTCCGATGATGGAGCAAGTGGTCCGCTGGATCAATGAGAATGAGTCGCCCTTCGGTAGGCCGGTACGACTTAGCCACGACGGCCGTAGAAGCGCCGTCATCGCGGAGACGGCTTTTCGTCGGGCCGCTGTGAAGGCTCCACTATTCGAACACGACCAGGCAGCAGAACAAGCCGCCGGTGATTTGATAGCCCTCCTGCCGCGAGGTCAATTTGGCGAGACGCCGCTGACGGAATCGGAGCGACTGGAGGTCGCACTTATTCAACAGAATCTTCAAAGGCTGGCCGAAAGCTTAGATGAGCCAGTTTACTTTTATGCCGTTCCCGGTTGCGGAGTGGTGAATTCAGCAATCGGTGACATGGCGGATCTTGATCACCTTGTAGAGGTAAAGACGGTTACGCGTCCTTTCCGCGGGACCGACCTTCGTCAGGTTCTGATCTATTGTGCCATGAGGTACGCCTCCGGGCTGGAGGTGGATGAGGTAAGTCTGTACAACCCGCGGCGAGCAAGGCTCTTCACGGGCAGTTTAGACCAAATCTCTTTTGCGGTCTCAGGTCGCGCAGGCGTCGAACTTATGCATAATCTAATTGACGGTATGGTGGGTTTTCAAGTGTCCGCATGATCGCGACTCAGGTAGAGTGACGGGCGAGGTACGCCGGAGCCTTTTGATTCCGCGCATTGATCCCTGAACGCACCCTTGGAGCAACATTAAGGGGGAGGTGCTGCGCGGCTTCCGTCACTGAGAAGAATGCAACGTCCTCCAGTTCCTGTTTGGGCAACTGGATTCCCTCAACACTTGTGATGGTTCCGCAGTCGAAAGTAAAACTGATGATCGCGCGAGGTCGCTGCCCAGAGGGCGGCGCCCAGTCCACGACGAGGAGGTCGCCCACCACTACATCGACCCCTAACTCCTCTCGAACCTCGCGGGCGCATGCAATATGCGGGTACTCGCCTTCATCCACGTAGCCGCCAGGGAACGCC
This sequence comes from Micromonospora sp. BQ32, assembly GCF_059358895.1. Taxonomy (NCBI): domain Bacteria; kingdom Bacillati; phylum Actinomycetota; class Actinomycetes; order Micromonosporales; family Micromonosporaceae; genus Micromonospora; species Micromonospora sp. BQ32. The sequence goes on along the minus strand of NZ_JCADBI010000014.1, from coordinate 191,998 downwards.
CAGTGTTCGCGGTAAGTGGGTTTAACGAGCAGCACGTTGCCAGCCGGGTCGGTGATGAAGGCTGCGGCGGCGGCGTAGAAGGAAGTTAAGTTGGCGTACCAGGTGGTGGGCTCCGTCCAGGTCACCTTGGTGACGCTAGCGGATATGTCTCGGCGCGCTACCGCTCTAGATTGCTGTCGGCATGGCCGCGAGGGTACGCAGGGCATCGTTGACCTGGGGCGATGTCTGCTGCGACCGGAGTGTGCTAGCGAGTTCACGGACGCGCCGTTGAACGCGCGCTGACTGGATACCTGCGGCGGGCTGCGCCAGCTTGGATGCCCAGTTGCAGGCAGCGTCCGCGTCTCCAGCGTGAGCGTGAGTGATGGCGACGAGGGCGGTGTGCAGGGCACGCGTTCGGGTGTTCTGGCTGCCGAGTTCAAGCGCTTCGGGAGCGTGTCGAAGGGCCTGGGTGTACAGGTGCAGGTCGCCCAGGCACCTGAGTGCGGCCCCGGCCAGGTGGGCAGGGCTGAAGTAGCGAACCCAGCGCGGCCCCGGATCTGTGCCCGTCCGGTCGAGAGCGCGCTCAGCCTTAGTGAGGGCGAGCTGGCACGCGCGTCGCTCGCCCGACTGTCCGTAAGCGGTAGCTGCGGTGGCGTGCAGCCGAGCGAGGACTGCGGCGGGTGCGCGGCCGGCCCCGTCAATGGCTGCTTCGACGAGCCGGGCTGCCTCCCGGGCATGTCCCAGGAACACAGCCTGGGTGGCGAGATTGGCCAGCAGGTGAGCGCCGTAGAGGCGATCATCAGCGGCCTTGGCGAGCCGCAGGCCGAGCGTCACATGATGTTGCGCCATGGCATGCTCGCCCGCGTCGTATGACATGAAGGCGAGCTGGCCGGAGAGAGCTGCCGCTGCGCGCATGAGGTTCCGCCCCACGGCATCGGTGTATGTGCCGTGCAACATCGGCGCGACCTGACGCACCAGGAAGTCGGCCATGATGGCACGGGTGTGCGGAGAGCCGCTGCCGTGACGTCGGTCGAGATCGGTGAAATGGTCTGCGAGCAAGTACAGCGATTGAACGTCGGTGGAGGTGACTCGCTGCCGGCCGTTGCGGCTGACCGTCTCGTCGGGCAGGTCATACCGCCAGCCGAGCGCCGCCTCAAGAGCTCTGCCGCTGTCGAACGCCCCGCTGGCATGCTGGTTGAGGTGCTTGGCCAGCCTCGTCCAGATTTGCTCGGCGGTATCGATCGCCCCATCGACGGACGTGGGGTAGACACACGTTCCGATGCTGCGGGCTGCGTCGAATCCCAGCTCTGTAACGGCGACTGAGCGACCGAGCTTGCGGGCAAGTGTTTTGGCCATCGCGGCCTGTACGTGCTCGCCAGGCCGGCGACCGCGCAGCCACCAGTAGACGCTGGCAGCGTCGTAGCGCCAGGCGCCCTCGTTGCGGCCGGTGTGATTGAGCTGGCGAGCGAAGGCGGCGTGGGCCTTGTCGTAGCCGGCGGCACGCAGCAGCTCTTCGAACGCCGCGTTCATTACCGCTCGCGCCATGGTTCCGCCTCCAGGCATCAGTCAACTACCAACAGTCACGAGCCTATGGGTTGGATCGGTCCTTCGGAGTCCGGCGCAACCCTGCGCAACCCACGTCTTGAGCAGCGCAACCGAGCGCATCGCTTGCCATCTGGTCCGTCGGTCGGCAGCCCGCTTCGCTGATCACAGGGGTCCCGAGTGACGGCGAAGTCTGAGCGTCACGCCCCCAACCAACGGAGGTGGGGATGCGAGGCGACGAATCGGCGGGTAAGGGCGAGCAGGTGGACGCGGCCGAGCGGGAGGCTGCCAAACAGCGCCTCCTGGCCCAGGCCGAGGCAGACCGCGTACCCGTGGACGACACGACCCGTGCGGTCCCGGACCGGCGGTGGCGGCGTGACCAACGATGACGTCCCGATCGGCCGCCGCGTCGCCCGCTGGCGGGTGCGGCGGTCGATGACGCAGCAGATGCTGGCGGACCGGCTGCGCAGGTCGAAGAGTTGGGTGGACAAGGTGGAGCGGGGCGTGCGCTCCCTGGATCGGTACTCGGTGATCCAGGAACTGGCCCACGTCCTACGGGTCGACCCGGAGGTGCTGCTCGGCCAGCCGCGCCCAACGCCTGCCGGCCCTCCGGACGGCGTGGACGACGTCCGGGCCGCCCTCGCCCGCTACGACGCGCCGCAAGCCCCACAGGAGACGGACGAGCTGAGAAGGCAGATCGGGTACGCCTGGTTGAGCTACCAGCACGCGCATTACGGGCAGTTGGTGCGGGTCCTGCCGGGCCTGCTCGACGCCGCCCAGGGCGCGCAGACACCGGAGTTGCTGGTGCAGACGTACCGGATCACCTCGTCGCTGCTGGTGAAGCTCGGCGAAGCCGATCTCGGGTGGCTGGCCGCCGACCGGGCGATGTCCGCTGCCGGCGACGACCCGATCCTGACGGCAACGGCGGCCATCTCGGTAGCCCAGGCGCTCCGCGCGTGCAACCGCGACCGCCTGGCCCTAACAGCGGCGCTAACTGCCGCGAACCGCATCACCCCCACCCCAGCGCACCCCCGTGATCATGAGGTTGACGGACCTCATGAAGATCAAAGCGACCGTCAACCTCATGATCACCGGGGCGGGTGCGGGGTCGCTCCGCAGCGGTCAGCGGGGGAGTGGGCCGTGGGCGGGACGCTGCTGCTCCAGGCCGCCCTCGCTGGCGCCGGCTGCGGCGAGAGCCGCCGGGCCGACGAGCTGATCGACCGGGCCGCGGGGATCGCCGCCAACCTTCGGGGGTACGACGATCAGCACCACACCAGCTTCGGGCCGATCGCCGTCGAGCTGGCGCGGGTGCTGATGGCGGCCTCGCGGGGTGACGCCGTCGAGGCGGTGCGGCGACATCCGGTGATGGTGCGGCGGGAGGCGTGGCGGCGGTTGCCGGCCGAGTACCGGGGCGCGCACCTGGTGGATGTCGCGCGGGCGTACCTCCAAGTGGGCGACCTGCGCGGCGCTGCCCGCGCGCTCGTCGACGCGGACAGCGTCGCGCCGGCTGAGGTCCGGTGCCGGCCGTTGGCGCGTACCGTGATCGCCGATGTTGCCCGTGCGCAGCCGGCGCCGGCCGGTGTGGCGCGACTGGCCAACCTGGTCGGCCTCACCCGCTGACCGACCTACCCGCCGGTCGCGGCTGGCCTCACGTCGTCGCCAGCACGCGTCGGCCGTTGGCGAGTCGGGCGCTCTTGGCCTGCTCGTAGCGTTCGATGTCGGCGGAGCGGCTCGCGATCGTGCGCTGCTGGTGCTCCACCATCGCCGCTTGCCAGGTCGTCACGAGACCTGTGCTGTTCTTGCACGCGACGTCGGCCATCGCGGTCCGGCGCTCCACGTCGCTGGGATGGTCGGTGCTCCACCTCGGGTCGTCGTTGGCCTGCCACGGGTCGGCGTAGGTGAACCCCTTGCCGGCCATGCACGTCGACCAGGCCCGGAAGCCGGCCTGAACGCGTGCGTCCTGCTCTGCCTGTTGGCCGGCCCGCAGGGCCAGGTCGTACAGGAGCGTCTCGCCGACCGGTGGCGCGCCCTCGGTCAGGCGCCGGGTCGCCTCGCCGAGGCAGCCGCCTTCAGGGATCCGGCCGCCGGCCGGCTCGGGTCCGTCGGTGCCGAACCGGGTGCCGCTCAGCGCCAGCGCCGTCTTTTCCGGAGGCGGTGGAGGCTTGTCCTCAGCCGTGTCGCCGCCGGGTGCGGCGTGGTAGCCGAGGCGCTGCGCCTGGTCGTGCTCCACCAGCCCGTACAACCCGTCGCGGGTGGCGGCCGGGTCGGTGTGGTGCGGTTCCGGCGGCCGGTAGGAGATGCCGAGCCGGCGCATGCAGGCCACGACAAGTTTCGCCTCGGCCCGTTGGAGAAGCAGGTCCTCGTCCCCGGACGGGAACAGTCGGTCCAACGGAAGGCTCATGGCCGCCACCGGTGATGGCCCGGCGGGCCGCTGCGCGGGCCCGCTCGGGTCACAGGCGGCACCGGCGCCGACGGTCAGGCAGGCCAGGGTCAGGGCCGCGAATTGCCTACGGATCGTGGGCATGGAGACCTCGCTCAGGGTGGAGGGGCTCGCGTTGTCTGTGACCTCACGGCTGACGCGAGCCCCTCGATGCGGTCCTATGGGCGGCAGCGGGTTTGCGGCTGGCCGGCCCAGACGAAGCAGAACGAGTCGAATCGGTCGTTCCAGTTGTTCCCGTTCTGGTCCCGGTCCAGCGTGAGGTTCAGGGCCTCGTCGGACTGGCCGCTGTTGGTCTTCTGCCGCCAGAAGTAGAGGCCCCGGTAGTTCTCGTGCTCGAAGAGGCGGACGGCATTCTGAGTGTCGTAGTTGCGCAGCGAGCTGACGTTGTCGTGCAGCGAGCAGTCCGATGTGCAGGCAGCCACGAACGACCATTGATTGAAGTTCGCAGTGGTCGAGAGGGTGTCGTAGCGACCGCCGCGTAGGTCAGGGTGCTGCCACATGCACAGTTCGCCGCTCTCGCACACGCCGTTGCGCGACGCCGCCGCCTGGGCCGGGCTGGCCACGGCCAGGAGCCCGCCGGCCGCCAGCGCCAACGCACCGAAGAACGCCAGGATTTGTCGCTTCATGAGTCTCCTTAGCTGGGGGATCCTTCTGCCGGAGCTGAGTGATTGTGCTGGTGGCACCGGTGTGGACGAGGTCAGTCAACCCTGGGGAAAGCGGCGCAGCCGAGACATTCGAACCAGTTCGAATCTCGACCCTGTCCGGCGTTTCCCGGGCTGCCGCTTATCGACGACCTGGTATTTCGGCCGGGGTCGTGATGGTGACTCGGCGGCCCGAGCAGATCGCCACTAAGATGCCAGGATGGGCAGGTTCCTGGCGCTCTTCAACGGCGCGGCTGACGGGGCCGACAAGTCCGAACTCACCGAGCAGCAGCAGACCGAGTTCATGGACGCGTGGGCGTCGTGGGCGCAGGCCAACGAGAAGGCCATCGTCGACCCCGGCGCTCCCTTGTACGCGAAGAAGCTGGTCACGGCGCGAGGTGTCGAGGACTTCACCGACGCCCTGATCGCCTACAGCATTGTGGAAGCGGGCTCGCACGACGAGGCGGTCCAGATCTTCTCCGGGCACCCGCACCTGGGGCTGTTCGCCGGAAACTCGATCGCGGTCCTGGAGTGTCCGCCGCCGCCCGAGCGGACTCCATGAAGTTCCTTCTCACCTCATCGGGCATCCGTAACCCGAGCATCTGAGCGCTCGTCGACCTGCTGGGCAGGCCGATCGCCGAGTCCACGGCCCTGTTCATCCCCACCGGGGTCTACCCCTTCCCCGGCGAAGGTGAGAGGGCGTGGGAAGGCGATTCACGGTCGGGCTTCCAGCCCGCTGTGCCAACTGGGTTGGAAATCCACCTCGTCGACCCGCGCCGACTTGATCCCGGCAAGCCGTCACGGCAACTGCAATTCCCAACAATTTCAGGGGAATCACAGGAGATTCCAAGCTTAGACGGCCGTGAATGAAACCCTTGACGTATCAATTTTCCCGGTGGTAACTTTCATTGATCGATTCCTCTGGGAAAAGAGAAACCTTTGCGACTGAAATCCCTCGCCCTTGCCCTGTCCACCGCAGGTCTGCTGGCCACCATCCCCGCCGCGTCGGCGTCCGCCAACGGGCCTTGGCCGGACGAGGAGCCGTGGCCGCCCGGCAACTGCCAGCAGGGCACCTTCTGCGCTTGGCCCAACTGGGCTCCCGTGAATACCGGCCCCACCGAGACCCCGTCCCTGGTGACCACCGGTCCGTGGACCGGCAGCGCCCCGACGAAAACCTTCTACAACCACACGACCGCGAACGTCGAATTGGAATACCACCACACGTGGCAGGACGAATCGACGGTCATCACGCACTGCGCTACCCCACGCGGTAACATCTTCTACCTTCAGGTGATCGTGACTAAGGTGAATTGGCACGGTTCCTGCTAGGGCCTTGTCATGCAGCCTCGAATGGGTGACAGGTCGCACCGGACGATGAGCAGATCCAGTCTCGGGTCTGCTCATCGATTCGTCTCGGTGCGTCCCGCTCCGTTGTGGGCGGCCGAATGCCAGGGCGCGTATCTCGCCCTGGCGGACGCGGACAGTGTCGCGCCGGCCGAGGTCCGGTGCTGGCCGTTGGCGCGTACCGTGATCGCCGAAGTTGCCCGCGCGCGGCCGGCACCGGCCGGCGTGGCGCGCCTGACCACGCGTCGTCATGCCATGAGTGCGAGTCGTCCGCGGGACGGCGCGGAGGGACCACCCGTCCGAGTGGTCCCTCCGCTGGTGTGCTGGTGAGTGGCTAAACTTCAGATTGGCAGTTCACCTGTGCTCTGCTGCGGCGGGCGCAGCCTCGGGAGGGTGTTCCAGCACCCTCTCGAGGGGCCGTCCTGCGGGACGGCGCCTACTCGCAGAAGACCCGCACGGTGGCATCGGGTGAATCCACCTCCACGGTCACCTCGTCGAGGTGCTCCACGAGCGCCTCCAACTGCTCGGGCTTGAGCTGCGTCAGGTCGATCGGCACGCCCGAGTCGCTGAGTGAGGCGTTGGCCTTGACCAGGGCCTGCGGCGGGACCAGCGCCGCCAGTCGTACACCAGCCCGCAGCAGTTGCAGTGGCACCCGCACGTTGACCCGCGACGGCTCGCCGTTGTCGGTGGCGTCCACCACCACCCGCAGGTATTTCACCTTGCCCTTCGGCCGGGCGTCGTGACCCGCCGTCGCCGGTGCCTGGTCCCGTTCGAGTGCGGCGATGAGCTGCTCCGCCTCCTCGGCGGTGATCTTGCCGGCGGCCAGCATGGTGAGGATGTCCTTGCGTTGTTCGGTCATGCGAACCTCTCCTATCGGATAGCCACGAACACGGCCGTGCGGCCCTGCTCGATGTCGAAGCGGGCGCCGGGCAGCGCGGAGATGACACGCCAAGCGGCGCCAAGTGCCCGCACCACACCGATGCGGAACACGACGCAGGCCACGATCGCCGCCAGCACGACCAGGACCACGACCGGGAAAAGCACGAGCGCCACGGGGAGCACCGGAACCCAGACGCGGACGGGCCGGCGGTCCGGGCGGTTGACCTTGACGGTCACCAGCTGCGGCATCACGCCCGGCCGTCCAGCTCGGCCAACGCCTGCTGTGCGGTGATCTCACCGCGGCGCAACCGGTCGATGATGTCGGCTCGCGAGGGCGCCGGGTCGGTCTCGACGAAGTCGAGCATCTGCGTGATCCGGTTGAGTCGTGACTTGATCGTCGGGTAGCTCACCCCGAAGATGCGTTCCATCTCCTTGATCGAACCGTGGCAGCGCACGAACGCCGTGACAAAGACCTGATCGTCGACGTTGAGCTGAGCCAGTTGCGGTGGCTCGAACTCGCCCTCGATCGCGACGCCGTTGCTCGCCAGGCGCACCCGCTCGACGACGAACGGCTGCCCTCGCGTCAGGCTGGTGAGTTCCTGCCAGTCCATCGCCTGCTCTGTCATACCTAAAGTTGTATCTTAAGAATCCTCAACTTCCAAGAAGATGATCTTAATTTTCTTAAGTTCACGCTCGTGAGTGATGAAGGTGATCATGCTGCGACCCCGGCGTCGAGCACGATTCACCCGTCTTCACGGAAGCCGGGTGACCCCGGCCCCTCCGGCAGGCCGGTCGCAAGAAGCCTGAGTCGGTCCCGCCGCCGGCCGGGAATGCGAAACCGCGGCGGGACCCGAAGGGGTCCCGCCGCGGTCGAAGGGGGCGGCCGGCGTAGGGCCAGGATGCACGTCCGGATCACTCGAAGAACTTGATGCTGAACCCGGTGTCGGCCGTCGGGCCGGGCACGTTGGCGCGGCGGTAGGTGGTGTTGCCCCACCAGCAGAAGGTGCCGGTGTACCAGTAGCGGTTCGCCCAGGAGTACGGGGTGCCCTTGGGTACTCCGTGGTACATCAGCGGGAACCTCGGCCCGGCGGGTGGGCTGGTGGCGATGTCGCCGTTGAGCAGCACGAAGCTGTGGTGGCCAGGCCCGTTCACGTGCAGGGTGGGATCCCAGCCGGCCATCATGGTGGCCCGGTTCGAGCCGAACAGGCAGCCGTTCGACTTGTACCAGTCCCACACGTACGTCGGGTCGCCGCCGGCGCGCAGCCGTAGGTCGGCGAGGCAGTACTGGTCGCTCCAGCTGCCGTTGGCGGAGTAGACGATGTGGAGTTGCCCGTTAGGGTCCCTGATCGCCTCGGGGGACTCGTTGATGAACGGGTTGCCGACGACGCGCTCCCAGCTCTCGCGGGGCTGGGAGATGACGTACCGGCCACCGGTCGGGGTGAGCGGGTCGCTCATCCGGCTGAGGTAGATGTTCTGTTCGACGTTGGTGTCCCCGGCCCAACCCGACCAGACGAACCACCGCTGCCCGTTGAAGGTGAACAGGCTGCCGTCGATGGCCCACCTGCCGTCGGGCAGCGCGAGTTGCCGCTCGGCCGTGTAGCCGCTGGCCGGTGACACCGAGTGGATCGCGTACATGCGGTGGGCGGTGCCGCGCCCGGCCGAGAAGTAGATGTAGTAGCGGCCGCCATCGGTGACGATCTCCGGGGCCCAGACCTCACCGAGGTTGCGGCTGTCCGTCCAGACCTGCCGCGCGGGTGCGGCGGCCAGCGCGTCGGGAGAGGCCGCCTGCCGCACGGCGATCCCGCCGTTGACCGACTGGACGGAGATGTAGGTGCCGCCGACGCGGATCACGCTGGGGTCGGCGGCTCGCAGGCTGGTCTGCCCGGCCGCCGCCGGCGCGGCGCCGAGCAGGGGCAAGCCGGTGGCGAGCAGGACGGCCAGCAGGAAGGAGAGGAGTCGCGGAAGGGTTCGGCTACCGACGTTCACGAGGGGTTCCTCTCCTCGGATGGAGCTGGAGGCAACAATCGACACCCATAGATTAGGGCAGGAATTGCTGTGCCACAGTGTTTCGCGAGCCGGCCTCGGAGCTGGCAGTCGCTGGCGGGCATGGGTGCGCTAGCGTTCGGCCCCATGGAACCCGTGGACGTGGTCTTGGCCGTCGTGTGCGCGGCGACCAACCTGGCCATGGCCGCCGTGCTGCTCGTCAGGAGCCGTGGGGGCACGGTCGTGCCCCGGATCTTCGGCCGCCAACAGCCCTTCCCACGCCTGCGGGCCGCGATGCATGCCTGCCTGGGGCTGGGATTGGGCGTCGGCCTGCTCGTCAAGGACATCTTTCCGCCGGACTCCACGGGCGACGCGGTGGTGTTCCACGTGGTGAGGATCTTGCTGGTGACTGCTGTCGTCACCGCCCTGCTGAGCGCCCTCCGGTACCCGCGATCCCTCTCTGGCGAGGCCGCCCGCCAGGGGCGGTGACCGGGCGTCTCATAACTTTCGGCAGGGTTTGCTGTCGGCCGCGATGAGCCCGCCGAGTCGGTGTGGCCGCATCCTGGCAGCCGCTGCGCCTGCCTGAATCGAAAGACTTGTTGCGAAAGCGAGCCACAAAGACGTATAACCGAAAGGAGTCTTTCGCTAAGGGGTGCCTCGATGGAGCTGAACGAGCCGGAACGACGGGTGCGCGTCCAGGACGCCACCAAGCTGCGCGCACTCGCGCACCCGTTGCGCCTGCGCCTGCTGCGCTACCTGCTGGCCGCCGGCCCGAGAACCGCGGCGCAGTGCGCCGAGGCCCTGGACGACACCGGGTCGAACTGCAGCTACCACCTGCATCAACTGGCCCGGCACGGCCTCATCGAGCGGGTCCCCGCCGAGGGGGCCAACCGGCGAGACCGACCGTGGCGCGCCGCCGCCACCGGGCTCGAATTCCTCCCGGACCCCGATGATGCCGAGGGGCAGCAGATCAACGACGCGCTGACCGCCCTAGAGCTCGACGAGGTGTTCCGATCGTTGCAGCGCTACCAGCATCAGCAACACAAGCTGGCCGACCAGTGGCGGGAGAGCGCCACCTTCCACAGCTACACGCTCTCGCTGACTCCGGAGGAGTTGCGGCACCTCACGCTGACCCTGGACGCCGTCATCCGGCCGTACCTGCGCCCGTTGCGCACCGCGCCCCCCAGCGACGCCCGGCCGGTCAGCCTCAACCTGCAGGCGTACCCCACGCCAGAATTCATCTGAGATGGTGGCGCTGCTGCGACACCGCGGATTCGTCCTGATCTGGGCTGCCGGGCTCTTCTCCAGCGTGGCGAGCTGGCTGCTGCTCACCGGGCTGCCGATCTACGTGTTCGGGGTGACCGGCTCGGCGCTCACCACCTCCGCCGTCTTCCTCGTCGAGCTGCTGTGCGGCATCACGCTGGGATCGTTCGCCGGTGCTTTCGCCGATCGTTTCGACCGGTTCCGGCTCATGAGCTGGGTCGCCGTGCTCCAGGCCGCCGTGGTGATCCCGCTGCTCGGTCAGCCCGACCACCACCTGTGGATCATCTCCCTGGTCGCCGGCGCCCAGGCCGTGCTGACCCAGACGTTCGACTCCGCCCGCAACGCCGCGTTGCCACGCCTCGTCGAGCCCGCGCACCTGGTGCGCGCCAACAGCGTGATAGCGCTCAACATGAGTGTGGGACGGCTCATCGGAGGTTCGCTGGGCGGCTTCGCCATTACCCGCGACGGCACCCGTTACCTGGCCGTCGGCGCCACCGTGGCCTTCGTGATCACGGCGACCCTGATCGCCGCCGGCCGCCGCGCCGCCCACCACGCGACTGCGCCGCCGACGACCCCGGACCGTACGTCGTCGTTCTTCACCGCCTGGCGACACGGCCTCACGGCGATGCTGCGCAACCGCGCCGTGCGGATGACGATCGTGAGTGTGGCGTTGGGCGGCATCGCGCAGGGCCTGTTCGTGGTGCTCTTTGTGGTCTTCGTCAGCCGCGCGCTGCACGCCGACGGCACCCTCACCGGTGTGCTGCGCGGCGTCCAGGCGATCGGCGGGGTGGCGGGCGGGCTCATCGTCGGCATGCTGGGCGCTCGGCTCAGCCCCCGGCTGCTGATGAGCCTCGGGGCGACCACCTTCGCCCTGATCAGCCTGGTCATTTGGAACGGACCGGCGGTCACCCGTCAACCCGCGTGGTACATCGGGTTGTTCATCCTGGTCGGCGCACCGGGCATCGCGTACGCCAGTGGAGCTTTCGCACAGATCCAACAGAGCGTGCCCGACACGGAGTTGGGCCGGACCTTCGGCGTCTACTACGCGATCTTCAACGCCTCGCAGGGGCTGGGCATGGCGGCTGCCGGGCTGCTCGGCGACGTGCTCAGCGTCGTGCTCGTGCTCAATGTGCAGGCCCTGCTGTACCTGGCTTCCGGTGCGGTCGCCTACCTGGGCCTGCGCACCGTACGGCAGCAGCGCTCCGCCGTACGGCAGCGCGCCACCGTCGACGTCGGGTAGACCATGCTCGACTCACCGATGACGGCGGCCGGCGGGAGGCCCGCGGCGGTTGCCGGCCGTGCCTCGGGCTCAGGTGCGCGGCAGCATGCCCACGAGCGACGTGATGATCGCGAGCCGTAGGGCCGTCCGTAGGTCGACGTGGTGGACCGCGAGCGCCGGCTCGGACTCGTAGACCGCGAGCAGGCTCGGCGGCGGCGAGGTGTAGGCGGACAGCGCGCCACCCATGATCAAGGTGTGCAGGCAGAACAGCTCGGCGCGGTCGCCGACCTCGGGCAGGTGCCGCCGGACGAGGCCGGCCATCACGGCGAGGTTGCCCAGTGAGGCCCGCTTGTGCCGGCGGACCGCCTCGACCGAGACGTTGTGCTCGAGCACCCCGCCCTGCGCGCCGAACAGATCGCAGAGCACCGTCTGGGCGGCGAGCGACCGGCTGAGCACGTCGGCCGTCTGCTCCGCCCGTTCCATCACGGATCGGCTCAGGTCGACACCGTGGGCCAGTTCCTGGTCCAGGTCGGCCAGCCAGGTCGTCGTCCGGTCGTCCATCAGGTCGAGCAGCACCGCCTCGCGGGACTCGAAATAGCGCAGCACCGCCGTCTTGGCCAGGCCGACCCGCCGGCTCAGCTCGTTCAGGGTCACCTCGGCCACCGGCATCTCGTCGAGCATCGCCGAGGTCGTCTCCAGGATGGCCCGGCGCCGGACCTCACGCTGCTCCTCGCTGCGCGCCCGCTGGAACGTCATGACGCCAACCCTAGCTTAGGTACCGGCGGTCCCTTGACAGCGTACCGGCGGTACATTACCGTTCGAGCATAAGTTACCGGCGGTACATAAGGAGCCTGAGATGAAGTGGACCGAGCAGCAGATTCCGCGCCAGGACGGACGGGTGGCCGTGGTCACCGGCGCCAACACCGGGCTGGGCTTCGAGACCGCCCGGCGACTCGCCGAACACGGGGCGTCGGTCGTGCTGGCCGTACGCGACACGGAGAAGGGCGAACTGGCCGCCGCCCGGATCAACGGCGACGTCTCCGTACGGGAACTGGACCTGACCTCGCTGGATTCGGTGCGCGCGGCCGCGGCCGGCCTGCGCGCCACCCACCCGCGGATCGACCTGCTGATCAACAACGCCGGCGTGATGTACACCCCGAGGCAGACCACCCGCGACGGCTTCGAGATGCAGTTCGGCACCAACCACCTGGGCCACTTCGCGCTCACCGGCCTGCTGCTCGACCTGCTGCTGCCCGTGCCCGGCTCCCGGGTGGTCACGGTCAGCAGCACCGGGCACCGCATCCGCGCCGCCATCCACTTCGACGACCTGCAGTGGGACCGTTCCTACGGCCGGGTCGCCGCCTACGGTCAGTCGAAGCTCGCCAACCTGATGTTCACCTACGAGTTGCAGCGCCGGCTCGCCGCGCACGGCACCACCGTTGCGGTGGCCGCGCACCCGGGCATCTCCAACACCGAACTGGCCCGCAACGCCCCGGCGGCCGTCCGCCGACCGCTCACCTGGCTCGCCCCGGTGATTACCCAGCCCGCGACGGCGGGCGCGCTGCCCACCCTGCGGGCCGCCACCGACCCGTCCGTCCTCGGCGGGCAGTACTACGGCCCCGACGGCCTGGCCGAGGCGCGCGGCTACCCGAGGCTGGTCACTTCCAGCCCCGACTCCTACGACGTGAGCGTGCAGCAACGCCTCTGGGCCGTTTCGGAAGACCTCACCGGCGTGCGGTTCCCGGTGGGCCGGGCAGCCGCCACAGTGTGACTGTGCCAAGTCGGGGTTCCTCGCTCATCGGACGCCCCGGCTTCACCAACCCGAGCCGACGTCGTGCCACGCGGGACCGCGGGGGACCCGGACAGGTCCCACCGCGGCTCAACGGCGTTGGTTAGTCCAAGCCCCAGGTGAAGGCCTGGTTGTTCGAGGTCGTGTAGCAGGTGAACTGCATCATGTCGGCGCCGTTCGCCGTCGAGTTGCCCTCCACCGCCATGCACTTGCCGCTGTTGCGGTTCTTCAGCTGGTAGTAGTCGGCGCTCCCGGAGGTGAAGAGCCTGATCGGCAGCCACTGGTCGTTGAGGCGGGCATCGCCGCACCCCTGCGTGACGATCTTCTCCCGTTCGGTCTTCGACGCATTGCGGACGGCCATGCACTTTCCGCCGTTGCGATAGGAGATGTGGTAGTAGCCCGAGCTGGTCGTGGTGAAGTTCCAGTTGCGCAGCGGCCCCCTGTCGCAGAGATGCTGATCGACCACGGTCCCGCTCGCCGACGCGTACGCCTCGGGGTGGACGCAGTAGTCGTTCGTGAAGGGCTGAATCACCCACGGACCGGTGGTGGCGGCCGACGCCGGGCTGCCGGTGCCGACCAGCGTCGCCGCGATCATGGCGAGCACCGCCACCAGGCTGGTCATCGTTCTGCGCTTCATGAGGGGCTTTTCCTTCGTCCAAAATGGAGGGCCGGGTAAGGCTAACGATCATGTTCGATACACGCCACCGCCGACGCCGGGTGGGCAATCCACTCGCGTTCACGGAAGTCGGGGTGTCCCAGGAGTCCGGACACCCCGACTTCACGAAACCCGAGTCGATCTCTTGCCAACGGCCGGGCAACGGGACCCGGGGAGGTCCCGCTTTCCGGCTGCGGGGCGTTGCTTACGACGGGGCGAACCAGGTGAAGGCCTGGTTGTTCGAGGTCGTGTAGCAGGTGAACTGCATCATGTCGGCGCCGCTCTGCACCGAGTTGCCCTCAACCGCCATGCACTTGCCGGTGCCACGGTTCTTCAGCTGGTAGTAGTCGGAACCCCCGGAGTTGAAGAGCTTGATCGGCAGCCACTGGTCGTTGAGGCGGGCGTCTCCGCACACCTGCGTAGCGATCTTTGCCCGCTCGGTGGTCACCGCGCCGCGGACGGCCATGCACCGTCCGCCGTTGCGGTAGGAGAACTGGTAGTAGCCCGAGCTGGTCGTGGTGAAGATCCAGTTACGGCTCAGTCCGCCCTCGCAGAGGCGCTGTTCGACCACGATGTTGAGCGCCGACGAGTAGCCCGCCGGGTGGAGGCAGTAGAGGTTCGTGAAGGGCTGGACAATCCACGGGCCGGAGGAGGCCGCCGCCGCCGGACTGCCGGTGCCGATCAGCGTCGCCGCGATCATGGCGAACATCGCCACCAGGCTGGTCATTGTTCTGCGCTTCATGAGGGGCCTTCCTATGTCCAAAGTGGAGGGACCGGTAAGGCTAGCGATCATGCTCGATGCACGCTACCCCCGTGCGGACGGCCGGCGAGCCGTCGGCGGCTGATCTCTGGAGCTGGGTTGTCGCCGGCTCTTACGGCTGCGACGGCTCGGGCAGGTTGTGGCGGGCCCAGGCTGCGAAACTCGTGAGGGGAATGCCGAGGGCCCGCGCGTACTCCGGGCGAGCGGGTTGGCCGGCAACATTCATCAGCTCGTGGGAGATGCCGGCCCACTCCGGCATCCCGGCGGCGACCGCCTCCTCCTCGGTCATGTCCGGCGCGGTCAGGTCGGCGCCCAGTGCGTCGGAGAGCACCTTGGCGATCTCCGTCATTGTCAGGTGGTCGCTCGCCAGCTCCAGCTCGACGCCATGGAAGCGATCGGGTTCGGCGATGGCCGCGGCGGCTGCGCGGCCGATGTCGTCGACCGCGACGAGGGAGAGTGAGGTCTGTGGCTTGATGACCGTCGCCAAGCCACCGGCGACGCCCCGGGGGAGCAGGTACGCCACCGAGGGCAGGAAGTTGTCCATGAAGAAGCCCGGCTTGATGAGCGTCCAGTGCGTGAAGCCCGCCTCGCGCACTCGATCCTGGATGCCGGCCTTGGTGGTGTAGTAGGGCTCCAGGGTCGCCCAGCGGCCCTCGGCCCAGCCTGGTGCCTCGGTGTGCTGGCCAGCGCCACTCACGGACGTGTGCACGAACTGCGGCACCTTCGCGGCCAGCGCGCTTTCGATCAGGTTGACACCCTGTGCCAGCTCGCCGTCGAAGTTGATGGTGTTGCCGTCCATCGCGGGCATCTGCACCGAGAAGACGGCCCGTGCTCCGTGCGCGGCCCGGACCAGCGAGTCGCGATCGTCGAGGTCGCCGGTGACGAGTTCGGCGCCGCGGGCCTCGACCGCCCGCGCGCGGGCGGTCGAGGGGTCGCGGACCAGTGCCCGGACGGGTACGCCGGCCGCGAGCAGGGCGCGAGCGGTGGCACCGCCCTGCCTCCCGGTGGCGCCGGTGACCAGGACGGGTGCGGATTCAGTGGGCATGAGGGGTCTCCTGTCACGGGTGAAGCATAAACGGCGGGGCCCGCCGTTTATGCTTCGCTAAGATACGGCGGGCCCCGCCACTTAGCAACCGTGAGGTGATGACGCCATGTCCAGCCAGCGAGCGGACGCCCGGCGCAACTACGCGCGCCTGCTGGCCGTGGCCGAGCAGGAGATCGCCGCGCACGGTGCCGACGCGTCCCTGGAGCAGATCGCCCGCACCGCCGGAGTCGGTTCGGCCACCGTGCGCCGGCACTTCCCCAGCCGCCACGCGCTGCTGGACGCGGTCTTCCGCGGAGTGATCGAGAACCTCGGCGCCCGCGCACGGGAGTTGTCCGACGCCGCCGACGCTCGGGCCGCGCTGCTGGAGTGGCTCACCGCCGTCAACGGGAACGTCGCCACCATCAGGGGCCTGGCCATCGCGCTCACCCGCGACTGCACGGCCAACCCCACCGAAGCGCACGAGCACTGCGCCACCGCGCAGCTCACCGAGGCGGGCGAACCACTCGTACGCCGGGCCGCGACGGCCGGCGCGGTGGCGCCAGACGTGACCATCACCGATGTGCTGGCGCTGATCACCGGCATCGCGTTGGCAACCGAGCACCACTTCGATCCCGCCGCCGCCGCGGCCCGACTGCTCGACCTGGCGGTAGCGGGAATCAGCCCACGCCGAGGGTGACGTTCTCCACGGGGCCGGATCGCCGTCGTCAGGGCGTGGCGGGCCGGGGTGCGGGGGTGAACGGGGCTAGGAGCAGGTTGGTGAGGCGCCGCCTGGCGTCCTCGTCGCCGCTCAACCGCAGCGCACCGGACTCCACTGCCGCCGCCAGGGTGATCTCCCGGCCGCAGACGGCACGAAGGGTGTCGATGTCGGTGGTCAGCGCCGCGTCGGGGTCGGACGCCGTGCCGCGCCGCAGCTGCACCGTCTCGTCGGCAACGTTGGCGAGGTACGTGTCCGCGTCGATGTGGAACGCGTAGCTGCCGGCGAGTTCCGGCGCTCGCGCCGGGTCGAAGGCGGCCTTGATGCTGAGCAGCAGGGAGTCGATGCCGAGTGCGCCGTCGGGTGACTGGGGCGACTGGCTTCCCCAGCGTCCGAACTGGAGGAGGACCGGCTCCAGGGCGCGACCCCATTCGGTGAGCTCGTAGAGGTGGACCCGCGTCGGCGGGCCCAGGTCCCGCCGGTAGACCACGCCGTGCTCGGTCAACTGGCGCAGCCGCTGGCTCAGCACGTTCGGGCTCACGCCGGGCAGGCCGCCGAGCAGGTCGTTGAACCGCCGGGGGCCGAGCAGCAGGTCGCGTACCACCAGCAGCGCCCACCGCTCGCCGATGATGTCCAGTCCACGCGCGACACCGCACGGATCTCCGTAACTACGCCTGCCGCTCATGGCGTCCACCCTACCCGGATCCTAAATTAGGAGCCGCGCTTGTTCTTCAGGAGTTGCACCCCTAGCGTGGTCTCATGAGCCTGCCGCAACACGGCTGATCCGGACCCCCGGGGTTCACCGCACCATGACGGAGGACGAGAGATGCGCAAGATCGTCGTATCGATGTGGACGACCCTGGACGGATTCGTCGCCGGCCCCGACGACGAGATGGAC
Source organism: Micromonospora sp. BQ32 (assembly GCF_059358895.1). Taxonomy (NCBI): domain Bacteria; kingdom Bacillati; phylum Actinomycetota; class Actinomycetes; order Micromonosporales; family Micromonosporaceae; genus Micromonospora; species Micromonospora sp. BQ32. Next base: position 174,867 of record NZ_JCADBI010000014.1, on the reverse strand, counting down.
TGGCTGCTGGTCGACGACCACCTGCAAAAATACGAGCGGGGCCTGGTGGAGAACGCCGGCAGCCTGATGCTGGGCCGAATCACGCATGCCGACTTCGCCGGCCACTGGCCGTCGACCGCCCAGGACCCCGACCAGCCGGACGACGTACGGGGGTATGCCCAACGCCTCGACGCGCTGGAGAAGATCGTCGTCTCCGCCTCGGGAAACACCGCGACCTGGGCGAACACCCGACGGCTCGCCCGCCTCGACGCCGACGAGGTCACCGAACTCAAGCGTGGGCCCGGCGGCGACATCGTGGTCTACGGCAGTCTGACAGTGATCCGGTCCCTCGCCGATCTCCGGCTCATCGACGAGCTGCACCTCCTGGTGCATCCCCTGTTCCTTCGCCGGGGCAAGGCGCTGTTCGACGGTGGTCAGCCGCCGGCACGACTGGAGTTGGTGTCCGCCGAACCCTTCGCCTCCGGGGTCGTCCTCCTGAAGTACCACCCCGCCTAGGTGCTCACTGCTGGGCGACGACCACCCGGGTGGCCTGGGCGATGAGGGCGTCGTCGGGGGTGGCGTCCTTCCTGTCGCGGCTGGACAGCACGGCGAGCACGATCGGCGCCCGATCGGGCGGCCAGATCACCGCGATGTCGTTGCGGGTGCCGTACCCGCCGGTCCCGGTCTTGTCCCCGACCACCCAGCCAGCCGGCACCCCGGCGCGGACCAGCGCCGCGCCGGTGGTGTTACCCCGCAGCCAGCCGCGCAGCACGTCACGGTCCGCCGGTTCCAGGGCATCCCCCACGGTGTACGCCCGCAGGTCGTCGGCCAGGGCCCGCGCGGTGCTGGTGTCCCGCTGGTCGCCCGGTGTTCCCTCGTTCAGCGCCGTCTCGTAGCGGTCGGCCTCGGTGACCGTGTCGCCGAGCGCGCGCAGCTTCGACTCGAACCCCGCCGGCCCGCCGAGGTGACGCAGCAACAGGTTGCCGGCCGTGTTGTCGCTGTAGCGCACGGCGGCGTCGGCGAGGGCGCGCAGGCTCATGCCCTCGCCGACGTGCTTCTCGGTGACGGGGGAGTGCGTCACCAGGTCCCGCGCCGAGTACCGCACCACCCGGTCGAGTTGGGCGTCGGTGGTGCCGTCGAGCACCTCGGCGGCGGCCAACGCCTTCCACGTTGAGGCGTACGCGAACCGCTCGTCGGCGCGGTACGCCACCGTGCGACCGGTGCCCGTGTCGACGACGTAGACCCCCAGCCGCGCCCCGAACTGCTCCTCCAACTGCCGGAACTCCTGATCGGCGGCCGGCGACGGGGTGAGCGTCAGATCCGGGCTCGGCGTCGTCCGCGCCTTGGTCGCGTCGCCGCCGCCGCTGCCGCACGCCGCCATCGAGACCACAGTCGACGCCACGGCCAGCATGGTCGCCAGCCGTCGGACAGAAACCGCCATCGTCGTTCCTCCTGAAGTGCCGTCGGTCAGGGCAGAATCTCGACGTACCCGTCACTGCCGTGTACGCGGATCCGCTGCCCGTCGCGGATCAGCCGGGTGGCGTCGAGCACGCTGACGACAGCCGGCAGGCCATACTCCCTCGCGATCACCGCACCGTGCGTCATCAACCCGCCGACCTCCGTGACCAGGCCGGCAATGCCGACGAACAGGGGCGTCCAGCTCGGGTCCGTGTGGGCCGTGACGAGGATGTCGCCCGCTGCGAGATCGGCCTGCGACATGTCCAGGATGACGCGGGCGCGCCCCTCGACTGTCCCGGCCGACACCGGTACACCGGCCAGGGCGCCGGCCGGCACGTCGTCGCGTCGGTACGCCCCGGTGATCGCCTCACCGTCGGAGGTGAGCACCCGGGGCGGGGTGAGCGCCTGGTACGACCGGAACGCGTCCCGGCGCTGCCGGATCAGCTCGTCGTCCACCCGATGTGTGCGCACCACCTCGTGGAACTCCTGGAACGTGAGGTAGAAGACGTCTTCCTTCTCGGTGAGCACGCCGGCCCGCACCAGCCGCTCGGCCTCTGCCAGCAGGGCTTGCTTGTAGACGAAGTAGCGGCTGATGATGTCGTACTTCGGGTACTCCCGATAGCCGATGAAGGCCCGCACCCGGTCGATCATCCGCGCGGTCTCGTCGGCCTTCTGCTCACCGTCCGGCAGCGCGCGCAGGCGCGTCAACACCTCCCGCGCCTTCTGCTGAGCCTGCTGTTGGCCCTGCTCGAAGCGCCGCCGGGCCGCGCCCGGCTCGAAGAGCTTGACGTTGTCCAGGAGCACGGGCACGAGCGTGCCGGGGCGTTCGCTCCACCGCGGCCTGGTGATGTCGATCTCGCCGACGCAGCGCATGCCGTACCGGTCCAGGTACGCCTCGATGGCGGCGCGCGCCTCGGCCCCGCCCGCGACCGCCGGCAGCTCGTCGAGGAAGTCGTCGTGCGCGACGCCCTGGAGGAACGCCACCACCTCCGGATGCGGTCGGATCACGTCGGCGACGTCGAGCAGCGCCAGCCCCATCTCCGAGGTGATGTTGCCGGGGGCGGAGAGGGTGAGGGTGTCCGCGGCGTTCTTCTCGCCCAGCCAGTCGTGCAGCCGGCCGTTGAGCCACCAGGTGGCCTCCATGCCGGCCATGATCGCCTGCATGGTCAGCGGATCACCGAGGACCCGCTTGTGCTCCTGGAAGGCTTCCAGCAGGAAGTCGAACAGCGCCGTACCGGTCAGCGCCGCGACGTCGCGCCGCAGGGCGGCGATGGAGGCCGTGCTGCGCTCGATCAGCTCGGTCACGATGGCCGGGTCGGTCTCGATCGAGGCGGACGGGCCGCCGGTGGTCGGCGTGCCGGGGCCGCCCCCGTCCGGGAGGGTCGGAATGAAGTCTCCGCGGTCGAGCAGGGTCTCCAGCGCGTCTCTCATCAGCGGATCGTCGCGCCCCGCCATCGTCAGGAAGCCGGCGCGGCTGGCGGGAGCGGCCAGCAGGCGGGTGGCGTCGACGAACAACCTCCCGCCGGCCGCCAGCATCGGGGCCATGGCGGTCAACTGCCACATGGAGAGCCCCAGCGGCCGCATGGCGTCGGTCATCATCTGCTGGTGACCGACCGAGAGGTAGACGTGATTCTCCTGGTCAGTGGCCGCCGGGATGGGGAAGAGGGTGGTGATCGGCCGGCTCTGCACGATCTGGAAGTCGTCATCGATCAGGCACCATTCGATGTCCTGCGGGCGGCCGAACTGCGCCTCGATCCGCCGCCCGAGCCGCACGAGTCGTACGACCTGCGCCTGCGTCAGCGCCGGCTGCTCCTGTCGCTGCGGGTCGATCGTCACCTCCCGCGTGCCGCCGCCCGGCAGAGCGGCGACAGCGCGCTGCTTGACGGCGACCGCCCCGGTGACGACCTCCCCGTCGCGCACCGTGAAGACGTCCGGGTTCACCAGGCCGGACACCAGGGCCTCGCCGAGGCCGAAGCTGGCGTCCACGGTCGCGACCTTCCGGTTGCCCGTCACCGGGTCGGCCGTGAACAGGATGCCGGAGGCATCCGGAAAAACCATCCGCTGTACGACGACAGCCATCTGAACCGTGCGGTGGTCGATGCCGTTGCGCAGGCGGTAGATGACGGCCCGCTCGGTGAACAGCGACGCCCAGCACCGGCTGACGTGCCGCAGGATCGCCTCCGGCCCCACCACGTTCAGGTAGGTGTCCTGCTGTCCGGCGAAGGACGCGGTGGGCGTGTCCTCCGCCGTCGCGCTGGACCGCACGGCGTAGGCGGCCTGCTCACCGAAGCGGGCGAGCGCGCCGGTGATCGCGGCGGCCAGGTCGCCCGGAATCGCGGTCTCCTCGACGCTGCGGCGGATCTCCGCGCTGAGCGTGCCAATCGCCTCCCGGTCGTCCGGGCTCAGGCGCGACAGCTGATCGAGCCGATCGTCGATCGACGGCGTCTGCGCGACGACCCGCCGGAAGGCGGCCGTCGTCACGCAGAACCCGGCCGGCACCCGGATGCCGTCGATCCGGGACAGCGCGCCCAGGTGCGCGGCCTTGCCGCCGACGACTGACACCTGCGTCTCGTCGACCTCTCGAAGATCCAACAGCGGTACTCGGTCGCCGCGGCCCTCGTCCATCGACAACACACCCACGTCGTGCCCCCGTTACCTCGTTTGTGCTGGTCCGGCCGCCGATTCTGCGCCATGACCGGGGTCTTGCGGCAAGCCCCCAGGTGCGATATACGTTAGAAGTGGCAGGGGGAGTGATCTCCTTGCCACTTGTCTTTTGTCGCGGCGGCCGGGCCGGCAATCGGGCCCGTTCAGTCGTGGGGGAGCCGGCGCGGCTCAGCCCTCAGCCCTCAATCCTCAGCCCTCGGCTGAGTTTCCAGGAGGCGATCGGCCAGGCCGCGATGAAACCAGCGATCAGCCCGATCTGACCGGCGAACCAGAACGTCGGGCTGTCGGGCAGCAGGTGTAGCTCCGAGAAGATCACACGATGCGCGAGCGTCAGCCACGCGAACAACACCACCTCAAACACGGTGATGGTCAGCAGCTCGGTCTTGCCGACGCTCGACACCGCGCGCCAGACCTTCGTCAGGCTGCGACCGGGCCCGGCGAAGTACCGGAAGAGCACGGCGATCGTCACCGCCATCAGATAGTCGCCGGCGTAGGCGACCCACAGGGGGTCCTCGGCCGGATCGAATCGCACGGCGTACAGGGCGACCTCGGCGACGACGAAGCCGAGAGCGCAATGGGCGCCGCAGCGGGACACGTGGGTGACGACGAGGCCCCGGCGTGGCCTGCGCGGTAGACCCTCCCGCCGCCGTCGAGACAACGCCTCGGGTCTGCCCCAGTTCCAGTAGAGGCGGACGGCCGCCGGGCCGATGTAGAGAACGGTCACCAGCCAGACGATCTCCATGACCCGGACCGGCTGACGGTGCCCCCGAAGGTACGTGTCGATAACGACGACCGCGAGGCTGACGACGCCGACCGCGAGCGATGCCCAGGACAGCGCCAAGAGCCAGGTTGGTTGCATCCCCGCCCCTTCCGCACGCCGGGCGAGTCTTTCATGTCGTCCTCGTTCGGATCGGCGGATCGGGCGTTCCCGCGTGCCCGGCGCGGTCGGATTCACCCTCCCCGGCCTCGCCCGGACGGTGGAGTGAACCGGCCGGCGGCTGCACTACGGTGCGGGGGTGACCAGTGCCCCTCGGGAAGCGGAAGCGCGCGTCGGTCCGATCGGCGCGCTGCTCAGCCGATTCGTGTTCCTGGCCATCTGCCTACCCGGACCGGTCCTGCTCGTCGCCGCCGTGACGCTGGATCCACCGCCGTCGTCCACCGACTTCTGGGGTCTGCTGGGCGGTGGCGTCCTGGCGACAGTCGTCGGTGTCGGGTTCGGTGTCTTCGGTTGGCGGGTGGTGGCCCGTTCGCGCCGCGACTCGCGTCGACTGGCCGCGGCTGGCGTCGCCGCGACGGCGGAGGTCCTTCAGGTGGCGAACCACCTGGACGGCGAGAACCCCGGGCTGGAGCTCCGCCTGCGGATCAGTGGGCCGGGGTTCACCCCGTTCGAGGCGGACACCATCCGCGGGGACGATCCGGCGCTCGTGCCGGGCGCGGTGCTGGCTGCGGTCGTGGACCCCGCCGACCGTCTCTTCGCGATCATTTAGGCCCGTCCGCGCCAGGACTTGTCCGCCGCGGTCAGTCGCGCTCCAGGCCGGCGAAGATGACCGCGAGCGTACGGGCTTGCAACTGTTGGTCCCATCCACCGTGCAGGGCGCCCTGGCACAGGCTGGCCAGGAGCGCCATCGTCTCGGGCAGCCGTACCGAGTCGGCGACGGCTCCGGCGGTCTGGGCCTGTTCCAGCAACCTGCCCACCGCCTCCTCCAGGTGCCCTACCGCGTCCGGAAGCCGGATGTCCATCCCGGACCCGGCGAGCAGGTCGACGACGGTCTTCTTCGCTGCGGCCTGCGCCACCAGGTGCGTGAAGAACGCGAAGAGGTCATGCTTTCCGGCCTCCTCGACGAGCTGCGCAAGCAGTCGCTTCATGATCGCGGCGAGCAGGTCGTCCTTGGTGGGGAAGTGACGAAAGACCGTGCCGATGGCAACGCCGGCCCTGCGGGCCACCTCCTCGGTGGAGGCGCGGGTGCCGGACTCGGCGAAGACCGCCTCGGCGGCGTCCAGGATGCGTGCCCGGTTGCGCTGCGCGTCGGCACGCAGCGGCGATCCCTCTACCAAAGTGAGTCTCCACTCATTATTCTCGGTCGTCTAAGTCGAGTCATGGCTCATTATCCAGGAGGACGACATGACACCAAGCGAGATCTTCGACAGCATGCGCGCCCGGTGGCTCGCGAACCTGCCCACCTACGAGGCCGACTCGCTCGCCGACGACGCGGTGGTCGAGACACCGTTCGCCGCACCCGGCCGCCCTACGCGCATCGAGGGGAAGCAACAGGTCCTTGAGTACACACAGGCGGGCCGGGCGATGTTCCCGGTCCGGTTCGACGACTGCCGCAACGTCGTCCTGCACGAGACCGCTGACCCCGAGGTGATCGTGGTCGAATACGAACTGGTCGGCACCCACACGGCGACCGGGGTGACCGCCTCGGCGCCGTTCATCGGGGTGCTGCGGACCCGGGACGGCAAGCTGGCCCACTGGCGCGAGTATCAGCACACCCTCGCCATCGCTCAGGCCGCCGGTCAGGCATAGGCCCGCATCAAGATGGGGCGGCCCTGAACGCGCCGCGCTGGCACACTCTCGGACATGGTCGACTGGTATGCGCGGGCCGAAGTGGACGGCGACGTCGTCCGGATATCGGAGCCGCACGTCAACGAACTGCTGTCGGCGAACTTCTGGTGGTTGCGGGGCAACGATCGGGACATCGTGATCGACGCCGGGCTCGGAGTCGTCGCCCTGCGGGAGGCGATTCCGGGCCTGTTCGAGCGCGATCCGATGGTCGTGCTCACCCACGCGCACCTGGATCACGTCGGTGGGGCGTCGGAGTTCGGGGACCGGGCCGCCCACCTCGCCGAGGCCGGGATCTTGGCGGCCGGCGCACCGGCGAGCCTGTACGGCACGGAACTCTTCGACAAGCTGGGCATCGACGCCGCCGGAGAAGCCGTCCCGGAGCTCATGATCGACGTTCTGCCCGACCTCGGTTACGACCCGGCTGCCTACCGCGTCGCACCCATGACCCTGAACCGCCTGCTCGGCGACGGCGACCGGGTCGACCTGGGCGGGCGGGTGCTGACCGTGCTGCACCTACCCGGCCATACGCCGGGGAGCATCGCCCTGTTGGAGGAGCGCACGGGGACCCTGTACTCCGGCGACATCATCTACGAGGGTGCCCTGATCGACAATCTGCCGAACTCCGACGTCGCGGCCTACCGGCGAAGCATGGAATTCCTCGTCGACCTCGACGTGTCCGTTGTCCATCCCGGCCACGGGGAGAGCTTCGACAGGCCACGCCTTCGCCAGTTGGCCGAGACCTACCTGCGCAGGACAGCCGCCAGCTCCACCACCGCCCAGCTGCCTACCTGAACTGGCCGACTAACTAGAGTCGGTGCCATGCGGATCCGGATCGACGGCAGCGATCTCCCAGGTCAGCGCCCCGGTGCGGAGGCCGACGCGTTGCGGTTGGGCAACGTGCACGTCGGGGTGCAGCGCAAGGCCGAGGTGGTCGATCAGGTGCCGGCCGACGCGGCCAGCGCCACCTGGTCCGTCGAGGTGTCCAGCCGCGAGGTCGACGGAGCGCTCGACGTCGGTGGCCCCTGGGTGCACGGCCGGCCTGGGGCGCGGTTTCTCTACCTGAGTTGGGGCGCGGTGACCCAGGACGGCTTCGCCATGTTCCGACGAGCGAAGTTGATGTTCACCGACGTGCCGACCGAGCTGCTGCGCGCCGCCCACGAGGGCAACGGGACACTGGTCGGCCGGGTCGGATTGACCGACGCCGCCGGTGGGCCGATCTGCGCCCGGGTGCGACCACCCGCCATCGTCTGGGCGGTGCAGTGAGTGTCGTCGCCCCGGCTAGCCGCCGAAGTCGACGCCGCTGAGCGAGACCGAGCGGTGCGCGGCGAGGTGTTCGGCCTGCGCGGTGACGGCCTTACGGGTGGCGTCCGACAGCCGCTGCCACGGCTGGACGGCGACCGTCAGCGTCCTGCCGGACTTGCGGGGGCGCCAGGTGCCGACCAGATCCCCGTCGACCAGGACGGCGCCGGGGCGACCCAACACCGGCCACAGCTCCTTGGCGTGGGCGGCGTCCGGCACCAGTGTTGCCCGGTCCTTGGCCTGAAGGAACAGGTCGAACGGGCCGAGCAGGCGGGTGACCCTGCCGTCGGCCGACTCCAGCGCCTCCCCGTCGGCCGCCAGCAGGGAGCGCACCTCGCCGTCGACCGTCACCTCGATCACGTCGTCGGGCCAGTGCGCCTTCACGTCCTTCACCGGGGCGTCGAGATAGTCGGCCACCTGTTTCGGGGTGGCCGGGCCGAGCAGGCGAAGGTACCCGCGAACGAGGTCGAATCGGTCACCCGGGGCGGCTGCTCTGGTGAACCCGGTGATGCGCCGCAGGACCGGAGGTGAGGTGTCGAGTTGCAACTCCAGCCCGGCCCGCACGGCGGCCAGCCGGAACGGCATCTCGTAGAGGTGCGTGGCGTCGCACGCCCGGCAGAATCGCAGATACGGCTCGGGCAACATCGTGGCCAGGCGGCCGGAGACATCCCCCTTGACCGTCGGCTTGCTGACGATGGCCCGCATCCGGGCGGCGACCTCGTCCAGCGCTGCGAGAGTGCCGATGCCGGCAGCCTTCAACGGCTTCGCGGCGTCGTAGATGCGCTTGCCCGCGTCGGCCTCGGAGAAGGGCTCGACCCCGGCCGCCACCTTCCCGACGTCGGCCCGGCGGTAGAGGTGGGGAGCGCCTCGCACGGTCCACAACAGGACCACCTCCGCGTCCGACAACGCGGTCACGTCGACCCCGCGTATCGCCAGCGCCCACCGGGCGCCGTCCGGACCGGTGTTCTGCACCCCGAGGTCCAGGACGGCGGTGTCGGCGAGCGTGCCCTCGTCCCGGTCGAGCTGCTGGGCCCGGACCCGGAAGTTCATCACCTGGTGCCGATCGACCATGTCAGCACCCTAGTTGGGGCGGCGCCCTCGGTGGGTCCAGGCGCGCAGCGCCCATTCGACCGGGCCGTACCGGAACCGCCGCAGCCACCACGCGCTGGCCGCCAACTGGACCGCGAAGATCACCAGTGCGATCAGGAGTGTCTGTGCCGGCGAGGTGCGACCGACCAGGCCCCACCCGACACCGGTGAACACGAGCACGCACAGGAGCGACTGGGTCAGGTAGTTCGTCAGGGCCATCCGCCCGGCGGGCGCCAGTATGTCCGCGACGCGCGGGCGCCGCGTGAACAGGCGCAGCAGGGTCGCGGCGTAGGCCGCGGCCAGGAACGGCGCGGTGACGATGCTGACCATCAGCCCGGTCAGGTTCGCCGTGCCACCACCGACGGCGAACACGAGGGCACCGGCCAGCCCGATCGGATATCCCACCTTCTCGCACCGGCGTAGCAGCACCTCGTGCGCGGGCACGGCGCTGAGAAGCCGGTGCTTGCCGGCGGCGAGACCGACGAGGAACGCCGCGAACGCCAGGGGGCCCTGCACGGCGAGGCCACCGATCATCGCCGGCATCGACCGCAGGTGCTCCAGGACGACATCGCCGAGGCCACCGCCGAGCGCCAGCGTCGAACGCGTACCGGCATCGACCGCGGCGGCCTCGTCCGGAACCAGCGTGGCGCCGAGGACCGCGGCGAGCCCGACCACGAGGGCGATGCCGCCGATGATGGCCGCCGCCGCGATCAGCGCGGTGCGGGGCTCGATCCGCCGGACCGCGAGCAGCGCGAGACCGAGCAGCGCGTACGTGGTGAGGATGTCGCCGTGGAACAGCAGCACCGCGTGCAGCACCCCGAGAACGAACAACCCGGAGAGCCGGCGCAGGAACGCCGGGCGGAACGCCGCACCGCGCCGCGCCGCGGAGTCGAGTTGCAGGGTGAAGCTGTAGCCGAACAGGAAGGCGAACAGCAGGTACGCCTTCATCGCGAACAACAGCTCCACCGCGCCGACGATCAGTAGGTCGACCGCGTCGCGCGTCGGATCGTCGACGAGGTGGAAGTCGTAGCCGGAGCTGAAGAACACGATGTTCACCAGCAGGATGAGCAGCAGCGCACTTCCGCGCAGCGCGTCCACGGCGGTGATTCGGGCGGGAGTGTCCCCGGGCGAGGGCTGGGCACGGCCGTCGCCCGGTCGGTCGAATCGGGTCACATTCATGATGTCCAGCCTCCGGAGCGTGGCCCCCTGCCGGGAAGTGCTTTCGTCACACGCGGTGTCGTGACGAAAAGACACCATCCCCGGGCGGAGGGAGACGGTTCCCTCCGCGCGGCGATCCGCTCGCCCCGCCGTTCGGCGACGGTGATCTCGGATCTGCCAACGCCCGCCGTTGAGATGGAGACGACGCCGTGACTCGACCACCAGGTACGAACACCCGACCCGCCCCGCCGCCGTCCTGGGGCCGCCGAGCCGGTCACGTGGCGTGGATCGCCCCCGTGCTGGGGTTCATCCCGCTGCACGTGCCATGGATCCTGGGCATCCCGATGTTCGCCAACCCTGGCCCGTTCCGCGAGTGGTACCACGGTCGCGGGCCGGGGGTGGGGGATCACCCGGTCAACGGTTTCCTGGGCCTGCCGGCCGGCGCGTTCTACCTGGGTCTCCTGTGCGTCCTCGCCGGGCTCGGCGGCGTTCTGGCGCTGGGGCTCATCAAGGACTGGGGCGTGGTCTTTCCCCGGTGGGTGCCGTGGCTGCGCGGACGTCGGGTGCCACCGTGGGTGCCGCTGACGCCGACGGCGCTGGGATCCGCCCTGATGATCGGCTACTCGGCGACCCTGCCCTGGCAGTTCGCCGCGGACCTGCCGGAGTCCAGTGCGGAGGACATCTTCACCCCGGCCGGCGTCCTGATCGGCCTCCCGCTCCTACTGGCCTGGACGGTCGCGTTGCCGCTGGCCGGATGGTCCTACTACCGCCGTACCCGTCTGCCGCGACGCGACCGGCGGCGCTGGTCGGCGTCAGTGGATGATCGACCAGCGCCGCCGCGAGATTGATCGTCGTTTGGACTTCCGCTATCGTCCGCGTCCGTGAAATCTTCCCGTCTTGCCTCTGCCATGTTGATCCTTGCCGTTTCGGCGGCCCTCGCCGCCTGTGGCGACACCGATAAGGCGACGACCGCCGGATCCACGACGCCCGCTCCCACCTCCGCGGCCCCGTCCGCGGTGGCCACCTCCGCTGCCGCCACGCCGGCCTCGTCGCCCGCTGCGGGCGCGGCGACCGACAAGCAGCTCTGCGTCGCGGTGAAGAAGGCCAGCGACGAGATGAGGGCCGAGATGGTGAAGGTCGCCACGACTGGCGACGCGTCGGCGGCGGACTTCAAGAAGATCCTGACTGGGCTGGAGCAGAAGGTGACCACGGTCGCCTCGACCGGCGACGGCACGTTGGCCGACGCGCTGCGGACGTTCGGCGCCGAGGCGGCCAAGGCCGCGGCCGCGGCGGACCCGGCGACCGCCGCCGACAACCCAGCCTTCGAGAAGGCCGGCAAGGACATCAGCGCCGCCTGCAAGGCCCACGGGGTCAGCATGGTTCTCTGACCATCGCGGCCTGAACAGGTCGGATGTGATGACGGACGGCCCCCACGCCTGAGCGTGGGGGCCGTCCGTCGCAAACGGAGGTGTCAGCCGCCGGCGAAGGTCGTGTCGACGCCGCACTTGGCGTTCTGGTTGAGGCAGGACTTCACCAGGTCGCCGAGACGCTCCGGCTCCCAGGCGTTCATGAAGTCGCCGTGCATGGATGACGGCTTGCCGGAGGAGAGGCTGAGGCCGTCACCGCCCAGCGACTCGTAGTTGACCATGAAGGAGAGATCCGGCACGGCCACCGGGTACTTGCCGGTGCAGACGCCGTTCACCGGGTCGCCCATGTGCGACTTGTGATCGGGTGAGTCGATGTTCTTGCCGTCCCAGCAGTCCTTGAACACGAGCTGGAAGATCAGGTTGCCGCCGGGGGCGCACCTCGGCCAGTTGCCGTCGGCGCTGCGGCCGATCTCGGCGCTGCCCGCGCACCAGAACTGGTTGCTACCGGCGTTCTTCGGAGTGTCCACCTGCCGCTTGGCGTCGCCTTCGACCACCACCAGGCCCGGCGGGAAGGGCTTGACCGTCGACGGGTCCTTGACCCGTGAGCCGTAGTAGACGCGCATGCTCTTGATCGGCACGGCCTTGCCGTCCTTGCGCAGCTCCGGGGTCCAGTAGGCGCTCCTGTCCCCGGGGGCGTTGCAGGTGTTCGGCGCGGCGAACAGCTTGTCCGTCGTGGTGAAGGCGTCGATCTTCGGGCCGAAGAAGGTGTGCAGGTGCGAGGCACCCGGGAGGCCAGGCACGACGATCGGGTCGTCCGGGGCCGAACTCGCGACGCCGCAATCGGTGTGGAACTCGGGCACCCGGGTGGTGCCCGGCGGCACCGCCTTCGGCTTGATGGCGTTGAAGGCGGCCAGTTCCCTGCTCCACTTGGCCTGGTCGACCGGCACCCAGCCGCCGGCCGGCGCGCTCGGCGGGACGGACGTCGACGGGGACGCGGACGCGGACGCGGTGGAACTCGGCGTGGCCGACGGGACGGCCGACGTGCTCGGCGTGGCCGACGCGCTCGGCGACGTGCCCGTCGCGGGGCCGAACGTGAACCAGTTCAGGTTCACGAAATCCGACGTCGAGGCGCTCTTCACGACCGCGAAGACGGTCTGCGCGCCGGCCGGCACACCCGACGCCTTCGCGGTGACGGTCGTCCACTTCTGCCAGCCGCCGGTCTGGGCGATCGGGAAGCTGGCCAGCAGTTGACCGTTCCGGGCGCCGAGGTGCAACTCGACAGTGCCGCCGGCGCCGTTGTGCGAGGCGACCCGGGCCGTCAGGTCGACGCCCGTCACCGACACACCGTCGTAGCGCAGCCAGTCGCCGCTGGCCAGCCAGCCAACGTTGCGGCCGCCGTCGGCGTCGCCGGTGCCCTCGGTCTGCGCACCGGACTGTGCCGCGAATGCCTCCGCCTGCACCCGACCGGGCACGGCCACCTCTTCGGCCTGAGCGCCGGCGATGTAGATGCCACTGCCGGCCAGCGCGGCGACGACCGCGGAGGCGAGCGTGACGCGGGTGAGACGACGACGCTTTCGCGCCCGATCCGGCGGTGCGACGTGCGCGGGGGGAGTCCGCATTACCAGTGGTGTCCTTCGAGTCGACGACAAAGGTCCTGTCGGAAGGAGTATGTGCACGTCAAGGGCCTGCATCAACTCGCGGGGAAAGAATTAAGGGGGCCGGTCGGCAAGTGCCCTGGCAGCCAGCGAGGCGACTCGGGATGACAATTTTTCGCACGTACAGCCTTAAGTTTCTTTTAAATCCCACCGCCCCGTTCTGGTTCGGTGATTACGAATTTCGAGTAACGAATTGTGGTCCAATTTCTCGGCCTCATTCGCCGACCAGCTCGACGGAGATGGCCGGCGACAGCGCGCGCAGGAAGTCGGGCGCGTCGAACATCTCGCCGGCAGAGGCAACGCCGCTGGTCCTCGTCTGTCCATCGAGGATGCGCCGGACCGCCTCCACGGCCAGGGGCGCGCTGACGGCGTAGATGTCCCGGCCAGTGGCCACGACGCGGCGGCGCGTGTCGCCGCGGCGCACGATGACGTCGACAGTGAACGTCTGCGCTGACCGGCCCAGCCCGTCGACCGCGACCGGCGCTGCCGCCGCGGCCAGGTCGGTGGCGGCGTCGACGCTCATGTACGTGCGAACCTCGGGAATGCTCAGGTGACGGGGGATGGTGACGACGTCGGCCATGGTGAACTCACCGAGGACGGTGCGCCGGCCCAGCGGCGCGGGAAAGTCCCAGTCCACCCTCGGCAGATCCCCACCGGAGTGGTACTCCAACCGGCCGCCGGTGTAGCGGACCCGGCGGCCGGCGCGGCGCTCGCGGGAGACGGCGCCCGCGGCGACCGTCCCGGCCGTCGGGTGCCAGCTGCTCAGTCCGTACGCGACGTGCGCCTCGTCGGCCGACGTCCAGTCGCCCATCGCCGTCGTCGCGAGCAGGTCGCCGAGCCCACCGAAGAAGGCCATCGCCGGGACCACCGCGACACCGGCCGCCCGGGCGCGCTCGGTGAAGTGCGCGAACGTGTCGAGGTTGGCCTCGATCTCGGCCGCCACGTCCACGTACGGGATTCCGGCGCGCAGCGCGGCCTCGATCACGCCGGCGGCGGTCGCCGCGAACGGGCCGGCGCAGTTGACGACCGCGTCCACCCCGGTCAGCGCCGCGTCGAGCGAGGCCGGATCGTCGGCCGACGCCACCCGGTAGGCGAGTCCGAACGCCTCCAACTGGCGCGGGTCGCGGCCCACCGGCAGCGCATCGAACCCGCGCTCGCCCAGCTCCGTCATCACGAACCGTCCGGTGTGCCCGTACGCCCCGAACACCGCCACTCTGTGGCCCATCACTGCCCCCTCGAAAGATCGACTGGGACCAGCCTCCCGCGGCGGCGGGCGACCGACCAGTGTCGGGAACGCCAAGCCTCGTACAATTTCGGACATGGCTCTTGTCGCGATCGCCGCCACCGACGGAATGCTGCACTTCGAGCTGGCCCTGGCCTGCGAGGTCTTCGCCCACGACCCCTCCGGCCTGGCCGATCCCTGGTACGAGGTGGCGGTCTGCGGACCCGGTCCGGTCCGGGTCGGCCGCTTCCTGATGGCGCCCGACGACGGGCTGGACCGCCTCTCCCGGGCCGACACCGTGATCATCCCGTCGATCGAGGACGTTGACGGGGACGTACCCGCCGACCTGCTCGACGCGGTCCGCGCGGCCCACCGCGCGGGCGCCCGGATGGTCTCGCTCTGCACCGGCGCGTTCGTGCTGGCCGCCGCCGGGGTGCTCGACGGGCTGCGGGCCACCACCCACTGGGCCCACACCGAGGTGCTGGCCGCCCGCTATCCCCGGGTACGGGTCGACCCGGACGTGCTCTACGTCGACAACGGCACCGTGCTCGCCTCCGCCGGCAAGGCCGCCGCGCTCGACCTGTGCCTGCACCTGATCCGCCGCGACCACGGCCCGACAGTCGCCAACGCCGTCGCCCGCCGCCTGGTCGTGCCACCGCACCGCGCCGGCGGTCAGGCCCAGTACGTGACCACCCCGGTACCCGCCCGCGACGACCACCCGCTGGCCACCCTGTTCCCCTGGGCGTTGGCCCGCCTGGACCGGCCGCTGACCGTCGAGGACCTGGCCCGGCAGGCGAACATGAGCTCGCGCAACCTGGCCCGCCACTTCCGGTCGGCCACCGGCACCACCCCACTGCTGTGGCTGTCGACGCAGCGGGTCCGCCGCGCCCAGGAGCTGCTGGAGAAGACCGACGACAGCATCGACGCCATCGCCCAGGCGGCCGGCATGGGCACCGCCGCGACGCTGCGTCGACACTTCCACCGCACCGTCGGCGTGCCGCCGGACGCGTACCGGCGCACCTTCCGGGCCACCGGGCCTGCCGTCGGCTGACCGTGCCGTCAGTGCTGGTCGGGGCGTTGACGGGCGAACGCGTCGCGCTTGCCCCAACGGCCGGGAATGTCCAGGAGCGCGATCCGCCCGAAGGTGGTGGGCAGCGCCGGGTCCACGGCCAGGTGGTCCTCGTGCGGGTTGATACCGAGCATGGTGCGGATCAGCAGCATGGTCGCTCCGCTGGACCACGCCTGCGGGCTGCCGGCGGTCGGGTACCGAATCGGGAACCGGGTGGTGTCGCGGTCGAACCCACCGAACGCCTCGGGTAGCCGACCCTCGAAGTAGGTGGCGGCGGAGAGGATGCCCTCGGCGATGCGGGCCGCCTCGCTACCGAACCCGTAACGGCGCAGACCCCAGGCGATGAACGAGTTGTCGAACGGCCAGACCGTGCCGTTGTGGTAGCCGAGCGGGTTGTAACGGCGCTGCCCCTCGGCGAACGTCCGCACCCCCCAACCGGAGAACAGCGCCGGACCCATCAGGTGCTCGACCACCCGGCGAGCCCGCTCCGGCGGCACGATGCCGCTCCACAACAGGTGCCCGATGTTGGACGACAGGCTGTCCACGGGTGTGCCGTCATGGTCGAGCGCGAGGGCGTAGAAGCCGCGGTCCTCAAGCCAGAAGTCCCGGTTGAACCGGTCGTACAGGGCCGCCGCCTCACTCTCCAGCCGCTCGGCGTAGACGGGATCACCCCAGAAGGTACGGGCCAGCCGTGCTCCTCTGATCTTCGCGTCGTAGGCGTACCCCTGGATTTCGCAGGTGGCCCTCGGGAAGCCCGGCAGCCGGCCGTCGGCGTAGGAGATGCTGTCCCAGGAGTCCTTCCAGCACTGGTTCTCCAGGCCGGTGGAGCGGTTGCGTCGCTGGTACCAGACGTAGCCCGTAGAGGTCAGGTCCGCGTACAGGTCGATCCAGGCCAGGGCGGCGCGAGCCTCCTGCTCCAACTCCATCACCAGCGCGGTGTCGCCGCTCCACCGCTCGTACTCGTCGAGCAGCACCACGAACAGCGGTGAGGCGTCCACCGTGCCGTAGTACGGGGAGTGTGGCTGCTCCTCGAACGCGGCCGACTCCCCGTAGCGCAGCTCGTGCAGGATCCGGCCCGGGTCCTCCTCCAGCACGTCGTCAGTCCGGGCGCCCTGCAACGACGCGAGGATCCGCAGTGTCGGTGGGGTCAGCGACGGGGTGACGGGCAGGGTCTGTAGGCAGGTCAACAGACTGTCGCGGCCGAACAGGGTCATGAACCAGGGCAACCCGGCCGCGGGCACGCTCGCGCCGCTGAGTGAGAGCGGGGCGAAGCGCAGCGCCGCCAGGTCCACCAGGCTGCGGTGGTAGACCTGTTGGAGGCCGACGCTGTCGGTGTCCAGGGTCGGTGCCGCCGCGACCCAGGCCCGCACGCTCGTCGGCAGCGTGGACTCGTCCGGCCGTAGGGCGCGCAGGGCGGAGCGCAGGTCGACGCCGTCCGGGCGCAACGCCAGCATGACGGCCTGCAACCGGGTCGACCACTGCTGCCCGGGGCGCAGCCGGACCGCGAACCGAAGGCCGCCCGGGTCGAACTCCGCGGGCTCACTCGCCGACACGACAACCTCACGTCGGTAGGTGCCGCGCCGGTAGCCCAGGCGCAACTCGTTCGGGCCGACGTGTGTGTAGCGCGCGCCGGTCTTGTCACCGATGTCGAACTTGATCTCGAAGATGTCGGCGAAGTCGGCGGCCACCTCCAAGCGCACGTCGAGCGTCATGTCCCGCTCGCCGTAATTGAAGATGGTGAGGGACTCGCTGAGGTCTGGGCCGATGCGCCGGCGCCGAATCGCCGACACGTCGGCTTCCACGTAGTCCACCGCCGCGCCAGGCACCGCGAAGAACGTGACCTCGAAGTACTGACTGTCGTCCACCGAGAGCGCGGTCATGCACTCGCCGTTGACGGTGAGCCTCCAACGGGACAGAAAGCGTGTGTCGGCGGCGAAGAGACCGACCGGCGTGCTCGGGGACGACTGCACGTCGCCGCTGGCGTCGGACACCATGAAGGTGTTCCCGTCGATGCACGCCACGGTGCCCGCGATGTCCCTCATCGGTCACGCCCCGCTGTCGGAGTCGTCGCGTTGAAGCGGCCCGGGCTCTCGCGGGAACAGCCGTCCGATGCGCAACGCCAGGCCGAGGTCGCCGTCGACCATGATCTCGCCCCGGGTGATCGCCGCCAGCCCGTTCACCTCGCCCCGCGCCATCGCCTCCGCGACCTGCGCGGACACCTGGATCACCGTGGTGGCGGGAGCACCGCTCCGGGTCACCCGCATCCGGCCGTGATTGATGACCAGCAGCCACTGCTCCAGGTGGCCGCCGTCGCGGATGTCGAATCGCACGCTCCCGCAGACCTTGCTGAACCGCGGATCCTGGCCAGCGACCGTCAACCGCTCGAAGAAGGTGCTGGTCGCCGACATCCCACCTCCTCGGGCGCTGGTAAGAGCGGATGCCGGCTACCCGGTGCGGGTCACTTCTAACGCCGGGCGGCGCCAGTTGCTCAGGGTGCGAGCGAGAAGCGGGTCCAGGTGGTCGCGTCCGTGGTGACGAGGACGTGGTCCGGCTCGCCCGTCGACCCGTCGTCGCGCCCGAAGATCCAGGCGTAGCCGGGCGCGACACTGACCGAACCGACGAGCCGGCCGTACTCCCGGGCGACCGTGAAGTGCTCCCCGTCGTCCCGGCTGACCAGCAGCCGGGCGCGGCGGTCGGGTTCGGTGCCATCACCGGTGGTGATCGCCAGCAGGGATCGGTCCGACCCCACCGTGAGGTCGTAGTGCAGCTGATCCGGCAGCGTGGCGCCGGTGTCCGCCCAGGTCTTCGCGCCGTCCGTGGTCCGCAACAGCCGCACCCCGCCACCCGCCGTCGACGACTGGGTCAGCACGTACCCTTCCTGGTTGTCGAGCCCGACCGCCGTGATCACCTCGGTGTCGTCGCCCACCTCCCAGGTGGTCCAGGTCGCGCCTCGGTCGGCGCTGCGGGCGACGGTCGACCCCCGGGAGCTCCCCATCCGGTACGCGGCCCAGATGCTGCCGTCCGCTGCCGGGTAGAGGCTGGACAACGGACGCCACGAGGGTGCCGTGGCGGTGAGCCGGTACACCGTTCCACTCGACGGGTCCACCGCCAGCGCCTCCGACACCGGCCCACAGCCGAACCCGCAGAGGACCGGTCGGGCCGTCGCCGGGAACGTGGGTACGGCGACGATCGCGGATTCCGCGTCCCGCCAGGTGCGGCCGTAGTCGGTGGAGAGGTGGGCCAGCCCGGAGTCGGTGACCAGGTAGGATCGCTCACCGAGGACGAAGAAGTCCGTGCCGCTGCCCGGCGTCCCGGCCGCACATCGGGTGCCCTCGAAGCGCGCCGCGTCCCAGTCCGACCAGCTGCGGCCACCGTCGCCGGTGTGGGCGAAGCGCACGACGCAGCCGTCCTGCCGCACGTCGACCGCGGAGTCGGGCCCGGTCAGCGTGAATTGACTGAACTGCGCACTCGACGGCGTCGGCGGGTCGGCCGGCGCGGCCCGGTCCGGCTCGGCCACCAGCGGTACGACCGCCAGCCCGGCCAGTACGACCAGCGTCGCCGTCACCATCGCGACCGACCGGTGCCGACGGGACCGGGCGGTGGTTCGCAGCTCGTCGAGGGGTGGCTGCGAGACGGCCTCGGTGACGGTGTCCACGTCGAAGCCGGAGAACTCACGACCGGACATCGATCCTCCCGGTTTCCGTAGCGTCGGTGTCGGCAAGCAGCGCCGCCAGGGCGACCCGACCCCGGGACAGCCGGGACTTCACCGTCCCGGACGAGACGCCCAGCGTGGCGGCGACCTCGTCCACCGGCAGATCGACGAGGTAGTGCAGGGCCAGCGCGTGGCGCTGCCCCTCGGGCAGCACGCGCAGTGCGGCGAGCAGGGCGAGGTGCTCCGGGGAATGGTCGGCGACGGCCGGCGGCGGGCCGATCCGGCGCAGCAGCCCGTCGAGCATCCGGCGGCGGCGGTACCGGCTGCGGGCCCAGTTCACCGCGACCCGACGCAACCATGCCTCCGGGTTCTCCAGCCCGGCGAACCGCCCAGGCGCCATCAGCGCTCGGGTGAACGCCTCCTGCACCGCCTCCTGCGCCTCGGTCAGGTCCCCGGTCACCGCGTACAGCTGGACGACCAGGCGTCGGAAACAGCCGGCGTAGAGCTCGGAGATCAGATCGCCGTCGGACACCGTCACCTCCCTTCTCCACCAATCCCACCAGCGGGCCGGGAAGAAGGTTCCGGTGACCGACCAGAATCCGGTCAGCCGAGGTTGAAGTCCACCACGACCGGCGCCCGACGAACCCGCACGGGCGTCGCCGCATCGAAGCCGGCGGCGTCGCGGTGCCAGACCGGCGGGGTGTACGCGCAGTCGCAGCGCAGTTTCACCCGCTGCCCGGGCAGCAGGCGCAGGGCGTAACCGGTGCCCACGTCCGCCACGCCGGCCAGGTCCCCGGTGGCCGCGTCGAACGCGATCACCTGGGCGTAGGTGAGCAGCTCGTCGACCCGAACCGCTCCGCTGAGCGGCGTACCGGCGGGCAGCGCCTGGTTCAGGGTCACCGTCTGTTGGGCGCGGACCCGCACCGGCCGCGCCTGCTGCCGACCGCCCACCCCACCGGACCACACGGTCGCCAGCCCGGCGGCGGCGAACTGCACGGGCCAGTGGTACGGGCCGAGTCCGGTGATCGTGTAGCGGCCGTTCTCGTCGGTGGTCGGGCCGTGATCGCCGTACTTCGGGTGCGGCACGTAGGGCACCACCATGACCAGCGCCCGGGGGATCGGCGCACCCGTCGCCGCGTCGGTCACCACTCCGACGACGGTGCCCGGCGGGTCGAGCCGGATGACCGGCGCGTTGGTCACCACGCCGGGCCGCACCTGAATCACCTGTGCCCGCTCGCGGTCACCGGTGCCGCCGTGCTGGCCGACCCACTGCCAGCCGTGCGTCGTCCTGTCGTAGGGGCGCACCAGCAGCCGGTACCTCCCCGGGGCGACGTCCCCGGTCACCAGGACGCCCTGCTCGTCGGCGCAGCCCCCGTACCGCCCGAGTTGGTCCTCACCGATGCTGACCGCCGCCAACGCCGCGGCGTCCACCGGGACGAGCGCGGCGCAGGCCCGGGGGACCGGCGCGCCGGTCGTCGCGTCCCGCACCACCGTTCGGACGCCGCCGGGCGCGGGCGGCACCGAGCCGGAGGGACCCGCGGTGGCCGGCGCGGCGGCTGCCCCGATGAGCAGCGCGACGGCGATGGGGGTGGTCAGGTGGCGCAGCAGAGCACGGCTCATGGGGGTGTCCTTCCGGCGGCGCGGGCGGCGTGGGCCGACGGTAACGGCTTTCGGATAATCCGAATCGGTCAATGTCAGCAGGTCGACCCTTGCCGAACGCGTTCCCGCCCACGCCGCCTCGGATGAGACGTTCTGGGCCGAACCTGGCGCATCCGGCACCTGTACGACATAGCGTCACGGGGGCGGACCACCGCCGCCCCCGCCGGCGGACCGGCGGCGACGCCCACCGGAAGGGACCGGACATGAGTCGTGTCGACAGTGTGCTCCTGCCGGAGCTGGACGGGCCGGTGCCGGCGACGCTGCCGAGCGCGCTCGGTCTGCTGAGCCTGGCCCTTGGTGTGGGCGCGCTGGTCGCGCCCGGACCCATTGCGCGGATGGCCGGGGTGGACGACGCCGCGGCCGCGCGCGCCGTGCTTCCGGCCATCGGCCTGCGGGAGCTGGGCAGCGCCGCCGGCCTGCTCAGCGGCCGCCACCCGGCCGGCTGGGCCTGGAGCCGGGTGGCCGGCGACGCCATGGACCTCACCCTGCTCGGGCGGGCCCTCGCCGACCGTGGCGGTGAACGCCGCCGCCGGGTCGCGCTGACCACCCTCGCCATCGCCGGCATCACCGCCGTGGACGTGCTCGCCGCCGTACGCGTCGGCCGGGCTCGACGGGCCCGCGCCCGGGTGATCCGGATGCAGATCGCGGTGACGGTGAACCGGTCACCCGCCGAGGCGTACCGCTTCTGGCGGGACATGGAGAACCTGCCCCGGTTCATGGCGCACCTGGAGTCCGTACGCGCCGACGACCTGCGCCGCTCGCACTGGATCGCCCGTGGTCCGGCCGGGCACCGCGTCGAGTGGGACGCCGAGATCATCGACGACCAGCCGAACAAGTCGATCACCTGGCGGTCGTTGCCGGGGACCCGGGTGCCCAACGCCGGCCGGGTCCGGTTCGTACCCGCGCCCGGCGACCGGGGGACCGAGGTGCGGGTGGAACTGCGCTACGCCCCGCCGGCCGGCGCGTTCGGCCGAGCGGTGGCGAAGCTCTTCGGCGAGGAACCCGAGCAGCAGGTCCGGGACGACCTGCGCCGCTTCAAGCAGGTGCTGGAGACCGGCGAGGTCGTCCGTTCCGAGGGCAGCCCCAACGGCATCTCCGTACGCCAGCAGGCCATGCAGCGTCCAGCCCAGCCGCTGCCGGCGTCCCGCCGCTGACCGCCCGAGCTCTCCGAAAGGGACCGAGAATGAAGGCCACCGCCTGGATGGGCACCGACAGCGTCAAGGTCATCGACGTACCCGACCCGAAGATCATGAACGCCCGAGACGCGATCGTCCGGATCAGCACCACCGCGATCTGCGGCTCCGACCTGCACCTCTACCACGGCTACATCCCCGCGATGCGCAAGGGCGACATCCTCGGCCACGAGTTCATGGGCGAGGTGGTGGAGGTGGGCCCGCAGGTCCGCAACCTCACCCCGGGCGACCGGGTGGTGGTGCCCTTCCCGATCGCCTGCGGGCACTGCTCGTCGTGCCAGCGCGGCCTCTACTCGGTCTGCGAGAACTCCAACCCGAACGCCGGCATCGCCGAGAAGATCATGGGGCACTCGCCGGCCGGCATCTTCGGCTACTCCCACCTGCTTGGCGGCTACGCGGGCGGCCAGGCCGAGTACGCGAGGGTGCCGTTCGCCGACGTCGGTCCGATCAAGGTGCCCGACGAGGTCAGCGACGACCAGGCGGTCATGCTGGCCGACGTGTTCCCGACCGGCTACATGGGTGCCGAGATGTGCGACATCAAGCCCGGGCAGGTGATCGCCGTCTGGGGCGCCGGGCCGGTCGGGCTGCTCGCCGCGGCCAGCGCCCGGCTGCTCGGCGCGGAGCGGGTGATCGTCATCGACCGGTTCCCGTACCGGCTGCGGCTGGCCCGGGAGCACATCGACGCCGAGACGATCAACTACGAGGAAGTCGACGTGCTGGACACCCTCAACGAGATGACCGCCGGCCGGGGCCCCGACGCGTGCATCGACGCGGTGGGCCTGGAGGGCCACCACGGCAACGCCGCCATGTACGCGTACGACCGGGCCAAGCAGGCCGCGCGGGTCGAGACGGAACGGCCGTTCGCGCTGCGGCAGGCGATCCTGGCCTGCCGCTCGGGTGGGGTGGTCTCGGTGGTCGGCGCGTACGGCGGCTTCGTCGACAAGTTCCCGATGGGCGCGTTCATGAACCGCTCACTGGTCATGCGGACCGGTCAGTGCCATGTCCAGCGCTACACCCGGCCGCTGCTGGAGCGCATTCAGCGCGGCGAGATCGACCCGAGCTTCATCGTCAGCCACCGGATGCCGCTGCGCGACGCCCCGAAGGGCTACAAGATCTTTCAGAAGAAGCAGGACGACTGCACGAAGGTGCTGCTCAAGGTCTGATCGGAGCGCGGGTCGTGCGGTGACGTACGGTGTCGGCCGACGATCGGAGGCATCGGCACCGCCTCCGGAAAGGGGCGCCCGTGCCGGTCTACCGCCACCCAGGCACCATCATCACCGACCACCGTTTCCAGGTACCGCTCGACCATGCCGACCCGGCCGGCGAGCGGATCGAGGTGTACGCCCGCGAGGTCGTGGCCGTCGGCAAGGAGCGCGAGTCTCTGCCGTGGCTGCTCTTCCTGCAGGGCGGCCCCGGTGGCCGATCGCCCCGCCCAATGGGCCGGGACAGCTGGCTGGACCGGGCGCTGGACGACTACCGGGTGCTGCTGCTCGACCAGCGCGGCACCGGGCGCTCCACCCTCGCCGACCGGCACACGCTGCCGCTGCGCGGCGACGCGACCGCCCAGGCCCGGTACCTGGCGCACTTTCGAGCCGACTCGATCGTCCGCGACGGTGAACTGATCCGCCGGGAACTTCTCGGCGACGACGGTCGGTGGAGCCTGCTCGGCCAGAGCTACGGCGGCTTCTGCACCCTCACCTACCTGTCGTACGCGCCCGACGGCGTCCGCGAGGCGTTCGTGACCGGCGGTCTGCCCGGTCTGCGCAGCACGGCCGACGACGTCTACCGGGCCGCCTACCCACGGGTGCGGCGCAAGGTCGAGGCGCACTACGCGCGCTACCCGGAGGACGTCGAGACCGTCCGGGCCGTCGTGCGACACCTGCGGGAGCGGGAGGTGCGGCTGCCCGGCGGGGGACTGCTGACCGCCGAGGCGTTCCAGGCCATCGGCATCATGCTGGGCAGCGGCAACGGGTCGCACGCACTGCACTACCTGCTCGAGGACGCCTTCCTGCCCGGGATGCCCGGCCAGCAGCTCTCCGACCCGTTCCTCGCCGAGGTCCAGGGCCACCTGTCGTACGCGAACCGCCCGCTCTACGCGCTGCTGCACGAGTCGATCTACGGCCAGCGTTCGGTGACACCGCGCGCCACCGGGTGGGCGGCCGAGGCGGTGCGGGCCGAGTTCCCGCGGTTCGACGCCGACCGGGCGTTGGCGGAGGACCGGCCGGTGCTGCTGACCGGCGAGATGATCTATCCGTGGATGGTCGTCACCGACCCCGCGCTGGCCCCGCTGGCCGAGGCGGCGGAGCTGCTGGCGCGACGTACGGACTGGCCGGACCTGTACGACCCGGAGCAGTTGGCCCGCAACGAGGTGCCGGTCGCCGCCGCGATCTACCACGACGACATGTACGTCGACACCGACGACTCGTTGGCCACCGCGCGAGCGGTGCGCGGCCTACGTCCCTGGATCACCAACGAGTACGAGCACGACGGCCTGCGAGAAAGCGGGGGCCGCGTCCTCGACCGGCTGATCCGGCTGGTTCGCGGCGAGATGTGAGGCCGTGCCCGCCCGATGACGCGAAGTCCGGGTCGACGGGCGACCCCGTTTGCGGCCAGGGAGCCTGGGAACTCGCCCCGTTCGTCCGCTGGCAGGCTTGAGGGCCGGTCGAGGAGACGGAAGGAGCGAGTCATGGAGTACGAGCAGATGATCGCCACGGTACGGCAGCGCGCGGGCCTCGGGGAGAACGAGGCCGTCCGGTCCATACAGGCCGTCCTGTCGGTGCTCGGCGAACGGCTCGCCGGCCGGGAGGCCGACAACCTGGCAGCACAGCTACCGGATCGGCTGGACGCGTCCGTCACCCGTAACCCACAGGGTCGCCGGTGGGACGTCGGTGAGTTTCTGAAGCACGTCGGCGACCGGGAGCAGGTCGCGGACGCCGACCAGGTGCGTCAACACGCCCAGGCGGTGTTGCGCACCGTGGCCGAAGCGCTCGATGACGACGATCGCCACGACCTGCTCGCGCAGCTTCCCGGCGGCATCATCGATCTCTTCGGCGTTCCCACCCCGCGCGGCTGAGCAGCGCCCCGGCCGCAGAGTTCGGGCCATGGATCCAACGGACCGAGGGCCCGGCACCGAGGCGGACGTCTGAGCAACCGGCACGCCGGTCGAGCCACGCCTAGCGGGGACGGACTCCGGGCTCCACCGTCAGGGTCCCCGCCACGGCATCGATCGTGGCCCGCGAACCGAGCGGAACGGTGAGCTGACCATTGCCGTGCCCGAGTCGGAGCCCGCCCAGGACCGGCACGCCCAGGTCGTAGAGGCGGTCCTTCAGCACCGCCGCCGCGTCCCACTCACCCGGCTCGCCGACGCTGTTGGTGATCTGACCGATGACCACCCCGGCAACCCTGGACAGCACGCCCACCCGGCGCAGCTCGGTCAGCATGCTGTCGATGCTGTACGGAGCCTCGTCAACGTCCTCGAAGAACAGGATCGCGTCGTTGAACTTCGGCGAGTCCGCCGCACCGAGCGACGTGGAGATCAGTGTCAGGCAGCCGCCGAGCAGAGGGCCCGATGCCCGCCCCGGCACCAGCACGGAGGCGGCCGTCTCGGCCGGATCCCTGGTGATCGTGACGGGCGCGGTGGTCATCACCGCCTGACGCAGTGCCTCGGCCGACTCCGGGCCGGTGCGCGCGTCGCTCCAGTTGACCATGGGGCCGTAGAAGGTGACCAGGCCGGTGTCGCGCCAGAGCTTGCCGTGGATGCTGGTGATGTCGCTGAAGCCGACGATCACCCGGGGATCGCGGCGCAGAGCGGAGACGTCGATCTGGTCGACGATCCGCTGGGTGCCGTAACCGCCGCGGGCGGCGAAGACCGCACGAACCCCCGGGTCGGTGAGCGCGGCGTTCAGGTCGGCCAGCCGCTCCGCGTCGGTGCCGGCCAGGTAGCCGTACTTGGTGAAGACGTGCCTGCCCAGCTCGACCTTCAGACCCCAGCTGCGCAGGATCTCGATGCCGCGGGCCATGTTCGTGGGGTCGGGGGTGCTGCCGGGCGACACGACCCGAACCAGGTCACCGGGCGCCAGCACCGGCGCCCGCAGCACGCGTTTCGCGCCACCCGGGGCAGCGGCCACCGGCGCTGCCGTGCCGACGAGCGCCGCGCCACCGGCAGCCGCCGCTCCCATCCGCAGCATGTGCCGACGGGACAGGGCCACCTGTGCGGGCCCCTGCGTCGGGACGGGGTCGGTTCCAGAAGTGGTCACCGGCAACCCTCCATCATCATCGATGTGCGAGTCGCCACAGCCTACGACAGTCTTCGATGAGCGTGGGGGTCCACAAGGGACACGCGGAGGCTTACGGGATCGGCCAGTCGTGCACCGGCCGGTTGCTGTGCATCAGGTCCACGTAGTGCCGGACCACCTCGCGCAGCGCCTCCGGCCGGTCCAGGTGGTCGGCGGTCTCCAGCCGGTGCAACGTCTCCACCTGCCAGGTCGCGCCATTGCGACCGGTCAGGCAGCGCTGCTCGATGATGCCGAGCAGCCGGTCCCGCTCGGCCGGGTCGAGCCCCCACCGGTCCAGGCCGTGATGCGCCATTGGCAGCAACCGGCGCAACACCAACTCGGTGACGGGCAGGTAGCCGAGACCGGGCCAGAAGACCTGCGCGTCGATGCCGTGCCGGGCGCAGCTGGTGAAGTTCTCCTCGGCGGCGCTGAACGACATCTGCGACCACAGTGGCCGGTCCGATTCGGCGAGGGCGCGAACCAACCCGAAGTAGAAGGCGCCGTTGGCGATGGTGTCCAACACGGTCGGGCCGGCGGGCAGCACCCGATTCTCCACCCGCAGGTGCGGACGGCCCCGCGACACGTCGTACACCGGGCGGTTCCACCGGTAGACGGTGCCGTTGTGCAGGCGCAACTCGGCCAGATTGGGCACCTCGCCGGCCGCGAGGGCCTGCGCCGGGTCCTCCGGGTCGCAGACCGGCAGCAGCGCCGGGAAGTAGCGCACATTCTCCTCGAACAGGTCGAACACGCTGGTGATCCAGCGTTCGCCGAACCAGACCCGGGGGCGTACCCCCTGGGCTTTGATCTCTTCCGACCGGGTGTCGGTGGCCTGCTGGAACAGCGGGATGCGGGTCTCGCGCCACAGCTCCCGGCCGAAGAACAGCGGCGAGTTCGCCCCGACCGCGACCTGGATGCCGGCCACCGCCTGGGCGGCGTTCCAGTAGTCGGCGAACTGGGCCGGGCTGACCTGGAGGTGGAACTGGGTGCTGGTGCAGGCCGCCTCCGGGGTGATCGTGTCGGCGGTGACCGCCAGGCGTTCCACCCCGCTGATGGCGATCGGCAGATCCTCGCCCCGGGCCGCGAAGATCTGCTCGTTGAGCAGCTTGTAGCGGGGGTTGGCCGACAGCGTCTCGGCGGTCAGGTGCTCGGGGCGCAGCGTCGGCAGGATGCCGATCATGACCATGTGCGCGCCGATCGCCCGGGCCTTCACCTCGGCGGCGTTGAGGCTGGCCCGCACGTACTCCTCGAAGTCGGCCGTGCCGGTGCCGGTCAGCCGACGCGGCGGCACGTTGATCTCGATGTTGAACTGGCCCAGCTCGGTCTGGAAGCTCGGATCGGCGATGGCCGCCAGCACATCGGCGTTGCGCATCGCCGGATTCGACGCCTCGTCGACCAGGTTCAGCTCGATCTCCACGCCGGTCATCGGCCGGTCGAGGTCGAAGCGGGACTCGCGCAGCATCTCGGCGAAGACGTCCAGACAGCGACGGACCTTGTCGCGGTAGCGGGCGCGATCCTCTCGACTGAAGGTTCGCACGCCGACGTCCTCGCCCATGGTCACCACCCTGTCACCGCTGGTTCCCCTAAACCTCGCACGCGATCGGCGGGCGGGGAAGACCCGAGAACCCTTTCCTACCCAACTGGCCGCCCTGTTAGCCCAGCCAGCGGGGACCGATAGCATGGCGTCTCGAGAGGTGGTGGCGTGCGGATGCGCGAGAAGGTGACCCGGCTGTTCGTCGCGGCGGCGATCGCCGAGGCATGCTCCTGGCTGGCCCTGCTGGTCGGCATGTTGGTCAAGTACGGGCCGCCGGACAACGAGCTGGGCGTCAAGATCTTCGGGCCGATCCACGGCGGCCTGTTCGTCGCGTACGTCCTGCTGGTGCTGGCCGTGGCCCGGCTGCACCGGTGGAGCCTGCTGGCCACGGCGGTGGCCCTGGTCAGCGCGGTGCCGCCGTTCGCCACCCTGGCCTTCGAGCGTTGGGCCCGCCGCCGGGGAATGCTCGGCGGAGACCGGCAGCCGGCCCGCGAGCCCGCCCCGGTCGGCTGAGCCGCCGACCCGCCCGCTCGCCCCGGTACGGCTGAGCCCGCCCTGACCGGCAGACCGCCCTGCCCTGACCGGGGTGGGATCTAGGTCAGCGCGGAGCAGGCCGCGATGCCGGCCAGCAGCAGCGTGCCCAGGAACGCCTGCAACAGCAGCGGCGGCCCGAGATGCGACCAGAGCGTCGCGGTACGCGGGGTCAGCAGCTGCCCGGTGGTGAGGTTGACGATCCGCTCGATCCGGGGCGGCAGCTCCGGGTCACGTTGCGGGCGCAGGGTCAGCTGCACCTGATCCGCCGGGTGCAGGGCGCTCTGCGGCAGGTGACCGTGCAGCTCCACCTCGCAGAGCTGACCGGCGGTGTTACGCAGCCGCACCGGCGTGACCAGGTATTCCGGGCCCTGCTTCAGCTCCTTCCAGCGACGCCGGGTGCCGCCACCGCCGAAGGAGAAGAGCGAGCGCAGCAGCAGGGCGGGCAGTCGGGCGAAGGCCGCCGCGGCGAGCACCGCCACCAGCACCGGCTGACCGATGCGTACCTCGCGGGTGTAGCCGTCGAGCAGGCGAATCAGCCGCCCGGTGACGATTCGTTCCGTCGGGTGCACGATCCGCCGGGTATCGAGTCCGCTGTCCATCTCCACCACCGAGAGTTCGCTTGTGTTCACAGATCGTATCGACGTCCTCGGTTGAACGACGTGAATGAAACCTGGTCACGGGCTCACGGCCGCGAGGTGACATCCCCGGCGACCCGGGTAAGCGGGGGGCCGAGCTGGAAAGGGGTCGAGCATGCAGCTGTCCTTCCTGCGCCCGCTCTACGACCGTCCCGGGCCGTGGTGCTCGGTGTATCTGGACGCCTCCGCGGACACGGAGGACGCCCATCCCGCCCTGGATCTGCGCTGGCGTGCCCTGGAACGCAGCCTGGCCAAACAGGGGGCGGACGAGGCGAACATCGCCGCGCTGGACCGGGTGGTCCGAGGTCATGACCCGATGGTCGGTGACTACGGCCTGGCGGTCTTCGCCAGTCACGGCCGGGTGGTGCTCTCCGAGTACCTGTCCGCGCCGCCACTGCGGGACCTGGCCCACGTGGGGCCGCTGCCGCACGTGATGCCGATGCTCGCCCAGCGCGGCGAGCAGGTGGCCTGGGTGCGCGTGCTGGCCGACCGCACCGGTGCGGACGCGATCGCCATCAGTGCCGGTGGGGTCCCGCGCAGGGCGCACGTCGTCGGCGGGGAGACCTTCCCGCTGCGCAAGCCGCAACCCGGTGGCTGGTCCCAGGACATCTACCAGAAGGCCGCCATGGAGGCCTGGCACCGCAACGCCGGCGACGTCACCGCGGCGACCGTGCAGCTGGCCGAGAAGGTCGGCGCGGAGGTGGTGGTGATCGCCGGCGACGTCCGGGCCACCGGCATGATCGCCGCCCAGATGCCCGAGCGCTGGCAGGACCTGATGGTGCGCACCGACGCCGGCTCCCGGGCCGCCGGCGCCGACCTGACGTTGCTGGACGACCTCACCGTGCAGACCATCGCGGAGATCGCCGACCAGCGGATCAGCGCCGCGCTGGACAAGTTCGGCGTGCAGGAGGACGTGGGCGGCGGCCTGGACGCGGTCGTCTCGGCCCTGCAACGCAACCAGGTCGACACGATGATCATCGTGGACGATCCGTCGGCCAACGGTGAGCTGTGGATCGGCCCGGAACCCACCGAGATCGCCGTCGACCCGGGGCAGTTGGCCGCCATGTCGGTGGCCGACCCGCAGCGGGTACGCGCCGACGCGGCGCTCGTCCGGGCGCTCGTCGGCACCGACGCGGCACTGACCGTGCTCGGCCCCGACGAGGCACCCGATCTCACCGACGGCGTCGGCGCGGTGCTGCGCTACGTCGATCCCAGCACACCGGGGCGCGGCAATGGTTGACCGAACGGTTGCGGACGTCGTGGTGGAGCGGCTCCTGGCCTGGCGGGTACCCCGTGCCTTCGGGTACCCGGGCGAGGCGATCGCGCCGCTTGTCGACGCGCTGGACCGCACCGGCGGCGAGCCGGCGTTCATTCCGGCCCGGCACGAGGAGACCGCCTCGTTCATGGCCACCGGGCACGCCAAGTTCACCGGCGGCATCGGGGTCTGCCTCGCCACCCAGGGGCCCAGCGCCGTCCAGCTGCTCAACGGCCTCTACGACGCCAAGCTGGACAGCAAACCGGTGGTGGCGATCGTCGGGGAGGACATCTCCGGGCCGCTCGGCGGCGCGCACCAGGAGATCGGGCTGAGCCGGCTCTTCGGGGACGTGTGCAACCAGTTCGTCCGGTACGGCCGCAGCCCCGACGAGGTGGGGACGCTGCTGGACCAGGCGTTCCGGACGGCGGCGGCGACCCGCAGCCCGACCTGCGTGGTGCTGCCCCGACAGTTGCAGGAGGCGCTGGTGCCCGACCTGCAGTCGTACGGCGCCGGGGTGATCACGGCGACCCCCGGTGAGCCGCTGGCCCGGGTCCTGCCGCACGAGGTGGACCTGGACGCCGCCGCGCAGCTGCTCAGCGGCGGCCAGCGGACCGCGATCCTGGTGGGTCAGGGCGGTCGGGACGCGGCCGCCGAGATCATCGAGATCGCCGACCGGCTCGGCGCCGGGGTGGCCACCTCACTGCTGGGCAAGCCGGTGCTCGACGAGCGGCTGCCGTTCCACACCGGTGTGCTCGGCGAGGTCGGCACCCCGGCGGCGGCCGAGCTGATGGGTGGCTGCGACACGCTGCTGATGGTCGGCACCAACGACCCGTGGACCGACTACTTCCCGATGCCCGAGCAGGCGCGCACGGTGCAGATCGACATCGACGGCCGCCGGATCGGCACCCGCTACCCGGCCGACGTGCCGCTGGTCGGTGACGCCGCCGAGACGCTGCGGGCGCTGCTGAGCCGGTTGCGCGGCCGACCCGAGCAGCAGTGGCGCGCCACCGTGGAGAGTTCGGTGGACCGCTGGCGGGAGGTCGCCGCCGAGCGGGCCGCCGCCCCCGCGGACCCGGTCAACCCGCAGCTCGTTCTCGAGGAGTTGTCCGCCCGGATGCCCGGCACCGGCGCGGTCGCGGTCGACGTCGGCTCGGTGCTCTACTGGTACGCCCGGCACCTCACCCTGCCACCGGGGGTCAACGCGCAGTTGTGCGGCACCCTCGGCTCGATGGGCTGCGCGCTGCCGTACGCGGTGGCGGCCAAGCTCGCCGCCCCCGACCAGCCGGTGGTCGCGCTGGTCGGTGACGGGGCGATGCAGCTCAACGGGCTCGCCGAACTGATCACCGTCTCGCACCTCTGGCAGCGGTGGCGCGACCCGCGGCTGGTGGTGCTGGTGCTCAACAACCGGGACGAGAACGGCATGGGTGGCGGGCGACAACCGTCGCCCGACCCGACCCACCGTCGCCCCGACGTGCCGTACGCCGGCTGGGCCCGGCTGCTGGGGCTGCACGGAGTGCGGGCGGACCGCCCGGAGCTGGTCGGCGCGGCCTGGGACGAGGCCCTCGCCGCCGACCGCCCCTGCGTACTGGAGGCGGTCGTCGACCCGGCGGTGTCGCTGTCGCCGCCGGAGCCCGCCTTCGCCGACCTGCGGGGTCTGTACGCCGAGGGTGCTCCGGCCCGGAAGGTCCGCGAGCAGGTGGAGGTCACCGCCGGCGCCGACGATCTCGTTTAGCCACCTTCGACCAGGGCATGAGAAGCGGCCCGACGACGCTGGAGGTCCCATGTCCGAGCCCGCTGACCGCCGTTACGGTCCCGCGAGCCTGCCGAGGGCGCGGGGCCCGCTCTCCGCGGCGGTCGTCGGGGCTCTGCGACGCCCACCGCACGACCTGCCGACCGATCTCGGCGCCGACCTCGACCCGACGGACCCGATCACCGACGAGGACCTGCAACTGACGCTGTTCCTCTGTTACGAGCTGCACTACCGGGGCTGGCTCGGGGTGGACGAGTCGTGGGAGTGGCAGCCGACCCTGCTGGCGCTGCGCGCCCGCTGCGAACGGGTCTTCGAGGCGGCGCTGCGCCGGCTGGTCGGCGCGCCGCGGGTGCCCGCCGCCGGGGTGGCGGCCGGCCTGGCCGAGCTGGTCGCGGCCGATGACGGGCCGGCGCTGGCCGCGACGCTGCAACGACGTGCCGACCTCACCCAGTTCCGCGAGTTCGTCGCCCACCGCTCCGTCTACCACCTGCGGGAGGCGGACCCGCACAGCTGGGCGCTGCCCCGCCTCGGTGGCCCGGCCAAGGCCGCGCTCGTGGAGATCCAGACCGACGAGTACGGCAACGGGCGGCTGGACCGGATGCACGCCGAGCTGTTCCGGTGCACCCTCGACCGGCTGGGCCTGGACACCGCCTACGGCGCCCACGTCGACGTGGCGCCGGCGGTGACGTTGGCGACCAACAACCTGATGTCGCTGTTCGGGCTGCACCGACGGCTGCGCGGCGCGCTGCTCGGGCACCTGGCCGCGTTCGAGATGACCTCCTCGTTGCCCAACCGTCGCTACGGCAACGGGCTGCGCCGCCTCGGCTTCGACGAGGTGGCCACCCGCTTCTACGACGAGCACGTCGAGGCCGACGCGGTGCACGAGCAGATCGCCGCGCACGACATGTGCGGTGGCCTGGTCCGTGTCGAGCCGGCCCTCGCCGCCGACGTGCTCTTCGGCGCGGCGGCCGGGCTCGCAGTGGACCGGCTGTTCGCCGCGCATCTGCTGGACAGCTGGGCCGTCGGCCGCAGCTCGCTGCGCGCACCCACCCCGCCGGCCCTGCCGCCTACGGTCTCGCTTGTCGCGTCGCCCGCGGTGGCCCCGCAGGCCCCGCCCGCGCTCGTCTGATCCGAGGGCTTGTCGCACCCGGGAAGCCGACGGATCACGCCCATGCGTGTGGAGCGGCGGGGTGGATCGCCGCTGCTGGGTGGGGGCGTGCCGCGCGTGGTCAACCCTTTGCTCTGCACCCGCCGGCGCACCAGGCACGGTCCGTAACTGGCGCGTGGGCGGGTGCAGAGCAAAGGCGGCGTGCCTCTGGTGCGGCCCGTCCGCGCCCTTCCGCTGCGGGACGCGGCGACGTGCGGTCACCCCTCGCGGGTCGTGCCGGCGCGGAAGTTGATCGCCTTGTGGGTGCCGTCGCAGAACGGCTTGAGCGCCGACTTGCCGCACCGGCACAACGCCACCGTGCCCCGGCGTGCGTCGATGCGCTCGCCGTCCGGGGTGACCAGCGCGAAGTCGCCGCGGACCAGCAGCGGTCCGTCCTCGTACGGGGTGATCGTGGCGGCGGCTGGCTCGCTGGTGTCGTCGGTGCGCATGGCCCCGGAAGTGCCCGTCCTGGCCCCGCCGAAACCCGCGCGGCCGAACGCCGGTGATGCCCGGCGCACCCCGCTGAGCAGCGGAATGTACCGCCGGGTGGGTGATGCCCCGTTTGAACCCCATCGGGACGGGAAGCCGGGCCGCGTGGTGAGCGAACGAGGCAAGGTGGGGCCGGTGCACAAGGTGCACAAGGGGCTCACGGCCGATGGCGCCGGTCTGGCCGGCG
This sequence comes from Micromonospora sp. BQ32, assembly GCF_059358895.1. Taxonomy (NCBI): domain Bacteria; kingdom Bacillati; phylum Actinomycetota; class Actinomycetes; order Micromonosporales; family Micromonosporaceae; genus Micromonospora; species Micromonospora sp. BQ32. The sequence continues at coordinate 141,035 of NZ_JCADBI010000014.1, read as the reverse complement.
ACCGGGTCGTGACCGCGGGCAGCTCCGCCCGGGTGCTGGTCGCCGCCACCGCCCGGGCGCTGCGCGGGGTCGACTGCGCCGACCTCGGGCACACCGGGCCGACGTCGCGGTTCCCCGGCGCCCCCGAGCCGGTACGCCGCGCCGGGGTCACCCGCGCCGCCAGCCGGGTCGCGCTCACCGTGGCCCAGGTCGACGAGGTGGACGCCGCCCGGGTGGCCCGCTGGTTCGTCGACCAGTACCCCCGCCGGCGCTACCCGGGGGTGCTGATCGGCTCTCCGCACGGCGCGGCGGCACACCTCGCGGTGGCCCTCGGCGTGCCGTGGCTGCCGGCGGGCTTCGAGATGACCGTGCACTGGTCCGACGGCGGGGTGGACCGCCCGGCGGACGCCGTGGCGCACGGCGCGGCACTCGGCACCCGGTTGCTCGCCGGCAACGCCGACCTGCACCTGCGCCAGGTGCACTGCCCGGCCAGCCAGGGCGCGCTGAGCGGGGCGACGGTGTCGCTGACCGCCGCGTGGAGGGCCCTACCGGCCGCGTACGCGCAGTTCCTGGCCGACCTGCTGGTGCCGGGTGCCCCCGTGCTGCTGGTCCGCGACGCGCGCACCTGGCCGGTGCTCGAGCGTGGGCCGGGGCACAGCTTCCAGGTCGGCTGCCCGGGCAGCGGGCTGGACCCGGTGGACTTCCACCCGGACAGCCACGCGTTGCGGCAGGTGCTGCGCTCCGTCGGCGGCGACGCGACCCGGTGGGAGCCGCCGGAGGTGTCCGTACCGTCGGCGTACGCCGAGCACGACGTCGACTCGGGCTTCGAGGTGGCCGCGCGGGACTGGTCCACCCGGCGTCAGCACCCGCTGCACCGGGTGTTGGTGCCCCGGCCGGCGGCGCTGAGCGCGGGCGTGGCCGACCTGTACCGGCGGTGGCTGCGGCGCGCCGGCAAGACCGGTGACCGGTTGGTGGTGGAGTGCGGCCGACTGCTCGATCCGTGGCAGGTGGTGCGGGCCGGGCTGGTGCCGTACTGGTGTGAGAACGCCACCCGGCGCAGCGTCGACGAGGCCGAGTGGTGGCTGGCCGGCAGCGAGGCGTTCAGCTCGGTGGACGTGTTGCCCGAGCCGCCCGGGGTGCGCTCGCCCGCGCTGGCCGGGCTGCCGCAGTGGCTGGCCGTCGCCGGGTTCGGCCGGCGGCGTCGGGCGTTGGACCGCACCACCGCCCGGGGCTACCCGGTCACCTCGGTGCCCACCCGCCGGGCCACCGAGGTCCTGCGCGCCCAGCCGTACGACCTGCCCGTGCCGCCCCCGCTGGGGGTCGCCGAGGCGCTGGCCGTGCTCCGCGACAGCGGCGGCCACCAGGGGTTGTTGGTCTCCTGAGACGGAGGACGCCGAAACATCCTCGCGAACCCGGGGTCCCGTGATTGAGTACCTACGGAGCGGGAACATCGCTGGCTGCGACGGCCTAATTGCGCTGCGTAGAGGCGGTGTCGCCCGCTGGCATCCCAGTCACTGACCCACTTTCCGGCCCGGTGCGTGGCTCGACCACGCGCACGACCGGTTTCCCGATCCGGGCGGGGGACCTTCCTGAGGGAGGCGCGGATGTTCGGACAGACGAGCACGACCACGACCACACCACCACCACCGACCGATCGAGGTCTGGAGGATCTCGACGCGGCGGCGCTGGCGTACGCGGCCCGGATCGCCGGGTTGCCGCCCGAGCGGCGGGGGGAGGCGCGGGAGGACCTGGTCCGCTTCGCGCTGCCGTTCGCCGGCCGACTCGCCCGCCGGTACCGGGGGCGGGGGGAGCCGCTGGAGGACCTGGAGCAGGTGGCCCGGCTGGGGCTGGTCAACGCCGTCGACCGCTATGACCCGGAACGGGGCTCGTTCACCGCGTACGCCGCGATCACCATCGTGGGCGAGATCAAACGGCACTTCCGGGACCGTACCTGGGGCGTGCACGTGCCCCGCCGGCTGCGGGACCTGATCCTCGAGGTGGGGCAGGCCACCGCCGCACTCACCAGCGAGCTGTCCCGGGCCCCGACGGTGGCCGAGCTGTCGGCCCGGCTGGAGACCCCGCAGGAGGAGATCCTCGCCGCCCTGGAGTCGGCGGCCGGTTACAGCCCGGCCTCCCTCAACGCGCCGGTGGGTGGGGAGAGCTCCGCCGAGTTCGGGGACCTGGTCGGCGAGTCGGACAACGCGTTGGAGTCGGTCGACGACCGGGTGACGGTGAGCGGCCTGTTGCACCGACTGCCCTGGCGTGAGCGGCGGATCCTCGCGATGCGCTTCTACGGCAACCAGACCCAGGCGGAGATCGCCGCCCGGTTCGGCATCTCGCAGATGCACGTGTCCCGGCTGCTGTCGCGGGCGCTCACCTGGCTGCGTCAGGCGATGCTCGCCGACGCGCCGCCGCCCTGGCAGAACGGGGCCGCCGAACCCGACCCGGGCAAGACCCGGATCTCGGTCAAGCAGAACGGCGACTCGGTGGTGGTCGAGGTCGGCGGCGAGATCGACCGCGACGGCGCGGACCAGCTGCGCCGGGCCATGCTGGAGGCGGTCACCGGCCAGCCCAGTGAGGTGGTCGTCGACCTGGTCGGCGCGGGTGGCTTCGACGCCGGCGGGATCGCCGCGCTGATGGCCGGCCGGGACGCCGCGGAGCGGACCGGGGTGCCGCTGCGGCTGACCCGGGTCCAGCCCGCGGTACGCCGTTCACTCACCGCCGCCGGCCTGGCGCCGGCCCGGGACTGACCGCACCAGAACGGGCGAAGGGCCGACACCACGCGGGTGTCGGCCCTTCTGCGCGCGTACCCCTGGTCAGCGCTCTTCGGGGTTGCCCTCGGTGTGCGGGTGACGCCAGCGTTCGTGCGGCTTCGGCGCGTCCTCGGCGTCCTCCGGCGGGTCGCTCTGCTCGAAGCTCGGCCGGCGGACGCCCTCGGGCTCCGGCACGTCCACCGGCCGGGCACCGGAGCGCGGCGCCGGCTGGTAGTCGGTCGCCTCGCGGGCGCCGTGCGCGCCCTCGGCGGACGGGGACTCCGGGGCGTGATGCTCCACCCGCAACTCCTCGGTGAACTGCTGCGGCGGCTTGGTGGTGCGCTGCGGCAGGTCGCGGCCCAGATCGGCGACGAGCGGGCCGTACTTCAGGTCGAAGGCGGGGCGTTCGGACCGGATCCGGGGCATCCGGTCGAAGTTGCGCAGCGGCGGCGGGCAGCTGGTGGCCCACTCGAGGGAGTTGCCGAAGCCCCACGGGTCGTCCACCGTCACGATCGCCCCGTACCGCCAGGACTTCCAGGCGTTGTAGATGAAGAAGAGGGTGGACAGGCCGAGGATGAACGCGAAGATGCTGGAGACCGTGTTCAGCGCGGTGAAGCCGTCGGTGGGCAGGTAGTCGGCGTACCGGCGCGGCATGCCCTCGTTGCCCAGCCAGTGGTGCACCAGGAAGGTGCCGTGGAAGCCGATGAACATGGTCCAGAAGTGCGCCTTGCCGAGCCGTTCGTCGAGCAGTCGGCCGGTCATCTTGGGCCACCAGAAGTAGTAGCCGCCGAAGAGGGCGAAGACCACGGTGCCGAACACCACGTAGTGGAAGTGCGCCACCACGAAGTAGGTGTCGTGGGTGTGCCAGTCCACCGGCGGGCTGGCCAGCAGGACGCCGGTGAGGCCGCCGAGCAGGAAGGTGACCAGGAAGCCGATGGCGAAGAGCATCGGCGTCTCGAAGGTGAGCTGACCCTTCCACATGGTGCCGATCCAGTTGAAGAACTTCACGCCGGTGGGCACCGCGATCAGGTAACTCAGGATGCTGAAGAACGGCAGCAGCACCTGGCCGGTGGCGAACATGTGGTGCGCCCAGACCGTCATGGACAGCACGGTGATGGCGATGGTGGCCAGCACGATGCCGGTGTAGCCGAAGAGCGGCTTGCGGGAGAAGACCGGGATGATCTCGGTGATGATGCCGAAGAACGGCAACGCGATGATGTACACCTCGGGGTGGCCGAAGAACCAGAACAGGTGCTGCCAGAGCATCGGGCCGCCGGTGGCCGGGTCGTACACGTGCGCGTTGAGCAACCGGTCGGCGGAGAGCGCCAGCAGCGCGGCGGCCAGCAGCGGGAAGACGAGGATCACCAACACGCTGGTGAACAGCATGTTCCAGGTGAAGATCGGCATCCGGAACATGGTCATGCCGGGCGCGCGCAGCGTGAGGATCGTGGTGATCAGGTTGACCGCGCCGAGGATGGTGCCGAGCCCGGAGACCACCAGGCCGAGCACCCACATGTTCGCCCCCACGCCGGGGCTGTGCTCGACGCTGCTGAGCGGGCTGTACGCGGTCCAGCCGAAGTCCGCCGAACCCCCCGGGGTGAGGAATCCGCCGATCACCATGAGGCCGCCGAACAGGTACAGCCAGTAGGCCAGCGCGTTGAGGCGGGGGAACGACACGTCCGGTGCGCCGATCTGGATCGGCACGATGTAGTTGGCGAACCCGAACGCCGCGGGCGTGGCGAACAGCAGCAGCATCACGGCGCCGTGCGAGGTGAAGAGCTGGTTGTACTGCTCGGAGGAGAGGAACTGCATCCCCGGGCGGGCCAGCTCGGCCCGCATCACCATCGCCTGCAGCCCCGCCACCACGAAGAACCCGAAGGAGGTCAGCAGATACAGCAGGCCGATCTGCTTGTGGTCGGTCGTGGCGAGGAACTTGATCAGGGAGTTGCCGGGGATCGGTGCCCGTACCGCTCCCGGGAACCCGCCGAAGCGGGCCGGTGCCAGGATCGCCGGGCCCCGATCGCGACCGGGTTCCGTGGTTACCCGCTTGGGCATGGCTGCTCACCCCGTCGTGACGGCAGAAAGGACGGGCGTGCCTACCCGACCCTCGCACCATGTAACCAGGCCAGAGCGGTGATTTCGGTCAGAACGCTGGTACCGGGAGCAAGCGCCCCGAACGCTCAGGTTGCCGGCAGCATCGCCCAGACGGCCTTGCCCGGACCCGCCGGCACGCTGCCCCAGCGCTGGGTCAGCTCCCGGACCAGCATCAGCCCTCGCCCACCCTCGGCGCGCAGGTCCGTCCCGCCCGCACGGGCCTGGGCGCTGCTGCCGTCCACCACCGCCAGGTGCAGATACGGCCGGCGCAGGGTCACCGTCACCTGCATCGGCGTGCCGGCGTGGCGCACCACGTTGCCGACCAGCTCGCTGAGCACCAACGCGGCCGGGCCGGACGCGTCCGGCAGGTTCCACCGCGCGCACGCCTCGGTGACCAACTCCCGGGCCCGCCGGCACGCCCCGGCCACCGGCTCCAGCCGGGCCCGCATCCGCAACGCGGACGTCGTGCCGGCCAACCGGGTCGCCTCCGCGCAGTCAGCGGAGACCGGGAGCAGCCGGCAGGTGGTCGACTCGGCCAGCCATCGGGCGGCGACCGGCGACGGGGAGCAGAGCAGCACCGGTACGGCCGGCCACTCCTCGGCCCGCCGGGCGGCCGCGGCGAAGACGGACAACGCCAACCGGTCCTCCACGTTCACCCCGGCCATGTCGACCACCAGGGCCTCCGGCTGGTCGATCAGCGCGTCGCTGAGCGCCTGGTGCACCGAGCGCATCGTGCCGAGGTGCAGCGGGCCGGTGAGCCGGACGACCGCCACCGGTGCCGTGGTACGCACCTCGCAGGTGATCCCGCTCGACATCGGCGCCTCAATTCGCTGCTGGGTCGGGATCTGCCAACTACCCGAGCCCGTTCCCGATCAAACCGGCCCGACGCCGGGGCGAGGCAGGTCACGCCGCGTAACCCCAGGTCAGCGACGGGCCCGACCGGTCAGGACGCCCAGCGCGATCATGCCGACTCCGAGCCCCAGGTGCAGCCAGTCGTCGGCGGTGTTGACCGGCAGCACGTTCGCCCCGGTGTCGTGGTCCACCGCCAGCCCGTAGAGCCAGAGCACCAGGTAGACCGCGCCGCCGCCGACAAGGAACGCCCGAGCGCCGGTGACCGTCCGCGCCAGCAGCAGCCCCGCCACCCCGTACGCCAGGTGCACCAGGTTGTGCAGCACCGACACCTGGAAGACCCCGAACAGGTACGCGCCCGAATCGTGACCGGCGAAGCGCAAAGCGTCCATGCCGCTGGTGATCCCCGGCACGAAGCCGAGCGCGCCGATCAGCAGGAACAGCACCCCGACCGTCGCCGCCGCGCGACGGACCGGCGGTTTGCCGTCGGCCGGGTTGGGTCGGGCCCGGGAGTGCGCCATCGGTCCGATCATTCCCGGCTCCTCGTCGCGCGGCGGGCAAGAGCGCTGCCGGCTACCCGCTGCCGCGGCCGGCAAACCACGCCGGCCCCACCGTCGGTCAGGCCGGCAGCAGCCGCGGCGCGCGGGCCGACTGCCGGACCCGGTCGTACAGCTCGACGTAGCGCTGGGCCATCACCGCCGGCGTGAAGCGCTGCGCGGCCACCCGCCGGCACTCGTCGGGGTCGAGCAGCTCGGCGGCGAGCAGAAGGTCGCCCAGCTCCTCCTCGTCGGTGGTGAGCAGCCCGGTGCGGCCGTGCTCGATCAGTTCCGGCAGACAACCCCGCGCGGTGGCCACCACCGGCGTTCCCAGGGCGAGCGACTCGACGACCGCCGTGCCGCCGGGCTCCTCCCACCGCAGCGGGAACAGCGACGCGCGGGCGCTGGCGAGCAGGTCGTCCCGCTCCTGGCCGGCCACGGTGCCGACCCAGCGGACCAGGTCGCCGTCGACGTGCGGCGCCACCTCGTCGAGGAAGAACCGCACGTCCGGGTTCTGCCGAGCCTCGTCGCCGGCCGCGGCCAGGTCGGCCGGCCGATGGTACGGGCCGACAGGGCCGGCCAGCACCAGCGGAAGACCGACCCGGTGCGCGAGCCGGGCACCCACGTCCTGCCCCTTGCCCGGGTTGATCCGGCCCAGGATGAGCAGGTGCTCGCCCTTCTCCGGTCGGGGCCGCCGGTCGGCGTCGACGGCCAGCGGCGTGGACAGGTGCACGTGCCCCACCGAGTGCTCCCGCAACGCCAACGGAGCGCGGGCCAGCTGCGACGCCGAGACGCCGTTGACCCGGACCCGGTCGCCGCCGTCCAGGTTGCCGTAGAGCGCCGGGTGCTTGGCCAGGTCCCAGTGCAGGGTGTGCAGGGTCGGCGGCCCGGCCGGCCCCATCGCGGCGAGGGTGGCCAGCCCGACCGCCTCGACGTGGTCGTGGACCAGGTCGATGTCGTCGCGGGAGTGCAGCTCCCGGACCACCCCCGCCAGATGCGCCTGGGCGATCCCGCAGACCTGGTTGTACGGCCGCTGCAACGCGGCGAACTGCCCGTCGGCGAAGACCGAGACCTGCTCGTCCACCGGCAGGGTGCTGCTGCCCACCGAGGCGAGCACCACCCGGACACCGAGTCGCCGCAGCTCCGGCACCAGCGTGGCGATCACGTTCTCGATGCCGCCGTAGCCGGGCGGTGGCACCGACAGCCACGGGCCGGCGTTCATCAGCACGGTGAGGCTCCTCGCGCTCACGCGGCGGCCACCCGGCGGCGGGGCACCCGGTGGCGCAGTTCGGCCAACGGCGGGCGCTCCTCGATGGACACGTCGCTGACCACGATCTCGCGGTCCAGGTTCGGCAACGTGTCCGAACCACCGCGACGGAACTGGGTCAGCAACGCCTCCGGCGTAAACCCGGGGGCCGCCCAGCCGCGCCGTTGCAACCGGGACCAGGCGGTCAACATGATCTGCGCGGACATCCGGCCCAGGGCCGCGGTGTCCTGGTGGCGGTGCTTGCGCTCACCGAGGTCGACCTGCGCCAGCGCGTCCAAACCGACCAGTTCGAGCAGGTCGATCATCATGGCCGTCTCCACCCCGTACCCGGAGACGAACGGCACCTGGGCCAGCACGTCCCGGCGGGCCGCGTACTCACCGGCGAGCGGCTGCACGAAGCCGGCCAGTTCGGGCCAGAAGAGGTTGAGCAGCGGTCGGGCCATCAACTCGGTCACCCGGCCCCCGCCGTCCTGCTCCACGCTGGCGGTGCCCACCAGGGGCCGGTGGTAGAAGCCCTTCACGAAGTCGACCGACGGGTCGGTCAGCAACGGGCCGAGCAGCCCGCTCACAAAGTGCGGCCGGAACTCCCGCAGGTCGGCGTCGATGAACGCCACCACGTCTCCCTCGGCGGCGGCCAGCCCGGCCCAGAGCGCGTCGCCCTTGCCGGTGAGCCGGGGCAACCCCCGGGTCATCGCGTCCTGGCTGACCACCTCCGCCCCGGCGGCACGAGCCACCTGCGCGGTCCGGTCCGTGGAACGGGAATCCACCACGATCAACTCGTCGACCAGGGCGACCCGATCCATCAGGTGTTCCCGGATGGTCGACACGATCGCGCCGACGGTGGCCTCCTCGTTGCGCGCCGGCAGCACGACGCTGACCCGGGTCTCACCCTTGGCGCGTACCAGCCGACGGGTCGGCCAGTCCGCCGCTGACGTGGTCCGGTACGTGGCCCACGCCTCCACCACCGGTGACACGTTCGATGTCGCATCCCGCACGGGCACCCCTCCGTTCGTGCGTGGAAAAACCGAATTTGGTTGTTCCCATTCCTCGTCACGCGCTAACCGCTTTCTCGGCAACAGCTTGATCACAGAGGTGACACCCATGCGTTCCCGGGCGATGAACGTTTGATTGCGCACACCCCAGGGGACTGCTCCCACCGCAGATGAAATGTCTTCGAAGGGGTGTCAGGATGCGGAAAAGCCGGGTGGGTCTGGTCGGAGCCGGCGGCGTGGCACAGCGCCACGCGCGGGTGCTGGCTGGGTTCGACGACGTGGAGCTGATCGGCGTCACCGACGTCGCGCCGGAGGCGGCGTCCGCGCTGGCCGCACAGCACGGCGGGCGAGCCTGCGTCGACGTCGCCGAACTGCTGGCCACCGGTCCGGACGCCGTGTACGTCTGCGTGCCCCCGTTCGCCCACGGCCCCGCCGAGGAGGCGGTGATCGAGGCCGGGGTGCCGATGTTCGTGGAGAAGCCCGTCGCCGTCGACCTGAGCACCGCCGAGCGGATCGCCGACCTGGTCGCGCGGCGCGGACTGCGCACCGCCGTCGGCCACCACTGGCGCTACCTCAGCGTGCTCGACCAGGCCCGCGACCTGCTCGCCGACCGCCCGGTGCGGATGGTCAGCGGCGCCTGGCTGGACAAGGTGCCCCCGGTGGCGTGGTGGTCACGACGGGACCGCTCCGGCGGCCCGGTGGTCGAGCAGGCCGCCCACGTGCTCGATCTGATCCGCGTGCTGGCCGGTGAGGTCACCGAGGTCACCGCGTACGGCAACGGCACCCCACCGCCGGTCGACGGCGCCGACATCGACTCGGTGACCACCGCCGCGCTGCGCTTCGCCGACGGCGCGGTCGGCACGCTCAGCGCCGCCTGCGTCCTCGGCTGGAAGCACCGCGCCGGTCTGGAGATCATCGCCGACGGGCTGGCCCTCGCGATCACCGAGGACGGTCTGACGATCCGCGACGCCGACGGCGAACGACACCTGCCCGCCGACCCGGAAGCCGCCCGGGTGGCGGTGGACCGCGCCTTCGTCGACGCCGTCCGCGGCATCGGCGACGACGTGCGCGTCCCGTACGCCGAGGCCCTCGCGACCCAGCGCCTGGCCCTCGCGGTGGCCGACGCGGCCCGTACCGGAACGACCGTGCGGGTCGCCACCGCGACCGCGCCGGCGATGCTCGCCACCGGGGTGACCGTCGATGCGTGACAAGGTCGTGGTGGTCACCGGTCCCGGCCGGGTCGACCTGGTCGAGCAGGACGCCGCGCCGCTGCGCCCCGGCACGTTCCGGGTCGAGACGCTGTTCAGCGGTGTCTCCGCCGGCACCGAGTTGAGCTACGTCAAGGGCACGAACCCCTACCTGAACGTCACCTGGAACGCCGACCTGGGGCTGTTCCAGCCGGGCGCGGCCAGCACGCCCTACCCGGTGACCCGACTCGGCTACATGCAGGTGGGCCGGGTGGTGGAGAGCGAAACCCCGGCCATCGCGGTGGGCACGGTCGGCGCGATGACGTACGGGCACCGCACCGGCTGGCTGGCCGACCCGGTGGCCGAACGGTTCGTGGCGCTCCCCGACGACCTGGACCCGCTGCTCGGCGTCTACGTCGCGCACATGGGCCCGATCTGCGCCAACGGTCTGCTGCACGCCGCCGCCGACCTGCACGGCACCGACGTCCGCGCGCTCGGCGACGGGGTACGCGGCCGCCGGGTCGCCGTCGTCGGTGCCGGTGTCGTGGCGCTGCTGACGGCGTTGTTCGCCCGGCGCCACGGCGCCGCGTCGGTGGTGGTGCTCGACCCCACCCCGCACCGCCGTCAGGTCGCCGAGGCGCTCGGCCTGGAAACCCTCGACCCGGGCGCGGACGACCCGGCGGTCGTGCTCAAGACCCGCTGGGCGCACACCGCCGGCGACCGGGGCGCCGACGTGGTGTTCCAGTGCCGGGGGCAGGCATGGGCGTTGCACCTCGCCCTGCGGCTGCTGCGGCCTCAGGGCACCGTCATCGACCTCGCCTTCTACCAGGGCGGCGCGGACGCGGTCCGCCTCGGTGAGGAGTTCCACCACAACGGGCTGTCGCTGCGCTGCGCCCAGATCGGCCGGGTGCCGCGCGGGCTCGCACCCACCTGGGACCGGGAACGGCTCTCCGCCGAGACCGTCGACCTGCTCCGGACGTACGGAGACACCATCCGCAAGCACCTCGTCTCGGCGGTGGTGCCGTTCGACGAGGCGCCCGCTCTCCTCACCGACCTGGCCGACCGTCGCCGCCAGGAGCTACAGGTGGTGCTCGCCGGCTGACCCGCCGTCGCGGCGTGTCAGGGCCGGCTACCGTTCCCCGCATGAGCACCGTGCAGGAACGGCCGGCTCCCGGCGACACCTCAACCGACCGGCCGGCCGGCGGCAGCCCCACGAGCCGGCCGGTCGGCCTGGCCGCGTTGCTGCCGTACCTGCGGGAGCACCGCGGCACCCTGGTCGTGGTGGGCGCGCTGTCGCTGATCGGCTCGGCGGCGGCGCTGGCGCAGCCGCTGCTCACCCGGTCGGTGCTCGACCGGATCGGCGCCGAGCAGGGGGTGTCCCGGCTGGTGGCGGTGCTGGTGGCCCTCGTGGTGCTCGGCGCGGCGATCGGCGGGCTGCGCGACTATCTGCTGCAACGCACCGCCGAGGGGGTGGTGCTGGGCACCCGGCGTCGGCTGGCCGGTCACCTGCTGCGGCTGCCCATCGCCGAGTACGACCGCCGCCGCACCGGCGACCTGCTCTCCCGGGTCGGCTCGGACACCACCCTGCTGCGCGCGGTCGTCACCTCCGGGCTCTTCGAGACGGTCACCGGGGCGGTGACGGTGGTCGGCGCCGGCACGGCCATGGTGCTGCTCGACCCGCTGCTGTTCGGCGTCACCCTGCTCGGGGTGGCGCTGGGGCTGGCCTTCGCCGCCACCTTCGCCCGCCGGGTCCGGGCGCTGGCCCGAGTCGCCCAGGAGCGGATCGGCGAGATGACCTCGGCGGTGGAGCGGGCCATCTCGGCGGCCCGGACCATCCGGGCCAGCCGCGCCGAGACCCGGGAGACGGAGACCGTGACCGGCAGCGCCCGGGAGGCGTACGCGGCCGGGCTGCGGGTGGCCCGGGTGCAGGCGCTGGTCGGCCCGATCGGCTCGGTCACCGTGCAGGGCGCGTTCCTGCTGGTGCTCGGCATCGGTGGGGCGCGGGTCGCCGCCGGGGCGATCTCCGTCGGCGACCTGGTCGCGTTCGTCATGTACCTGTTCCTGCTGGCGCTGCCGCTGGGTCAGGTGCTGCGGGCGTACACCCAGTTGCAGTCCGGCCTGGGCGCCCTCCAGCGGATCGAGGAGATCCTCGCCGTGCCCGCGGAGGGCGCGGACGACCGACCGGCACCCGCCGCCGCGACGGCGAGACCGCGCCGCCCGACCCCGATGATCGAGTTCGACCGGGTGGGTTTCGGCTACCCGGGCGGCGAGCCGGTGCTGCACGAGGTCAGCTTCGCGGTTCCGGCCGGCACCCGGACCGCCCTGGTCGGCCCGTCCGGCGCCGGCAAGTCCACCCTGCTGGCCCTGGCCGAGCGCTTCTACGAGGTGAGCGCCGGCGCGGTCCGACTCGACGGCACCGACGTACGGGACCTGCCCCGCGACGCGCTGCGGGCCCGGCTCGGCTACGTCGAGCAGGAGGCCCCCGTGCTGGCCGGCACGCTGCGGGAGAACCTGCTGATCACCACTCCGGACGCCACCGACGACCGGTTGCGCGAGGTCCTCGGCGAGGTCAACCTGGGCCACCTGGCGCAGCGCACGCCGCAGGGCCTCGACGTGCAGGTGGGGGAGGGCGGCGTCCTGCTCTCCGGAGGTGAGCGGCAGCGACTGGCCATCGCCCGCGCGCTGCTCGCCGGCCCGCCGGTGCTGCTGCTCGACGAGCCGACCAGCAACCTCGACTCCCGCAACGAGGTCGCGCTGCGCCGCGCCATCGACGCCGTGGCCGTCCGCCGGACGCTGTTGATCGTGGCGCACCGGCTCGCCACCGTGGTCGACGCCGACCAGATCGTCGTCCTCGACGCCGGCCGGGTGGTGGCCGTGGGCACCCACGCCGAACTGACCGCCACCGACCCGCTGTACCGGGAACTCGCCAGCCACCAGCTGCTGGTCGGCTGACCGCGCCCCAGGAAGGCCAACTTGCCGGGCGGCCGGGCCGCGCGCGCCGCCCGGAATCGCGTACCGTTGCCGCTCATGGGTGTGTCGCAACGGTTCAAGAGCAAGTTCCGGCGGTTCCTCCAGCGCCCCGGCTCGACCGTGGATCTTGCTCCGCTGGAGAAACTGCTCCCGGCGATCGAGGCGCGCGAGGCTGAGCTCGCCGCGCTCGACGACGCCGAGCTGACCCAGGCCGCGGGCGTCGCCGCCGGTTACGAGGAGATCTGCGCGGTCGGCCGCGAGGCCGCCCGCCGGGGCCTCGACCAGCGGCCGTACGACGTGCAGCTGCTCGGGGCGATGTCGCTGCTCTCCGGCAAGGTCGCCGAGATGGCCACCGGTGAGGGCAAGACACTGACCGCCACGATCGCCGCGTACGGGCACGTCCGGCTCGGCAACGGCCCGGTGCACGTGCTCACCATCAACGACTACCTGGCCCGCCGCGACGCCCAGTGGATGGAGCCGGTCTACACCCTGCTCGGCCTCACCGTCGGCTGGGTCAACGAGGCATCCAGCCCGCAGGAGCGGCGCGACGCGTACGCCTGCGACGTCACCTACGTCTCGGTCAGCGAGGCGGGCTTCGACTACCTGCGCGACCAGTTGGTCACCGACGTGGAGGACCGGGTGCAGCCGGCGCTGACCACCGCCATCGTCGACGAGGCCGACTCGATCATGATCGACGAGGCCCGGGTGCCGATGGTCCTGGCCGGCGCGGTACCGGGCGAGCAGGACCCGGTGCACGCCGCCGCCGCGCTGGTGCGTGGCCTGCGCAAGGGCAAGCACTACACGGTCGCGGAGGACGGGCGGAGCGTGGCGTTCACCTCCGCCGGCCTGGCCGCCATCGAGGCCAAGCTCGGCATCGATCTGTACGACGAGGAGCACGTCGCGCAGCTCTCCGCGGTCAACGTGGCGCTGCACGCGCACGCCCTGCTGCACCGTGACGTGGATTACATCGTCCGGGACGGCTCGGTCGAGCTGGTCGACGAGATGCGCGGCCGGGTGGCCCAGCGCCGCCGCTGGCCGGACGGTCTCCAGGCCGCGGTCGAGGCCAAGGAGGGGCTGGACGCCACCGCCGAGGGTGAGGTGCTCGGCACCATCGCCATGCAGGCGTACATCGCGCTCTACCCGAAGGTCTGCGGGATGACCGCCACCGCGGTGCTGGTCGGCGACCAGTTGCGGGAGTTCTTCGACCTCGAGGTCGCGGTGATCCCGCCGAACACCCCGTGCATCCGCGAGGACGAGCCGGACCGCATCTACGCCACCCGGGCGGAGAAGGACGAGGCGCTGATCGACGAGATCCAGCGCTGGCACGCCAAGGGGCGGCCGGTGCTGGTCGGCACCCTGGACGTGAAGGAGTCCGAAGGGTTGGCCGCCGGGCTGAACGCCGCCGGAGTGCCCTGCGTCGTGCTGAACGCCAAGAACGACGACGAGGAGGCGGCGATCATCGCCGAGGCCGGCGCGTACGGCGCGGTGACCGTCTCCACCCAGATGGCCGGCCGGGGCGTCGACATCCGGCTCGGCGGCAGCGACCAGACCGACCAGGAGCGGGTCGCCGAGCTGGGCGGGCTCTACGTGATCGGCAGCGGCCGGCACGACAGCCGCCGGGTGGACGACCAGCTGCGCGGTCGGGCCGGCCGGCAGGGCGACCCGGGTGGCTCGGTCTTCTTCGTCAGCCTGGAGGACGACCTCGTCGTCCGGCACGCCGCCGACTCGGTCCCGGCCTCGCCGCGGATGAACGCCGACGGCCTGGTGACCGACGAGCAGGTCGACTACGCGGTGGAGCACGCCCAGCGGGTCGCCGAAGGCGTCAACCACGAGATCCACCGCAACACCTGGCGCTACAGCGTGGTGATCGAGCAGCAGCGCAAGGCCCTCGCCGCACGCCGGGAGCGGCTGCTCACCAGCGACGTGGCCGCGGTGATGCTGCTCGAGAAGGCACCCGAGAAGGCCAGCGAGATGGACGAGGACCTGCTCGCCCGGGCCGCCCGGTCGATCGCGCTCTACCACCTGGACCGGCTCTGGGCCGAGCACCTGGCCGAGCTGTCGGAGGTCCGCGAGGGCGTGCACCTGCGCGCGCTGGGCCGGCTCGACCCGCTGGACGAGTTCCACCGGGCCGCGGTGCCGGCGTTCAACGACCTGATCCCGGAGATCGAGGCCCGCACCATCGCCACCTTCACCGAGACCGAATTCGATGAGGACTGGCAGCCCGACGACGGCACCCTGGTCCGGCCCACCGCCACTTGGACGTACCTGGTGCACGACAACCCGTTCGGGTCCGAGCTCGACCGGCTCATCGCGTCGATCGGGCGGCGGCTCAGCGGCGCCTCGCGCTGACGTACCGACCGTCGGGGCCCCGGTCGCGCCTCCGGGTGCGGCAGGGGCCCCGATTTACGCCGTTTCGACCCAGGTTTCCCAGGGTAGTAGGGCTGGTCGGTCGAGTCGGGGAGAGAGCAGACGATGACACAGGTGACGATGCTTGCCGGGCAGGCGCGAGAGGGCACGGAGGCAGCGAACCGGTGAACCTCGACACGCGGGAACCGGTGGTGCAGACCCTCGGCGTCCTGGAAGCAGCCGCGCTGTTACGGGAGCTGACCGCCGGGCTGATCGCCCTGACCGACTTTGATGATGCGCTGCTCGCGCTGGTCCGGGTCACCCGGGACGCGGTCGCCGGGGTGCGCTGGTGCGGGTTCACCGCCCTGCGAGCCGGCGAGCCGGCCGGGGTGGCCGCCTCCGACGAGGCGCTGGCCGGGCTGGACGACCTGCGGCACGGGCCGGACTCGCCGGCGATGAGCGCGATCCACCGCCGCGAGATGATCCTCGCCGCCGACCTGGCCGCTGAGCCCCGCTGGCCGGCCTGGACGGCGCGCGCCCGCGACCTCGGCGTACGCGGGGTCATCTCCGCGCCGGTCGACATCGACGACCAGGTGATCGGCGCGATCAACCTGTACGCCGCCGCGCCGGACCTGTTGACCCCGCAACACCAGTTGACCGCGATGCTGCTCGCCGAACACGCCGGCCTGCTGCTCGCCGCCGTCCGCGACCGCAGCCGACAGCTCACCCTCGCCGGTGAACGGGACGCCTCGCTCCTGCACGACGGCGTGGTGGGCCAGGCCGTCGGCGTGATCATGACGCAGCGCGGGTGCCCGCCGGCCGAGGCCCTCGACGTGCTCCGTACCGCCGCCTCGTCACTGGACATCCCGCTGCGCGAGGTGGCCGAGCGACTGGTCCGGACAGTCTCCCGCCAACGCGACACCTGACCCTCGGCCGGGTTGGCCGGGTTGGCCGGGTTGGCCCTGTGGGCCCTGTGGGCCCTGTGGGCCCTGTGGGCCCTGTGGGCCCTGTGGGCCCTGTGGGCCCTGTGGGCCCTGTGGGCCCTGTGGGCCCTGTGGGCCCTGTGGGCCCTGTTCCCTGTGGGCCCTGTGGGCCCGGTGGGCCGGTGGGCCCGGTTGGCCGCCTGGGCCCCGTTTGGCCTCCTGGGCCCGGGCGGCCGTCTCGGCCGCGTGGGCCGCGCCGGCTGGCGTGATCAACTCGGGTTCCTGGAACTCGGGGTGTCACGGGCCGGCGAATGCCCCGATTTCCTGAAACCCGAGTCGATCACCCGTCGGTCCGGCCGTCCGGCCGGCCGTCCGCCGTCCGGTGTCGGCGGGCGGCGTCCGGTGTCGGCGGGCGGCGGTGCCCGTTCTCCCTGCTGCCGGCGAGTCGGGCGGCATCGTTTCGCCTCGACCGGCCCCGGGTAGCACTCTGGTCAGGTGAGCTGCGCCGACCCGGGGGAGGACCGATGCAGAGCCGGCTGCGGGTGCAGGGGCACCCGATCCAACCGATGCTGGTGACGTTCCCGCTCGGGCTCTTCGTGAGCGCCACCGTCTTCGACCTCACCGACGTGGTCGGCGGGCCCGCGTTCCTCGGCGAGGTCGGCTACTGGACGGGCGTCGCCGCCCTCGTCGCCGCCGCGCTGACCGCCGTGGCCGGCATGGTCGACCTGTGGGACGTGCCGGTCGACCGTACCCGCCGCACCGCCGTCGCCTTCAACCTGGTGAACGCGGTGATGGCCGCCATGTTCCTGCTCACCTGTCTGGTCCGGTCACACTCGCCGCAGCGCGGCGCGTCGGTCGCGATCCTGGTCACCGAGCTGGTCGCGCTGGCCGTCGGCGGGGTCGGAGTGCACCTGGGCGCCCGGCTGATGCGCCAGTTCGACAGCGGCCGGGCCGAGGCCGGCGGCCTGGACGCGTTGGCCGGCTCCACCGGCGAGATCGCCCGCCCCTGACCCGACCTGCCGCCCCTGACCCGACCTGCCGGACCGGCCCCGACCTGCGAGCTCGGGCCCCGAGCTGCCGGACCGGGGCCCGAGCTGCCGGACTGGCCCCGATCTGCCGGACTGGCCTCGATCTGCCGGGCCGGGCCCCGATCTGCCGGGCCGGCCGGCTTGAGCTGCCAGACCTGGCCCCCGAGCTGCTCGACCCGCGAGCCGGGCGCCCCGCCGGCCGGCGGGCCCCGCCCGTGAGGCCGGCATTCGGTCGGCTGGTCGGTCTACCATCCGCGGATGACCTCCCCGCTGGACACCCTCCCGAAGATCGGTGCGCCCGCCACCCGGGCCCTGCACGGCGCCGGCTACACCGCGCTGCGCCAGCTCGCGGGCGTCCCCCGGGTGGACCTGGCCAAGCTGCACGGCATGGGCCCCAAAGCGCTCGGAATCCTCCAGGCCGCCCTCGAAGAGCACGGGCTCGGCCTGGGCTGAGATCCACTGCGGACGCCCGGCCGGGGGACGGCAAACGCGTTGCCGGCCGGGCGGCGGCAAATGGGTTGCCGGTCGAGGTGACCGGCGGCGAGGCTGACCGCCATGACCGCCGAGCGTGACGCCGAGGACTTGATCGCGGAGGCTGCCGCCGCGCCCGTCGATGGTTGGGGCTTCGGCTGGCTGGCTGGCCGGGCCACCGAGGAGCGTCCACCCTGGGGGTACGCCCGGCTCGTCGCCGACCGGATGGCGCATGCCGACGCGGCTCTGGACGTGGACACCGGCGGCGGGGAGGTGCTCGCCGAGGTGCCGCGTCCTCCGAAGCTGCTGACGGCGATCGAGGCGTGGCCGCCGAATGTGGAGGTCGCCCGGCGGACCCTGCGTCGGGTCGGCGCGTCGGTGGTGGCGGTCGCGCCGGACGGGCCGCTGCCGTTTCGCGACGCCTCGTTCGACCTGGTGGTCAGTCGACATCCGGTGCGTACCGACTGGGTTCAGACGGCGCGGGTGCTGCGGCCGGGCGGGACGTTCCTGTCGCAGCAGATCGGCGCGGGCACCATGCGGGAGTTGAGTGAGGCGATCCTCGGGCCGTTGCCGCCGCCGACCCAGCGGCACCCCGAACACGCGGTCGCCGCCGCCGAGGCGGCTGGCCTGCGGGTGGTCGACCTGCGTCGGGCCACCCTGCGGGCGACTTTTTCCGACATCGGCGCGGTGGTCTGGTTCCTGCGCAAGGTGGTCTGGACGGTGCCCGGCTTCACGGTCAACCGTTACCGCGCACCGCTGCGCGACCTCCACCACCGCATCGCAAAAGAGGGCCCCTTCGTCGCCCACGCCCAACGCTTCCTCATCGAGGCCACCCGCCCCTGACAGCCACCCCCGCCCGCCCCTGCCGGAGACCCACACCCGCCGATCTTGCACTTTCGGCACCCGCGAAAGCCGCCTATCAGGGCAATCCGACCGCCGAAACTGCAAGATCGACGGGCGACGGGCGACGGGCGACGGGCGACGGGCGACGGGCGACGGGCGACGGGCGAGGGCGAGGGCGAGGGGCGGGGTTAGTGGGGGTGGGTTTGGTGGTGGGTTGCTAGGACGTCGGCGCCGAAGTCGCTGGCGGGGCGGCGCAGCACGGTGTGCGCGTGGTTGCCGTCGGCGGTGGTGTTGTCGTACTCGATCAGCAGGTCGTCGCCCTGCACCCGGTAGTAGTGCCGCCGCCCGGGGTGGGTCGGGCCGGCCCAGGCGAAGTGCAGCGGGCCGGCATCCAGTCGAGCCGCCTCCCGGATGGCCAGCTCGGGCGGCAGTCGGTCCAGGTAGAGGGCGACCACCTGGTCGAGCAGCGCGCGGCCGGTCGGTCCCAACCGCTCCGCGGGTACGCCGAGCGGCTCCAGCGGTGCGTCGACCCGCCCGCGGGTGGCGCTGATGATGTCCGTCGGCGCCTCGTCGGCGATGACCGCGGCGGCCCGCTCGGCCGGGCCCAGCGCGTCGAGCAGGGCGCGGGCCAAGTCCTCCTCGACGCCGAGGGGGCGGGAGACCGGCCGGCCGGCGTAGCGGACCGCGGCCGGGTTGGCGCCGAAGAAGATCGGGGCGGGGGAGACCTGTCCGTCCACCACGGTCATGTTCACCGACAGGTGGTGCCCTTCGAGTCGCCACGCCCAGCGGTCGTCGCGCGCCGGGTCGCCGAACACGGCCACCCAGTAGTCGGCGCTGTGCCGCCCGCGTTGCCAGCCCTCGGCCCGGTCCAGCACCTCCTCCAGCGAGATGATCGCCATCGCCTGCGCGTACGCCGAAGGGCTGAGCGCGGTGGCCAGCAGCCGGTGGGCGGCCTTGCGGGCGGTGACGTCGAGCTCGGCGAGGCAGACGCCCGGTCGGGGCCGGGGCCGGTATTCCAGCCAGCGTCGGGCCGCCTCGTCGTCGAACGAGTGCACGGCGCTCTCGCGGGCGGCGGGGTCGAGCGCGGTCAGCAGCGCGGTGCTGGCGGCCCGCATCTGCTCGGGCAGAGGATCTTCCACCGACCCTGTATACCGGCCGGCCGTGCCGGTGTCAGCCGACGCGCAGCAGCTCGGTCATCTCCGCCAGGTCGAAGAAGCGGGCGGTCTCGATGGCCGACGGGTTGCCGTGCGCCGGATCCGCGCCGGCGGCGAGGAGCGCGCGGACTGCTTCGGTGCTGCTGCGGAAGACCGCCGCGGCCAACGCGGTCTGCCCCCGGTCGTTGGCCCGGGTGTGGTCGGCGCCGCGGCTGAGCAGGGCGGCCACCGTGTCCGGGTGGGCGTGGTACGCGGCCAGGATGAGCAGCGTGTCGCCCTTGTCGTTGGTGAGGTTGACCGGCAGGCCGGCGTCGATCTGCGCTGCCAGCTCGTCGGTGGCGCCGGCTCGGGCCAGGTCGAACATCCGGTGCGCGAACGCCAGCGTCTCGGCGTCGAGGTTCTCGGTCACCGGTCCAGGTTAGCCACACCGGTGCTGATAGTTTGCTCGGCCGGCGCGCTGGGTGAGGGGTCCGATGGGTGAGACGGTGTACGTGGGTAACGCGGGCGTCGACGGCGCCACCAACGCCGGTTGGCTGCTCGGGCACTTCGCGCCGCCGGGGGAGATCCGGCACAGCACCGACGTCGAGGTGAAGTGGGGTGTGCACCCGCCCGGTCAGGCCCGGTCGCGGTGGGCGACCGGCGAGGTGCGGACCACTCTGCTCGTACTCGTCGAGGGGTGTTTCCGGGTGGAGTTGCCGGACCGGACGGTACGGCTGGCCGCGCCGGGCGACTACGTGGTGTGGGCTCGTGGGGTGGACCACTCCTGGTTCGCCGAGTGCGCGTCGGTGGTGTTGACAGTGCGCTGGCCGTCGTTGCCGGGCTATCGGGCGGACCCGCCAGTGCTGCGCTGATCGGCTCTTGGACGGCCGACTCCGTGTCCCAACAGACGGAATTACCTACTAAACCTATAGGCTTTGCCGTCTAGAGTACGAGGGCACCCCGCCGAACGACCCGCGAGGAACCGCCATGACGCACCACCGTCCGCAGCCCGACCTGCTCACCGTTGCCGCCGGGTGGGCCGACCCGGCCGGCTGGCCGGTCGCGCTGCGCTTCGACCCCGCCGAACGCTGGTACGCCCGCCTCGCCGTCAGCGACGAGCACGAGGTGTGGGCGCTGAGCTGGCTGCCCGGGCAGGGCACCGACCTGCACGATCACGGCGGCTCCTCCGGAGCGTTCCGGGTGGTCGGCGGCGTGCTCACCGAGGAGACGGTCAGCGCCGGCCGGCTCCGCCCCCGACTACTGCCGGCCGGCGCCGGCCGTCGCTTCGGCCCCCGGCACGTGCACCAGGTCACCAACCGGGGCTCGGTGCCGGCGGTCAGCGTGCACGTCTACCGACCGGCGCTGCTGCGGATGACCCGCTACGACCTCCTGGACGGGCGGCTGCGGGTCGCCGAGGTCGCCGAGGCGGGCCGGTCCTGGTAGCCGCGCACCGAGTCCCCCTGTCACCGGAAGGAACCGAGAATGCAGATAACCGCCGAGCACTGTCCCGCCCCCGTGCCGCCGCCGGGCTCCCGCGGCATCGACGAGATCCTGGCCGACGCCCGGGCCCGGCTGCACCGGCTGGACCCGGAGCGGGCGCACCTGGCGTACCGGGCCGGAGCGCTGCTGGTCGACATCCGCCCGGCCGCGCAGCGGGCCGCGCACGGCGTGGTGCCGGGTTCGCTCATCGTCGAGCGCAACGTGCTGGAGTGGCGCTTCGACCCACGCTGCCCGGCCCGGCTGCCGCAGGCCGTCGACTACGACGTGCCGGTGGTGATCCTCTGCCAGGAGGGCTACACCTCGTCGCTGGCAGCCGCCGCGTTGCAGGACGTCGGCCTGCACCGGGCCACCGATGTGGTCGGTGGGTTCGCGGCCTGGCGGATCGCCGGCCTGCCGGCCCTCGGCCCGACCCCACTGCACCCCTCTCCCCATGCGTCCCCGGTCAACGCCGGGTGGGCGCGCCACTGACCGCCACGCCACACCCGGCGTGGCGGCCGCACCGCCACTCAGGAGGCACCATGTCCGTCGTCGCCATCCCCACCCGCCGCCACCCGGGGGTGCGCCCGGCCCGCCCGCGCACCAGCCCGACCCTGACCATCACCCTCGACCTCGTCCCCGGGCCGCTGAGCCCCCGGCTGGCTCGGCTGGTGCGGTTGCTCGGCGAGCTGGCCGAATCGGGCGAGGGTCAACTGCGCGCCGTGGAGGACGCCACGTCGGGGCCGCGACCGGCCCCGAGCCCCGCCACCGCCGAACCGTCCGCCGAGGCCGACCGCGTCCGCATCCTGGCCGGCTCGCGGATGGTCCGCCAGGGCGACCGGGTCATTCCGCTGACCCGCATCGAGTACGAGCTGCTGCTGTTCCTGGCCGAGCGGCCCCGCCGGGTCTTCACCCGCCTGCAACTGCTCTCCAGCGTCTGGGGCTACGAGCACGCGGTGGCCCGGACGGTGGACGTGCACGTCCGCCGGCTGCGCACCAAGCTGGCCGGCTCGGAGGTGGTGACCACCGTCTACGGGGTCGGGTACCGGCTGGCCGACGAGGCCCCGGTCAGCGTGGATCACAGCAGCTGAGCCCTGGTCCGGCGGCGAGGTGACCGGCCTGGTGAACCGGTCGGGGACCCCCGTATCGGGGCAACTCGACGACTCTGCTGTAATCATCAGGCCTCGTACGCAGAGCGAGCATCTGGCTCCGATGTGTTCGTCAATTGTCACATTCATGCAACGCAGCCGCCTCTTGACCCTCGCCCAGGCGCCGGGAAGCATCGATGAAGCGGCGTCCCGGGCCGTGGGGAGATACCCGGACCAGCCCAAGGAGGACCATGTCGGTCAGCCCCGCCTCGTCGCGCGCCGGATGGCATACGTCCCAACCCGCAGTGCCCGGTCGACCCCCCGGCGGCCAGCGTCGTCCGGCGAACACCGCCGCGCCCGTGCTCACCGTGACGCTGTCCATCCCGCTGGCCTGTGAGGAGTCGCTGACCCCGGCGGCGCGTCGGCTGCTGGAGGCCGCTCGCGAGATGCTGGAGCGGGGCGAAGGGGTGATCATCGGCTCGGTACCGGCCGAACGCCGTCCCGACCAGGCGGCCACCAACCGGTCGCCGGCCCGCCCGGTCAGCCCGACCATTCCCGCCCTGCACATCCTCGCCTCGTCGCGTTCGGTGCTGCGCGACGAGGAGCCGCTGCCGCTGACCCGGCTGGAGTTCGACCTGTTGCTGCACCTGGTCGCCCACCCGCGCCGGGTGTTCACCCGGCTGCAACTGCTCAACGCCGTCTGGGGCTACGAGCACGCCGGCGTGCGCACCGTCGACGTGCACGTGCGTCGGCTGCGCGGCAAGGTCGGCGTGGACGTCCCGCTGGTCACCACCGTCTACGGCGTGGGCTACCGGCTGGCCGACGACGCCCGGGTCACCATCGACCGCACCGGCTGACCGGCGGCACCGGCGCACCCGGCGCGGGGCAGGATGGCTTGGTGCGCATCCGCCCCATCTCGCCCGACCTGCTCGTCACCGAGCTGACCGGCCGGCTGGCCGACGCGGCGGCCCGCGCCGCGACCTCCGCCGCCGGGCCCGCGCGACTGCGGGTGGCCGTGGACGGCGCGCCCGCCGCCGGCGCCGACGAACTGGCCGCGGCGCTGGTCGACCCGCTGCGCGCCCAGGGCCGCCCGGTGCTGCACGTCCGCGCCACCGACTTCCTCCGCCCCGCGTCGCTGCGCTTCGAGTTGGGCCGCGCCAACCCCGACTCCTTCTACGAGGCATGGGTCGACGAGGCCGGGCTGCGCCGGGAGGTGCTCGACCCGGCCGGTCCGGGCGGTACCGGCCGGCTCCTCCCGTCGCTCTGGGACGCCGACGCCGACCGGGCCAGCCGCGCCCGCTACGTCGACCTGGCACCCGGCGGTGTCGTCCTGGTCAGCGGCTCGCTGCTGCTCGGCGGTGCGCTGCCCTTCGACGTGACCGTCCACCTGGAGCTGTCCCCGGCGGCGCTGCGCCGGCGTACCGAACCCGCCCAGGCGTGGGCGCTGCCCGCCTTCGACCGGTACGCCGACGAGGTCGCCCCGGCCAGCTTCGCCGACGTGGTGGTACGCGCGGACGACCCCCGCCGACCAGCGCTCGTGGAGCCCGGCGGGTACGCCTGACAACAACCGAGAATTTGTCGGTTTGCGCGGCTGATCGGGCGGGTACTCGCCCGGCTCACAGAGCGCGGGTCACCGCCCGCGCACCGAACGCGACCGTGACCGGGGCCCCGCGCCGCCGGCGCCCGGTTCACCTTGAGCCACAGGCCCAGAAAGGCAGGCAGCGATGCTCGTCCACGACACGGTCGGTACGACCCGGTCCCAGACGGAGATCGAACAGATCCGACAGTCGCTCCAGGCGCGTTACGACGAGCTGACCGCGGAGTACGACCAGGCGGTGCTTCAGAGCCAGGTGCTGCGGCTGGTGGAGGTCGGCGACACCGCCGGCGACGACCAGGCCGACAGCGGCACCAAGACCGCCGAGCGGGACACCGCCCAGTCCCTGTTGCGCACCATCCTCGACCGCCGCGCCCAGTACGAGCACGCCCTCGGCCGGCTCGAAGAGGGCACCTACGGCTGGTGCGAGGGCTGCTCGGCGGCGATCCCGGTGGAACGGCTGGAGATCTTCCCGTCCGCCACCACGTGCGTGACGTGCAAGCAGACCCGCGAGCGGCGGGCGGCCTGAGCCACCCCAGCGGTTGCCGGTCGGTCCGCGACGCGATGGACTTCACTCATGGGTGACATCCTGGTGGGCACCGCGTCCTGGACCGACCGCACGCTGCTGGACTCCGGGTGGTACCCGCAGACCGCCGACACCCCGGAGAAGCGGCTGGCCTACTACGCCCGGCAGTTCCCGCTGGTCGAAGTGGACGCCACCTACTACTCGCCGCCCGCCGAGGCGACCGCGCGGCTGTGGGCCGAACGCACCCCGGCCGGCTTCACCTTCAACATCAAGGCGTTCAGCCTGCTCACCGGGCACCCCACCCGGGTGAGCGCGCTCTACAAGGACCTGCGCCCGGAGACCGACAAGAAGAACGTCTACCCCGACGACCTGCCCGCGCAGTCGTACGAGGAGGTGTGGACGCGCTTCCTGTCCGCGCTGGACCCGCTGGTCGAGGCCGGCAAGCTCGGCGCGCTGCTGTTCCAGTTCCCGCCCTGGTTCACCATCAAGCGGGCCAACAAGCAGTACCTGCTGGAGGTGGCGAAGCGCTGCGCGCCGCTGCGCCCGGTCTACGAGTTCCGGCACGCCTCCTGGTTCGACGGCGACAACGCCGACGAGACCCTGGCCTTCCTGCGCGAGCACAAACTGCCGTACGTCTGCGTGGACATGCCGCAGGGTCACCGCTCGTCGCTGCCCCCGGTGCTGGCCGCCACCGCGGACCTCGCGGTCATGCGTTTCCACGGGCACAGCGACAAGTGGACCAGCAAGGACATCCACGAGAAGTTCGGCTACCACTACTCCAAGCGGGAGTTGGCCGACTGGGCGCCGAAGCTGCGCGAACTGGCCGACGAGGCCGGTCAGACCCACGTGCTCATGAACAACTGCTACCGCGACTACGCGCAGACCAACGCGAAAACCCTCGCGGGTCTGCTCAACGTCGACTGATCTCACCCGATCCGGGTGGGGCCGCCTCACCCGCCCCGCGGGGAGGGTGGACGCGGTGGGTACGGCCGCCCGTGGACGGCCGACGCCGGAGACGACACGGAGGTGACGGGGATGACGGTTCGAGTGGTGACGGATCGACGGCGGGGTGCCGTTCTGCATGTGGTCGGCGCGGCCGACAATGCCCGGCGCGCCCCGCAGGGCAGCCCGGTGCGGGCCCGCCGTGGCCCGGTGGGGCCGCCGCGCCGCGCCGACTACCGACGGTGGGACAGCACGGAACGGGGGTCGACCGATGGCTGACACGATGATCTCAGCGTTCGAGTCCTCGCTGGACAAGACGAACCTCATTCTCAAGGACATCGAGAACGCCTACGGCTGGCCGAAGGATCGGCGCAACCAGTCGTACGCGGCCCTGCGCACGGTGCTGCACCTGCTGCGCGACCGGCTACCGGTGGACGAGAGCGTGGAGTTCGCCCAGCAGTTGCCGGTGCTGGTCCGGGGGATCTACTTCGACGGCTGGGTGCCGTCCGACGTGCCGATCAAGCTCAACCGCGACGACTTCCTGTACGAAGTCCGGCAGGGCTTCCCGTACGACGCGGAGGGTGGCCCGGAGCGGGTGACGCAGGTGGTGCTGGACACCCTGCGCCGCCACGTCACCCAGGGTGAGTGGCAGGACGTGAAGGACACCATGCCCAAGGACCTCGCCGCGATGATGCCGTGACGGCCTGAGCCGACACCGCGAGCCCGCCCGACTGCCGTCGGGCGGGCTCATTCGTCGTCAGCGGCCGCCTCGGCGGCGGTCGGCACCCGGGACACCGGATGCCCGGCCCGCCGGGCCAGCGCGGCGAACGCGACGGCGTCCACGATCGCGGCGCCGCCGGGGTCGTTGTTGAAATAGACGTACGCCGGCTCGTCCTCGCCGAAGGCGTCGGTCAGCCGATCCACCCAGGATCGCAGCGCGGCCCGACCGTAACGGGGCCACGGCCGCGCCCGCCCCTCGTGCAACCGGAGGTAGCCGAAGTCGGTGGTGCGCCAGCGGGGGGCGACCGGGCGTCCCAGCCGGTCCGCCCAGACCAGCGCGGCCCGACGCCGTTCCAGCACCGCCCGGGTGGCGTCGGTCCACCAGGACGGGTGCCGGGGCTCGACCGCGACCCGCACCTGCGCCGGGAACAGTCGCAGCGTCGCGTCCAGCGCCTCGACATCCGCCCGCAGGTTCGGTGGCAGTTGCAGCAGCACGGGGCCGAGCCGGTCACCGAGCGCGGTGGCGCGGCCGAGGAACCGGGCCACCGGCTCCGCCGGGTCACGCAGCCGTTTGATGTGGGTGAGGTAGCGGCTCATCTTCACCGCCACGCAGAAGTCCGCCGGGGTCCGCGCCCGCCAGGCGGCGAAGGTGTCCCGCTCGGGCAGCCGGTAGAACGCGTTGTTGACCTCGACCGTGGCGAACCCGGCCGCGAAGTGCTCCAGCCAGAGCCGCTGCGGCAGCCGCTGCGGGTAGAAGCGGCCGCGCCAGTCCCGGTACTGCCAGCCGGACGTGCCCACCAGGATCACCACCCCATCCTGGCACTCTCCGCCGCCGCTCGCGAACTGCCCGTGTCGCCCCGGTTCGGCGTCTACGGTGAGGGTTAGAGAAGATCGCGCGTGGGGTACCACCCGCAGCACGACGGACCCCGGCGTACGGCGGGGCGGCACACCCGAGGGAGTACCGATGGCACTCAACGATGACGACATGCAGACCACCGGCGGCGGCGGCGCAGAGGGCCCGGCCGACGGCGGCGCGACCCCCGGTCAGCAGGACGGTGGCGCCGATGGCGGCGCGGAAGGTCCCGCCGACGGTGGTGCCACTCCGGGTCAGCAGGACGGTGGCGCTGACGGCGGCGCGGAAGGTCCCGCCGACGGTGGTGCCACTCCGGGTCAGCACGACGGTGGCGCTGACGGCAGCGCGGAAGGTCCCGCCGACGGTGGTGCCACCGCGGGCCAGCAGGACGGTGGCGCTGACGGCAGCGCTCGGTAGCGGCACGCCATGACGTACCTCGACCCGCCGGGCGGTCACCACCGCCCGGCGGTTCCGTCCGCGGAGGCCACCGCGGCGCTGGCCCGTTGTGTCTCGGTCGAGCCGGCCAAGTTCGCCGCCGCGCACTGGGGGCACACCCCGCTGCTGTCCCGCGCCGCCGAACTGCCCGACCCGGCCGGCTTCACCGACCTGCTCAGCCCCGCCGACGCCGACGAGCTGCTGAGTCGGCGCGGTCTGCGTACCCCGTTCCTGCGCGTCGCCAAGGACGGCCAGTTGGTCGCGGCGGCCCGCTGGACCGGCGGCGGTGGCGCGGGCGCCGAGATCGGCGACCAGGTGCTCGACGAGCGGGTCCTGGAGCAGTACGCGTCCGGGGCCACCCTGGTGTTGCAGGGTCTGCACCGGATCTGGCCACCGCTCATCGACTTCGCCCGCGACCTGGGCCTCGCGCTCAACCAGCCGTTGCAGATCAACGCCTACCTGACCCCGGCCGGCAGTCAGGGCTTCGCCACCCACTACGACACCCACGACGTGTTCGTGCTCCAGGTCGACGGCCGCAAGCACTGGCGGATCCACCCGCCGGTGCTGCCCGACCCGCTGGAGAAGCAGCCGTGGGGTGGCCGCGCCGACGAGGTCGGCGCCACCGCCCAGGGCTCAGCCGCGCTGGACGTGGTGCTCGCCCCCGGTGACGCCCTCTACCTGCCCCGGGGCTGGCTGCACAGCGCGCAGGCGCAGGACGCCAGCTCGCTGCACCTGACCGTGGGCATCCGCGCGCTCACCCGCTATGCCCTGGTGGAGGAGTTGTTGGCGCTGGCCGCCGAGGACCAGCGGCTGCGAGCCAGCCTGCCGTTCGGCACCGACGTGGCCGACCCGGACGCCATCGAGCCGGAGCTGACCGAGACCGTGGAGGCGTTGCGGGACTGGCTGCTGCGCGCCGACCCGGGCGCGGTCGCCGCACGGCTGCGGCAGCGGGCCTGGTCGGCGGCCCGCCCGGCGCCGATCCGACCGCTCGCCCAGGCCGACGCGTTGGCCACCCTGGACGCCGACTCCCGGGTCACCCTGCGGCCCGGCCTGCGCTGGCAGTTGGTGCCGCACGACCCGGACACGGTGGCGGTGCGGCTCTTCGACCGCACCATCACCCTGCCGGCGAGCTGCGAGCCGGCCGCCCGTGCCCTGCTCACCGGCGGGGTCACCCGGGTCGGTGACCTGCCCGGCCTGCCCGACGACGCCGATCGGGTCACCCTGACCCGCCGGCTGCTGCGCGAGGCGGTGCTCGTCCCGGCCTGAGGCCGGTGGCTGATCGACCGGTCGCCGCCGGACCGGCCCGTCGGCGATGATCGACTCGGTTTCCGGACGTCGCGGTGTCCGAACGGCGGGGATAGCGCGGTTTCCAGGAAGCCGAGTCGATCACGCCGCCAGCGCACGCTCCCGTTCCGGCGCGTCGCGGCCATCGCCGCGGCAGGCCAGACCGGCGAGGGCCGCGCCCGCCCCGGCCGCGCCCGCCCCGGCCGCGCCCGCCCCGGCCGCGCCCGCCCCGGCCGCGCCCGCCCCGGCCGCGCCCGGCGGGAGGGCCCGGCGCGGGATCAGCGGCCGAGCGCCAGCAGCAGCCCGGTGGCGACCACCCCCGCGCCGAGGACCACGGTGATCGGTCGGGGGCCGAGCACCGCGTGCCGGCGATCGGCCAGCACTCGCGCCGGCACCAGGCCGACCAGGGGCCCGAGCAGCGTCACCACCAGCGCCAGCACCGGCAGTCCGACCGCCAGGTCGCCGCCGTACCCGACGCCGAGCGCGCGGGCGCCGGCGCCCAGCGCGTACGCCAGCACACTGCCGGCCACCCCGCAGAGCGCCAGCAGCGGGTTGACCGAGCCCGGCAGCTCGCCCGGCTGCCCGGCCCGGTCGAGCAGGTCACGGGCCTTGGCGAGCAGCGGCACCGGGTCGGTGGCCCCGATGCCGTTCGCCGGGGCGGGTGGGCCACCGAGGCGGCGGGCACCGAGGCGGGAGCGGACCTGCTGCCACAGGTGCGCCACCTCGGCGTCGACCCGTTCCTGCTGCTCACGGGCGGCGACGAGCTCCTCCTCGGCGCTCTGCAGCTGCTCGGCCGCGTCGGCGACGGCCCGCTCGGCGGCGGCGCACTGCCGCTCGTGCCAGGTGCGCGCCTCGGCGCGCTGCTCACGCACCCGCGCGGTCAGCTCGGCCAGCCGCCGCAGCTGCGCCACGTACGACTCGCTGGTCACCGGTTCGTTCATCGTGTCGGTCCATACGGGATGATCACCTGTCCGGTGCGGTGCACCGCCCGGTCGAAGAAGAGCCCCCGCCAGGGGCGGGGATACCAGTCCGGGCCGCCGGTGCCCGGGTAGAGCGAGGAGCCCAGCTCGCCACCGTGCGCGTCCAGTGCCACCCAGGCGCCGATCTGGTCCGTGCGGGCGGCCGGCCCACCAAGGTCGGCGCGCATCCGGGCGACGCCCCGCCACCAGGCCAGCACGTGCGTGCGTCGTTCCGGCCCGTCGTGCATGATCCGGCGCAGCTGCTCCAGGCCGGTACGCCGGCCCGCCCGGGCGGCCAACGCGCCCGCTGCCGCGTCGACCGCGAACAGCAGCAGGTAGTGCGGGCTCCCCGGGCCGCTCAGCCCGTCGGCGGTCTCGGCCATCAGCTCGCCGACGGTCTCCTCGTCGTACCAGGCGGCGTCGTCGGCCAGGTCGTCGTAGAGGGCGCGGGCGATCGGGTCGGCGTCCGCGTCGAGGCAGGCGATGGAGAACCGGGCGGTGCCCGGCGGGTGTTGACGGGCCAGCGACCGGGCCGCCGCGTCCAGCACCGCGCACGCCTCGTCGACGCGGGTGCCGAGCACCGCGAGGTTGCGGCCCGGGGCGCGCGGCAGCCGCAGCGCCGCCGAGCGGGACTGCACGTCGATGATCTCGCCGAGCAGCGCGACCGGGTTGCGGGGCGCGGTCCCGTCCGGGGCAGCGGTGAGCGCCCGGAAGTCCGGGGCTTCCGCCAGCCGGGGGATCGCGTCGCCGTCGAAGAGCCGGGCGGGCGCCGCGTCGGGTGCCCGCATCCGCCACAGCCGGTGCTGCAACCCGCTCCAGGTCTCCCAGTCGCTGGCCGACGGGATGCGGGCCACCTCGTTGCCCTCCACCATGCCCGACTCGGCGTTGACCACCGCGTGCCAGCGCGGCAGCGACTGCGCCGCGTCGTTGCGCTCGGCGAGGATGCGCAGCGCCTTGGGCAACGCGATGCGCAGGGTGAACTGGGCGACCAGCGCGGGGCGGCCCCAGAGCGCCTCGATGCCGCGCACGTCCTGCGAGGCCAGGACCAGGTGGATGCCCTGGGACCGGCCGCGCCGGGCCAGGTCCTCCAGCAGGTCGGCCGCCTCCCGGGCGACCACGTCCCGGCCGGCCAGCAACATCTGGAATTCGTCCACCACCGCGACGATCCGTGGCCAGTGCCCGGTCGGGTCGACCGCCCGCAGCTCGGCCAGCTTGGTCACCTCGTGCTTCTTGGCCGCGTCGGCGCGTCGGCGCAGCTCCTCGGCGAGGAAGCGCAGCAGCGCCAGCCCGAACTCCCGGTCGGTGTTGACGTTGATGCCGACCAGGCGCATGTGCGGCAGCCAGCTCGGGTCACGCCGGCCCTGGGCGAACCGCGCGAAGGAGACCCCCTCCTTGAAATCCAGCAGGTAGAACTCCAGCTCGGCGGGGGGGTAGCGGGCGGCGAGGGCGCCGATCCACGCGAAGATCAAGTTGGTCTTGCCGGTGCCGGACGGCCCGCCGATCAACGCGTGCGGCGGATAGTCACCCAGCGTCAATCGCACCGGCCGGCCGTGCGGGCCCTCGCCGATCGGCGCGGTCAGGCCGTCGGCGGAGTCCTCCCGCCACATCAGTTCGGGCGGGGGCAGCAGGTCGGCGAAGGGGGTCGGCGGCGGGCCCGCGTTCACCCGGGCGGCGACGTCCCGGCAGGTCTCGGTGACCAGCGTCGCCGGTGGTGGTGGGTCCAGCCGGACCGGCAGCCCGGCGGACCCGCCGATCCGCGCGCCGGACACCCCGGCCACCACCCGGGTCACCGTCGGGTCCTCCGGCAACGGCACACCGTGCACCACCAGGTGTACGCCGCAGGCCGCGCCGGCCCGCACCACCCGGTCCAGTTGCCCGCGCTCGTGCCGGTTCAGCTCCTCACCACCGAGCAGCACCGCCACCCGCCACGGCTCGGGTCGTCGGCCGGTCGCCGCGGCCAGTTCTCGTAGCGACGCGTACTCGCCGGCGAGGACCGTCTCGTTGATCCGGCGGATCTGCTCCACCAGGTCATCCAGCAGCGGACCCAGCCCGCCCGGGCCGACGAAGGTGAGCAGCCCCGCCGTGCCCAACGGGGAGAATCCGGCCAGGCCCCCACCGAGCTGATCCGGGTCGTACCCGATCAGTCGCACCGCCCCCGGGTCGGCGCGGCCGACGGCCCGCAGCAGCAACGCGGAGACCACCGCGTCGCAGCCGGCGCGGTCATCCCCGGAGAGATGGACATGCCCGGCGTCGAGCAGCGGCACCAGCGCGGGCACCGGGTCGACGTCGTCGATCCGGACCGTGCCGACCCGCAGCGCGCCGGGCGGTTCGGCCCGGCGGGCGGGTGTCGGCGCCCACCCTGCCCAGTCGGCCCCCGCGCAGCCGGGCGCCTCCTGGCGGGCCGCGTCGGCGGCCCGCCGGGCCAGCTCCGCGATCCGGGCCGAGTAGCGGGCGTCGATCTCGGCGAGGCGGTGGTCCCGTTGGGCGCCCACCCGCTCCGGTACGGCGGCCGCCGCCCGCTGGACACGGGCCAGTCGCTCCCGCCCGGCGGTCAGGTCGGCCTGGGCGGCGGACAGCCGGGTACGGGTGGCGCCCAACGCCTCGGCGAGGGTGTCCCGGATCCGGCTGGCCAGCTGACCGCGCCGGTCAGCCATCGGAGCTCCGACGCGTCGGCGCGTCCCGCCAGGGGCTGCCCGAGCGCGGGGGCAGCCCACCGGGGCGCGACGTCGGCGCATCCGAGCGCGGCGGCAGACCACCGGAGCGCTGCGCGCCGGCGGCGCCCGACCGCTGCACCGCACCGCCGGCGCGGGGAACCGCGCCCGCGGGCCGCCCGGTCCCGCCCGGTTGCCCCGCGCCCGCCGGTTGCCCCGCGCCGCCCGGTTGCCCGGCGCCCGCCGGTTCTCTCGCGCCGCCGGCCGGCAGGTCCCGGCCGAGGCGGGCGAGCAGCAGCCCGGCCGCCACCCCGGCGGTGACCGCGGAGTCGGCGGCGTGCGGTGGCTCCCCGGAGCCGCGCGGCGGCGGCATCCGGCAGACCCGGGTCAACAGGGTCTCCAGCACCGGCGGCGGCAGCCCGGGCAGCAGGTCACGGACGCGTCCGTCCAACTCGCCGCGCAGCCGCCCGAGGTCGGTGGCGCGAGGCGGGTGCCCGAGCAGCTCACCGGCCAGCTCGCGCAGCAGCGGCGGCGCCAGCGCGGCCATGCCCAGCCCCACGTCGGCCGGGGCCCGGCGCAGCTCCCTGCGGAGCCGGTCCCGGTCGCCGGAGCGGACACCACCCACCACTCGGCGCAGCAACTCCTGGGAGTCACCCACCCGCTCGTCGGGCTCGTCGTCGGTGCCCTCGCGCCCGCCGGTCAGCTCGGCCACCCGCACCGACCACCAGCGGCGCATCCGCACCTGCTCGGCGGGCTCCGGCGCGACCGCGGTGGGCCCGGACGCCGGTGGCGTGTCGTGTCGGGGAGCGCGTTGCTCAGGGCGGGGCGCCGGGGCGCCGTCCGCGCCGAGCCCGATCGCCGTCAGATAGGCCGACAGCTGCTCCTGTGCCACCCGCAGCGCGTAGCCGGCGCTCTCGGCATGCTCGGTGGCGGCCGACAGCTCGGGCACCCCCATCGGGTTGGCCGACTCCTGCCGTACCCAGCGCAGCCGCTCCGCCGCGAGGCCGAACTTCTCCAGCGCCTGCCCGAGCAGGGCCAGCGGGAACTCCTCGGTGGCGGCACGGACCTGCCCGCCGACATCCTCGATGATGGACATGGTGGCCTACAGGGTGGAGACGTAGAGCTGCGCCTGCTCCACCGCGACAAGTGTCGCGGCGAGACACTCCTCCAGCTCCTGGCTGGCCTGGGTCAGCGACGCCTGGGCCGCCTCGACCGTCTCGTGCCCGCTGCCCTCCAGCGCCCCGGCCAGGGTCTGCTGTGCCTCGGACAACTTCTCGCCGGCCGCCTGCACGGCTGTCTGCCCGTCTCCGATCTGTTGGAGGGCGACATCGATGGCAGCCTTCAGCTCGGCGACGCTCGCCACGGCGGAACCTCCTGGGGGCGGGGAGATCTCCATTAGAGCCTATCGGCGGTCTCGAAAGAACATCCGCCCTGTCGGTGTTCCTGCCCGCCTGTCCGGAAGGCCCCCGGAAGTGCCGGGAGTCCGATCTGTGGGAGTCCCAGTGCGAGAACTTCTCAGTTGCTGGTCGGATTCTCGCGGAGCCAGCGCGGGCCGTACACCTCGGCGCCCAGCGCCGTCACGCGCCCGCGCAACTCCCGGTCGGCGGTGACCACCAGCCGGCGACGACGCGGCGCGCCCTCCACCAACTCGACCACCGTGTCATCGCCGGAGCCCGCGGCGGAGACCACCCGGACGCCCTCGGTGCCCGGCACGTCCCGCGCGGCCCCCTCGACCACCAGGACCACCTCCACCGGCGCGGTCAGCCGGGCCGGCAAGCCGATGGTCGCCACCGGGGCGAGCGAGTCGCGCAACCGGGCCGCGGCCCCGGCACGGTCACGCCACCACCCGTTCGGGCGGGAGCCCACCACGTTGGCGCCATCCACGATCAGCAGCGGGGTCTCATCCATCCCGTCAGCCTGCCACCACCGGCCGGCCCTGGCTCGACGCCACTCCCGGGATGCCGGTGCTCCGCCACCCGCGGCGTTTGTCGGGGCTCGCGCCGGGTAGCCCCTGCCGACCGTGCCGAGCCCTACTGCGGAGGACAGACATGATGGGACCCGGTGACATCGGCTCCGACCCGTGGGACGAATTCCTGGCCAGGTACTTCGGCCGGGGTGAGGGAGGGCGCCGACCGCCGCACCGGGTCGACATCACCCGACTGATGACGGCCGACGCCCGGGAGATGCTGGCCGACGCGGCCCGGCGGGCCGCGCAACGGCAGAGCAGCGACCTGGACACCGACCACCTGCTCTGGGCGGCGCTGCAACGCGAACCGCTGCGCGACCTGGTACGCCGGGCCGGCGCCGACCCGGACACCCTGCTCAACGCGCTCGGCGGAAAGGGCGACGGGGCGCCGCGCGGAGAGGTGCCGCCCAACCTGTCGTTGACCCCCGCCGCCAAGCGGGCGCTGCTCGACGCCCATCAGCTGTCCCGGGCGATGGGCGCCAACTACATCGGCCCCGAGCACATCCTGATGGCGCTGCCGCTCAACCCGGAGTCCCCGGCCGGGCGGATGCTGGCCGCCGGCCGGATCCAACCCGAGTCGTTGCAGGCCGCCAACGCCGAGCGAGGGCCGATGAACGGGCCGAAGCCGGACCGCGGCACCCCCACGCTGGACCAGTACGGGCAGGACCTCACCGACCTGGCCCGCAACGACCAGATCGACCCGGTGATCGGTCGGGCCGACGAGATCGAGCAGGCCGTCGAGATCCTGTCCCGGCGTACCAAGAACAACCCGGTGCTGATCGGCGAGGCCGGCGTCGGCAAGACCGCCATCGTCGAAGGGCTGGCCGAACGGATCTGCGACGGGGACGTACCGCAGACCCTGCTCGGCAAGCGGGTCGTTCAGCTCGACCTGGCCGGCCTCGTCGCCGGCACCCGGTACCGGGGCGACTTCGAGGAACGGCTGAAGAAGGTGATCGACGAGATCCGGGCACACCGGGACGAGCTGATCATCTTCATGGACGAGATCCACACCCTGGTCGGGGCCGGTGGCGCCGGCAGCGAGGGCGGGATGGACGCGTCCAACATGCTCAAACCCGCCCTCGCCCGGGGCGAGCTGCGGGTGATCGGCGCGACGACGCTCGACGAGTACCGCAAGAGCATCGAGAAGGACGCCGCCCTGGCCCGGCGCTTCCAGCCGGTGCTGGTGCCCGAGCCCAGCGTCGACGACACCATCGCCATCCTGCGCGGGCTGCGCGACCGGTACGAGGCCCACCACCAGGTGCGCTTCACCGACGAGGCGTTGGTCGCCGCCGCCGAGCTGTCCGACCGGTACGTCACCGACCGGTTCCTGCCGGACAAGGCGATCGACCTCATCGACCAGGCCGGCGCCCGGGTGCGGCTGCGGACCCGTACCCCCGCCTCCGACGTGCGGGAGCTGGAGCAGGAACTCGACGAGGTACGCCGGGACAAGGAACAGGCCGTCACCGACGAGCAGTACGAGCGGGCCTCCGCGCTGCGCGACCGGATCGCCGAGTTGGAGGAGGACATCCGTCGCGCCAACGGCGAGGACGGCTCGTCCGGCTCCCAGGTGCCCGAGGTGGGTCCGCAGGAGATCGCCGAGGTGGTCTCCCGGGCCACCGGCATCCCGGTCAGCCAGCTCACCGAGGAGGAACGCGACCGGCTGCTGCGCCTGGAGGGTCACCTGCACCAGAAGGTGGTCGGTCAGGACGACGCGGTCACCGCGGTCGCCGAGGCCGTCCGTCGCTCCCGGGCCGGGCTGGCCGACCCGGAGCGACCGATGGGCAGCTTCCTGTTCCTCGGCCCGACCGGTGTCGGCAAGACCGAGTTGGCGCGGGCCCTGGCCGAGGCGTTGTTCGGCGAGGCGGACCGGATGGTCCGGGTGGACATGAGCGAGTTCCAGGAGCGGCACACGGTCAGCCGGCTGGTCGGCGCGCCGCCCGGATACGTCGGCTACGAGGAGGCCGGTCAGCTCACCGAGGCGGTGCGTCGCCGCCCGTACGCGGTGGTGCTGCTCGACGAGATCGAGAAGGCCCACCCGGACGTGTTCAACATCCTGCTGCAGGTGCTCGACGACGGGCGGCTCACCGACAGCCAGGGTCGCACGGTGAACTTCAAGAACACCGTACTGATCATGACGAGCAACCTCGGCTCCGAGCTGATCACCGGCGCCCAACGCTCGGTCGGGTTCGGCACCGGGGACGTGGGCAGCGAGCAGGAGAGCAACGAGCTGCGGGAGCGGCTCATGCGCCGCCTCCAGGAGAACTTCCGCCCGGAGTTCCTCAACCGCATCGACGAGGTGATCATCTTCCGTCGGCTGGAGGCCGAGCAGTTGCGCGACATCACCGCGCTGCTGCTGGAGGAGACCCGCCGCCGGATGCACGCCCAGGACCTCCAGGTGGAGTTCACCACCGCCGGCATCGACTGGCTCGCCGAGCACGGCTACCAGCCGGAGTTCGGCGCCCGTCCGCTGCGCCGGGTGATCCAGCGGGAGGTGGACAACCACCTGTCCCGGATGCTGCTGGAATCGGCGATCTCGCCGGGGCAGAAGGTCACGGTGGACGTCCGCGACGGCGCGCTCACCTTCGACGTGACCGCGGGCGAGCGGGGGTACACCGCCGCCACGACCACACACCCGCGATGAGCGGGTCGGCGCGAAGGGACGAACACGAGGACCCGCACCAGGCCGCGGAGTCCGCGAAACCCCGGGACGAGGACGACCATCCCGACCCGATCCTGGCGCCGCCCACCGCGAACCCCCGCCGGACGCGGGTGCCCGCGGAGGGCCTGCACCCGAAGACCGACCAGGACGACCCGGAGACGTCCGGGCCGCCGCCCGGAGAGGAGACCTGATGGTACGCGAAGCGCGGCTCGACCCCGAGGTGGAAGTGCTCTGGGAGGACTTCCACGCCGAGGTCAACGTCCCGTCGGAGCAGCTGCGGACCTGGCTGCTGACCCGGGGTTCGGGGGAGGAGTCGTTCAGCCCGAACCCGAACCTCGACCTGCCCCAGCCGGGCCGGGAGATCCTCAAGGTGCTGACCAAGCGCAAGGTGGACCTCACCCCGGAGGACATCGAGGTGATGCGGGAGGCGGTCGAGCGGATCCGCGAGCTGATGGACGCCAAACCGTCGCGCGGCAACGCCGACGACAGTTGGCGGCACTCCCTGCTCGACCTGGGTCACGACCCGCTCGTCGAACGCTGAGCGAGGTTCACCCGCGACGGTGCCGTCCCGACCCGGGACGGCACCGTCGCGGCGCGCTACTGACCCTTGTCGGGCTCCAGGCTGCCGATGGTCAGTCCGGCCGCGTCGGCGGCGGCGTCCCGGTCGCCACGGGTCTGGTCCTCCCGGGTGAGCAGGTTCGCGTACTCGGTCACGTCGGCCGGGTCGGGCACCGTCGGCAGGCGGCGCAGGAACGCCTCCACCGCACGGGTGGCGGCGGTGTGCGCGGCAGCCGCCTGGCGCAGCAGTTCGCGGTCGTCGGCGGGCGGGTAGAGGTCGGTCATGTCCGCCAGATACCCGGCCCACGGCGGTTCGCACCGCCAGCGGCCGGGAATACCGGCCGCTCAGCCCGGTCGGGCCCCGCTCGGCTGCCGGACGCCGAACCCCGGGTTGCGGGGCAGCCAGGCCAGGTACGCCGGATGCGGCGCCAACGAGTCGACGTACGCCGCCTTGGCCGTCTCCAGCACCAGCGCGGCGCCCTGGGCGGCGGGGGAGTCCGGATGCCAGCCGAGCAGCAGCCGCCAGCGCAGCGGCGTCCCGGCGAGTTGACGGGTGACCAGACCGCTCACCGGGCGGAACGTCGCCTGGCACAGGGCCACCGCCACGCCGGCTTCCACCAGGTCGACGCAGCCGCGGATGTCGGTCTCGTACACCTTCCGGGGGGTGAAGCCGGCGCGGGCGCAGGCGGCGGCGAAGCAGTCGGCGAAGCAGCCGTCGCCCGGCGCGGCGACCCACTGCTCGTGGCGCAGGTCCGCCAGGCGTACCTCGTCCTGCGCCGCGAGGGGATGGGTCTCCGGCAGCAGCACCAGCACCGGGTCGACGGCCACCTCCTGCCAGCTCAACCCGGACCCGGCCGACGGGCTGGCGTCGCCGCACACCCCGGCCAGCGCGAAGTCCAGTCGACCGCCGGCCACCAACTGCGCCAACTCGTCCACCGACCAGGACGCGTACGTGGTGATCTGGGCGGGCGGCTGCTCGGCCGCCAACCGGTGCACCAGCCGACCCAGGATCGGGCTGTTCACCCCACCGAACCGGTAGCACGCCGGCGCGTCGCCCGCCCCGGCCAGCCGGGCGGCCTCGTCCTGCAGCCCCTTCATCGCCGGCAGCAGCACCCGGGCGCGGGCCAGCACCAGCTCACCGAGCGCGGTGGGTCGAGCCCCGCGCCGGTCCCGGTCGAACAGCGGGCCGCCCAGCGTCCGTTCGATGCGTTGGAGCTGGGCGGTGAGCGCCGGCTGGGCCAGGCCGAGCGCCGACGCCGCCTTCGTCACACTTCCCGTCTCCGCGATCGCGCAGACCACCCGCAGGTGACGCAGCTCCAGGTTCATAGGGTGACGGTAGGACTACGCGTCTGCTGGCGGAATAGCCCAAGCGGATCGGTGATAATGAATGCATGCCGGCTGTCGCCGGTCGCCGGTCACCGGTCGCGCGGTGGCTCCGGCAGGTCCGCCAGGTACGTCGGCCGCCGCGTCACCGCGTCGAGGACCTTGTCCACCACCCCGACCGCCGGCTCCACGATCCGGTTCCACGGAGGAGTGGCCGGCGTGCCCGGGTGCGGTCGGGTCGGCGCGGCCTCCTCGGCGATCTCCAGCCGGTTGCCGAGCCGGATCAACTCCTCCTCGGTGGCGATCGTGCGCAGCTCGGTGACCAGCCCGCCCACCCCGTCGACATGCCGGCGGACCCGCTCGGCGACGTCGCTCAACGCCTCGTCCGTCAGCCCCTTCAGGGCGCCCAGCAGGGCCGCGTCGGCGTTGATCTCCGCGTCCACCCGCTCGGCGGCCGTCGGCAGCGCCGCGCGTACCGCCGGCAGCAGGTACTGCTCCTCGGCGGAGAGGTGCCGCGACAGGGCGGCGGTGAGCACCGCCAGCCCCTCCTGCGGTGTGGTGTCCGGGCCGGAGAGCTGGTCCAGCAGCGCCAGCAGTTGCCGGTGCTCCCGGTCCACGATGTCGGCGATGCTGCGACCGGCGGGTCGATAGCCCTCCTCGGGTGCGGGCGCGGGCGGCAGCGGCGGCAGGGGAACAGCGGACATGGTGCCCTCCTCGACTGGCGGGCGGAAGCCCCGGCAGGGACGTACGGTCGTGGGCGGCGGTACCCGAACGCGACCACGGCGAAACCGGCCCGCACCGGCGCGGCCGGTTCGGTCTCGCCGAACGGCACTGGCGCGCTCAGTCGGCGCCTGGAGTTGCCTCCCGTCAGGTGCCGCAGCCACAGATCCGCACCGCCTTGGCGAGGTCGGTGGCGGTGACCTCCCGGACTCCTCGGCCCGACAGGTTGTGCAGGGTGACGGCGGCCGCGCGACGGAGATCGGGCGACGCCGTCGTGGTGTCGATGGTGGAACGCAGCTCCGCGACGACCGCGCGCCGCACCGCCTCGCTCGCGGTGGCGGTGTCCGTGAGGGCCCGCTCGTGGGTATTCCCCTGGAGCAGTTCGGTGAGTAGAGCGGCCCGCGCCGTCGACTGCTGGCGCCTGGTCGTGAGGGCCGACAGGGTGTTCTGCGCGGCGGCGACGGCCTGCCGAGCCTGATCGGCGTACCTGCGGGCGATGGCGGGGATGTCGATGGTCGCCGTGAGGTCGCGGACCGCCGTGCTCATGGCCGCCTGCACGTCGCTGGACCGGCCCGAGATCTTCCGAACGAGCGGCGGCACCTGGGCTCGCAGCCGGTCCTGCAACTGGGTGTCGAAGGCTTCGGCGACGGCGTCGATCAGTGGCTTGGCCGCCGGGTGGTGGTCCTGGGCCCAATCGCCCAGTCGCTTCCACGCTGCCAGTTCGGTCGCGATCTTCGGCATCTGCACGAGGACCTCCTTGCCCCCGTCAGTGGCGACGCTGGTCGGCGCGACCGGCGGCGCCGCCTCCGCCCAACGTCGCGCCGTCTGCGCGTTTTCGCCGGTCAGATCGCCGGGAGTCGGCAGCGCCGGGGCGTCACCGGAGACGGTGATGACCGACTGCTCCGGCAGGCCGCCCCGGCGGGCGACGCGATCCTCCTCGGTCGCGACGACCGGATCGTCGCGGGACCGGTCGCCGTCGGCCGCCCGGATCCGCTCCAGCTCGGTGGTCACCTGGACTGAGACGGCGCCGCCGAGCACCTGCTGGTAGTCCGTCGGCAGCTGCTCGCGCAGCGCGCGGACCACCTGTTCGAGGACCTGGGCGGCCAGCCGTTCCTCGACCGCGGCCGCGGCGTGCCGGTAGTCGTCCGTCGTCCACTCGGCGGCCAGCTGTACCCGTCCGCGGAGGGTGGCCACCGTGCCCGTGAGCAGAGTGAACACCGACAGCGCGGTGACCGTGGCGACCGCCGGCCCGCTGTAGCGCCCGTAGCCGCGGACGATCCCGTTGAGCCATGCCCCCGCTGCGCGGGGAGTGCCGGCCGCCGTCAGCAGGGAGGTCAGCAACCACGCCCCGAGCAGCACGAGGGCCAGGCCCCACTCGGGCAGTTTCAGCCTGCCGACCGTGTCGGCGGCGTCATCCAGGAAGCTCTGCGTGGCCAGGATCGTGTCCTGCGTCGCCGTCGGGGCGATGAGCGATCCGAGCACCGCCGCGGCCACGAGGTACAACGCGAGAACCGCGCCCAGCGGGAACAGGTACAGACGGGCGGTGCCGGCCAGGTTGTCGCGCAGCGTGGCCGCGAAGCCGCGCCGCACCGCCGGATCGAACCGGTCGACGTCGTGCACCCGGGCGTGCGCGGCGCTGACCGCCAGCGCCGCGCAGATCACGGCCAGCGCGAACGCGTACAGCCACGCCTCGGCGATCAGGCCGGCCAGCACGCAGAGCGCGGCGACGGCGTAGCGCCACCGCCAGTCGGGCACTCTGATCCGGACCAGTTGCTCGGCCGGCCAGTCGCGGCCCGGAAACTTCTTCTCGAGAGCCGCCCGGGTCAGCCGAAGGGATCTCCGGCGGGCCGCGCCACGTGGGGGAATGTCGCACCGGACGACGAGGGTGGCGCCGCCGACGTCGGTGACCGGGACGCGGTGGCCTCGGACGCCCGCCCGATCCTGGTCACGGGTGAGAACGGTGTGGGTCCGGAGGTGGCGCGGCTCGGACTCTGTCACATCGTATCCCTGAGTGGAGCTGCGGAGAGGCAGGCGCATCCGGTCATCGCCAGAGCCTCGACTGTACGGTTCGTCCGTCGACGAGCCGAGATCCCGCACGCCAGCTCTTGCGACGTGTTTCCGACTGAGGTCCGTGGCGGTCGCGCTGGGCGGGGCGGATGACACCCGTCGATGCCCTCGTCGCCGGACGCGGGGAGCGCCGGTCCGTCCGCACACCGCGCCAGGCCGTCCGCGTCGGTGCGCCGGCCCGTCGACCGGCTCGGGCTGGTATGAAGAGGCGATGACGAGCGATGCCGCCTCCGCCCGACCCGACCCCACCGCAGAGGTCGTGGACCTCTGCCGCGACCTGCTGCGCATCGACACCACCAACACGGGTGACAACGACACCAGCGTCGGCGAGCGCCGCGCGGCCGAGTACGCGGCGGAGAAGCTCGCCGAGGTGGGCGTGGAGTCCGTCCTGCACGAGTCCGCGCCGGGCCGCGCGAACGTGGTGGCCCGCATCCCGGGCACCGACCCGAGCCGGGGCGCGCTGCTGGTGCACGGGCACCTGGACGTGGTGCCCGCCGACGCCGACGAGTGGTCGGTGGGCCCGTTCTCCGGCGAGCTGCGTGACGGCTACCTCTGGGGCCGGGGCGCGATCGACATGAAGGACTTCGACGCCATGGTGCTCGCCGTGGTGCGGCACTGGCAGCGCACCGGCGTACGACCACCGCGCGACATCGTGCTCGCGTACACCGCCGACGAGGAGGCGGGCAGCGA
The DNA here is from genome assembly GCF_059358895.1 of Micromonospora sp. BQ32. Taxonomy (NCBI): domain Bacteria; kingdom Bacillati; phylum Actinomycetota; class Actinomycetes; order Micromonosporales; family Micromonosporaceae; genus Micromonospora; species Micromonospora sp. BQ32. The sequence goes on along the minus strand of NZ_JCADBI010000014.1, from coordinate 99,153 downwards.
CTACGGCGCGCGTTTCCTGGTGGAGAACCACCGCGGCCTCTTCGACGGCTGCACCGAGGCGATCGGGGAGGTCGGCGGCTTCTCCTACTCGGTCAACGACAGCCAGCGGCTCTACCTCATCGAGACCGCCGAGAAGGGCATCGACTGGCTGCGGCTGCACGCCAAGGGTCGCCCCGGGCACGGCTCGATGATGCACGACGACAACGCCGTCACCGCGCTGGCCGAGGCGGTCGCCCGGATCGGCCGGCACCGTTTCCCGGTGGTGGTCACCGACACCGTGCGGGCCTTCCTGACCGAGGTCTCCGATCTGCTCGGCATCGAGTTGGACCCGGACGACCCGGAGACGGCCATCGCCAAGCTCGGTCCCATCGCCAACATCATCGGCGCGACCATCCGCAACACCGCCAACCCGACCCGGTTGAGCGCCGGCTACAAGGACAACGTCATCCCCGGCCGGGCCACCGCCACCATCGACTGCCGCAGCCTGCCCGGGCAGTCCGAGCTGCTGGAGCGGCAGCTGCGCGAGCTGGTCGGCCCGGACATCGCGATCGAGTACGTCCAGCGGCAGCCGGCATTGGAGACCACCTTCGACGGTGACCTGGTCGAGGCCATGTCGGCGGCCCTGCGCGCGGAGGACCCGGGGGCGCGGCCCGTCCCGTACATGCTCTCCGGGGGCACCGACGCCAAGGCGTTCTCGCAACTCGGCATCCGCTGCTTCGGGTTCGCCCCGCTCCGGCTGCCCGCCGACCTGAACTTCTCGGCGTTGTTCCACGGCATCGACGAGCGCGTTCCGGTGGACGGACTACAGTTCGGCGTGCGGGTTCTCGACCGGTTCCTCCGCACCTGCTAGTCGTGTCCGGCCGTGGCCGGCGCGCCACCTCCCCATCGTGAAGGGACTGCCCCACATGACCGACCAGCATGGTGAGCTGGACGCCGCTCTCGAGCGGGTGATCGAAGCGGCCCGCCACCACCTGGCCGCCGTACGCGCCGCGCAGGGCCGCGTCGACGACGACGACGTCTGGCAGGCGTACGTGGCGTTGAACAACGCCTCCTTCGCGTACGACGAGCGGCTGCTCGACGCCTTCGGCGAGGTGACGCCGTGGGATGTCGACTCGATCGACCCGGACGAGGCCGACGAGCGTTTCGGCGGCGGCGAGGGAGCCGAGGCCAGCGACCCGCACCCCCGCGTGATCTCGGTGCGTCAGCGTCGTGACTACCGGGTGCCGAGCGTCGCCGCGCTGCTGCGGGTGGCCGAGGCGGCCCGCCGCGAGGGCACCCCGGAGGACGACGAGCCGGCGCCGGTGGAAGGGGTCGGCGAGGCGGTGCTGGAGCTGCTGCAGAGCGGCGACGGCTCGCTCGGCGCGTTGGACGTCCCCGAGCTGGAACCGCTCGACGGGGTGGTCATGGTCAGCGAGGTGGGCACGCCGGTCGACCTGGAGTCGTTCGACGACGACGACGCGGTCGGCCCGTTCCAGCCGGCGGCCGACGACCGGCTGGTCGGTCGACTCGACGAGCACCCGTTCCTGGAGCTCGACGACGACCACGACCACGCCGGGCACCAGCACTAGGCCGGGTGCCGCCCGAGGCCGACTCCGGCCCCGGGCGGCACCGCCCGGTCGTCAGTACGACAGGCCCGGCTGCGGCTGGTTGACCCGCCGGCGACGCAGCACCACCTGCCGCGTGCCGTCCCGGTACAGCCGCACCCGGGCCAACTCCCATCCGGAGAACTCCGCCTGGATCGCCAACTGCGCCGCGGCGGTCAACCGGTCGACGTTCGGCGGCAGCCGCAGTGGCGCGTACTCGTAGTCCATGCCACCCATGCTGCCCAGCCCAGCGGCCGTTCGCCACCCCCTCGGGGGTGACCAACGACGCTGCCCTGGGCGGTTCGTGCCGCCCCGTGCCCCCCTTGCCCCCGGTGTCCCCCTGTGTCCCCGTCGCGCCGATCTTGCAGTTTCTGTCGCCGGGATGAGTGGAACGCTCCCTCTGTCGCCACAGCAACTGCAAGATCGCGGGAGGGTGGGCGTCGTCCCGGCTGGGCAGGACGTCAGTCGGCGGCGGGGACGTTCGCCGACAGCAGGGCGGCGAGGGCCGGCGCGGCCAGGGCGACCGCTCGGGCGCTGCCGGGGTCGACCGTCAGCCCCCAGGACGGGTCCGGCCAGTCCTCGAACAGTTCCGCGCAGGGCAGCGCGATGAACGGCACACCGTCCCCGGTGAACGCGGCGAGCGCCCCGGGTGAGGTGAAGACCGGCAGCAGCGGCGCGCCGGTCGGGTCGCCGACGACCGTCCACGGGAAGTCGGCATCGGGCGCCGGTTCCCCGGAGAGGGGGACGCACACCGTGGCGCCGGCCAGCGCTCCGAGGTAGCCGGCCAGGTCCCGCCGGTCGACCGCCGCGGCGAGCACCGCCGCCACCGCCGGCTCCGCAGCCCTCGCCGGTGTCGCCTCGGCCGGTGGCGGCTCGACGCGGGTCGCCTCGACCGGGGCAGAATCGTTCGGCGCCGTCCGGGCGGCGACCGATCGCGCTGTCGGGCCGGGGCCCGTGACCGATCGCGCCGTCGGGCCGGGGCCCGCAACCGATCGCGCCGTCGGGGCGGGGCCCGCAGCCGGCGGGACCGGCCGGCAGGAGAGCACGCCGGGTTCGTCGGTCAACACCTCGGCGGCGGTACGGGTCACGAACACACTGAGCCGCTCCACCTGCTCCGGAGTGCGCGCCGCCTCGTACCACCAGCCCTCGGCGCCGGTCGGGCGGTGCCAGCCGAGCGCGGCCAGGCGTGCCTCGTCGTGACCGGGGCAGACCACCCGCACCACCTGGCGGCGCACCAGCAGCCGGATCCCGCGCGGACCGGCGGAGAGCTCCAGGTCGGTGTCCCGGTCGCAGCGGGCGACGGTGTCCCGCAACCGAGCGGCGATCTCCGGCCAGGTCGGCGACGGCGACGTCACGCCGGTGCGCCCGGCAAGCGGTCGTCCAGCCGCCCGAGCCGAGCCACGGTCTCTTCCAGCCGACCCAGCGCCGAGAAGTCCCCCGGCGTGCCGAACAGGTCGCCGAGCCCCGCGCCGAGCGCGACGTCCAACCCCTCGGTGTGCTCGTCGACGTGCCCGGCGGCGACCTCACGGGCCCGCCGGTACGCGTCGAGCACCAGCTCGGCCACCCCCCCGGTGCCGGCGCGCAGGGCGGCGGGCGCGAGGGTGAGGCCGGTCAGCGCACCGGTGGCGTCGACGGTCGCCGAGACCAGCCCGCTCTCGTCGGCCGCGGTGCCGGACAGCTCGGCCAGGTCGTCGCGGAGGCCCGCGAACCGGCGCTCGATGTCGGCGATCCGCCCGGCGAGCGCGTCGAACGCGGACGTCGGGTCCGTCATGAGATTCCTCCCCGTGGATCGTGCGACCGGGTGGTGCCCGGCGGCCGGGAGATCGTATCGTCGGTGCGCTCGACTCATGGGGGAGGAACGGCATGCCGCCGGATATCGAGGTCGACGTGCAGGCGGTCCGTCGACTGGAGACAGCCGCCAAGCAGGTCGCCAGCTCGCTCGCCGCGCTGGAGGGGCAGATCGTCTCGGCCGGCGACGTGCCGTCGGACGCCTTCGGTCATCTGCCGTTCGCCAGCGACCTGCTCCGCGACAAGTACGCCGAGCAGGTCACCGGCGGCAAGGAGTTGTTCGCCGCCGCGAACGCCGCGTTCGGCCGGGTGGCCACGGCGCTGGCCGACACGGTGGAGGCGTACGAGCACAACGAGCGGGACCTCGACGCCGGGTTCAAGGCCATCCAGTCGGGGCTGCTCGGATGAGTGGCCCGGCCGGCAGCGCCGTCGAGCTGTGGAACGGCCTCGACAACGCGCTCTCCGGTGTGCAGGACGCCGTCGACAGTGTCTGCCGCACCCTGGCCTGGCCGCTGATCCAGCTCGTCGACCTGGTCGACGGCGAGCCCGCCGTGCTGCGCGCGAAGGCCGCCGAGTGGGACGCGCTGGCCGCGCAGGTGCGCGACCTGGCGCAGGGGCACCGCGGCGCCCGGGAGTCCGCGCAGGCCGGCTGGCGTTCACCCTCCGGTGTGGCGTACGGCCAGCGGTTGGCCGAGGTGGAGCAGCAACTCCTCGGCGTCGCCGAGCAGTTCGCCGCGACCGCGGAGTACCTGCGCAGTGTCGCCGACGGCCTGCAGACCGTGCACGACGTGCTCGTGGACCTCTGCGTGGAGTTCGTGAACTTCCTCCTGGTGACCCTGGTGACGGCGTTGCTGATGGCGCCGGTCACCATGGGCGCGTCCTGGGCTGCCGGCGTGGGCCTGGCCGTCACCAGGGGCCTGATCGTGGTCACCCGGATGTTGAAGGTCATCCGCCCGCTCGCGGTGCACCTGCAGAAGGTCATCCGCCTGCTCCAGCGGGTTCTGCTGTACCTGCGCAAGCTGCGGACGCACCTGGACAAGCTGGTCGACATGCAGAAGGCGCTGCGCACCGGCAAGAAGTACGCCGACAAGCGCCGTGCCGACGGCTTGCTCGACAAGTGGCACCACAAGTTCCTCGACCCCTCCAAGGGCACCTACAAGCTGGGCAAGTCCGGCTCCCCGTTCGACATGGGCGCCCTTGAGCGGGCCGGCGCGCTGCGGGCGCACGGGGTCGCCGACGGCGCCCGGGTGATCGCCCGGGACTGGGCGACCAACCTGCCGTGGAACGTGCCGAACTCGGTCGTGCACGGGGTGACCTGGGGGACCGTCGCGTTGACCAGTGGGCTCTCCGTTCCCGGCAGCGAACAGGTCGGCGACCAGATCGACCAGGCGGTGCAGGGCGGCGCGGACTGGGTCGACCAGAATGTCTTCGGGCAGCCGCCGGTAGGCCAGCCGGCGGGCCGCTAGGGAGGCGACGGGTGATGTCAGGGGAGCGGGGTCGGCTCGGTCGGTTCACCGACGCGGTGCTCGGCGGCGCGCGGGCCGCCCGGGACAAGGCGCGCGAGCTGCGCGACGAACTCCGCACCAGCGACGAGCCGGAGCGCGCCCTGGTGGCGCCGCTGCTGGCCGGGCAGGACCTCCGCTATGTGGGGCTCGGGCCGGTGCGCATGTCGCAGACCCACCGGGCCGGTCGGCAGCTCGCCGACGAGGTCGGCGCCGAGCTGGCCGACGCGCTCGACCCGAAGGTGCTGTTCGGGCTGCTCAACATCGTCAACCCGGTGGTCTGGGTCGACGCCGTGCTGGCGCCGGTGCGGCTGGCCGCGGGTGTGCTGCTGCTGCCGGGCAAGGCCGGCGCCGTCGCCGCCGGGCTGCCGGAGCTGGCCGCGCCGGAGCCGGGCCTGCCCCACCAACCCGCCCAGCGGGAGCCGATCCCGCTCACCGAGGAGCAGGAGGCGTTCCGCGCGCTGTTCCGGCTGAGTCGGTACCGGCCGCTGGCCGAGCAGCTCGCCGAGATCGCCTACCGCCGCCGGTACGTCTTCAGCGGCGACCTCGCCACCCTCGCCGGCAGCCTGCTGCTCTTCCTGGAGCGCTACAGCGGCACCCCGCTGGCGGTGACCGACACCCACCTGCACCTGCTGCGGATGGGTCCCCGCCCGGACGCCGACCGGCCCGACCGGCGGCAACCGCGGGTGCTGTGGAGTGTGCGCCGCGACCGGGTGGCCCGGGTCGACTCCGAGCGTGGTGCGAGCGGGCTCGTGCAGCTCGCCTCCACCGTCGTCTTCGCCGACGGCTCGTGGATCCGGCTCACCCAGCCCGCGCTGCGCGACGACCAGTCGCGGTTCCTGGCCGCGATCCAGGACCTCCCCGGAAACCGCCCGACGCCGTGACCCGGCCGGCGGGTCAGCCGTGACCCGGCGGTCTGGTCAGCCGTGTGCCGGCCGGCGGGTCAGCCGTCGCGTTCGGGGTAGCCGACCGGCACCGCGGAGACGTCGTCCAGCGCGGTGGTGATCTCCTCGGGCAGGGTGATGCGTTCCACCTGGAGCGCGCCGAGCAGCTGACCCACCGTACGGGCGCCGAGGATCGGCGCGGTCACGCCGGGCCGGTCCCGGATCCACGCCAACGCCACCTCCAGCGGCGACACCCCCAGCCCACCGGCCGCGGTCGCCACCGCCTCCACGATGCTGGAGCAGCGCGGCTCCAGGTACGTGGCGACGAACCGTTCGAAGTGCGGCGACGCGGCCCGGGAGTCGGCCGGACGGCCGTGCCGGTACTTGCCGGTGAGCACCCCCCGGCCCAGCGGCGACCAGGGCAGCACGCCGAGGCCGAGCGCGTCACACGCGGGCAGCACCTCCCGCTCCACGCCCCGCTCCAGCAACGAATACTCCACCTGGGACGCGACCACGGGCGCCCGCCCCGGCCAGGCGGTCTGCCAGGCGGCGGCCCGCGCGGTCTGCCAGCCGGAGAAGTTCGACACCCCGACGTAGCGGACCTTGCCGCTGGCCACCGCGTGGTCCAGGGCGGCCAGGGTCTCCTCCAGCGGGGTGTCCGGGTCGTACCCGTGCACCTGGAACAGGTCGACATGGTCGGTGCCGAGCCGGCGCAACGACGCGTCCAACGTGCGCAGCAGGTGCCCCCGGGAGCCGTCCCGGCGTCGGCCGCTGCCGGGGCGCAACCCGGCCTTGGTGGCGATCAGCAGCTCCTCGCGGGGGACGAGGGAACCCAGCAACGAGCCGATCACCGACTCGGCGTCGCCGTCGCCGTACACGTCGGCGGTGTCGATCAGGTTGCCGCCCGCGTCGAGGTAACTCTTCAGCTGAGCGGCCGCGTCGTCGGCGTCGGTGTCCCGGCCCCAGGTCATGGTGCCGAGCGCGAGCCGGGAAACCGCCAGCCCGCTTCGGCCGAGCGGTCGCTGTTGCATGGGTGAACCTTATTTCGAACCTGCCGCCACGGATATCCTCGCTCCCGTATCTCTGCCGGTTCTGCCGGTTCCGCCGCCCCGGGCTGCCCCGATGGAGGGGGGATCAAAGGTGTCGAGCCGGTGATCGAGTCCGTTATCGGCATTGCGTAACCTGGGGCGACCTGTGCCACGGATGGGGGAGGACCAGTGCGACTCGGGCTCAGTCTCGGATACCAGACGGCGTGGAGCACACCGGCCGACCACTTGGCGCTGGCCCAGGAGGCGGACCGGCTGGGCTACTCGGTGGTGTGGGCGGCGGAGGCTTACGGCTCCGACTCGCCCAGCATGCTCGCCTGGATGGCTGGCCAGACCGAACGGATCGACGTCGGCGCCGCGGTGATGCAGATCCCGGCCCGTACGCCGGCGGCCACCGCCATGACCGCCGCGACGATCGACGCGCTCTCCGGCGGCCGGTTCCGGCTCGGTCTGGGTGTCTCCGGCCCGCAGGTGTCCGAGGGCTGGCACGGTGTGCGTTTCGCCAAGCCGCTCGCCCGGACCCGCGAGTTCGTCGACATCGTGAAGCTGGCCATCGCCCGCAAGGAGGTGGCGTACGACGGCGAGCACTACACGCTGCCGCTGCCGGACGGCCCGGGCAAGGCCCTGCGACTGGGCTTCCACCCACCCCGCGAGCACATACCGATCTACCTGGCCGCGGTAGGCCCGAAGAACCTGGAGCTGGCCGGCGAGATCGCCGACGGCTGGCTGGCCGTGTTCTACGCCCCGGAGTTCGCCGAGGAGCAGCTCGCCTCGGTGCGCGCCGGACGGGCCAAGGTCGGCAAGGAACTGGCCGGGTTCGACGTGGTGCCGTCGGTGCCCGTGGTGATCGGCGACGACGTGGCCTCCTGCGCCGAACTCGTCCGCTGGTACGCCGCGCTCTACGTGGGCGGCATGGGCAGCCGGCAGCAGAACTTCTACAACCAGCTCGCCACCCGGATGGGCTACGGCGACGCCGCCCGCGAGGTGCAGGACCTGTACCTGGCCAAGCGGCAGCGCGACGCCGCCGCCGCGGTACCCATGGAGTTCATCGACCGCACCTCGCTGCTCGGCCCGAAGGAGCGCATCGCCGAGCGGATGCGGGAGTACGCCGCCGCCGGCGTCACCACGCTGTCGGTCACCCTCTTCGTGGCCGACCGGGACAGCGGCGTGCAGACCCTGCGTACCGTCGCCGAGGCTCTCGACCTCTCGGGAGTCGGCGAGTGACCTGGGTCGAGGCCATCGTCCTGGGCATCGTCCAGGGACTGACCGAGTTCCTTCCGGTCAGCTCGTCGGGGCACCTGCGGATCACCTCGGCGATCTTCTTCGACCGGGACGCGGGCGCGTCGTTCACCGCGGTCACCCAGCTCGGCACCGAAGCGGCCGTGCTGATCTACTTCGCGAAGGACATCTGGCGGATCACCCGGACCTGGCTGGTGGGCATCCGGGACAAGTCGGTGCGTTCCAGCCTCGACTACCGGATGGGCTGGTACGTGATCGTCGGCTCGATCCCGATCGGGCTGTTCGGTTTCGTGTTCAAGGACCAGATCAAGACCGCCGGGCGCAACCTGTGGGTGGTGGCGACCACGCTGATCGTGTTCGCGTTCGTGCTGGCGTTCGCCGAGTACTGGGGGCGGCAGACCCGCACCCTGGAGAACTTCCGGATGAAGGACGGCATCGTGATGGGCTTCGCCCAGGCCATGGCGCTGGTCCCCGGGGTGTCCCGCTCCGGCGGCACGCTCACCGCCGGTCTGCTGCTCAACCTGACCCGGGAGGCGGCGGCACGGTACTCGTTCCTGCTGGCCATCCCCGCGGTGGTGATGTCCGGTGTGTTCAGCCTCGGGGACGTCTTCGAACCGTCCGCCCCGGGCACGTCCGTACCCACCGTGGCCCAGACGATCGTGGCCACCCTCATCGCCTTCGGCATCGGCTACGCGGCCATCGCCTGGTTGCTGCGCTACGTCGCCCACCACACCCTGTACGTCTTCGTGCTGTACCGGGTCGCGCTGGGCACCCTGGTCCTGGCCCTGCTGCTGACCGGCACGATCAGCGCCACCTGATCGACCCGTCGACGGCCCCCGGCCCCGCCTGCGAGCGGAGCTGGGGGCCGCAGTCGTCCCCGCCGCGTCACCCGCGACGGCGCCTGATGACCCCGCCTCCCGCGTCGGGCGTCCCGCGCCCCGCGCCTCCCGCGCCGGGGGTCCCCGCGCCCGCGATCCACTCGGCTTCCTTGAAATCGCGCCATCCGGGAGGGTCGGACGCCCCGACTTCCTGAAGACCGAGTTGATCATGCAGACCGCCCGCTGCGGGCGTCGGCTGAAGGCGGCCAAAGCGGGCCGAACCCCACCCGCGCGGCGTCGGCAGGGCGCGCGCGGCGTCGGCAGGGCGTTGGTGGCGACCACGCCAGGTGGTGCCTGCGGAGCCCGCGACGGCCCGGCGCGGGACCCAGGTCATAGGGTGGTCCCCGTGGCGACCCTTCTGCTTCTGCGACACGGCCGAACCACGGCGAACGCCGATGGCGGTCTGGCCGGCCGCCAACCGGTCGAGCTGGACGACACCGGGCGCGCCCAGGCCACCGCGGTCGGCGAGCGATTGCGGGCGGTGCCGCTGGCCGCCGTGGTGACCAGCCCGCTCATCCGCTGCCGGCAGACCCTGGAGTTGGCGCTTCCGCAGGCCACCCCGGTGGTCGAGGACGGGCTGATCGAGTGCGACTACGGCAGCTGGGAGGGGCAGCCGCTGAAGAAGCTCGCCAAGGAGCCGCTCTGGCCGGTCGTGCAGCAGCACCCCAGCGCGGTGGTCTTCCCGGGTGGGGAGGCGATGGCGGGGATGGCGGCGCGGGCCGTGGCGGCGGTGCGGTCCTGGGACGCCCGGGTGAGCGCCGAACACGGACCCGAGGCGGTCTGGTTGGCGTGTAGCCACGGCGACGTGATCAAGGCCATCGTGGCGGACGCGCTCGGCGTACACCTGGATGCTTTTCAGCGGATCGTGGCCGACCCGGCGTCGGTGACGGCGATCCGGTTCACGCCGCTGCGTCCGTTTCTGGTGCGACTCAACGACACCGGCGGTGACCTGGCGGCGCTGGTGCCACCGCCGGCCAAGCGGCGTCGGCGCGCGAACCGGGTGGCCGACTCGGACGCGGCGGTCGGCGGCGGGGCGGGTGCGTCGCGGTGAGGCGCGTCACGACATCGCCCCCGGCCGGGGCGTCAAAGCCCGCCGGAGAGGCCGCCACGCCCGGGTTTAGGCCCTGGTGCGCCGGGCGCGCCGCCGCTGCGGCGATTCGCGTCGGTGGGGTGCGCGGTGCCAGGGCGGGCCGGATAGGGTCGTGGGTATGACCCACCAGGTGCACGCCTTCGAACCGCCGGAGCGGTTCGTCGCCGGGACTGTCGGGCCGCCGGGGGAGCGCACGTTCTTCCTGCAGGCCCGCGGCGGCGGCAGGCTGGTCAGCGTCGCGCTGGAGAAGGTCCAGGTGTCCCTGCTCGCCGAGAAGCTGGAGGAGCTGCTGACCGAGGCGCAGCGCCGCTTCGGGGTGGACCTGCCCGAGCTGGCGCCGGTGATCGGCGACAACGAGCCGCTGGACACCCCCGTCGACGAGGAGTTCCGGGTCGGGACCCTCGGCCTGGCCTTCGACGTGGACACCGCGACCGTGGTGATCGAGGCGATCGCGGCGGGCGAGGTGGAGCCCGAGGTCGAGCTCGGCGACGAGGACGACGACGAGGACGACGACGAGGACGACGAGCCGGACGAGGACCTGGATCGGCTCCGGGTCCGGCTCACCCCGCAGGCGACCCGCCAGTTCATCGAGCGGGCCCGGCGAGTGGTCAACGCGGGCCGGCCACCGTGCCCGCTCTGCGGCCAACCGTTGGACCCCGCCGGGCACCTCTGCCCGCGGCACAACGGTTATCACCGGTGACCTCGTCCGGCCTCCAGCCTCGCCAGGACGGCGACGCCGCGCTGCGGCTGCTGCGTGACGGCGTCCTCGACCTGGAGGGTCGGCTGGTCGACGCGTCGAACACGACGCTGCGCGGCATCCTGACCCTGGACGGGGTGACCGCCCGCTGCGTCTACAAGCCGGTCCGTGGCGAGCGCCCACTCTGGGACTTCCCCGACGGCACCCTGGCCGGCCGGGAGGTCTCGGCGTACCTGGTCTCGCGGGCCACCGGGTGGGGTTTGGTGCCGCCCACCGTGCTGCGCGACGGCCCGTTCGGCCCCGGCTCCTGCCAGCTGTGGATCGACGAGCCGGAGGACGCCGAACCACTCGTCGGTTTCCTGCCCGCCGGGGAGTTGCCGCCGCGCTGGATCCCGATCGCCGCGGCCCGGGACGACGACGGCGCCGCGTACGAGCTGGCGCACGCCGACGACCCACGGCTGGCCCGGCTCGCGGTGCTCGACGCGGTGCTCAACAACGCCGACCGCAAGGGCGGTCACGTGCTCGTCGGGGCCGACGACCGGATCTACGGCGTGGACCACGGGGTGAGCTTCCACGTGGAGGACAAGCTCCGTACGGTGCTCTGGGGCTGGGCCGGCAAGCAGTTGCCCCCGGACGCGGTGGAGATGCTCGACGCGCTGGCCGGGCAGGTCGGCGGGGCGCTCGGCGCGGAGCTGGCCGACCACCTGACGATCAGCGAGGTGGCCGAGGTGGCCGCCCGGGTCGACCGGCTGCGCGAGAGCGGCCGTTTCCCCCAGCCTCCGGAGGACTGGCCGGCGATGCCCTGGCCGCCCATGTGACGCGCTTGTCATCTTGATCACCGGTGGGGCGCTCCGGCGTCGTCGCCGGGCTGGCTAGGCTGATCCCATGGAGTCTTGGGCGGGACACGAGGTGCCACGGCTGCCGGGCAGGGGCGAGCCACTGGCGTTGTACGACTCGGCGCGGCAGGGTGTCCACCCGAGTGCGCCGGCCGACGCGGGGAGCATGTACGTCTGCGGCATCACCCCGTACGACGCCACCCACCTCGGCCACGCCGCCACCATGATCACGTTCGACCTGGTGCAGCGGATGTGGCGCGACGCCGGCCGCCCGGTGCGCTACGTGCAGAACGTCACCGACATCGACGACCCGCTGCTGGAGCGGGCCGCCCGCGACGGCGAGGACTGGGTGGTCCTGGCGATGCGCGAGACGGCGCTGTTCCGGGAGGACATGGAGGCGCTGCGGATCATCCCGCCGGCGCACTACGTGGGCGCGGTCGAGTCGATCCCGGACATCGCCGACAAGGTCGAGGTGCTGCTCAAGGACGGCGCCGCGTACCGGCTCGACGACGGCACCGGCGACGTCTACTTCGACATCTCCGCCACGCCCCGTTTCGGCTACGAGTCGAACCTGACCCGGGAGCAGATGCTGGAGATCTTCCCCGAGCGCGGCGGCGACCCCGACCGGGCCGGCAAGCGGGATCCGCTGGACCCGCTGCTGTGGCGCGGCGTCCGCGAGGGCGAGCCGTCCTGGCCGGGCGGTGAGCTGGGCCCGGGTCGCCCTGGCTGGCACATCGAGTGCGCGGTGATCGCGCTCAACCTGCTCGGCGACCGGATCGACGTGCAGGGCGGCGGTAACGACCTGCTCTTCCCGCACCACGAGGCGTCCGCCGCGCACGCCGAGCGGCTCACCGGCCAGGCGCCGTTCGCCGAGCACTACGTGCACGCCGGGATGATCGGCCTGGACGGCGAGAAGATGTCCAAGTCCCGCGGCAACCTGGTCTTCGTGTCCCGGCTGCGCGCCGACAAGGTCGACCCGATGGCGATCCGGCTGGCGTTGATCTCCGGGCACTACCGCAGCGACCGTACCTGGACCGACGACCTGCTCACCGCCGCGCACGAGCGCCTGGACCGTTGGCGGCGGGCCGCCGCCGCGCCCGCCGGGCCGTCCGGGGCCGAGCTGCTGGCCGAGGTACGCGCACGGCTGGCCGACGACCTGGACACCCCCGGAGCCCTGGCCGCGGCCGACCGCTGGGCCGAGGCGACTCTCGCCGGCGCCCCGGACGACGCCGAAGCGCCCGCCCTCTTCGCGAAGACGGTGGACGCCCTCCTGGGCATCCGTCTCTAGCAGCCCGCGCACGCGTTGATCGACTCGGTTTTCAGGAAGTCGCGGTGTCCGGGGCGGTGCGATGCCCCGACTTCCAGGAAACCGAGTCGACCTTGGCAAGACGCCACCCCCGTCAACCTCATGATCGACGTCGGTGGGCCCAGGGCGGGCGGGGCCGCGACCCGCGAAGCGTCCGCTAGCCCAGGACCAGGCCCGGGTCGGGCTCCGGGTCGGGGGTCGGGCCGGGGATCTTGTACTCCTCGGTGAGGGTGGTCATGGGGCCGGGCCAGGTCGCCTGGGACACCTCGATCGGCTTGCGGTGCGCGTCGTACGCGACGTGCAGCAGGTGCAGCACCGGGGTGTCGGGTCGGATCTGGAGAGTCTCGGCCTCCTCGCGGCTCGGCTGGCGGGCGCTGATCGTGTCGGTGGCCGAGACGTACCGCCGTCCGGTGGCTTCCTCGGCCTCCTGGTAGAGCGGCCGGCCGAACGCCTCGGTGCGCTCCAGGGAGGTGCCGGCGGTGTCGCGGGGCAGGAACCAGGACGCGCCCACCTCGACGGGGGAGTCGTCGGTGCGGACGAGGTGCCGGCGGCAGAGCAGGCTGGTGCCGTCCGACACACCGAAGGCGTCGGCCACCTCGGCCGGGGCGGGGGCGTGCCCGACGGAGACGAGTTGTTGACGGTATCGGGCGGCCAGGTCGGCGTGGTAGCCGCGGAAGCCGCCGTACCGGCCTCGGGAGAGGCGGTTGAGGCGGCGGCGGGTGCCCCGGACGTACGTACCGGAGCCGGGTTTGGTGATCAGGATTCCCTCGACCCGCAGCTGGTCGACGGCGCGTTGCACGGTCTGCTTGGCGACGCCGAACATCTCGGCGATGGCCGGGATGGACGGCAGCCGCTCACCCGGCCCCCAGTCGCCGCGGCGGACCTGGGCCTTGAGCTGCGCGGCGATCTGTCGGTGCGGGAACTCGGCGGCCCCGGGGTTGATCTGCACACCCGCCTCCTTGATCACATCTAGGTTCCTAGGATGCCCTAGCGGGTGTGACCGCGCTACCCCGGACACGCGAAAACGGGCCCCCGAACCACAAAAGGTCCGAAGGCCCGCAGCGAAGAGCCAGCGAGACAGCGCTACCAGGAGCCGGCGGTGGGGCCGGCCGAACCGCCCCGGCGGCGCAGGTACTTCTCGAACTCCTGGGCGATCTCGTCACCGGTCAACGGGGTGATCCCCTCGTCGCCGACCCGTTCTTCCAGCTCGCGGACGTACTCGCCCAATTCCGCGTCCTGCTCGGCGGCGCTGCGCACCCGCTGCTCCCACTCGGCGGACTCCTCGGCCAGGTCGGCCATCGGCACCGGCAGGTCGACGACCTCCTCGACCCGGTGCAGCAGGGCGAGGGTGGCCTTCGGGCAGGGCGGGTTGTTGGCGTAGTGCGGCACGTGCACCCAGAACGAGACGGCGTCCACCTCGGCGCGGGTGCAGGCGTCGTGCAGCACGCCGACGATGCCGGTCGGCCCGTCGTACCGGGTCGGGGTGAGTTGGTAGCGCTCGGCGGCCTGCGCGTCGGAGGCGCTGCCGCTGATCGGCAGGGGCCGGGTGTACGGCACGTCGGCCAGCAACGCGCCGAGCAGCACCACCCGTTCCACCTCCAGGCTGTGGCAGATCTCCAGCACCTGCTCGCAGAACGTCCGCCAGCGCATGCTCGGCTCGATGCCGCGGATCAGCACCACGTCACGGTCGGTGCCCTCCGGGCTGGCCACCATGAACCGGGTCGTCGGCCACTCCACCCGCCGGGTCTCCCCGTCGGCCATGGTGATGGTGGGCCGGCTGACCTGGAAGTCGTAGAAGTCCTCCGGATCCAGCTCGGCGATCTGCCGGGCGTTCCAGACCTGCTCCAGGTGCTCGACCGCGGCGGTGGACGCGTCGGCGGCGTCATTCCAACCCTCGAACGCGGCGATCGCCACCGGGGACCGCAGCACCGGCAGTCCGTCGAACTCGGTCACGCCGTCACCTCACCCTGCTCGTCGCGGCTGGCGCCGGGACCGCGCCCGGTCGTCATACCGTGTGGCACGGTGGCGTCCCTGTTGTCCTTCACGTCCGTCAGCCTACGTGCAGGGAAAGGGTGCGGCCCGTCGGCCGCGCCGGTCGGCCGCTCCGGCAGCAGGTCATACCCGAACGAACCAGACAGGGTGATCCCCGTGACACAATAGGGGATCGCTCGAGGATGGTCGTGGAGTCCGGCCGAATCGCACTAACCTGAACGGGTGCGGACTTCATTGATGGATGTGCTGGCTGATCGCATTCTCATCGCCGACGGCGCGATGGGCACGATGCTTCAGGCCGCGGACCTCACGCTCGACGACTTCGACGGGCTGGAGGGGTGTAACGAGATCCTCAACGTCACCCGCCCTGACGTGGTGCGCGGGGTGCACGACGCCTACCTGGCCGTCGGTGCCGACTGCGTGGAGACCAACACCTTCGGCGCCAACCTCGCCAACCTCGCCGAGTACGACATCCCGCACCGCATCCGCGAGTTGTCCGAGGCGGGCGCCCGGATCGCCCGGGAGGCCGCCGACGCGGCCAGCACCCCGCAGCGGCCCCGGTTCGTGCTCGGCTCGATCGGCCCGGGCACGAAGCTGCCCACCCTCGGGCACGCCGACTACTCGACCCTGCGCGACGCCTACCAGGAGAACGCCGCCGGTCTGATCGTCGGTGGCGCGGACGCGCTGATCATCGAGACCTGCCAGGACCTGCTCCAGGTCAAGGCGGCCGTGGTCGGGTCGAAGCGGGCGATGGCCGAGCTGGGCCTACCGGTGCCGATCATCTGTCACGTGGCCGTGGAGACCACCGGCACCATGCTGGTCGGCAGCGAGATCGGTGCGGCCCTCGCCGCGATCGAGCCGCTCGGCGTGGACCTGATCGGACTCAACTGCTCCACCGGCCCGGCCGAGATGAGCGAGCATCTGCGCTACCTGTCGCAGCACTCGCGCATCCCGCTGTCGGTGATGCCGAACGCCGGCCTGCCGGTGCTGACCGCCGACGGGGCGTACTTCCCGCTGACTCCCGTGGAGCTGGCCGAGGCTCTGGAGCGGTTCATCACCGAGTACGGCGTGGGGCTGGTCGGCGGCTGTTGCGGCACCACCCCGGAGCACATCCGGGTGCTGGCCGAGCGGTTGCACGGCGTCACCGCCCCGGCCCGCGAGCCCCGGCACGAGGCGGGCGTCTCCTCGGTGTACCACCCGGTGCCGTTCGCGCAGGACGCGTCGGTGCTGATGGTGGGGGAGCGGACCAACGCCAACGGCTCGAAGGCGTTCCGGGAGGCGATGCTCGCCGGCGACTGGCGGGCCTGTGTGGAGATCGCCCGCAGCCAGGCGCGCGACGGCTCGCACCTGCTCGACCTGTGCGTGGACTACGTCGGTCGGGACGGCACGCAGGACATGCGGGAGCTGGCCGGCCGGTTCGCCACCGCGTCCACCCTGCCGATCATGCTGGACTCCACCGAGCCGAACGTGGTGGAGGCCGGGTTGGAGATGCTCGGCGGCCGGTGCGTGGTCAACTCGGTGAACTTCGAGGACGGCGACGGCCCCGACTCCCGGTACGCCCGGGTGATGCCGATCGTCCGCGAGCACGGCGCGGCGGTGGTGGCGCTGCTCATCGACGAGGAGGGGCAGGCCCGTACCCAGGAGTGGAAGGTCCGGGTCGCGGCGCGGTTGATCGACGACCTGACCGGCCGGTGGGGCATGGACCGTGCCGACATCCTGATCGACGCGCTGACCTTCCCGATCGCCACCGGGCAGGAGGAGACCCGCCGCGACGGCCTTGAGACGATCGAGGCGATCCGGGAGATCTCCCGCCGCTACCCGGGCGTCAACTTCACGCTGGGCATCTCGAACATCTCCTTCGGGCTCAACCCGGCGGCCCGGCAGGTGCTCAACTCGGTGTTCCTGCACGAGTGCGTGCAGGCCGGCCTGACCTCGGCGATCGTGCACGCCAGCAAGATCCTGCCGATGTCGAAGATCCCCGACGAGCAGCGCGAGGTCGCCCTGGACCTGGTGTACGACCGGCGCCGCGAGGGTTACGACCCGGTGCAGCGTTTCCTGGAGCTCTTCGAGGGCGTCGACGTGACCAGCGCCCGGGCCAGCCGTGCCCAGGAGTTGGCGGCGCTGCCGCTGGACGAGCGGCTCAAGCGGCGAATCATCGACGGTGAGCGCAACGGCCTGGAGGCCGACCTGGACGAGGCGATGGCCGGCGGCCGGTCCCCGTTGTCGATCATCAACGACATCCTGCTGGACGGCATGAAGGTGGTCGGTGAGCTGTTCGGCTCCGGCCAGATGCAGTTGCCGTTCGTGCTCCAGTCCGCCGAGGTGATGAAGACCGCGGTGGCCTACCTGGAACCGCACATGGAGACCGCGGAGGACGGCGGCAAGGGCCGCATCGTGCTTGCCACCGTGCGCGGCGACGTGCACGACATCGGCAAGAACCTGGTCGACATCATCCTGTCCAACAACGGCTACGAGGTGGTGAACATCGGCATCAAGCAGCCGATCAGCGCCATCCTCGACGCCGCCGAGCAGCACCGCGCCGACGCTATCGGCATGTCCGGGCTGCTGGTGAAGAGCACGGTCATCATGAAGGAGAACCTGGCCGAGATGGCCACCCGCGGGGTCGCGGAGCGTTGGCCCGTCCTGCTGGGTGGGGCGGCGTTGACCCGCGCGTACGTCGAGGACGACCTGCGGTCGACGTTCCCCGGGCAGGTGCACTACGCGCGGGATGCGTTCGAGGGACTGTCCCTGATGGACAGGGTGATGACCGCCAAGCGGGGCGGCGCCCCGGTGATCGACCCGGAGCGGGAGGCGGCTCTCGCGGCCCGGCGGGCGCGCCGGGAACGGCAGCGCTCGATGGTCACCACGTCGCTGCCGGAGCTGCACGACTCCTCGGTCCGCTCCGACGTGGCCGCGGACGTGGCGGTGCCCACCCCGCCGTTCTTCGGCACCCGGGTCGTCAAGGGCGTGCCGATGGCCGACTACGCGGCGCTGCTCGACGAGCGGGCCACCTTCTCCGGGCAGTGGGGGCTGCGCGGTGCCCGGGGCGGCAGCGGACCCTCCTACGAGGAGCTGGTCGAGACCGAGGGCCGGCCGCGCCTGCGGTACTGGCTGGACCGGCTGATCGCCGACCAGGTCCTTGAGGCAGCCGTGGTGTACGGGTACTTCCCCGCGTACTCCGAAGGCAACGACCTGGTGGTGCTCGACGAGAACGGGCACGCGGAGCGCGCCCGGTTCTCCTTCCCCCGGCAGCGGCAGGAGCGGCGGCTCTGCCTGGCGGACTTCTTCAGGCCCCAGGGCGACCAGCTCGATGTGGTCGCGTTGCAACTGGTCACCGTCGGCCAGCCGGTCAGCGAGTACGCGGCGAAGCTGTTCGCCCGCAACGAGTACCGCGACTACCTGGAGGTGCACGGGCTCTCCGTGCAGCTCACCGAGGCGCTCGCCGAATACTGGCACCAGCGCATCCGTGCCGAGATGACCCTGCCCGACGGTCGCCCGCTGGGGCACGACGACCCGGCGGACCTGGCTGGCATCCTGCACAACGACTACCGGGGCTGCCGGTACGCGTTCGGCTACCCGGCCTGCCCCGACCTGGAGGACCGGGCGAAGATCATGGATCTGCTCGGCGCGGACCGGATCGGAGTCGAGCTGTCCGAGGAGTTCCAGCTCATGCCGGAACAGGCCACCGACGCGATCGTGGTCCACCACCCGGAGGCCAACTACTTCAACGCCAAGTAACGGGTGCAGGTGCCCTGACCTGCACCTGAGGCCGTCCGGAAGGCCGTTGAATCATGATCATGCCGTCTCCAGGCCGTCAACGGCTTCCGGGCCGCCCTCGGTGGCCTGGTCCTCGCCGAGCCCGGTGTCGATGGCGCTGCGTGTTCGGTCCTCGCTGGTCGGCAGGAGATGCGTGTAGGTCCGCAGAGAGCCTTCCGTGGTAGCTCGGACGATCTGCACGGCGGCCTGGGCGGGAGTCAGGTTCGTAGTGTCGACGACCTCGGCCTCGGCATGTAGCCACGTGCGGGCCGCCTCGGCGTAGGGCTTGAGGTACTTGAGGCGGAACGGGGAGGGGACGGGGTGTTCCCCCTCGATACGCCCGCGGAGGGTGTCTTCGTCAGCGTGGAGAACGAAGTGCCTTACCGGGATGGCATGTTGGGCAAGACCGGTGCTGATTTCGCGCCAGTACTGCTCGACCAGGACGGTCATGGGCATCACCAGAGTGCCGCCGGTGTAGTCGAGCACGCGGCGGGCGGTCTCGACGACGAGTTGCCGCCATGGCGGCCAGTGCTGGAAGTTGTCCGTGGCGGGTAGCCCGGGTGTGATGTCCATGAGTGTTTCGCCGACCTTCTCGGCGTCGAACACCCGTGAATCCGGTATCAGTTGCTGCACGAGCGCGCTGGTCGTCGTCTTGCCCACGCCGTGGGTGCCGTTGAGCCATACGATCACGGGACACGGTAACGCGCGTGAGCAACCGGATAACGGGCACAGGACTTGTGAGCGGAACGTCAGGCATCGAGGTGGCAAGAGTCGGCAGCTCGCCTCCGCATCCCTCGGCGGAGAGCGGAGCCCTCGGAGATGGCGTCAAGATCAGGCCGTCTCCAGGCCGTCTGAGGTGAACTGGCAGTGACCTTCCAGCAGCGCCATGCCGAGCGCGGTTGTGGTGTGGATGACCATGCCACCGCGCCGAACGCTGGTGACGACGTTGTTCTGGCGCAGTATCGCGAGGTGCTTGCTCGCCGCCGGCACGGAGACGCCGGCGATCCGGGCGATCTCGGAGGTGTTGCGGCCCGCCGCGAGTTCGAGGATGCGGCTGCGTGTGGTGCCGATCAGCGCCGCCAGGGGTGAGTGACCGGCGTCGGCCAGGACCCGGATGACGGGGTCGACCGGATAGACCAGCACCGGCGGCAGGTCGAAGTCGGCGAGCACCATCAGCTGCCGGGTTTCCTTGAAGTACGACGGGATCAGCGTCAGCCCGCGTCCGTCGAGGTGCAGGTCGCTGTCGCCGGCTACGCCCCACTGTGCGATGTGCAGGCTGCCGTCGGCGTACCGGGCCTGCGGGTGCAGTGTGTCGAGCACCTGCGCCCACCCTCCGGCGACCAGGTGCCGCAGGCGGCGTTGCAGGTCGGCCTGGACTGCGGCGGATACCCGTGCCCACATAGGTGCCAGCACCACGTCGCGGTAGGCCCGTAGGGCGGCACCGAGGTCGGCCAGCGCCGCCGGTTGGCCTCCGGCGAGGCCGTCGACGTCGGCGTGGATGTCCCTGTGGGACGTGGCGAGTAGGCCGATCTCCTGTCGCAGCCGCGCGCGGGGGGTGGACAGGATGGCTTCGACGCCAGAATCGAACCCGTGGTCCGGGGGCGTGAGGAAGTCGGGGAAGTAGCCCCGCGGCGGGCTGAGAGCGATGATCGGGTTCGTCTTCGTCCTCAGCTCGCCGGACGGATGTAGCTGTTGCCGTGCGGATCGCTTCCACGAGTCGAGCAGCGGATTGGAGTCCCGCAAGCGCAGCTGGTGGATGCTGAGTGCCGTCTCCCAGAACCAGTCGACGCTGGGCGCGAAATGGATACGCGCCAGGTCTTCGCTTGAGAAGTGGATGCGCAACACACGGCGATGATCAGGGTGGCTGCGGTTCGTTCGCAAGACCCAGACGGTGGCGGTGCTGCCCACCAGCCGCGGTGACCCCCCGCGCTTCAGACCAGCGTTTCGCGGGTGGTCACCGCGGTGGTGTTCGGCGCTGTGCGGCCACCTCGATGACGCACCGGCGGTCAGAGGACCGCGCGGCAGCCTTCCCCCGACGGCAGCGGCCAGTAGAACGCGTCCCGGGTGAGGGGGCCATAGATGCCGTCCGCCTCTGTCTCCCGGAGCGCCTGTCCCACGATGAGCAGGTCCTTGGTCTTCTGCCCGAAGTCGCCGTCCACGACAACCGGGGTGAAGTTCTGCGGCCGGTTACACCGGTTGATCGCATCTTGGAGCACACTGACGCCCGTGTTGTTGTAGTTTCCCAGACGCAGGTTGCAGCTGGTCGAGCCGGTGGACGACACGGCGGGAATCCACACCAGCTCGTTGTACGGGAACGTCGCCACCTTCCGTTTGCTGTAGCAGGTGGGGTAGGCGGCCGTAGCTGGGCTGGCCGACATGAGCATCGCCCCAGCCAGAATCGTGCCGGTGACTGCCGCGCTCGCTAAGCGCCGCGCAAACGGAGAGATCATCCGTGTTTCTCCTTGTGGTCAAGGCCGATCAGGTCGTCGACCGAACGCGCACGACGCTACTGACGGGCCCCGGATCGACCAACGGTGTTAACTGGTGCGGAACAGGCGCTGATCAGGCCACCTCGCCGACCGTCCGGCACGATCATCATCATCACCACGGCGCGTCCGTCAGCGGGTGTCGACCCCACGTGAGCCGACTGGCAGGCTGTGCGGATGCGACAGGTCACCGTGCTCGGCAGTTCCGGTGCCTTTCCCGAGCCAGGCCGTGCCTGTAGCGGCTTCGCAATGGACTGGGACGGCTACCGCGTGGTGCTTGACCTGGGCTACGCCACGCTGCCGCGGTTGCTCAAGCACTGGCCTGATGGTGCGGTGGACGCTGTCGTCATCACCCATGAGCACCCGGATCACTGCGTCGACCTGCACGGTCTGTTCAGGATGCGGTTCTACGGTCAGCCCGGCGGATCACGGCTGCCGTTGTATTGCCCGCCCGGGGTGCTCGACCGGCTCAGCGGCCTGGAGCCCGATGTCGACCTGCACGCGGTGTTTGACCTGCACCCCCTGCCCGGCAGCTACCGGGTCGGGCCGTTCGACCTCACCGGGCTGTCTCTGCCGCACTTCGTGCCCAACGCCGGCATCCGGCTTCAGGCCGACGGGATCGTTCTGGCCTACTCCGGGGACACGGGGCCGGCTCCCGCGTTGGCCGAACTGGGCCGTGGCGCCGACCTGTTCATCGTCGAGGCGACGGACTATGACGGCGAGACCAGCCGTCCGACCCGTAATCTCCTGACCTCCAGCGAAGCCGGTCTGTGGGCTCGCCGGGCGGGTGCCCGCCGCCTGATGCTCACCCACTTCTGGCCAGGCAATGATCGGGCGGCTGCGGTGGCCGCCGCGCAGGTGGAGTTCGACGGTGTCGTGCTGGCGGCTGAGGAAGGGCTCACCCTGACACTTGGGACAACGGATAGCTGACCGCCCCTCACGTGACGCAGGTGCCACGTCTCAGTCTTACCCACTCAGCCTTCCAACCGTCCCGTGGCCGTCAGGATGTGAGGCGTGGGAGACAGCACCGGCGCAGCCTGGCGGGCCGGCATTCGAGCGGCGGGTTCGATCGAGCGTGACCGCGACGCGTTCGCGCGCTGCTCTTGACCGCGCCTCACGACGCGTCGAGCGAGATGGCGAGCCCGTCACGGCCGAGCTCAGCTGTGGGAAAAAGGCTTCGGGCCTCGGTCAGCAGCAGGTTGTGCTCGGCGCGGGGGTCGAGGTGCACCAGGATGAGCGCCTGCGCCTCAGCCATCAGCGCGATCCGCGCCGCCTCGCTCGCGGTCGAGTGCGACGCCGAGCCGGTGGGGCCGGCCAGCCACGCTTCGTGCAGCAGCAACCGAACGCCGCGCGCGAGCCCGGCATTGCCCGCGTCGAACGCGGTGTCGGTGCAGTAGGCGATGAGGTCTGCGTAGCGGAAGGAGACGGAGGGGTGGGTATGCCGACCTTGTATCCGCGCGCTGACCTGGTGTGGCCCGATCTGTTCGCGAGCCGTGTCGATGTCCTTGACGGCGGTGAACAACTCCTGCCGGGCGGCCGCGGAGAACGGGGGCGCCAGGATCCGGTTCAGGATGTCAACGGTCGGAACCCCGTACGCCGCGCGCCCCGGGCCCCAGACGAATTTCTCGATGCCGGCGCCGATCGCGTCGAGGTAGCTCAGCCCAACCAGGTGGTCCAGGTGGAAGTGGCTGAGAGCGATGTCGACGCGCTCGACACCCTCCAGCAGCGACGGCTGAGTCGCGAGCCTCCTGATCCCTGTGCCCGCGTCGAAAATCAGCACTGCGGTCCCCCGCCGGATCACGAAGCAGGACGTCTCCCGCTGATCGTTGGGCATCCACCCGCCGGTGCCGAGCAGGCGCAGGACGTGCTCCGAGCGGCCGGTTCGGTCTGCGTCCATGTCGCGCACCCCCTCTACGATATGGCGACGACGCAGCTATCCCGTTGACGCGGTCCGGAGGTCGGGGATGTCGCTCGGTGACCTGCTGAACCTGTTTGGCGCCCTGGGCACCATACCGGTCCTTATCGCTGCCCGACACCTGATCGGTTCCGTCACGCACGCACGACGTTTCCTGGCCTTCTCGCGCAGTGGCGCGGTGGACATCGTGGTGTCGACGTCAGCGTTTTCGAAGAGCCCGGGGGGAACTGCGCGGTCCTACAAGACCAACTATGGCGAGGTCATGGCGATCGCCTGGGTTGCGAAGGCACTGGGGCGCTACTACCGGAAGAAGCCGCTGTCGATCCACATGAGTGAACGCGTCGCCCGCACCCTGCACGGCGATCTGGTTGTTCTCGGTGGTCCGCTGTTCAACTCGTGCGCTGCGGACTTTCTGCGCGGCTTCAATGAGATGTATGCCGGTAGCGACGTGCGTATCGACGCCGCGAACGGCGCGATCGCGATTGGCACCGAATTCCGCGTCGAGGGCTACGACCTGCAACGGATAGCCGGCGTGCCCACTCAGGACCTGGCGGTGATCCTGGTCGGGAGAAACCCTCTCGCGCCGACGACGGGGCGCGGGTTTCTGTGTGCGGGCATGTCGACGTACGGCACTGCGGCGGCGGCGGAAATTGTGTTCCACACGTTGCTTGGTCGCAAGCAGGGGAGAGAGGTGCGCAGGTTGCTTGGTCGAGATGGTGGCCTGGTGATCGTCGTGTCGGCGAAGTTCACCGGCCAGCAGTGTTCCCATTTTCAGATCGAGTACCTGCACCCCGTTGCTCTGATCGATATCCCGAGGGGGTCTACTGGTCCGCGCGCACAAGGTTCCGCGGCCTGATGAAGCCCGCACCTCAGTGACCGCACCAGAGCAGGGAGATCCAGCATGGCGATCCAGCGGATGGACAACGTCCTCATCGTTGTCGAGGACCTCGACGCGGTCATCGCGTTCTTCGTCGAGCTCGGCATGGAGTTGGAGGGGCGAGGGCCGGTCGAGGGACGGTGGGTGGAGCGTGTCATCGGGATCGACGACGTCCGGCAGGAGGTGGCGATGCTGCGGACCCCGGACGGTCACGGCAAGGTCGAGCTGGCGATGTTCCACCGACCGGCGGCGATCAGCGCGGAACCGAGGAACGCGCCGGCGAACACGCTGGGCATTCGACGGATCATGTTCGCCGTCGACGACATCGAGGACGTGATCACCCGGCTGCGCGGCCACGGCACCGAGCTCGTGGGGGAGTTGGAGCGGTACGAGGACGTCTACCGGCTCTGCTACGTCCGCGGCCCCGAGGGCATCCTCGTCGGACTGGCCGAACAGCTCACCTGAGACTCGACGCAGCCGTCCCGCCCTGGAAGCCCCAGCCCAGCCCAGCGTCGCGGCTCGGGCGGGTTCGGGCAGCACTTCAGCACTCCGCAGCGGGCAGTCGGGTGCCACAGGCGATGCCAGGGGTGGGCCACGCACCCGGACGAGTCCGCAGCCCCTGGACACCGCCTGGTTGCAGAGGCGGGGGCGTTCGAGGTAGGCGATGGCCCACTACGGATCCGGCTCGCGGCCCTTCACCGCCGCGTCTCCGGCATAGCCACGTGCATGACGAAAATACGGACTTAATCAGCCGATCGTCAGGTCAACCGGATGCTTGCCTGGCTGGCCGGCCCCTCCGTCGCATTCGAATTCCTCCAGCTCGGCAGTTCTCACCCGGGCGCGCAACTGTGAGCGGGTCGCGCAAGTCGACGAGATGACATGTGATCACCGCGGCCATCAGGGTGATCCCACCTTGTGGTCGCATTCCGAACACGCGTGGCCTGTCCAACATTCGAGATCGACCCTCGTATGGCCTGGATGGACCCTGTCTTGACAAGCCACCGGAACGGTCTTCAGAGGGCTCGGATTCAGTCCGCGCGACCCTGCCCATCACCTAGCGGACGCCCCTTGAACAAACTTTGTGGGAAGCTTGAATCTGCTGATGGGGGCAGGTGCGAACAGCGAGGGCTCATGGTCGTGCAATTCAGGCTGCTGGGCGACGTCGAGGCCTTCATCGACGGCACAGCGATTGACCTGGGGCATGTCCGTCAGCGATGTGTGCTGGCAGTTCTGCTGGTCGAGGCGAACAAGGTTGTTCACGTCGACCAGTTGCTCGACCGGGTGTGGGTGGACCGGCCGCCGCAACGCGCACACGGCGCGCTCTACAGCTACCTCTCCCGGTTACGGCGCTGTCTGAGGAGCGCCGACGACGTCGCCATCGTCCGGCAACAGGGCGGTTACCTGCTCAAGGTCGATCCCATGATGGTGGATCTACACCGTTTCCAGGAGTTGGTCTCCCGCGTCCGGCTCGCCGTGGACGACGACGACGCGCTGCGGCAGTTCGACGAGGCGATCGGGCTATGGCGTGGTGATCCGTTCGCGCGCCTGGACACCCCCTGGTTCAACGCCCTGCGTACCGCTCTGCGTCAGGCACGGCTGGCCGCCGAGCGCGACCGTACCGACATCGCCTTGCGTCGCGGTCAGCATTCGGCGTTGGTGTCCGAGCTGTCGCGTGAACTGGCCGAACAACCATTGGACGAGCGTCTCGCCGGCCAGCTGATGCTGGCGCTGTCCCGCTCCGGTCGACAGGCGGAAGCCCTCGACCAGTACCAGCAGATCCGGCAACGCCTGGCCGACGTGTTGGGCATCGACCCGGGGCGTGACCTGCAGGAGCTGTTTCTACGGATCCTGCACGGCGATCGTGAGTTCGCCGCCGCCTCGGCCGTGGTGCGGGCACCCGCGGAGCCGGCCACGGCTCACCCGCCCCGACAACTGCCGCCGCCGCCGGCGCACTTCGCCGGCCGGGCTCGTGAGCTGGCGGCGCTGACCCACGCCGTGGACCGCCAGGCCCGAAGCGGGACCGCCATTATGACTGTCGCGGGGATGGGCGGGATCGGTAAGACCTGGCTCGCGTTGCGGTGGGCCCACGACAACCTGGACCGGTTTCCCGACGGCCAATTGGCTGTCAACCTGCGCGGCTTCGAGCCCTCCGCGGAGGCGATGCCACCGGCGGTAGCGCTACGCGGCTTCCTCGACGCCCTCGGTGTGCCGCCCGATTCGGTGCCGTTGGACCTGGACGGGCAGGTCGGGTTGTACCGCAGCATTGTCGCCGGTCGGCGAATGCTGATCGTGCTCGACAACGCCCGCGACGCCGAGCAGGTCCGTCCGTTGCTGCCCGGTGTCGCGGGCTGCGTGGTGGTGGTGACCAGCCGACAGCAGTTGTCCGGCTTGGTGGCGGTCGAGGGCGCCCACCCGGTCACGCTCGACCTCCTCAGCACCGCTGACGCCCGGGAGCTGCTGGCACGTCGACTCAGTGGCGGCCGGGTGGAGTCCGAACCGCAGCCAGTGAACGACATCGTCGAGCGGTGTTCCGGGTTGCCGCTGGCGCTGGCGATCGTGGCGGCCCGCGCGGCGACCCAGCCCGGGTTTCCGCTCGCCGCGCTCGGCCGGGAATTGGCCGAACTGCAGGGCGGCCTTGACGGCTTCTCCGGCAGCGGGGACCCGGCCACCGACCTACGGTCGGTGTTTTCCTGGTCGTACCGCGCGCTCGGCGAGCCGGCGGCGCGGCTGTTCCGCCTGCTGGGGCTGCACCCCGGGCCGGACATCTCGGTGCGGGCCGCCGCCAGCCTCGCCGCCGTGCCGGAACGGCAGGCACGGGGCATCCTCGCTGAACTGAACCGGGCGCAGCTTCTGGTGGAGTGGGTGCCGGGCAGGTACACCTGCCACGACCTGCTGCGGGCGTACGCGGCGGAACTGGTCGAGTTGGAGCCTGCGGAGATACACCGCGACGCCCTGCACCGGATCGTGGGCCACTACCTCCACAGCGCTCAGTGCGCCGACCGGCGGCTGTCCCCGCTGCGGAATCCGAGCGAGCCGCCGCCAGTCCAAGCGGGCGTTCAGCCGGAGGAGCCAGCGGACAACGCCCAGGCGTTGTCCTGGTTCGCCGAGGAGTACGCCGTGCTCAGGCAGGTGGTCGAGCTGGCCGCCAGGCACGGGCTCGACCGGTACGTCTGGCAGCTCGCCGGCGCACTGACCACCTTTCTGGGCCGCCGGGGGCACTGGGAGGACCTCGTCGCCGTGCAGAACCGCGCGTTGGCTGTCGCCGAGCGCAATGGTGACCGGGCGGCGCGGGCACAGGCGCACCAGGACATCGTTCCCGCCTACTCGGAGACCGGCCGGCTCGAATTGGCACGGGCTCACCTGGAACGCGCACTGATGTTGCTGGACG
This sequence comes from Micromonospora sp. BQ32, assembly GCF_059358895.1. Taxonomy (NCBI): domain Bacteria; kingdom Bacillati; phylum Actinomycetota; class Actinomycetes; order Micromonosporales; family Micromonosporaceae; genus Micromonospora; species Micromonospora sp. BQ32. The sequence continues at coordinate 71,890 of NZ_JCADBI010000014.1, read as the reverse complement.
AACTCGCCGACCGGGTCGGCGAGGCGCACACGCTGTTGACCCTGAGCTGGGTCAGCGATAAGGAAGGCGATCAGGCAGCAGCGTTGCGCCATGACCGGCGGGCGCTGAGGCTGTTCCGCGACAACGGGCATCAGGCAGGTGCGGCCCGCGCTCTCAACGCGCTCGGGTGGGATCACGCAATGCTCGGGGAGTACCAGGAGACGATCCGCTACTGCCAGGAGGCTGTCGTCCTGCAACGTCAGCTCGGGGACCGGACCGGCGAGGCGAACAGTTGGGACACGCTCGGCTATGCCCATCACCATCTCGGTCGCTACCAGCGGGCGGCCCGCTGTTACCGCCGGGCGCTGGAACTCAACCGGGAACTGGGACACCGCTACAACGAGGCGGAGGCCCTACGGCACCTGGGTGACACCCAGCAGGCCCTCGGCTATCCGGAGGCCGCCAACCTCTGCTGGCTGCGCGCCCTGGAGATCCTCACAGCGATCGGGCATCCGGAGGTCGAACAGGTCCGCGATAAGCTCGCCGCGAGTCAGGGCGTGCTTGCAGATGCTCGCCGGCGGTCGGCTGGCTGCGCGAGGCCGCCAGCCGACCCGACTGCGCTGACCACACCTCGCTGAGCAGACAGCCACCCAGTTCGGTCCGCGAGTGGAGCAGCCTACTGGCCGCGCGAGCGCTGGTCATCCTGCCGCCACAAGCGTTTCAGGCCGAGGGCCGCCCGTCAGAGCCGACAAACCCCGCTTCCAGAACGCGAATCCGCAGCACCGCACGCGGCGCTGCGGAGTTCGCAGCCTCAGTGGTTGGCACGATCCCAGGTCAATCCACGGGAACAGCTTCTCTTCGTTGCTCGGCCAACAACCCGGTCGGTATGCCGACCCCGGCTGGCAGCCGGTCGGAGGCACCGGTCGCGGTCACCTCTCCGTCGGCGAGCACCACGATCCGGTCGGCGGCCCGAACTGTCGAACTCCGGTGAGCGATCATCAGCACGGTGCATGAACGCGAGATGGTGCGCACCAACTCCGCCAACCCCGCCTCGTTGGCCGCGTCCAGATGCGCGGTCGGCTCATCGAGCAGCAGCAACCGAGGTCGGGGCAGCAACGCGCGAGCGATCGACACCCGCTGGCGTTCCCCACCGGAGAGCATGCTGCCGTGCTCGCCCACCTGGGTGTCGAGCCCGTCAGGCAGTCGGTCCACCACTTCGTCGAGGTTGGTCACCCGGAGCACCTCGGCGAGTTCATCCTCGTCCGCACCGGGGTAGGCGTACGTGAGATTGTTACGGAGGGTACCGGCGAGCAGCGGGCACTCCTGCTGGACGTACCCGACCGTCGACCGTAGTTCGTCGACCGGCATCGACGCGATGTCCCGACCGTCCAGCAGGATCGTTCCCCAGGACGCCTCGTAGAAGCGCTCGACCAGGGCGAAGATAGTGGTCTTGCCCGCACCTGACGTACCAACGAGAGCCACACTGGTATGCCGCGCGACGTCGAACGACACCCCCCGCAGCACCTCCCGACCCGGGCCGTAGGAGAAGTGGACATCGCGCAGTTCCAGGGCCGGCGTCTCTGGCCCGGCAATCGAAGCGGGCGGCCCGTTCCCGTCGTCGGCGCCGTCCCGCTCGACGTCGGCGGTCTGCTCAGGGTCGAGCCGCATGGTCTCGTGGATGCGTTGCAGCGCGGCCATCCCCTTCTGCACGGCGCTTGCCCCGGCGAAGACGGCGACCAACGGGACGAGCAGGAACGACACGTACAGGAGGAAGGCCACGAACTGGCCGATGTCCAGGTGGCCGGAGGCGACTCGAGCACCACCGAGACCGAGGACGAGAAGGAATGAGCCGTTGGCGCTCAGGGACACGGCCGGAACGATCATCGCGTCTAGCCGGGCCACCCGGATGCCCGCCTCATACGCCTCCCGGGCTCGTCCACCGATCCGTTCGGCCTCCCGATCCTCGGCCCTGGCGGCGCGGACCGTCCGCATCGCCGCCAGGGCCCGCTCGAGATCGGCGAGAAGCAGACCGACTCGCCCCTGCGCATGTTCTGACCAGCGCCTGATCCCGATCATCACGAACGCCAGAATCGACCCGCCCAGGGCCACCGACGCGACCGCGAAGACGAACAGGAACCAGTCGAGCCAGAGCATCAGCGCGATCGCACCGGCCAGTGACGCCACGCCGATGACCGCGTTGACGATCCCGTTGGCCACCACTGCCCGTAGCAGGGTGGTGTCGGTGCCGACCCGGGACAGGAGATCCCCGGTGCGGAGTTGGTCGTACTCCCGCATCGGCAGCCGCAGCAGCCGGTCGGTCAAACCGAGTCGCAGCCGTAACACCAGCGCCTCGCCGCCGCGTTGCAACAGGAAACTCTGCACACCGGAGATCACCGCGGCGGCGAGGAAGAGGAAGACCAACCAGATAGCGAGTGACGCGACCGGTTGGCCGAGCAGCATCGCGTTGATCGTGCGCATGGCCAGCAGCGGCTGAACCAGGGCGAGGCCGGCCGACAGGAGGCCGAGGACGGCCGCCACCAGCAGTACCGGCCGCTGCGGGCGGAGCAGGCCGAGCAGCTCACGCAACGGCACCGCCACGGGATCTGTGGGAGGCACCGGGCCGGCCTCCGGAGGGTTACGGCGGATATCGGTACGCACGGTGAGACTCCTTGGGTTTGACGAATGGACAGGGCGGGCGCGGGCGGCGCGTCCGGGACCTCAGGCGGTGGATGTCGCCGATACCCGCCGAGCCTCAGCCGGCGCCTCCTCGCTGACCCGCCGCCGGCCGGAGTCGACGCCGAGCAGCGGCGCGCTGAGCACGACGAGGTTGTAGAGTGCGTGCGCGACCAGGGCGGCAACGATCCCGATCTCGATGGCCACGAGCCCCAACGTCACGCCGATGAGGGTCAGTTCGGCGAATCGGATCCACCGCGGACGGACCATGCTGCCGCTGTGCGTACCGGCCCACAGCACCGCGGCGACCAGGGCGGCGAGCAGCGGCTGACCGGTCAGCCAGAGTACGACCGGCACCGCGAGAAGCCGGAAGACCGCCTCCTCGCCGATCGAACTCTGCGCGGTCAGCGAGAGCACGTGGGGCAGGTCCATTCCGACCGTACGCAACGAACGCCGGTCCGGGTTCGGAGAGACCCGGGCGAGTCCCGTCCGACGCAGAAGGGCGTACCCCGCCGCGGCGAGTCCCAGCCAGATCGCGGCCAGGCAGGCGCCCCAGATCACTTGCCGACCGAGATCCGAGGTTGTGGGAATCCCGACCCGCTGGGCGACCAGCGAACCGGCCAGGGCGGCGACCACCACCACGGCACTCATGGTCACCGCCGTCACCGCCGACGTGAGCGCGTTGATCGCCCTGAAGGCGGCCCACGATTGCGTCCCCTCGTAACCGTGCACCGCGATGTACCGGAACCGGCCGCCTTCACCGAAGAGGACCGCCAGCAGGACCGGCACCGCCAACACTGCGGCTAACGACGCCTGCGCGGTACCACCGGCGAACGCGAGGAGAGCCACCCCGCCGACCAGTGCCAGCACCGAGCCGAGCAGCGCCCCCGCACCGGCGAGGACTTCCCGCTGCTCGGCCCGCTCGAGTGCCGGTATCTGCTCGTTGGTCAACTCCACCAGGGAGTCAACGCGCAGCACCGTCGCGCCGAGTGACTCCACCTCGAACTCGATCCGAACGTCCGGACTGGTCGCCCGAAACCGACGAATACGCTCGGTCGACTCGTCCTCACGGGTCCAGTACCCGGCGCCCACCGGCTCCGCCCCGGCCCAGACCCCGTCGGGGACACCCAGCCGCTGTCGCAGCCCCTTGTCGTCGCCAGTGTCCGGCGCCACCCCGACGTCGCCGCCCCGATCCGTGCCGTCGTCGGTCGCGCCGTCGCACAGTCGAGAGGGTACGACGCGGTCGACCACCCGATCGCGTAGATCACCGGCGAGTTCGAAGAGCACGACCTCGCCCCGGGGTGAGAGCCCGACCAGGACGCTGCCGTCGGCGCCAATGAAGCGGACCCGCCAAGAGCCCTGTAGACCCCACCCGTTGAGGAACTCCCGTTGCCGGGCGACGAGCCCGAGGTGGTGCAGCCGGTCGACGATGCCATCGAAGTGCAGGACGGCGAAGGAGCGCCAGCCCGTGATGTCGAGACCACAGAGGCGCCGTACCGTCGCCGCCGCCTGATCCGTTGCGGCAGCGGCGTCCATCACCGGGGGCATCGGCTCGGTGGGGTACGCCCGGTTTCGTAGGACGACGAACAGCGCACCGAACAGCAGACCGATAACGGCCAGAACGACACTTTCAGTCATCACCGCACCCCAAGCCGCAGCGCGCCGTACCACAGCAGCCGCTGGTCGCCGCGTCCACACGGATCGACGGTCCCGGCGTCAGACCGAACGGCAGGTCAACGTCTTCGGTGGGATTCAGCCGCTGGATACAGCGGCAACCGCGGGCAGTGGACCGGACGGTGGCCAACCGACCAGGTTCCCCGATCAGCTCCAGTGGCTCGGCGAGGATCCGACCGAGGGACTCCGCCTCGATCTGACACGGGGTCACCTGGCCATCGGCACGGACGTGCCAACTGAGGTAGCCGGGAGTGAGGAACTCGACGGGCAGCCCGATCGGCGCCAACTGCTCACCGAGATCCACGCACTGGTCCCAGCCCAGCGCCTCGAGGTTGAGGTGGCGTGTCTCCTGGAACTGCCGGATCACATCCGCGACCTGATCCGGTGTCAGTCCGAACCCGTCCTGGTCACCCCTGCCCACCGGTACCACCCGACCTGCCCGGAACAGCCGGGCGCCGGCGCTGTCCACGTCGGAGACGACGGCGGCGACGTCCCGGTAGTTCGCGGGGGTCACCGTCATCGCAACGATCACCGGTACCCCTGCTGCGGCAAGGCGACGCATCGTGTGCAGCGACTCGTTGTAGGCCCCGGCTCGGCCCCGGATGAGATCGTGCCGCTCAGCGCGTCCGTCGATGCTGATCTGGGCCCGGATGTTGCCGCAGGCGGCTGCCATCGCGACCAGTTCGTCCGACCAGTGCAGGCCGTTGGTGAAGATGTCGACGTGGTCGATCAGCGCGGTGGCGGTCGCCAGGATGCGCCGAAATTCCCGGGCGATGGTCGGCTCACCACCGGTGAGGGTCACGGCCGCGATTCCGGACTGGGCCAGCCGCTCCAGCACCTTGACCCAGTCGTCGGCGGTCAACTCGCCGGGCAGGGCGGGCCCGGAACTCGCGTAACAGAACGAACAGCTGAGGTTGCACCGGTTGGTGAGTTGGAGCGACGCCAGTAGCGGCAGGTACGCGTCGGTCGAGCCGGACACCCGCAGGGGCTGGTCGAGCGCCCCGTTGAGCCAGGAGGAGGTCAACAACGATCCGTTCAGTGCCTCGACCATCTCCGCCTGAACCTCGTTCGGGTCACGGTGGGAGGTGCCGGCCCGGATCCGGGCGGTGCGGACCACACTGCGCGTCCGTGCCAGTTGGAGGGCGATCTCCAGCGCCTCGCTGGACAGTCGTACGTAGTTCAGGCTTTTGCGGTCCACCAACAGCCCACCGACGGGTTGCAGGTGAATGCCCCAGTCAGGCGATGGTGGGTCGGCGGTGCCGGCGACCGAGTCACCGGACGCGTGGGAAAGCGCGGTTGTCATAAGGGTTCCCTCGGGATTGGCCGGCCGTCGGCCCGGCAGCTGCGTCGGCACCGTGTTGGTCTGGGACCGGCGGGATTTCGTCGCTTCGAGAGGTACGGCCCCGGCCGTCCGGAGCGGGCGTCACGCCCACCCCGGACGGCCGGTCGGAATCGGTCACATGGCCTGCGAGTACGGCGGCGGCCCCAAGCACGCCGCGACGAACGGCGCCCAGCCGCTGGCCCAGCAAATGCCGCAACCCACGGACTTAACCATCGGTTCGGCCCGCTTCTCCGAGCCGAGTCGGTTGAGCGTGCTGCTCGACTTCTGCATGTCAATCACCCCCTCCCGGATCACTCGGTCGACATCCCCGGAACAGTGCGACCCGTGACGAACCGCTCCGCAGCGGGCCATCCACCGCCCGACTTCTCGCGGAGCGAGACGAAGCTCTGATCCGGACCGCGCGTCGCCCGGATCCCCCCGTGTCGGTACTGTTCATCGGGGCTGTGACCGCAAATGTGCCGGGCCGCCATGCAGCAGATCTGCAACTAACCTTGAATCGACTGACCAGCAGGGTGTTCTACGGCTGGGGCCACCTGCGGTGCTGGGCCGGGCAATCTGACGCTGCGCGAGGCGGCAACGGTGTATTGGCCACTATCGGTGCGCCGAGCAGCCCGGCCGAGGGCCGCCCACGGGGTCATGCGCCGAGTGTCAGGTCCTGATCTCGGCCACTGCTGGCCACGCTGCCACTGTTGGTTACGCTTCAGCCATGTTCCGTGCGGCCCGGTCGGACGACTTCGAGCAGATCATCGGCCTCTACCGTCAACTGAACCCCGACGATCCGGTGCTGCGCGACGGATCTGACGTCGCGGCCTTTCAGCAGATCCTGAGCTCGCCGGCGCTGCATCTCTTCGTCCTCGAAGTGAATGGTGTCGTCGTCGCCACGACGTACCTCAACGTGATCCCGAACCTCACCCGGTCGGCGTCGCCGTACGCGGTCATCGAGAACGTCGTCGTCGAGGAGTCGCGGCGTGGCACCGGCCTGGGTCGGCTGATCATGGCCGGCACACTCCAGGCCGCCTGGGATGCGGGCTGCTACAAGGCGATGCTGATGACGGGTTCGCGTTCGCCTGCGACGCACGCCTTCTACCAGGCCTGCGGGTTTTCACCCGACGCCAAGAGCGCATATCTGGCCCGACCGTCTGAGGAAAGTCCAGACTGCTAGGCAGCGGGGAAGGTTTCGCGCAGCGCCGGGTCCAGCGTCCGGCCGCTCGTCGGTTCGATGAACAGGTCGGCGAGCAGGAGATCGGCGAGGTAGCTGGGGTTCACCCCCGACTCCTTGCGGCCGAGGGCCTGCGCCACGCCGCCGAGTCGCAGCGCGGCCCGCGCCGCGCCGGCCGGCAGGCGGCGGACCCGACGGGGGTGGCCCACCGCGTCGGCGATGCGCGCGATCATGTCGTGCCAGCTGAGGTTCTCGTCGGCGACCGGGATGTCCGCGCCGCTGGTCTGCTCCAGGGCGTCGACCGCGACCTCGGCCACGCTGCGGGCGGAGGCCGCGGCGCTGCCGCCGGTCGGGGCGACCAGCGGGGTACGCGAGCGGGCCCACCGGTCCAGCGGACCGGCCCAGTTGGGCAGCCGGTCGCCGGCCCGACCGAAGACGAAGGGCAGTTCGAGTACGGCGATCGGCAGGCCCTCGCCGGCGGCCGCCCGCCCCTCCCGGGCCTGCTCCAGGCGGCACCGGATGTACGTGTGCCGTTCGGCGAGGCGCCACTGCGGGTGGAGCCGGTCGAAGTAGGTGTAGTAGGAGCCCATCACGACGCCCCGGGTGAGACCTTCGAGGCGGGCGGCGGTGCACAGGCGCACCACCGGGTCGACGTTGTCGCGGCGGAACTCGGGGTAGATCGGCTTGGGCATTGGCCGCTGCTCTTCGGTGCGGGTGGCGTACACGACGCCGTCGTGACCGGCGAGCAATGGCCGCAGGTCCTCGATCGAGGCGGACCCGACATCGAGCAGGTGGTCGACGCCCGGCTGGGCGGTACGCGCCACCGTGGTGGCGGCGTGGCCACGTTCCCGGAGCACCTCCACGACGTGAGCGCCGATCAGGCCGCTGCCACCCACCACAAGAATTCGCACGGTGCATCGTCCACTCTGGAACCGGCCCCTTGTCAAGTCGGTGCCGCTGCGGCAGCGTCGCGGTTCGACCAGAATGGCACCCGGAGGTGATCGAGCGTGGTTGACCAGGAGAGCGTGCCCAAGCTGTGTTCGGTGGTGCTCGACTGCACCGATGCGAGGGCGCTGGCGGAGTTCTATCGACAGCTACTGGGCTTCGTCTACCGGCCCGGTGACGAACCGCCAGCGGCGGGCGAGGCGGACGAACGTGGCCGCGACTGGCTGGTGCTGCGGTCGCCCGCCGGTGGACCCCAGATCGCGTTTCAGCAGGTGGAGCAGCTGCCGGAGGCGACGTGGCCGTCGAATACCGTGCCCCAGCAGTTGCACCTGGACCTGACCGTGGAGTCCGTCGAGGAGTTGCTGGTCCAGCATGAGCGCGTGCTGCGCCTCGGCGGCCGACTGTTGTACGACCGCATCGACGACCCCGACGAGCCTCTCCGCGTGTACGCCGACCTGGCCGGACATCCCTTCTGCGTCTTCGTTGGCTGACGGCCGCGGCGCAACGCGGGTTGACAACCGGGAGCTCAACGACCTCCTCGCACCGATGATCGGGCAGTTCGACGCCGGAGTGCCGGCGGGCTCCTGAACTGCCCGCCCGCCGGTAGGGTCGTCGCGTGGATCTGGACGACATCGCCGCCCGGCTCGGGGTGCCCGTCGAGGACGTCGACCGCGTGCACCGGCTCGCCGGTGACAGACCGTCAGCTCCGTTGCCAGCCAAGGCCGACGCGCCCGCGATCCTCGACCGGCTCGCCGTGCCGCCGGACGACGCGACCGAGATCATGGCAGGCTGGCCCGACCCCGACTCTCCGCTGTGGACCCCGGAGCTGCGCTGGCTGCTCGACCGCTCGATCGCGCTGGTCCGCGCCGACCTCGCGGGCTACGACTGGATGTCGCCCGGCCCGGAACTGCCGCGAGAGCGGGGGCCGGCCTGGCGGCACCTCTACGTGTACGCGTACCTGGCCCTGGTCGACGTGGTGCGGGGATACCACCGCGACCACGGTATCCCCGATGCCGTGACCTGGGTGACCCTCGCTGACCTGGGCCGCAGCCTCGCGATCGACCGGCGGATGCGCGGCGAGGGCTGGCCGGTCATGCAGAGCTGGCTGACGCTGCACTCGCGCGGCAGCGTCTACGAGCTGGGCCGGCTACAGCACCAGCGTGGCGACGGCGCGATCGGCCTGCACGTCCCCGACACGGGGCCGCTGACCCCGCAGGCGGTCGCGGCGTCGCTCGACGAGGCCCGCGCGTTCTTCCCACGGCACTTTCCCGACGAGCGCTACACCGCGTTCTCCTGCGCCTCCTGGCTGCTCGACCCGCAGTTGCGGGAGTACCTTCCCGAGGACTCCAACATCGTGCGGTTCCAGCGCCGGTTCGAGCTGCAGCCCTACCAGGAGTCGGAGGGGCCGGACGCCGACATCGAGGTGCTGCGGTTCGGGTTCCGCACCCTGACCACACCGCTCGACGAGCTGCCACGCCGCACCGTGCTCCAGCGCGCGCTCATCGACCACCTGCGCGCCGGCGGCCACTGGTACTGGCGCCGCGGCCGCTTCCCGATCTAGCCACGCGCGTCGACGGCCGAGTTCCACCACGCCGCGTTGGCGGCTGCGTGGCCGGCCGGTTCGATGATCTCCCAGACCTCCACGATGAACCCGTCGGCGATACGCAGGACGTCGACCACCACGATCTCCGGCCCCGAACCGGGCAGTCGGCGTCGCGAGTGCACCACGACGTGGTCACCGTCGGCCAGCAGGTGCAGGATGTCGACCCGCATACCGACGGTCGGGCCCAGCGCGGCGCGGACCGCGGCGAGCCACTGCGCCTTGGTCGAGGTCGTCGCGTCCGACCGGTGATGGATGAAGTCCTCGCTCAGGTACGAGGCGAGCGTGTCGACGTCTCCCGTATCGATCAGCCCCGCCAACGCGCGACCGACGATGCTCTTGTTCTCGGTGGTCATGGGCGCAAGTGTTTCCCCGGCCCGGGTGGTTGTCGATGACATCGCATGTCATGGCGCCCGGAGCGACGATGAGTAGGCTCATGATCGTGTACGAGGTCGGGGAACTCCTGCGGCAGTGGCGCAAGCGCCGAGGGCTCAGCCAACTCGACCTGGCGATCGCCGCGGATGTCTCGGCTCGGCATGTCAGCCTGGTCGAGACCGGCAAGTCCACGCCGAGCGCCGGCATGATCCTCCGGCTCGCCGACCAGCTCCACGTGCCGCTGCGTGATCGCAATCAGCTGTTGCTGGCCGCCGGTTTCGCGCCCCGGTACGCGCAGCGCCCGCTCGACGACACCGCCCTGTCGGCTGCCCTCGACGCGGTCCGCAGGGTGCTTGAGGCGCACGAGCCGTACCCGGCGCTGGTCTTCGACCGCCGGTGGAACATCGTGCTGACCAACCGGGCGGTCGACCCGTTCTTCGCGTACGCGGCGCCCGACCTGTTGCGGCCACCGGTGAACCTGGTCCGGCTGGGCCTGGACCCGCGCGGGCTGGCCCCCCTGGTCGTCAACCTGGCGGATGTGCGGGCGGTGTTCCGCAGCCGGATCTCGCGTCAGCTCGCCGCCGCTCCCGACCCGGAACTCGCGGCACTCTACGACGAACTGCTGAACCCGCTGCCCGAGGAGCCGACCGGCCAGCGGGTCGACGCCGACGTGGTGATCCCGATGATCCTGCGGGTCGGTGGACAGGAGCTGCGGCTGTTCTCGACCATCACCACCTTCGGCACCCCGATGGACATCACCGTCGAGGAGATCGCGGTGGAGTCCTACTACCCGGCAGACCCGCAGAGCGCCGCCTACTTCACCGGGTAGGGCCCGGCCTGGTCACCGTCCAGGCCGGGCCCACCACTGGTCAGCCGGTGGTCAGGACGAACCTCTCCCAGGACCCGACCGACGTCCGGTTGGCGATCAGTGCCCCGGCTCCGGCGTTCTCGGCGGCCACGATCTGGTTGTTGGCCAGAGCCCGCAGACCGACGGTCCCGTCGGAGTTGTTGATGATCTGGAACGTCTCCCACGGTCCGATCGTCGTACGGTTCGCGATCAACGGATTGGCGCCGGCGTTGTCGGCGCAGACGTACAGGCCGTTGGCGCGCGACCGGAGGGCGATGTTGCCGTTGCCGGCGTCCACCCGGTCGAACTGCTCGGTCGTCGACACGCTGGCCTTGTTGGCGATCAGCGGGTTGGTGCCGACGGCCGACACGTACTGGTTGTTGACCTGCGCCCGCAGCGTGATTCCTCCGCTGGGGGTGGTGGTGCCGGTGGTGAAGGTGAACGCGTCCACGTCGAACAGGTTGCCCGAGCCGCCCTTGAACACCAGGTACAGCGTGGTCGTCGAGGCGGGCGGGTTGCTGATCGCGGTGGAGACGTCGACGAAGGTCTCCCAGCTACCGGTCACCGGCACCGTGGCGGTGCCCAGCAGGGTGCCGGTGGCGGACCCGGCGCGAACCTCGATGGTGCCGCCGGCGCCGGCCGAGGAGACCCGGGCGGTGAACCGGTTCGCGTTGGACAGGTTGTACGGCTGGTAGGAGATCCAGTCGTTGTTCTCGATGAACCCGGCCGTGCGGCCACCCTCGGCGTTGGTGTGGTCGGTGGCCTGGACACCGGACTGGGCGCTGAAGTGCTCACCCTGGCGGTGTTTCGGTTGCAGGGTCTTGATGCTGTGCGTGGTGAGCCCGCCGTTGTCGGTGTACGCGGCGTCGAAGACCCCGTAGATGTTGGCCGCCGCGTCGTGCTCGCCGTCCGTCGGGACGGTGATCGTGCCGCTGCACCCGGTCTTCGAGGTGATCTGGTGGGCGTGGCTGTCGTGGCCCAGCGCGTAGGTCAGGCTCACCTTGGAACAGTCGATCGTGCCGTCCTGCGGGTCGCTCACCGAGATTTGGTACGGCACCGTGTCACCGAAGGCGAACAGCTGCCCGTCGGTGGGCGAGGTGAGTGACACCGTCGGGGCGGTGTTGCCCACGGTGACGACCAGGCTCGCCGTGCCGGACAGGCCGGTCGGGTCGGTGACCTTCAGGGTGGGGCTGTACGTGCCGTTCGTGGTGTACGTCTTGGTGGGGTTGGCCGCCGTCGACGTGGTGCCGTCACCGAAGGTCCACAGGTAGCTGAGGGCGCCGCCCTCCGGGTCGGAGCTGCCGGCCGAGGAGAAGGAGATGGTCAGTGGGCTCGGCCCCGAGGTGGGGTTCGCCGAGGCGACCGCGATCGGGCTGCGGTTGCCTCCACCGATGTACTCGATCCGGAAGAGCGCCTGGTTGTTCGAGCCGGTGCCGTAGTCCAGCACGTACAGCGCGCCGTCCGGGCCGAAGGCCATGTCCATGACCTGGGTGCCGCTCCACGGGAAGTTGGAGATCTCCCCGCGCGTGCCGTCGGAGTTGACCGCGATGGCCTTGATCCAGCGGCGGCCGTACTCGCCGGCGAAGAACTGACCGTTGAGCGAGGCCGGGAACTTGATGCTGGAGTTGAGTGAGGCGTCGTACCGGTAGACCGGCCCACCCATCGGCGATTCCGAGCCGCTGCCGAACTCCGACGGCGAACCGGAGTCGCCCGCGTACTTGATCCAGGCCGGCTTCGCCGCGGGCAACGTGGTGAGCCCGGTGTTGCGGAACGAGTTGTTGGTCGGCCCGCCCGTGCAGTTGTACTTGGACTGCGAGGGCCCGGACGGGAAGGTGTATTCATTGTATGTTTCCGTGCTGGTGTTGCTGCCGGTGCAGTACGGCCAGCCGTAGTTGCCGGGCGCCGCGATGCGGTTGAACTCGACCTGACCGGAGGGGCCACGGCTGGAGTTCGTGGACCCGGCGTCGGGGCCGTAGTCGCCGAGGTAGACGACACCGGTGGCCTTGTCGACGCTCATCCGGAACGGGTTGCGCAGACCCATCGCGTAGATTTCCGGGCGGGTGCCCGACGTGCCGGGGGCGAACATGTTGCCCGATGGGATCGTGTACGTGCCGTCCGCCTGCGGCTTGATCCGCAGCACCTTGCCCCGCAGGTCGTTGGTGTTGCCCGACGTGCGCTGGGCGTCGAACTGCGGGTTGCGGTTGGTCCGTTCGTCAAGTGGCGCGTAGCCGGACGACTCGAACGGGTTGGTGTCGTCGCCGGTGGTCAGGTACAGGTTGCCGGCGGCGTCGAAGTCCAGGTCGCCACCGACGTGGCAGCACTGCCCACGGTCGTTGGCGACTTGGAGCACGATCTTCTCGCTGCCCAGGTTGAGCGTGTCGTCGCTGTTGAGGGTGAACCGCGACAGCCGCAGGTGCCCCTTCCACCGGTCCCAGTCGGACTGCGAGCCGGTGGTCGGGGCGTCCCCGGACGGGGTGCTCAGCGAGGGGGAGTAGTACAGGTAGATCCACCGGTTGGTGGCGAAGCTGGGGTCGACGGCGACGCCCTGCAACCCCTCCTCGTCGTGGGTGTAGACCGACAGGGTGCCGGAGACCTTGGTGTTGCCGGCCACGTCGGTCACCCGCAGGACGCCGTTGCGGGCGGTGTGCAGCACCGAGCGGTTGGGCAGGACGGCCAGGGACATGGCCTCACCGAGCTCGCCCGAGCCGGTGGCGAGCTTGACCTGCTGATAGTCCGAGGCGGGGATGACCGCCGCCTGCGCGGTGGACGGTGCGGCCACAGCCAGGGTCACGCTCGCGACGGTGGTGACCGCCGCGAGGAGAGCCCGGGGCCAGCGCCGGGGGTACGAGGGCATGATCGTCCTTTCTCGACGACCGGGGGACGGGCGCGCGGGGGCGCACCACGACCGGGAGGGGTGGTGAGAGAGCGCGTCGAGGCGCTGTCAGTTGGTGGTGACGAGGTCGAACTTCTCCCACTGACCGATGGAGGTCCGGTTGGCGATCAGCGGGGAGGCGCCCGCGTTGTCGGCGGCGACGTAGCGGTTGTTCACCGTGGCCCGCAGGCTCACCGTGCCGTCGGAGTTGCGGACGAGCTGGAAGGTCTCCCAGGCGCCGGCGGTGGCCCGGTTGGCGATCAGCGCGGCGGCCCCGGCGTTCTCGGCCGCGACGAACTGCCCGTTGCCCTTGGCGCGCAGCGCCACGTTGCCGTTGGCGAGGTTGACCACATCGAACCGCTCGGTGGTGCCGACGGAGCTGCGGTTGGCGATCAGCGCGGTGGTGGCGTTGGGCGCGCTGACGTACTGGTTGTTGGCCCGGGCCCGCAGGGTGGAGCCACTGGGGGTGGGCGGCGGGGTCGTGGTGCGGGGCGAGCAGTCGGCCGTCACGGAGCCCGCCGCGACCTGGAGGCCGCCGAGCAGCATCCGGGTGAAGTTCGGGTCGGTGTACGACGCCTCGGTGTGTCCGAGGCCCGTGTACCAGGCACGCCCGCCGCCGTACGCCTTGCACCAGGTGATCGGGTGGTCGCCGCTCATGTTGCCGCCGCTGTAGGACGACTCGTCGAGGCTGGCCAGGACCCGCGCGCTGGACCGGGGGTTGGTGCGGTAGTTGTACCACTCGTCGGAGCGGACCCAGGTGGTGCCGAGGTGCGCGGTCGACGGGTTGGTCTGGTCCTCGATCCGCACGGTGGCGGTCTGGATCGCCGGGTGCGAGTCGAACCAGGCCCCGACCAGCGAGCCGTACCACGGCCAGTTGTACTCGGTGTCGGCGGCCGCGTGCACGCCCACGTAGCCACCACCGGCGGCGATGTACGACTCGAACGCGGTCTGCTGGCTGGCGTTGAGGACGTCGCCGGTCGTCGACAGGAAGACCACGGCCTGGTACTGGGCCAGGTTGGAGGTGGTGAACTGGGCGGCGTCCTCGGTCGAGGTCACGGTGAAGCCGTTGGCCGAGCCGAGCTGCTGGATCGCGGCGATGCCGTTGGGGATGGACGAGTGCCGGAAACCGGCGGTCTTGCTGAACACCAGGACCTTGGTCAGTGGTGCCGCCGAGGCGGGGGTCGGCAGGGCGACCAGGCTGGCCAGCATGACGGCCAGGCCGGTGACGAGTGCCAACAGGCGGGGACGGGAACGCATGGTCTTGCTCCTCTGCTGAGCGTCGACCTCAGGCTGTGCAGGCGGGCAGGCCGGAGGCCGCGATGGCGGTGGTGCGGAAGCCGGGCCGCCGATGCTCGGCTGAGGTGGTGCGGGGTGGTGGGGGATGGGGCACCGAGACCAGCCGACGACTCACGCCACCCACAATGGACGGTCGGAATTCATCGACTGGCATCGTTGACGCAGTAAACCTCCGATGTCTACGCCCCGTCAAGCCCACCGACACGGCGGTGGGGAGTCGCGCGGTCGACCTCGGTCGCCCTACGCGGGGCTGCGGGTGCCCCTGGTCGCCATGAGAATGAGGTCGGCGATCGTCTCCGGGTGGGTGACCATGGCGAGATGCGATGATTCGACCTCGATGGCCGTCGCGTTCATCCGATCGGCCAGGAACCGCTCCAGCTCCGGTGCGGTCGTGCGGTCCTGCGTCGAGATCGAGTAGTAGCAGGGCCGGTCCCGCCAGGCGGCCGTCGTCGTGCGGCCCTGGAAGAGGTCCTTGGCGATCGGGCCCTGCACCGCGTACAGGGCGCGGGCGCGGGTCTCCTCGACGCCCCCGGCGAAGTCGGCCAGGAAAGCGCTCTCGCTGAGCTGCGCGTACCCGTCGTGATGGACGAGGCCGGCGTTCGCCGGCGGGGTGGGGTATTTGGCCGCGAGCGCGGCGTAGTCCTCGCCGGCGTCCGGCGCGCGGGCCGCGACGTACACCAGCGCGGTGACCCTCGGGTGGTTGCCGGCCTCGCTGATGATCGTGCCGGCCCAGGAGTGGCCCGCCAGCACGGTCGGGCCGTCCTGCCGGTCCAGGGCGCGGTTGGTGGCGGCGACGTCGTCGGCCAGGGAGGTCAGCGGGTTCTGCACCGCGGTGACCGTCAGCCCGGCCCGTTGCAGCAGCGGGATGACGTCGGACCAGGAGGAGCCGTCGGCGTACGCGCCGTGGACCAGGACGACGTTGCGGGCGGGCTCGGCCGAAGACGTGTCGCTCATCTGAATCCCCCGCGTGCTCCTCGACGACAGCTCTCGCCCGCCACTCTTCCCCACGCCGGTCCGGCTGGTGGGCCAAACGCCCAGGCTTCAGCCGCTCAGCGCACCGGGTCCGGTGCGAGGGCGCGCCAGTTCAGGCGGTCCCGGTAGCGGTGTCGCAGGACCCACCAGCTGATCGAGAACGGGATGGCCCCCATGGCCACCACTCCCAGGACGTCCGCGCCGACCACGTCGAAGACCGCCCCGACGTCGCCGAACAACTGAGCGACCGTCTGGAAGGCGACGTGCAGGCCGATACCGGCCCAGATGTCACCGGTGGCGGCGCGGAAGGCGCCCAGCAGCAGCGCGAAGACGAAGAAGAGCGCCAGCCGGTCGACGGATCGGGCCGCCCCGACGAGGAACCCGAAGAGGGTGAAGAGCGCGGCCTGCCCGACGAGGGCCTGCCAGGCCGGCAGTCGGGTGGCGAGGTGGTGTTGCAGGTACCCGCGGAAGATCAGCTCCTCCGGCAGTGCCTCCTTCAGGAAGACGAGCACCACCAGCAGCGCCGCCACGCGCAGCACGTCCCCGACGGACGTCCGGACGCTGATCTCGACCCAGCCGAGGCCGAGGCAGAGCGCGAACCCGGCCGCGGCGGGGACGAGCCAGCAGGCCATGCCGAGCAGCAGACGCCGCCAGCCGGCGCGCAGCGACGGCAGCCCGAGGCCGGTCCACGGGCGTCGATCCAGCACGCGACGGGCGACAACCACCAGGGGTACGACGACAGCGGTGGTGAGGACCGCCCCGACCGCATGGGTGAGTCGGTCGTAGTCCCGGCCGAGCAGAGCGCCCAGGAACAGCCACACCAGCGTGGCGCCGGTGACCACGAGGAGGATCCGCCAGGGCAGAGCGAGACGCGATCCGGTGCTCACCACGCGCAGCGTAGCCAGCGGCGTCAAGGACGGACCGTCAGCGGCCGAGGACGAGGTAGGCGAGGCCGACGACACCTCGGTAACCGCCGACGTACTGGCGCAACCGGTCGTCGAGTTCCGCCCGGACGTCGGCTGCCCGGGGATCCTCCGGGTACGCCAGCAGCCACTCCTGCCGGCCGGCGAGCCAGGTGGACTCGAAGTCGTCCCATTCCCGCTGGTCGGCGGTGCTCAGGTGCAGCAGCCGCCAGCCCCGTTCGCGGGCGGCCTCGACCAACCCGGGAAGGCTCGGCACCTCCGGGCCGAAGACCTCGGCGATCTCCGCCGTGGGGGACCGTTCCCAGTACGCGTCGCCGAACAGCAACCGCCCACCGGGCCGGACCACGGCGGCGAGGGCGTCGAGGGCGGCTGCGGTGCCGCCGAAGGCGTGTGCCGAGCCGATGCAGAGGACCCGGTCGGCCGGCTCCTGCCAGGCCGCCGCTTCCCCCATCACGAAGGCGACGTGCCGGTTCAGCGACCGACCCGCGGCCAGCCGCCGCCCCCGGGCGAGCGCGGCCTCGTCGGTGTCGACGCCGACGCCCCGCGTCGCGACCGGGCCGGACACGCCGCCGGCGGCGACCGCCCGCAGCAGCAGCTCACCCCAGCCGCAGCCGAGGTCGAGCACGCGCGCGCCCGGGCGGACGTCGAGCCGTTGCAACAGCAGCGCGGCGTGCTCCGGCGAGAGCGGAGTGTTCCAGCGCATCCGCGCGTAACGGCTGGCGGCGAGGTGGTCGATTGACTGCATCCGTAGAGGGTGCCAAGGCGTGCGCCGGGCCCGGCACCGGGGCGTACGGCAGGATCGGTGGGGTGGACGCGGAGCGTGCGGGACCGGCGCGGCGGCCGACCCCGCAGGAGGTGGCCGCGGCGGCCGGCCGAGGGCTGCCGGACATCATCGGCCCCGGGCTGCGCGTGCTGTTCTGCGGCTTCAACCCGGGTCTCTACTCGGCCGCGGTGGGGGAGCCGTTCGCCCGTCGGGGCAGCCGCTTCTGGCCGGCGCTGCACGGGGCTGGCTTCACCGACCGTCAGCTGCGCTCGTGGGAACGCGACGAGCTGCTGCGGCAGGGACTGGGCATCACCAGCCTGAGCAACCGGGCCACCGCCCGAGCCGACGAGCTGACCTCGGAGGAGTTGGTGGCCGGGGCCACCGGGTTGGCGGTGAAGGCCGAGCGTTACCGGCCGCGCTGGGTGGCGGTCCTCGGGGTGACCGCGTACCGGATCGCCTTCGCCCGGCCACGGGCCGGGCTGGGCCCGCGACCGGACCGGCTGGGCCCGGCCCGGGTCTGGGTGTTGCCGAACCCCAGCGGCCTGAACGCGCACTTCCCGCTGCCGGCGTTGACCGCCGAGTTCGCCAAGCTGCGGCGGGAGCTGGACCGCTAGCCGGCCGCGGCGGCCAGCTCCTGGTAGTAGGGCTGCATCGCCGGGTGGTAGTCGTCGAACTCGGGGCGGGGCGAGCCGTCCCGGGAGGCGACCAGCAGGTCCAGGTAGTACTCCCAACCGGCGCCCACCTCGGCGATCCCCTCGACGCTGCTCAGGTGCTGCACGAACCGCAGCTCGGTGGTGCCGTCGGTCTCGGTCAGCGACAGCTCCAGCAGCCAGCTGCCGTAGTCGTCGACCATCGACACGGCGAGGCGCTGCCGCGGTTCGCACGCGTCGATGCGCATCTCACACCAGGGCTGCTGCTCCTCGTACGCCATCTGGACCCGGATGGTCCGTCCGGGCCCGGCGTCGCCCTCCCACGGGCCGAACCAGCGGGCCGTGCGCTCCGGCTCGGTCAGGCTGGCCCAGACGTCCGCCACCGGGGCGCGGAAGGTTCGGGTGAGGACGAGATCGTGCCCGGTGTCGGTGCGGAACAGGCGTCCGGCGGGTGTGCGGGTCATGCGGTGTGCTCCCTTCGGTGCTCCGCCGGGCCGCGGCTGCGGCGCTCTCGGCGGGTGCGATAGACCTCGGTCTCCAACGCGTCGAGATGCCGGCCCCACCGGTCGACTGTGGTGAGCCCGGTGAGCCAGTCGAGCAGCGGGGCGAGCGGGCCCGGATCGAGCCGGTAGATCCGCTGCCGTCCGACCAGCTCGTCACGGACCAGGCCGCTCTCGCGCAGCACCCGCAGGTGGCGGCTGATGGCGGGCCGGCTGATCGTGAACCGCAGGGCGATGTCGCCAGCGGAGAGGGGTTCGGCGCGCAACATGGTCAGGATGTGCCGCCGTACCGGGTCCGCGATCGCGACGGCCACCTCATCCACTCCAGAAGCGTAACCTATAGGTTACGGATTTGCTCGCTGTGGACCTCCGGGAACGCAGACCGCTGCATCGATGGTGGGCGCATGATCACTTGACCTGGCACTCTGTACGGATGGCCGCCCTGCTTCGCTCCCGCTTGACCGACTGGACATTCGTCGTACCCGTGCTCGCCGTCCTGGTGTTGATCGTCACCTGGGGGCGGAGCCTGCCCGGCCCGGTCATCGTGGTGGTCGCGGTGCTGCTCGGAGGTGCCGTGCTCGCGGCCGTGCACCACGCGGAGGTGGTCGCCCACCGGGTGGGGGAGCCGTACGGGTCGCTGGTGCTCGCCGTCGCGGTCACCGTGATCGAGGTCGCCCTCATCGTCACGCTGATGATCAGCGGGCCGGAGAAGACCCAGTCGCTCGCCCGGGACACCGTCTTCGCCGCCGTCATGATCACCTGTAACGGGATACTCGGCCTGTCCCTGCTGCTCGGGGCGCTGCGCCGTCGCGTCGCGGTGTTCAACCCGGAGGGCACCGGCGGGGCCCTGGCCACCGTGATCACCCTGGCCACCCTGAGCCTGGTCATTCCGACCTTCACCACGGCCCGGCCCGGCCCGGAGTTCAGCCCGGCCCAGCTCGCCTTCGCCGCCGTCGCCTCGCTGGCGCTCTACGGGCTGTTCGTGCTGGTGCAGACCGGCCGGCACCGCGACTACTTCCTGCCGGTCGACAGCCGGGGAAAGGTGATCGACGCGGAGGAGCACGCCAAGCCCCCGACCACCCGCGCGGCGCTGGTCAGCCTGGTGCTGCTGCTCGTGGCGCTGGTCGCGGTGGTCGGCGACGCCAAGACCGTCTCACCGACCATCGAGGCCGGCGTCGCCGCGGCGAACCTGCCGCACGCGTTCGTCGGCGTGATCATCGCGCTGCTGGTGCTGCTGCCGGAGACCCTGGCCGCCGCCCGCGCCGCCCGCCGCGACCGCGTGCAGATCAGCCTGAACCTCGCGCTCGGCTCGGCGATGGCCAGCATCGGCCTGACCATCCCGGCCATCGCGATCGCCTCGATCTGGCTGGACGGCCCGCTGCTGCTCGGTCTCGGCGGCACCCAGCTCGCCCTGCTCGCGCTCACCGCCGTGACCGCCGTCCTCACCGTGGTGCCTGGCCGGGCCAACGTGTTGCAGGGTGGCGTACACCTGGTGCTGTTGGCCGCCTTCGTCTTCCTGGCCGCCAGCCCCTGACCGACACCGCCCGCCGGCTCAGCCCGTAACCCGTACGGCCCGCCGACTCAGCCGGTGACCCCGCACGGTCCGCCGGCTCAGCCCGTGAGACCCCGCACGGCCCGTCGGCTCAGCCGGTGGGCGGTGGGTCGCTGGCGAGACGCTCCGCGCGGGCGTTCAGGTAGCGCTGTTGCGCCAGGTTCGTCGAGCGCGCCGCCGCCACCCGGTACGCCTCCCGCGCCGCGACCCGCTCACCCTCCAGCTCCCACAGGTGGGCGCGGGCGGCCGGCAGTCGAGGGTCGTCGGCGAGCCGGGGGTCGTCGGCCAGGTCGGCGAGCAGCGCCAACCCGGCCGACGCGCCCCGGCTCATCGCCACCGCCACCGCGTGGTTGAGCGCCACCACCGGGTTGTCGGACATCCCGAGGAGCACCTCGTACAGGGCGGTGATCTGTGCCCAGTCGGTGGCCGCCGCGCTGGGCGCCTCGTCGTGCACGGCCGCGATGGCCGCCTGGAGCTGGTACGCCCCGACCACCCCGCGCGGCAGCGCCTCCGTGATCAGCTCGACCCCCTCGGCGATCTGGTCGGCCCGCCACCGGGAGCGGTCCTGCTCGGCCATCGGCACCAACTCGCCGTGCGGACCGATCCGGGCCGGCGCACGGGCGTCGGTGAGCAGCATCAACGCGAGCAACCCGGTGACCTCGGGGTCCTCGGGCAGCAGCCGGCGCACCAGCCGGGTCAGCCGGATCGCCTCGGCGGTCAGGTCGGCGCGCAGCAACCCGGGCCCGGCCGTGCGGGCGTACCCCTCCGTGAAGATCAGGTAGAGCACGTGCAGCACGGCGGCGAGCCGGTCGGCGCGTTCCGGGCCGGTGGGCGGCGCGAACCGCAGTCCACTGTCGCGGATCCGCTGCTTGCCCCGACTGATCCGCCGGGTCATCGTCGCCTCCGGTACCAGGAACGCCCGGGCCACCTCGGCGGTGCTCAACCCGCCCACCGCGCGCAGGGTGAGCGCGATCTGCGACGCCGCCGACAGCGACGGGTGGCAGCACAGGAACAGCAGGATGAGCGTGTCGTCGGCGTCCGCCGGTGGACGGTCGGCGGCGGGGGCGCGCCACTGCTCCGGCAGCACCCACCGGGCGACCCTGTCCTCCCGCCGCATCCGGGCCTGCTCGCGACGCAGCAGATCGGTCAGCCGGCGGGACGCCACGGTGATCAGCCAACCGCGCGGATTCTCCGGTACGCCGTCGCGCGGCCAACCGTCCGCCGCGGCGATCAGCGCCTCCTGCACCGCGTCCTCGGCCGTGTCGAAGTGCCCGTAGCGGCGGACCAGCGCGCCGAGGACCTGCGGCGCCAGCTCGCGCAGCAGGTCCTCGACGGGAGTCTCCGGCACCGGGTCAGCCGGCCAGGTCCTCGACACCGTCGAGCACCGGCCGCACGTCCACGTACCCACCGGGGGCGTCCGGGTCGACCAGGCCGGCGGCGATCTCGGTGGCCCGGTCGAAGCTGGCGCACTCCACGATGGTGTAACCGGCAAGGACCTCCTGCGTCTCCGGGTACGGGCCGTCGGTGACCACGGGCGCCCCCTCACGGACCTGCACCCGGCGGGCGTGCACCGGCTCGCTCAGCCCTCGGGCGTCGACCAGCTCCCCGGACTCGGCCAGCGCCTGGTGGAAGGTCTCCATGTGCTTGTGCATCGCGGCGATCTGCTCGGCCGACATCGCCGGCCGGTCGGACGCCCGCCCCGACAGCACGTCGTAGTCCTGCTGCGACCCGTAGAGCAAAATCATGTACTTCACGGTTTTTCCCCTCCTCCTGTGGGACACCACCCCGGTGCCTCACAGGAAACGTCGAACCCCACACCCCCACCCGGACACGCCCACCCACCTGATCTGTTGATCAAGAGGTTCGCGTCACGACACGCCGGGCGGGATGACGTGAACCTCTTGATCACGGGACGCAAGGGGTGGTGGGTGGGGCCTAGGTTGGCGGGATGACGGTGGTGTGGGTGGTGGTGGCAGTTTTTGTGGTGGTGGCGGGGGTGGCGTTTGGGGTGGTGGTTTGGCGGGGGCGGGCCGGTGAGGTTGAGGGCGATGACGCTCGGGCTGGGCGGGACGCTCGGGTGCGGCAGCAGCGGTACGAGGCCGGGCGGCACGGCGACCAGGGCGACACCTGGCAGCGCGGCCGTGAGTCGGGCGGCTGACCCGCACTGCCTCGGCCCGCGGCGCCTGAACCGTTCGGCCGCACGGTGCGTGAAACCGGTGACGGGCGTTTCGGTCCTACCGTCGGGGTACTACCAGCCTGAGCGCCGATGTCTGGGGAGGCACAGTGGGGGCACGGTTCGGACGCGACGCGCGGGGCCCGTTGGCGGGACTGCTGATCGCCGCCCTGGTCTCCCTCGCCTGCGCCGGCGGTGGGCTGGCCGAGCCGGAGGCCGAACGCCCCGGTGCGAACCCGACGGCCGCCTCGCCGGGGCCGAGCACCACCCGGGCCGACAGCACCACCAGTGTGGCCGAGTTCGAGCAGGACGTCGCCGACGCGCAGACAATCGCCGAGCGGTACTGGGCGGCCCAGTTCAAGGAATCCGGGCAGCGGTTCCGCCCAGTCCGGCGCGTCATCCCGTACCAGCGCGACGGCGAGGTGTCCTGCGGCGGCCAGCCGTTGCCCCGCAACAACGCCGTCTACTGCTCGCAGGGCGACTTCATCGCGTACGACGTCGCCTGGTCGGTGGGGGCGTTCCGCCAGGTCGGCGACGCGTTCGTGTTCTACCTGCTCGGGCACGAGTACGCGCACGCCATCCAGGTGCGGCTCGGCATCAACTACAGCTTCACCATCCAGCAGGAGTTGCAGGCCGACTGCATGGCCGGCGCGTACCTCGGTGACTCGGTGCGCTCGGGTGCCCTGACCCTCGCCGAGGGCGACCTGGAAGAGTTCCGGGAGGGGGTGGCGGCGGTCGGCGACGACCCGGACCAGCCATGGTTCGCGGAAGGCGCGCACGGCACCGCCGAACAGCGCACCGACATGTTCTTCCGGGGTTACGAGGGTTCCCTGAAGGAGTGCGACCTGGGCTGAGCGGGGTTGCCCGCATCACCCTGGCACCCGTTGCCGCCACCGGCCCCGGAGGGTGCTGGCAGGATCGCCGGTGTCGGTCACGACCCTGGAGGTTCCGCTGAGCAGCCATCACCCCGCCGCTGTGCTCTTCGACATGGACGGCACGTTGGTCGACAGCGAGAAGCTGTGGGACGTCGCGTTGCAGGAGCTCGCGAGGGAGTACGGCGGGGAACTCTCCGTCGACGCCCGCCAGTCGATCATCGGCACCGCCATGGCCGAGTCGATGCGCATCCTGCACGACGACCTGGGGCAGCCCGAACGGGATCCGGAGATCAGCGCGGCGTGGATCAACGCCCGGATCCTGAAGCTGTTCCGCACCGGTCTGCGTTGGCGGCCCGGGGCGTTCGACCTGCTGCGCGCGATCCGCGCGGCGGGAATCCCCACCGCCCTGGTCACCTCCAGCCCGCGGGCGCTGGTCGAGATCGCCCTGGACACCCTCGGTCGGGACAACTTCGACACGGTGGTCGCCGGCGACGAGGTGGTGGCGGCCAAACCGCACCCCGAGCCCTACCTGACCGCGGCCCGGCTGCTGGGTGTGCCGATCGAGCGGTGCGTGGCGATCGAGGACTCACCGACCGGGGTGGCCAGCGCGCTCGCCTCGGGCGCGGCGGTGCTGGCCGTGCCGGCGGAGGTGGCGTTGCCGAGCACTGTCGGCGTACACCAGGTGGAGAGCCTGACCGGCGTGGACCTGGAGCTGCTCGCGGCGCTGCTGACCGACCGGGCTGCGGCGACCGGCTGACCCGCCCGGCGGGTCAGGAGCGCCGCAGGGTTCAGGGGCGCTCGGCGAAGACCGCGGCGACCACCTGGTAGCTGTCGAAGGCCCGCGCGGCCCCCGCGTAGGCGGCCAGGTGGATGAAGAGCTCGACGATCTCCTCTCTGGTCACGCCCGAGGTCAGCGCGATGCGCAGCTGCCCGCGCAGCGGCTCGTGGGTGCCGAGGGCGGCGGCGATCGCCACCGAGACCAGGCACCGGCTGCGCAGGTCCAGGCCCTCCCGGGCCACGCCGCGCCGAAGGTCTGCACGGTGGCGAGGCGACGGAAGTCGTGCCCCACCGGCGGCTCGCCCTCGCCGAGCGGGAGGACCAACGGCTGGCCCAGCAGCCGCTCGGCGTTGTCGAGCGCCTGCTGGTACGCGTCCTGATCGGTCATGTCACCGGCCCCGGCTCTCCGACCGCCCGGTCGCGGGCGGGCCGGCGCCCTGCCGGCAGCACCAGCCTGGCAGTCGCCTGCGGGCGGCCGAGGACGAATGAGGCAGCCCGGACAGGCCGAGGCCCCCGGTCGCGCGGATGGCGACCGGGGGCCTCGGCAGTGCCGATCAGTCGTGGGCGATGGCGCCCAGCACGTTGATCCGGGCCGCCCGGACGGCCGGGAGCACCGCGGCCACCACGCCGATGATGGCGGCGAGGCCGAGGAAGACACCCATCTGCCCCCAGGGCAGGATCAGGTCGGTGATGCCCTCGTCCTTGAGGGCCTCGACCACGGCCGCGCCGAGGCCGGTGCCCACCGCCACGCCGAGCAGCGCGCCGAACACCGAGATCACCACCGCCTCCACGGTGATCATGCCCATGGTCTGGGACCGACGTAGGCCGATCGCCCGCAGCAGACCCAACTCGCGGGTCCGCTCCAGCACCGACAGGGCCAGGGTGTTGATGATGCCCAGAACGGCGATCACGATGGCCAGCGCGAGCAGGATCTGGATCATCGTGAGCAGCCCGTCGAGCGAACTGGTCTGCTGCTTGATGAATGCGTCCCGGTCGGCCACCGACACCTCGGGGCTGTCCGCGAGCAACGCCTCCACCTGCGGCTGGACGTCGGACACCCGGGTGCCCGGGGCCAGCTGAATGAAGCCCTGGATGGGCTGCGGGATGGCGAAGTCCTTCGCCGCCGCCGGCGGCAGCGTCACCGGGTTGGTCAGCTGCGACGACTCATAGATGCCGCTGACCGTGTAGGTGCGTGCCTCACCGCGGGTCAGCTGCACGCTCACCGTCGAGCCCACCGACCAGCCACGGGAGGTGGCGGTGTCGGAGCTGGCGAGCATCTGGGTCGGCCCGATCCGGTCGATGTCACCGGCGACGGGCTTCGCCCCGAAGATCTGCCGCAGCGACGCCGGGTCGCTGCTCGCCGCGACCCAGGTGCTCTCGCCGTCGATCCGCCCCATGTCGCCGTACTCGCCGTCGACCAGCCGCACACCGGGTAGGGCCTTGGCCCGGTCCAGCACGCCGGGGTCGAACGTCGGCGGACGCGGGCCACCCTGCTGGCCGGCGATCACCAACTCGGCCTTGATGGTGTCCTGGGCCAGCGCGCTGATGCTGCCCTTGGCCGAGTCGAGGATGACCGTGACCCCGGTGACCAGCGCGATGCCGACCATCAGCGCGGCGGCCGTGATTGCGGTACGGCGCGGGTTGCGCCCGGAGTTGAGCCGGCCCAGCTTGCCCGGCACCGACCAGGAGAAGATCGCGCCGAGCAGGCTCACCACCGGCCGGCTGATCAGCGGGGTCAGCAGCGCCACCCCGATGAAGGCGAACAGCACCCCACCGAGGATGGTGGACAGCGTCTGACCGCCGGCGTTGCCGCTGAGCCCGAGGAACAGCAGCACCGCGCCGATGCCGGTGACCAGCGACCCGGCCACCGTCACCTTGGTCAACGGCCGGTCCGGGGTGGCCACGTCCTGCATCGCCGCGATCGGCGGGATCCGGGACGCCCGCAGCGCCGGCAGCAGCGCCGCCACCACGGTGATCACCAGACCGACGCCGAACGAACCGATCACCGCCGCCGCCGGCACACCGATCCCGGCCAGGGTGAGCCCACCGGCGAGCTTGCCGAACAGGTACGCCAGCAGCGCGCCCACCCCGATGCCGGCGGCGAGGCCGAGCACCGACGCGATCAACCCCACCGCGATGGCCTCCAGCACCACCGAACCGATGATCTGCCGGCCGCTGGCCCCGATGGCCCGCATCAGTGCCAACTCCCGGGTCCGCTGCGCCACGATGATCGAGAAGGTGTTGAGGATCAGGAAGGTGCCCACCAGCAACGCCACCGCGGCGAAGCCGAGCAGGATCTTGTTGAAGAAGGACAGGCCCTCCTTCAGGCTGGCCGAGGCGTCCGCGGCCACCTGCTCACCGGTCTTCACCTCGAAGTCCGCGCCCAGGGTACGGGCCACGTCGTCGCGCAGCTTCTCGTCGGAGACCCCGTCGGCGGCCTGCACGGTGATGCTGCTGAACACATCCGGCTCGCCCAGCATCAGCCGCTGCGCCACCGGCGTGGTGAAGAAGACCTCGTTGACCCCGCCGATCGAGTCCCGGTCACCGCTGTAACCGAAGACGCCGACCAGGGTGAAATCCCGCTTCTTCGACTCGAACGCGGTGAGCACGCCGACCTTCTGGCCGACCTGCACCTTCGCCGCCGTGGCCAACGCCTTGTTGATGACGATCTCGTCCTCGGCCTGCGGCGCGCGCCCCTCGCGCAGTTGCAGCAGCTCGCTCTCGCCGGTCCAGTTCTCGCCCAACTGCGGCGGGCCGAACGAGGTGACCACCTTGCCGTTGCTGCCGATCACCCGGGCGCCATCGGCGTTGACGACGCCCGTCGCGGAGGCCGCCCCCGGCACCTGCTTCACCCGGTCCACCAGGGCGGCCGGCAGCGGGGCGACGCTCTGCTCGCCCTCCATCTCGTTGATCTGCACCTTCGGCTTCGCCGCGACGTTCACGTCGATCTCGGAGAAACCGTCGGCGAAGACCGAGTCGAAGGAGCGACCCAGCGTGTCGGTGAGCACGAATGCGCCGGAGACGAACATCACCCCGAGCACCACCGCCAGGCCGGACAGGATCAGCCGGACCTTGCGGGCCAGCAGACTCTTCAGTGTCGCGCGGAACATCAGTTGCCCACCTCGGCCGGAGTGTCCAGCTTCTTCATGGTGTCCAGCACCGTCTCGGCGGTCGGCTCGATCAGCTCCGAGACGATCTCGCCGTCAGCGAGGAAGACCACCCGGTCGGCGTACGCGGCGGCCGTCGGGTCGTGGGTGACCATCACGATGGTCTGGCCGTGCTCCCGCACCGAGTTACGCAGGAAGTTGAGCACCTCCGCGCCGGAGCGCGAGTCCAGGTTGCCGGTCGGCTCGTCCGCGAAGATCACCTCGGGGCGGGAGACCAGCGCCCGCGCGCACGCCACCCGCTGCTGCTGCCCACCGGAGAGCTGCGCCGGCCGGTGGTCCAGCCGGTCCTTCAGACCCACCGTCTCGATCACCGTGTCGTACCAGGCCGGGTCCGGCTTGCGCCCGGCGATCGACAGCGGCAGCAGGATGTTCTCCTTGGCGGTCAGCGTCGGCAGCAGGTTGAACTGCTGGAAGATGAAGCCCACCTTGTCGCGGCGCAGCTTCGTGAGCCCCGCGTCGCCCAGCCCGGTGACCGTCGTCTCACCGATCGACACCGTCCCCCGGGTCACCGAGTCCAGACCGGCCAGGCAGTGCATCAGCGTCGACTTACCGGAACCCGACGGGCCCATGATCGCGGTGAAGCGGCCACGTTCGAACTCGGCGCTGACCCCCCGCAGCGCGACGACCTGAGCCTCGCCGCTGCCGTACACCTTCCACACGTCGTTCGCCCGGGCCGCGGCCTGCGCCTGCTGGCCTACCGTCGCGGTCACGTCATCTACCTCTTCCGTCTGTCCGAAAATGCACGCCGCCCCCCGAATGGTCCGGCGCGACTGTTCAATCATCGGTGCTTTCCCCGCCCGTCCCGTCCGACCCTGGGGGGACTCGGCGCGGATTTCCCGCTGCGGGTGCCCCCCTATGTCGCATCAGGGTTGCCCCTGACGTGGCGGCCGGTCGACCGTTTTTCCCCACCCGGCGGCGGGCGGCAGCACCGACGTTTCCACCTGACGCCACAGGAGGGTCAACCGAACCGAGCCATCTCCGGTCACGGTAGGTGACGACGGCAACGGTGGCCGTCCCCCCATGGAGGGATCTTCGAGTACGCCGGGTGAGGTACCCGGGCCCGTCCGGCTACGCCCGGGGGCGGACCAGCCCCGACTCGTACGCCAGCACCACCGCCTGCACCCGGTCGCGCAGCCGCAGCTTGGTCAGCACGTGCCCGACGTGGGTCTTGATGGTGGTTTCGCTCACCGACAGGACCGTCGCGATCTCGGCGTTGGACAGCCCCCGGGCGACCTGCACGAGCACCTCCCGCTCCCGGTCGGTGAGCGCGTTGAGCGCCGCCGACGGCGTCGCCGCCGGATCGGGCAGCAGCTCGGCGAAGCGGTCCAGCAGCCGCCGCAGGATCCGAGGTGTCACCACCGCGTCCCCGCCGGCGACCGTGCGGATCGCCGCGATCAGGTCCTCGGCCGGCACGTCCTTGGCCAGGAACCCGCTGGCCCCGGCCCGCAACGCGCCCACCACGTACTCGTCCAGGTCGAAGGTGGTGAGCACCAGCACCCGTACCGGCAGTCGGGCCTCGACGATCGCCCGGGTCGCCGCCACCCCGTCCATCCGGGGCATCCGGATGTCCATCAACACGACGTCGGGCAGCAGCCGACGAGACAGCTCCACCGCCTCCACACCGTCACCGGCCTCCGCCACCACGTCCAGGTCACCCTCGGCGCCCAGCACCATCCGGAACCCGGTCCGCAGCAGCGGCTGGTCGTCGGCGAGCAGGATCCGCACCGGCCGCGCCGAGGGCGCCTCATCGCTCATCTCGTCTCCCGTCCCGCCGACGTCGTGGCGCGCACCGGTCATCCTTGCGTACCGGAACCGGTGCGTCGCGGATCACCGTAGAGGCCGGCCGGTCGCCCTGTCCCGACCGCGGCGGCACCGCTGCGGTCGGGTCTCCGGCGTCGGCCTGCGGCAGGTGATCCCGGCGGCCCCGAATCGCCGCGCCGGGCGTGCGCGTCGGTCAGGAGGCCGTCACTCGTCGGCGCCCGGCGCCACCGGCGTGGACCGGGAGTCGCGCAGCGGGTCGGCGCTCGCCGCGGCGACCGGGAACGGCGGCGGGGTGCCGCCGAAGCTGGGACAGAGCGCCTGGTGGCTGCACCAGTCGCAGAGCCGGCTCGGCCGGGGCCGGAAATCCTGCCGGGCGGTGGCCTGCTCGATCGCCCGCCACAGCGCCACCACGGTGCGCTCGAAGCGGACCAGCTCGTCGGCGTCGGGTGTGTAATCCAACACCTCGGCGTCGCGCAGGTAGAGCAGTCGCAGCACCCGGGGCACCACCCCCCGGGTGCGCCACAACACCAGGGCGTAGAACTTCAGCTGAAACAGCGCCCGCGCCTCGAACGCCTCGCGTGGGGCGCCGCCGGTCTTGTAGTCGACCACCCGCAGCGCGCCGTCCGGAGCGACGTCGAGCCGGTCGAGGTAACCCCGGATCAGCAACTCCTCGTCGACGACCGCGGAGATCAGACTCTCGCGTTCGGCCGGTTCCAGCCGGGTCGGGTCCTCCACCGCGAAGTAACCCTGCAACAGCCCGGCGGCCGAGCGGAGGAACTCCACCGGCCCGGCCGGCTCCGCGCCGTCGAAGATGCCGGCCAGCTCCGGCTGCTCGGTGACCAGTCGGTCCCACTGCGGGGCCACCAGGTCGCCGGCGGCCTCCGGTGTGCGACCGGTGGCGGGCAGGTCGAACAGGCGCTCCAGCACCGCGTGGACCAACGTGCCCCGGGCCTGCTCGATGGTGGTGCGCTCGGGCAACCGGTCGATGCTGCGGAACCGGTAGAGCAGCGGGCAGGTCTTGAAATCCGCCGCCCGGGACGGGGACAGCGAGGCCCGCACCGTCGGCGGCGCCTGCGCCGCGGGGGAGGGCTGGGAGGTGGTGACCGATTCCGCCGTCATGTCGGCAAAGGTTAGGGCACCGGTGTGACACCGACCGCCGCCCGCCCCGCACAGCGACGGTCCGTAGCATCGTGGCGATGGAGCAGACAACCCGACCGCCGCGCCGACCAGACCGACGCCTCGGCCTGAACGTCGGCCGGGTGTTCGGGGTGCCGCTGCACCTCAATGGCTCGATGGTCCTACTCGCGGTGCTCATCGCGGTGCTGTACGGCGAGTTCGCCCGCCGACAGCTGGACCTGCCGCAGCTCAGCGGCTACCTGATCGGCTTCGGATTCGTCGTGTCGCTGCTCGGCTCGGTGCTGCTGCACGAGCTGGGCCACGCCCTCACCGCCCGGCGGTACGGCATCGGTGTGCGCGGTATCACGCTGGAGCTGCTCGGCGGCTACACCGAGATGGACCGGGACGCCCCGTCACCCCGCGTCGACCTGCTGGTCTCGTTGGCCGGCCCGGCGGTCTCCGCGGTGCTCGGCGTCCTCGCGGTCGCCGCCACGCTCGCCCTGCCCGAGGGGACCGTGGCCCACCAGCTCGCCTTCCAGCTCGCGGTCAGCAACGTCATCGTGGCGCTGTTCAACAGCCTGCCCGGGTTGCCGCTCGACGGCGGCCGGGCGCTGCGCGCCGCCGTGTGGGGGCTGACCCGCGACCGGCACCTCGGCACCGAGGTCGCTGGGTGGGCCGGCCGGGTCGTCGCCGTCGGCACCGCGGCCCTGGTCGTGCTCCTCACCGTCGAGCGGCGGCTGGCGCCGCTGGCGCTGCCGCTGATGCTGCTGGTCGCCGTCACCCTCTGGCGTGGCGCCGGGCAGTCGATCCGGGCCGCCCGGGTCAGCCGCCGGTTCCCGCTGATCGACCTCGCCCGGCTGGCCCGTCCGGTCTGGCCGGTGGCCACCGGTACACCGCTGGCCGAGGCCCAGCGCCGACACGCCGACAGCGGGCAGCCCGGCGCCGCGCTGCTGGTCACCGACTCCACCGGTCGACCGGTGGCGCTGGTCGACCCGGCCGCCGCCGACGCGGTGCCGGTCGAACGCCGACCGTGGTTGGCGGTGGACGCCGTCGCCCGGTCGCTGGGCACACTTCCCACGTTGTCGGTCGGGTGGGACGGCGAGCGGGTGATGGAGGCCGTACAGACCCACCCGGGCGCGCAGTACGTGGTGACGTCAGGCGAAGATGTCGTCGGCATTCTGCACATCGCGGACCTGGCACAGCTCCTCGAACCCAACCGGAAGATGACACCGTGACCGCAACTCCCTCCACCGTCGCCGCCGACCCCGCCAACCCGGCGCTGACACCCGTGCACCGGGGGCCGTTCCGGCCCGGCGACCGGGTCCAGCTGACCGACCCCAAGGGGCGGATGCACACCGTGACGCTGGAGCCCGGCAAGGAGTTCCACACCCACCGCGGCATCCTGGCGCACGACGCGCTGATCGGGCTCCCCGACGGCAGCGTGGTGACCACCTCCGGGGGCGGCACCGCGTTCCTGGCCCTGCGGCCACTCCTGTCGGACTACGTGCTGTCCATGCCGCGTGGCGCTCAGGTGATCTACCCGAAGGACTCGGCGCAGATCGTCGCGATGGGCGACATCTTCCCCGGCGCGAAGGTCCTCGAGGCCGGCGCGGGCTCCGGCGCGCTGAGCTGCTCCCTGCTGCGCGCCGTCGGCACCGAGGGCGAGCTGCACTCGTTCGAGCTGCGTGACGACTTCGCCCAGATCGCCAAGCGCAACGTCGAGGCGTTCTTCAACGGGCCGCACCCCTCCTGGAACCTGCACGTCGGCGACGTCGCGCAGTGCCAGGAGACCGGCTTCGACCGGATCATCCTGGACATGCTGACCCCCTGGGAGACCCTCGACATGGTCGAGCGGGCGCTGGTGCCCGGCGGGGTGTTCATCGGCTACGTCGCCACCACGCCGCAGCTCTCCGAGCTGGTGGAGGCGCTGCGCGAGCGCGGCGGCTGGACCGAGCCACGGGCCTGGGAGTCCCTGGTGCGCGACTGGCACGCCGAGGGCCTCGCCGTCCGTCCGGACCACCGGATGATCGCGCACACCGCCTTCCTGGTGTCCGCGCGCAAGCTGGCCCCGGGGGTCACCGCGCCGCCACGCCGACGCAAGCCCAGCAAGGGCACCGAGGCGTACGCGCAGCGCCGCCAGGACCTGCGCGACGCGGAGGCGGCCCGGCAGTCCGCTGCCGCCCAGGCGGCAGGCGCGCAGCCCAACGGTACGGGGGAGATGGACAGGCCGTGACCATCGAGCTGGGTGTCGGCACCGCCGAGCAGGGGGAGACGCTGGCATGAGCCGACCGGGCTACGGCGGTGGAGACCTCCCCGCGGTCTTTCCCGACTGGTCGCCCTACCAGGACCTGGAATCGGCGGCGCGGGCCTACCTGCGCGACCCGGACGTCGCCCTGGAGGCGCTCGGCGGCGTGCTGCGCGGCGCGTCGGTGCTCGGCTTCACCCTGGAACGTTTCGTCAACGAGGTCAACGGGGTGTGGCAGGAGGTCGTCGTCTGCGACGGCAGCCGGCTGATCCTCTGGCACGGTGAGGACGTACCGCCGGAGGAGGGCCCGCCGGGCTCGATGACCTCGTCGCTGCGGGTGGTGCCGGTCTCCACCGTCACCGAGGTGGGTTGCCGGCGGCGGCTCAACCGTGCCGAGAGCGGCGAGATCCGGGTCGACAGCATCGACGTGTACCTGCTGCTCACCTCGTTGGACGAGGCGCCGCCGAGCGAGGAGATGGCCGGCACCCCACGGCACGACGCGCTGCGTTTCGGCAAGACCCTCGACGACGGCGGGGCCGGGCAGATCGCCCGGTTGGAGGAGTTCGCGCGGTTGGTCGCCTCGGTGGTCGGCCGTCCGATGCTCTGAGGCGTACCCCGAACCGGGCCCGGCCGGGCCGCGTGGCCCGGCCGGTGGGTCAGTCTTCCTCGGCGTCCGGGCCGGCGACCTCGACGCCGTCGCCGCGCACCACGTGGATGCAGTCGCCCGGGCACTCCTTCGCGGAGTCGATCACCTCGAGTCGCAGGTGCGCGGGGACGTCGACCCGGCTGCCCGGCGCCATCCGCAGCTCACCGTCGACGCCCTTGACGTAGGCCAGGCCGTCGATGTCGAACTCGAACACCTCCGGTGCGTACTGCACGCAGAGCCCGTCGCCCGTGCAGAGATCCTGGTCGACCCAGACCTGCAACTCGTCGGTCGCGACCTCGGCCACCTGTGCACCCCCCATGTTCTCCCGTGCCACGCTCCGACGGTACCTGAACGCCGGTAACGGCCCGTCAGGCCACCCTTGGCGATCAAGGTTCGGTGACGAGGGTGTTGCGTGGGACCGAATCGGCCTCATAGCGGCTAGTGTTAGGGCAGAACGTTCAAGCCCCCCGGGGAGGTGGGACGTGGCAGCACGTAGCGACGACGCGGACTCGCGCGCCGCACGGTGGGAGAAGGAAGCCCACGATCTCTCCACGCAGGTCGCGTTCCTGCAAGAGGAACTCGCCCTGGTGCGGCGCAAGTTGACCGAAAGCCCCCGACACGTCCGGCAGCTCGAAGAGCGGCTGGCGGCCACCCAGGCACAGTTGGCGCGGCTGACCGAGAACAACGACCGGCTGGTGAGCACCCTCAAGGAAGCTCGCACGCAGATCGTGACGCTCAAGGAGGAGATCGACCGGCTCGCGCAACCGCCGAGCGGTTACGGAGTCTTCCTGGCCAAGCACGAGGACGGCACGGTGGACGTCTTCACCGGCGGCCGCAAACTACGGGTCGCGGTCTCGCCCTCGCTCGACGTGGGTGACCTGCGCCGTGGCCAGGAGGTCCTGCTCAACGACGCGCTCAACATCGTCGACGCGTTCGGCTACGAGCGGGTCGGCGAGGTGGTGATGCTCAAGGAGATCCTGGAGGGGCCGAACGGCGGTCCGGGCGACCGGGCGCTGGTGGTCTCCCACTCCGACGAGGAGCGCATCGTGCACCTCGCCGAGACGCTCATCGGCTCGGCGATCCGGGCCGGCGACTCGCTCATGATCGAGCCCCGCTCGGCGTACGCGTACGAGCGGATCCCGAAGAGCGAGGTCGAGGAGCTGGTCCTGGAGGAGGTGCCCGACGTCGACTACGGCGACATCGGTGGCCTCCAGTCGCAGATCGAGCAGATCCGCGACGCGGTGGAGTTGCCGTTCCTGCACGCGGACCTGTTCCGTGAGCACCAGCTCCGCCCGCCCAAGGGCATCCTGCTCTACGGCCCGCCCGGCTGCGGTAAGACGCTCATCGCCAAGGCGGTGGCCAACTCGCTGGCCAAGAAGATCGCCGAGCGGCAGGGCAAGGAGAAGCACACCAGCTTCTTTCTCAACATCAAGGGCCCGGAGCTGCTCAACAAGTACGTCGGCGAGACCGAGCGGCACATCCGGCTGATCTTCCAGCGCGCCCGGGAGAAGGCTGGCGAGGGCACGCCGGTGATCGTGTTCTTCGACGAGATGGACTCGATCTTCCGGACCCGCGGCTCCGGTGTCTCCTCCGACGTGGAGAACACCATCGTCCCGCAGCTGCTCAGCGAGATCGACGGCGTGGAGGGGCTGGAGAACGTCATCGTCATCGGCGCCTCCAACCGGGAAGACATGATCGACCCGGCGATCCTGCGCCCCGGTCGCCTCGACGTGAAGATCAAAATCGAGCGACCGGACGCCGAAGCGGCCAAGGACATCTTCTCCAAGTACATCCTCTCCGGGCTGCCCCTGCACCCGGACGACCTGGCCGAACACGGCACCGACCCCCAGGCCACCGTCGCGGCGATGATCGACGCCGTGGTGCTGCGGATGTACTCCGAAACCGAGGAGAACCGCTTCCTCGAGGTCACCTACGCCAACGGTGACAAGGAAGTCCTCTACTTCAAGGACTTCAACTCCGGCGCGATGATCCAGAACATCGTCGACCGGAGCAAGAAGATGGCCATCAAGGAGTTCCTCACCTCGGGTCGCAAGGGGCTGCGCCTGCAGCACCTGCTCGACGCCTGCGTCGACGAGTTCCGCGAGAACGAAGACCTCCCCAACACCACCAACCCCGACGACTGGGCGCGCATCTCCGGCAAGAAGGGCGAGCGGATCGTCTACATCCGCACGCTCGTCTCCGGCGGCAAGGGCGCCGAGGCCGGCCGGTCCATCGAGACCGCCAGCAACACCGGCCAGTACCTCTGACCCCAACAGCGAGGGTGCCCACCATCCGGTGGGCACCCTCGCTGCGGGTATGTCAGCGCCTCGATCAGGCAGCGAAGATCCACCGCTTCGACACCACATAGTTCGCCGCCGACAGCGACGCCGTCACCAGCAGCTTCGCCAGCAGGTACGGCGTGCCCGCCCAGGTCAACGCGGACACCAGCACCACGTTGGCGGTCAGGTTGGCGAGGACCAGCGCGAAGTAGCGCCCCACCTGCGGCACCATCTGGGCGGACGAGCCGAACGACCACGCCCGGTTCAGCCCGAAGTTGACCCAGAACGAGGTCAGGAACGACATGGCGGCCGCAACCGGCAGGACAATCCGGAGAACTCCGTGGTACACGAAGAGTGATCCCGTGTCCACGGCAACGCTCAGACCCCCGACGACCAGGAACCGCACAGCACTGTGTCGGGACAGGTGGCGGACGGAATCGGCAACAGGTGACAGCAAAGAGTTCTCCAAGGGGGGACCCGGAGCGGTGAGGACGACGAGGGAGTCTATCGTCTGTCCATCCACCCAGCGGGGCCTGCCCGCGCGAGCCGCGAGGTTGACGTGCCTGATCCCGGAAGAGTGACGCCGCCGGCCACCGGCACAAGCCCGGCAGCCACCACGAGCGCAGCCCGACGACACTGGGCCCTCGCCTTCGCCGCGTTCTTCCTGATCATTTTCGCCTGGTCGATGGCCGCCCCCTACGACGGCACCCCGGACGAGCGCGAGCACATCGTCCGGGCGGCCGGTGTCGCCGCCGGGCAGATCGCACCCCCGCCGGCCGCCGCGAAGAAGGGCACCGGAGCCTTCCAGACCGTCCCCGGCGGTCTCGTGCGCGAGCAGTGCTGGCAGTTCAAGAAGGAAGTCTCGGCGGCCTGTGCCCAGCCGCCCGGCAGCGACGACACACCAACCCGGGCCGGCACCGGGGCCGGCCGTTACTTCCCCGCCTACTACGCCCTCGTCGGCGCGCCGACGGTGCTCTGGCCCGGCTGGTCCGGCGTCCTGCTCGCCCGCATGATCAGCGCCCTGTGTTGCGCCGCGCTGCTCGCCAGCGCGTACGTCGTGATCCGCAACCGCTCCCGCCGCGGCCTCATGATGGGCGCCCTGGT
This sequence comes from Micromonospora sp. BQ32, assembly GCF_059358895.1. Classification (NCBI taxonomy): domain Bacteria; kingdom Bacillati; phylum Actinomycetota; class Actinomycetes; order Micromonosporales; family Micromonosporaceae; genus Micromonospora; species Micromonospora sp. BQ32. The sequence continues at coordinate 35,625 of NZ_JCADBI010000014.1, read as the reverse complement.
CGTCGTCACCACCCCGATGGCCGTGCACATGGCCAGCGCGGTCAACCCGAACGGCCTGGAGATCGCCGCCGGCATCGCCTTCTTCAGCGCGGTCATCCCCCTGCTGCTCGGCCCACCCGGCCCCCGGCGCGGCCTGATCGTCCTCGTCGGGATCAGCGCGCTGCTCCTCGCGGTGCTGCGCCAGACCGGCCCGCTCTGGCTGGCGACCGCCTTCATCGCGTTCGCCTTCCCACTGCGCCGCGGCAACCTCGTCGGCCTGCTACGGGACCGGGCCGCGCAGCTCTGGGCGGGCGGCATCGTCCTGGCCACCCTCGTCGTGCTCGCCTGGTCCGTCCGCCAACAGACCTCCGACCTCGGCAACTACTCCGCCGACCGGCTCACCTACGGGCAGGCGGCGCTGCGCGAGGCCGACCGGTGGCGGGGATACCTCGACCAGATCGTCGGGGTCACCTCCTGGCTGGACACCCGGATGCCCGCCCCGCCGTACCTGATCTGGCAGCTCGTCGCCGGAGCGCTGCTGCTTATCGGTGTCGTCTGGGGCAGCACGCTCGACCGGTGGCGGCTGCTCGTGCTGCTCGGCGGCGGCGTGGCCGTCCCCTCCCTCATGCAGATCGCCCTGGTCAACGAGAGCGGCTTCGTCACCCAGGGCCGCTACATGCTGCCCATGCTGGTCGGCGTCCTGCTCTACGCCGCGTGGACCGCCGAACAACGCGGCTTCGAGATCGCCCGGGCCCGCTCGTTCACCCGACTCGCCGTGCTGCTCCTCCTGCCGATCCAGCTCTTCTGCCTGGCGTACACGATGGTTCGCTGGCAGAACGGCCTGCCCGCCAACATCGGGCTGAGCAGCCTCAACCCCCTCGCCGGCGACTGGCACCCGGTGGTCGGCTCGGTGGTTCCGCTGCTGAGCGCCAGCCTCGGCCTCGTGCTGTTCGGGTGGCTCGTCTGGACCACGCGCTCCACCGCGAGCGACGACCCGACGCCGACCGTTGAGCGTTCCGACACCGAATCCACCGAACTGTTCCGGCCCGCCGGCACTCACCTACAGAGTGCGGGTGCCCAGGGCGGACTACGCTCGACCTGACGGTGGACCGGGTCGGGCGAGCGAAGCGGGTAGGTCGATGAGCGTAAGACGGATCATGGGCACCGAGGTCGAGTACGGCATCTCCGTGCCCGGGCAGGCCGGAGCCAACCCGATGGTCACCTCATCGCAGGTGGTCAACGCCTATGGGGCACGCCCGGAACTCAACCGGGGCGGCCGGGCCCGGTGGGACTACGAGGAAGAATCGCCGCTGCGCGACGCCCGCGGCTTCACCTACTCCGGTGCCGCGTACGACCCCGCCGAGGCCCTCGCGGACGAAGACCTCGGCCTGGCCAACGTGATACTCACCAACGGCGCACGCCTCTACGTGGACCACGCCCACCCCGAATACTCCACCCCCGAGGTCACCACCCCCCGGGACATCGTGCGCTGGGACAAGGCCGGCGAGCGGGTGATGGCCGAGGCGTCCCGCCGGGCCGCCACCATCCCGGGCACCCAGCCGATCCACCTCTACAAGAACAACACCGACAACAAGGGCGCCAGCTACGGCGCCCACGAGAACTACCTGATGCGCCGGCAGACGCCGTTTGCCGACATCGTGGCGTACCTGACGCCGTTCTTCGTCACCCGGCAGATCGTCTGCGGCGCCGGCCGGGTCGGCATCGGCCAGGACGGCGGCCAGAGCGGCTTCCAGATCTCCCAGCGCGCCGACTTCTTCGAGGTCGAGGTGGGCCTGGAGACCACCCTCAAGCGGCCGATCATCAACACCCGGGACGAGCCGCACGCCGACGCCGACAAGTACCGCCGGCTGCACGTCATCATCGGCGACGCCAACCTCTCCGAGATCTCCACCTACCTCAAGGTCGGCACCACCGCGCTGATCCTCACCATGATCGAGGAGAAGGCCCTCGGTGCCGACCTCGGCATCGCCGACCCGGTCAGCGAGCTGCGCGCCGTCAGCCACGACCCCGCCCTGACGCACCGCATGCGCCTGCGCGACGGCCGTCGGCTCACCGCCCTCGACCTGCAGTGGGCGTACCTGGAGCGGGTCCGGTCCTTTGTCGACGACCGGTACGGCACCGACGCCGACGAGCAGACCATCGACGTGCTCGACCGCTGGGAGAGCGTGCTGGACCGGCTCGGCCGGGATCCGATGCTCTGCGCCGACGAGCTGGACTGGGTGGCCAAGCTGCGGTTGCTGGAGGGCTACCGGGAGCGGGAGAAGCTCGGCTGGGGCTCGCACAAGCTCCAGCTCGTCGACCTCCAATATTCCGACGTCCGGCCGGAGAAGGGCCTCTACCACCGGCTGGTCAGCCGGGGGGCGATGAAGACGCTGCTCACCGACGACGAGACGCGCAGCGCGATGACCGAGCCGCCGGAGGACACTCGGGCCTACTTCCGCGGTCGCTGCCTCGCCCAGTACGCCTCCGAGGTGGTCGCCGCGAGCTGGGACTCGGTGATCTTCGACGTGGGCCGGGAGTCGCTGGTGCGGGTGCCGATGATGGAACCGGAGCGGGGCACCCGTGCGCACGTCGGGGCGCTGTTCGACCGCTGTGCCAGCGCCAAGGACCTGTTGGAGACGTTGACCGGGGGCTGAGATCCGCCGCCTCCGCCGGCAATCACCGTGTGGCATGCTAGGCCGTCCCCCGATCCGTCGACCCACACGGTGATGCGATGCTTCCCTCAGCCCGGCAGGTTGGCCTGCGTGCGATGACCGCTGTACCGCTGTCGAACGCGTACGCCGGGCGTGCCAACAGTTTCGGCTTCCTGCGGCTCTGCTTCGCCGTGGCGGTCGTCCTCGCGCACACCGCGGTGATCGGGTACGCCCGACCGTTGACCGAGGTCGTCGACGTGGCCGGTCTGGGGGTGGCCGGCTTCTTCGGCATCTCCGGCTTCCTCATCACCCGCAGCGCCAGGCGGGCCAGCCTGCCCCGCTACCTGTGGCACCGCGCCCTGCGGATCTGGCCGGGCCTCTGGGTGTGTCTGCTGTTCATCGGCTTCGTGGTGGCCCCGATCGTCTGGTACGCCGAGCGCGGCAATCTGGACGGCCTGTGGCGGCACCCGGCCGGCGTGGTCAACTTCCTGCAGGCGAACTGGTGGGGTGGCTACCGCCAGCAGGGGATCGTCGACGTCTTCCGGGACACGCCGTACGGCGACCTGGTGCGTAAGAGCGTCCTCGACGGCTCACTCTGGACGCTCAGTTACGAGATCTTCTGCTACCTGATCGTGGCTTCGCTGGCCGTGGTGGCGGTGCTGCGCCGTGCCCGCTGGCTGGTGCTCGCGGCCGCCGTTCTCGTCTTCGGTCTGCTGCTCTGGAACCAGTACGAGGCGCTGCGCTTCGGCGGGTCGACGTACTTCACCAGCGGCTCCGTCGGCACGCTGCCGCTGCTCGGCGCGCTCAGCAAGATCTGGTTCCTGCGCTTCGGCTTCATGTTCCTGGTGGGCGCCGTGGCGGACCTCTACAGCGACAAGCTGCCCATCAGCGACGTCCTCGGCGTGCTCGCCATCGTGGTGACCGGCTGGCAGACCCTGGAGGGCCACCTGTTCGGCCCGGCATTGCTCACCTACGAGTACGCCATCCTCTACCTCGCGGTCCGGTTGCCACGGCTGCTGCACCGTGTGGGCCAGAAGAACGACTACTCGTACGGCATCTACATCTACTCCTTCGTCGTGCAGCAGATGCTGGCCTGGCTGGGGGCGGCTGCCTGGGGCTTCGTCGGCTACTTCGCGGTGGTCATGGTCTTCACCGTCGTTCTGGCGTTCCTGTCCTGGCATCTGGTGGAGAAGCAGGCGCTGCGGTTCAAGGACTGGACGCCCCGCCTGCGGCGCGAGGCACCACCGGCGGAGGCGTCGGGGGAGGGACAGCGTGAGCCGGAGCGGGTCCCGGTGCCGGTCTCGGCTCCGGCCCCGGCCGACGCGTCGGCTCCTCGGAGCTGACCGCCTCGGCGCAATCGAACGCCCCCGACCCGAACACGGCGGACGTGAGGGCTTTCTGTCGCCTGCGCGGGGTAGATTTCATGCCAGACGATCGTGGAGGAGACAGCCATGGCCACTCATGACAGCGGCGGCCAGTCGCAGTCCGGCAAGTCCCGTCAGGGCGAGGAAATCGAGGACGTCACCACCGAGGCCAACCCCGAGGTGGCCGAGCGGCACGCCGAGATCACCGAGGACGTCGACGACCTCCTCGACGAGATCGACTCCGTCCTCGAAGAGAACGCAGAGGAGTTCGTGAGGGGCTATGTCCAGAAAGGGGGTCAATAGGGGCATATGTCCGATTCATCGGATCGCCCGGACAAGACGTGTCCGCAGTGCAAGAAGACGCTGGCCGGTGCGGAGTTCCACCGTGACCGCCGACGGGTAGACGGTCTCGCCTTCTACTGCAAAGCCTGTGCCGCTGTCCGTTCTGAGGCGAGCCGGCGTAAGCGCGGCATCGCCCCACAGCGAAAGTCGCCCACGCCTGTCGGTGAAGGTCTCAAGTGGTGTCCGGACTGCGAGCAGATCAAGTCTCTGGACGACTTTCCCACCACCACTACCAAGGCCGGCCGACACAGCTACTGCAAACCCTGCCATAATGCCCGCGGCAAGGAGACAGCGCAGCGGCTCTACGGCGGGACTCGCGAATACCACCTGCGGCGCCGGTACGGCGTGGGTGAGAAAGAGTTTCAGGAGCTCCTGGCCGAGCAGGGCGGGGTCTGCGCGATCTGTGGCGGGGCCGACCCGCAACATCTGGACCACGATCATCGCACCGGATGGGTGCGCGGGATACTCTGCTTCAACTGCAACGGTGGTCTTGGCCAGTTCCGTGACAGTCCCATGAGGCTGGCCAGGGCGATCACGTACCTGAGAGGAACCACGTGGCAGCGGGCTTTGATCCATCCGGGCGTCTACCAGATGTGTTCACCAACGCGGGGACGTCCTCCTTCACGACGTTTCTGAGTCGGGTGGCCCCCGAGATGTTGCCCGGTCGGCGACCGCTGCCGCCGGGCATGGCCGCCGACCTGGCGCCGCACGCGACCACCATCGTGGCCATCGCGGCCGCCGAGGGTGTGGTGATGGCGGGCGACCGACGGGCCACCATGGGCAACCTGATCGCTCAGCGCGACATCGAGAAGGTGCACCCCGCCGACGCGTACTCGCTGGTCGGCATCGCGGGCACCGCCGGTATCGGCATCGAGCTGATGCGACTGTTCCAGGTGGAGCTGGAGCACTACGAGAAGATCGAGGGCGCGATGCTCTCGTTGGACGGTAAGGCCAACCGGTTGGCCTCGATGATCCGGGGCAACCTGGGGGCGGCCATGCAGGGGTTGGCTGTGGTGCCGCTCTTCGCCGGGTTCGACCTGGCCGCCGCCGACCCGGCGCGCGCCGGTCGGATCTTCAGCTTCGACGTGACCGGTGGCCCGTACGAGGAGACCGGTTACGACGCGATCGGGTCCGGGTCGCTGTTCGCGAAGTCCGCGTTGAAGAAGCGGTTCCGGGCCGGGCTGTCCGTCGAGGACGCGACGCGGCTGGCGGTCGAGGCGCTCTACGACGCCGCCGACGACGACACCGCGACCGGTGGGCCGGATCTGACCCGCCGGATCTACCCCGTGGTGATGACCGCGACCGCCGAGGGCACCCGCCGGTTGACCGACACCGAGACGGCGGCGATCGCCGAGGGTGTGGTTGCCGGCCGGATGGAGAACCCGGGCGGTTGAGACCCGCACCTCACCAGTCAGCAGTCGTCAGCACAGCGCCGTAAGGAGAACCGCCGACGTGGCCATGCAGTTCTACGCCTCTCCCGAACAGATCATGCGCGACCGCTCCGAGTTGGCCCGCAAGGGCATCGCTCGGGGTCGCAGCGCGGTGGTCCTCAGCTACTCCGGCGGGGTCCTCTTCGTCGCGGAGAACCTTTCCAGCGCCCTGCACAAGGTCAGCGAGATCTACGACCGGATCGGGTTCGCCGCGGTCGGCCGGTACAACGAGTTCGAAAACCTGCGCCGCGCCGGTGTCCGGATGGCCGATCTGAACGGGCTCAGCTACGACCGGCGTGACGTCACTGGCCGGGCCCTGGCCAACGCGTTCGCGCAGACCCTGGGTGCGATCTTCACCGAGCAGTCGAAGCCGTTCGAGGTGGAGATCTGCGTGGCGGAGGTCGGTGCCACCCCGGAGGCGGACGAGCTGTACCGGCTGACCTATGACGGTTCGGTCAACGACGAGCCGGGGCGGATGGCCATGGGTGGTCAGGCCGAGGCGATCACCGGTGTGTTGAAGTCGCAGCATCGGGCGGACATGTCCCTGGCCGAGGCGGTCGGGGTGGCGGTGCAGGCGTTGAGCACCGTCGGTGGTGAGGGCGGTGCCGCCCGGACGATCGCCGCCAACCAGCTCGAGGTGGCGGTCCTGGACCGTCAGCGGATCGGACGGACGTTCCGGCGGATCACCGGTGCCGCGCTGACGGCTCTGCTGGACGGGGATGCGGCGGCCGAGGGGCAGTCGACGGATGCGGCGGGCGGTCCCGCTGAGCCGGTCGTGCCGACCACGGAGGGGCACAAGCCGACGAGCTCGGCCGGTTCCGCGGACCTGGAGGACCGGCCCGCGGAAGGCGGCGAGCGCTAGGGTTTCGCCCGCTGGTGCCGGGCCCGGTGTTCGGGCCGGCACCAGCGGTCATCCTCGGCGCAGCAGGGGCCGGGCCAGGGCCCAGTAACCGCCGGCGACGGCGTTGAACGCGCCCAGGCCGGGCGTGGTCGGCACACCGGAGGGGGTGACCCGACCGGTCATCAGCTCCGCGATGACCCCGTCCGGCACCCGGCGTTCGGCCTGTAGCTGCCGTCGACGGCCGCGAACCCAGTCGCGGTTGCGCCACAACCAGCCCCAACCCCGCAGCTTTTGCCGGGACCAGCCGCCGACGACCGCGGCGGTGAGCATGGCCGCCTCGGTGAGCAGCAGCGCCGGGGCGAGCACCACGAGGGTCCGCGCCTCGTACGCGGTGAGCAGGGTGACCAGTCGGTTCCGCTCGACCAGGTACAGCTTCAGGGCGTTGCGGGAGAACTCGTAGTGGTGACGCACGACGGCGTCCGGCACATACTCCAGTCGTAGTCCGCGCTGCCACAGTCGCAGGCTGAGTTCGGTGTCCTCGTGGTACGCGAAGTACTCGGCGGCGAAGCCGTCGAGCTCGCGCCAGAGCTGCCGGCTGATCACGAAGCAGCAGCCGCTGAGGGAGGGTACGGCCCGCCGCTGGGCGTGGTTGCTGGCCGGTTCACCGTTGCCGCCGGCCCAGGAGAGGCCGGTGAAGTGCAGCGGGTTACCGCTGGTGTTGATCAGCTCGGGGGTGTCGGCCAACCGGATGGACGCCATGGCCGCGCCTACGCCCGCTTCGGCGGCGACGGCGGTGGTCTTGGCCAGGGCGTCGGGTGCGACGACGGCATCGGAGTTGACGAACGCGAGCCAGTCACCGGTGGCCTCGGCCGCGCCGACCCGGCAGCCGCCGGAGTAGCCGGTGTTCTCCTCCGGTCGGATCACCCGCACCCCGGGCAGGCCCTTGACGATGTCGATGCCGTCCCCGGTGCAGCCGTTGTCGACGACGATGAGGTCGATCTCGACGTCGGTGCTGGCCAGCACCGCCCGGGCGGCGTCGACGAGGTAGGGCTCCGGGCCGTAGGCGAGCATGACGGCGCTCACCCGGGGTCGGGTCATCGGATGCCTCCGGGGGCGACGGCCTCGGCGAGCGGCCGGGTGGGGGTGGTGGGTCGGCGGACGCCGCCGCGCAGCAGCATCGCCATGGTGGCGGCCACGATGACGGAGCCGATGGTGTACGCCAGTTCGACTCGCAGGGTGACCGGAGCGGGGATCAGCGTCACGGCGATCAGGGCGGCGACGCCGGCGGTCCAGGCGAGGGCCTGGGCGCGGTGCCGGTCGAGGGCGAGCAGGGCTTGGCCGAGCACCATGGCCCACAGGTAGGCGAGCGTGGCGGCCGCCAACCAGGCAAAGTCGCCGTGGCCGAGAACGCCGGGTGCGTCGAAGAGGGTGCCGACCAGCCATGGGCCGAGCAGCACGGCGCCGAGGGCGCCGGTGAGGCCGAGGGCGGTGACGATGCCGAGCGCCCGGCGCAGCAGGCTGTGGAAGCCGGCCTGGTCGCCGGTGGTGGCGGTGGTGGCCAGGCCGGGCAGCAGTGACGCCTGTAGGGAGCCGAAGACGAACAGGGGGATGCGGACCAGCACGAGGGCGGAGAGTAGCGCGCCGGCGGCTGCCGCGTCGGAGGGGGCGAGTAGCTGTACGTTGATCACGCCGATGTTCACCACGACCTGGGAGAGCAGGCTGGAGGCGGTGAGCAGGCCGAGGCCGCGTAGCAGGGTGGCCCAGGCGACCGGCGGGCCGGCGCCGATGGCGCGTAGCACGGGCGGCAGGGTGAGCAGGACGCTGACCAGCGGGGCGGCGACGAGCACGAGCCCGTACCAGAGGGGGGACGTCACCCCGGCCAGCCCGAGCAGGGCGACCATGATGATGCGCAGGCCGCCGTCGATCCCGAGTTGGGCGCCGTACCAGGGGAACAGTTGCAGGCCGGAGAGGACGCCGCGGGTGGCGTAGGCGACGGCCATCGCGGCGAGTGCGCCGATCAGCACGGTGACCAGGTTGCCGTCACCGGCGAAGAGCTTGTCGGCGAGCGGCTGACGGCCGATGGTGACGGCCAACACCAGCACCGCGAGCATCACGGCGGCGACGGTGACGCCGCGGGCCAGCACCGGCCCGGGGGGCAGCCCCTGGCTGTGTCGGGCGGCGACGACCCGGGCGACCTCCTGCTCGATCGGCATGAACACGCCGATGCCGAGGGTGAACACGATCGACCAGAGCACCGACAGGGACGAGTAGTCGGCCTCGCTGAGGCTGTGGCCGGCGACTGCGAGGTGAACGTAGGAGGCGAGCCCGAGAAGGGCCAGCCCGGCACCGACAGCGACGGTGCCGGGCGGGACCAGGCTCAGTAGCCGTCGGATCACCGGCGGATGAGCGCCAGCGTGAGAACGGCGAACGCGCGGCCGAGGTAGACCATCGCCTTGGCGGGGGAGTGGCTGGGTGTGCCCGCCATCCGCTTGCGCATGGCGACCGGCACCTGGCGGATGCGGTAGCCGCGGCGGGCGGTGTGCACCAGGGTCTCCACCGTGTCGCCGAGGTACTCGGCCGGGTACCAGCCGGCGAACATCTCGATGACCCGCCGGTTGGCGGCCCGGAAGCCGGAGGTGGTGTCGGTGAGCTTGGTGCGGGCGACCCGGGACAGCACGGCGGAGAGCATCACCATCGCCCAGCGGCGGGGGCCGCGGACGTTGTAGTCGCCCTCACCGGCGAAGCGGGCGCCGATGACGAGGTCGTTGTCGTCGAGCAGGTCGACGAGCTTCGGCACGTACCGGGGGTCGTGCTGGCCGTCGGCGTCGATCTGGATGGCGACGTCGTAGTCGTGGTCACGGGCGTAGCGGTAGCCGAGGCGCATGGCCCCACCGACGCCGAGGTTGTACGGCAGTTTCGCGACCAGGGCGCCGGCGGCGGCGGCGACGGCGGCGGTGCGGTCGGTGGAGCCGTCGTCGACGACGAGCACGTCGACGCCGGGCAGTTCGCCACGGACCTCGCCGACGACGTCGGCGATCGAGCCCGACTCGTTGAGAGCCGGGATGATGATCAATGTACGCTTGCCGTTAACCATCGGTCGACACCAGTTCGTCTCGGGCTGCCCGGTCCGCGTCGATCTCAGCGCGGAGCAGGGCGAAGTCTTCGGCCAGGGTGCGGGTCTCTTCTTCCAGGGCGCTGACCTCCCAGCTGAGGTGTACGCACACCAGCAGCAGGAAGACGATGCCGAGGAAGAGCACCAGGCTGACACCGGAGGCGACGCCGAGGAGTTCGGCGACGTTGTCGAGCAGCCGGGGGAAAAGGGACAGCGGAATCACGATGATCAGTACGGCGAGCCAGAGCATGCCGTACTTCTCGCGCAGCTGACGGCGGCGCAACAGCTCGACGATGGTGCCGAGGAGCAGCAGGCCGGTCAGGCCGGTGACGAGGGTGAGCTTCATGCGACCTTCCACGGGGCGGGTGGAGCGGGGGAGTGGAACGCGTCAACCAGGGCGTTGTGCCAGTCTGGAAGCGGGGGCAGACCCACGGCTGCCCAGCGGCTGTGCCCTAGCACACTGTACGCAGGCCGGGGGGCGGGACGCGGATACCGGTCGCTGGTGGTGGGTCGGATCCGGTCCGGGTCCAGCCCGGCCAGCGTGAACGCGGCGCGGGCCAGCCCGTACCAGGTCGTCTGCCCGGCGCAGGTGCCGTGGTAGACGCCGGGTGCCGCGTGGCCGGCCAGCGCCGCGTCGGCGAGCGCGACCAGCCGCTCGGCGAGCGTGTAGGACCAGGTGGGTTGGCCGTGTTGGTCGTCGACCACGTCGAGGTGCTCGCGTTGGGTGGCGAGTCGGAGCATGGTGGCCACGAAGTTCGGGCCGTGCGCGCCGTACAGCCAGGCGGTGCGCACGACGTACCCGGTGTCGGGTAGCAGCCGCGCGACGGCCTGTTCGCCGACGAGCTTGCCGCGGCCGTAGGCGTTGACCGGCGCGGTGGGCGCGTCCTCGGGGTAGGGGGCGTCCGCGTTGCCGGCGAGGACGTAGTCGGTGGAGACCTGGATCAGCCGGATTCCGTCGGTGGCGCAGGCCGCGGCCAGGGTGGCCACGGCGTCGCCGTTGACGGCGGTCGCCGCCGCCTCGTCGGCCTCGGCGGCGTCGACGTTGGTCCACGCGGCCGCGTTGATGACCAGGTCGTGCCCGGCGACGGCGGCGTGGACCGCCGCGCGGTCGGTGATGTCCAGGTCGGCGCGGGTGGCGGCGGTCACCTTGAGGTCGGGCCGGGTGCCCAGCACGGTGACCAGGTCCCGGCCGAGCATCCCGCCCGCGCCGGTGACGAGTAGTCGGGTCATGCGGTCGGCGCGGACTTGAGGGGTTCCCACCAGTTGCGGTTGTCCCGGTACCAGGCGACGGTGTCGGCGAGGCCCTGGTCCAGGGTGATGCTGGGGTGGTAGCCGAGCTCTTCGCTGATCTTGGTGATGTCGAGGGAGTACCGGCGGTCGTGGCCCTTGCGGTCGGTGACCGGGACGACCCGGTCCCATCCGGCGCCGCAGGCGTCCAGGAGCAGGCCGGTGAGTTCCTTGTTGGTCAACTCGGTGCCGCCGCCGATGTTGTAGACCTCACCGGCGCGGCCCTTTTGCTGGACGAGGGCGATGCCCCGGCAGTGGTCGTGCACGTGCAGCCAGTCACGGATGTTGCCGCCGTCGCCGTAGAGGGGGACGGTGCCACCGTCGAGCAGGTTGCTGACGAACAGCGGGATGACCTTCTCGGGGAACTGGTACGGGCCGTAGTTGTTGGAGCAGCGGGTGACGACCACGTCCATGCCGTGGGTGCGGTGGTACGACAGCGCGAGCAGGTCGGAGCCGGCCTTGGACGCCGAGTACGGCGAGTTGGGGGCGAGGGGCCAGGTCTCGGTCCAGGAGCCCTCGTCGATCGAGCCGTAGACCTCGTCGGTGGAGACGTGCACGAACCGGCCAATGCCGTGGCGCAGCGCCGCGTCGAGCAGCGTCTGGGTGCCCAGCACGTTGGTGGTGACGAACGGCGCGGCGCCCGCGATCGAGCGGTCGACGTGTGACTCGGCGGCGAAGTGCACGATCACGTCGTGCTCGGCCACCACCTCGTCGACCACGACCGGGTCACAGATGTCGCCCTGCACGAACCGCAGTCGCGGGTCGTCGCGGACGGGCTCGAGGTTGGCCAGGTTGCCCGAGTAGGTCAGCTTGTCCAGCACGGTCACGACGGCCGGCTCGATCGGCGGCACGCCGTCTGCACTGCCAAGGGGCTTGCCCAGCAGCAGGCGAACGTACTCCGACCCGATGAATCCGGCTCCGCCGGTGACGAGGATCCTCACGGGTCCGGAAGTATACGCGACAGCCGGCGCGGCGCCTGGGACGTGACCCCCGCACGACTTGTCCGGGTGCGGCTAGGCTTCCCCGGTGCGTGGAATCCTACTTGCCGGCGGCACCGGATCCCGGCTCTGGCCGATCACCCGGGCGGTCTCGAAGCAGCTGATGCCGGTCTTCGACAAGCCGATGATCTACTACCCGCTCTCCACCCTGGTGATGTCCGGGGTTCGGGAGATCCTGGTGATCACGACTCCGGACGACCAGGACCAGTTCCGTCGGCTGCTTGGCGACGGCAGCCAGTTCGGTCTGCGGCTGGAGTACGTCAGCCAGGAGCGCCCGGAGGGCATCGCGCAGGCGTTCGTCCTCGGCGCGGACTTCATCGGCACCGAGTCGGTGGCGCTGGTCCTCGGCGACAACATCTTCCACGGGGTGGGTCTGGGTCGGCAGCTCGCCGACCACGGTGACCCGGTCGGCGGGCGGGTCTTCGCCTACCAGGTGGCCAACCCGCAGGACTACGGCGTGGTCGACTTCGACGCCGATGGTCGGGTGCTCTCGATCGAGGAGAAGCCGGCCCGGCCGAAGTCCCGCTACGCGGTGCCCGGCCTCTACTTCTACGACAACCGGGTGGTGGACATCGCCCGCAAGCTCACCCCGAGCGCCCGGGGCGAGCTGGAGATCACGGCGGTCAACGAGGTGTACCGGGAGACCGGGGAGCTGTCGGTGACGGTGCTGGATCGGGGCACCGCCTGGCTGGACACCGGCACGTTCACCTCGATGATGCAGGCCGCCGAGTTCGTCCGGGTGGTCGAGGAGCGGCAGGGTCTCAAGATCGGTTGCGTCGAGGAGGTCGCCTGGCGCGCTGGCCTGATCGACGACGCGCAGCTGCGTGCGCTCGCCGAGCCGCTGACCAAGAGCGGTTACGGCGACTACCTGCTCGGTCTGCTGAGCGAGCAGGCCGGCGGCGACGGGGGTTCCTGGTGAAGATCCGGGAGCTGAGCATCGAGGGCGCCTGGGAGATCACCGCCCAGCAGCACGGCGACCCGCGCGGCATGTTCATGGAGTGGTACCGCTTCGACAAGCTTGCCGAGGCGGTCGGGCATCCGCTGCGGCTGGCCCAGGCCAACCTGTCGGTCTCCGCGCGTGGCGTGGTGCGCGGCGTCCACTTCGCTGACGTCCCGCCGGGGCAGGCCAAGTACGTCACCTGTGTGCGGGGCGCGGTCCTCGACGTGATCGTGGACCTGCGGGTGGGTTCGCCGACCTTCGGCCGTTGGGAGGGCGTCCGGCTGGACGACATCGACCGTCGGGCGGTCTACCTCAGCGAGGGGCTGGGGCACGGGTTCTGCGCGTTGACCGACGACGCGACGTTGAGCTATCTCTGTTCGGCCACCTACAACCCGACCGGCGAGCACGCGGTGCACCCGCTGGACGAGGAGTTGGGCATCGAGTGGCCCGCCGACGTTCCGCTGCTGTCCGCGCGCGACGACGCGGCGCCGACGCTGGCGCAGGCCCGCGAGCGGGGCCTGCTGCCGGAGTACGACAGCTGCCAGCGGTTCGTGGCGAGCCTCGGCCCGGACGGAATGTCGCACTCAACCGGTATGTGACCGCGCTCGGGGCACGACCTGTGGTCTGACAGTGACGAACCGGGCCTCCGGGCGGCTAATGTCACACCATGGAGCGGCGAATCTTCGGCCTCGAGACCGAGTACGGCGTCACCTGCACCTATCGCGGGCAGCGGCGGCTGTCCCCGGACGAGGTCGCGCGGTATCTGTTCCGTCGCGTGGTGTCCTGGGGTCGGTCGAGCAATGTCTTCCTGCGCAATGGGGCCCGGCTCTACCTGGACGTCGGGTCGCATCCGGAGTACGCGACACCGGAGTGCGACTCGGTGACCGATCTCGTCGCCCACGACCGGGCCGGCGAGCGGATCCTGGAGGGCCTGCTCGTCGACGCGGAGAAGCGGCTGCACGACGAGGGCATCGCGGGTGAGATCTACCTGTTCAAGAACAACACCGACTCGGCCGGCAACTCGTACGGGTGCCACGAGAACTACCTGGTCTCGCGGCACGGCGAGTTCGGCCGACTCGCCGACGTGCTCATCCCGTTCCTGGTCACCCGGCAGTTGATCTGCGGGGCCGGCAAGGTCCTGCAAACCCCACGCGGTGCGGTCTACTGCCTCTCTCAGCGGGCCGAGCACATCTGGGAGGGCGTCTCCTCGGCGACCACCCGCAGCCGCCCGATCATCAACACCCGGGACGAGCCGCACGCCGACGCCGAGCGCTACCGGCGGCTGCACGTGATCGTCGGTGACTCCAACATGAACGAGGTCACCACGCTGCTCAAGGTCGGCACCGCCGACATCGTGCTGCGGATGATCGAGGCCGGGGTGGTGATGCGCGACCTGTCCCTGGAGAACCCGATCCGGGCCATCCGGGAGGTGTCGCACGACATCACCGGCCGGCGCAAGGTGCGGCTGGCCAACGGCAAGGAGGTCAGCGCGCTGGACATCCAGCAGGAATATCTCTCCAAGGCTACCGAGTTCGTCGAGCGACGCGGTGGCGACCAGGCCGCCAAGCGGGTCGTCGAGCTGTGGGGCCGGGTGCTCAACGCGGTGGAGACCGGTGACCTGGAGCCGGTCTCGCGGGAGATCGACTGGGTGAGCAAGCTGCGGCTGATCGAGCGTTACCAGCGCAAGCACGACCTGCCGTTGTCGCACCCCCGGGTGGCGCAGATGGATCTGGCCTACCACGACGTGCGCCGTGGCCGGGGCCTCTACGGGCTGCTGGAGCGCCGCGGCGACGTGGACCGGGTGGCCACCGACCCGGAGATCTTCGAGGCCAAGGAGACCCCGCCGCAGACCACCCGGGCGAGGCTGCGGGGCGAGTTCATCCGGCACGCCCAGGAGAAGCGCCGGGACTTCACCGTCGACTGGGTGCACCTGAAGCTCAACGACCAGGCGCAGCGCACCGTGCTCTGCAAGGACCCGTTCCGGGCGTACGACGAGCGGGTGGAGCGGCTGATCGCCAGCATGTGACCGGTTGCCGGCCCCGGCGGTGCGCTGCGCCGACGGGGCCGGTCGGCCCGGCCCGCTGTGCGGTTAAGCTGAGCGCGCCATGACGACTTCTGGACCTTCCGACCGCTCCGAGCGCGGCACCGAGCGGCAGAACTGGGTCGAACGCCGGCGGGAGAAGATCCGCGCCGAGATCGACCGTAACCGGCGCGGTGAATACACGGTGCCGACCTGGGTGCTGGCCCTGGCCCTGGCCCTCATCGTGGGCGGCTGGCTGGCCCTGATCTTCCTCGCCTGACCCCGCCCCCCGAGCTTGCGTCGATCATGAAGTTATTGCCCTGACACGCCGAGACGACGGGCAACAATTTCATGATCAACCGGGGTGTTGAGGGTGGGGTCAGGGGAGGAGGGTTACCGCGTGGCGGCCGGCGGCGGCCGCCGCCAGGAAGTACGCGTAATCGGCGTCGAGGCCGCGGCCCATGGTGGACAGCGGCACGGCGCTGGCCCTTAGCGCGGCGTCCAGACCGTCGGTGAGCACCCGGACGATCCGGTGCCGGGCCGCCAGGGGCGCCACCGCCGCGTGCACCTCGGCCGCGAGGGACGGCGCGAGGTCCTCGGGCACCACCAGCTCCGCCGGGGCGAGCGCCACCCGGCCGTACGCGGTGAGGCTGTGGTGTGACACCCCCCGGTGTCGGGGACGGGGGTCGGCGTCGGAGATGCGCAACGAGCCGACCGGCTTTCCGCCCAGCGTGGCGACCGCGTTGACCGCCTCGCCGACGGCGACGCCGGAGAAGCCCCACCGGGTGCCGGTGCCCAGGTTGCCCGGTCCCTGAGCCACGATCGCCACGTCCGCGTGGAGCACGTACCGGGCGGCGAGCAGACCGCCGTGCAGGGTGGTGGCCTCCAGGTCGCCACCGAACGCCTGCCCGACGGTGATCGTGCCGGCCAGCTCGGCCCGCAGCCCGGCGAGGGTGCGGGAGAACCAGGCGGGCAGCGCCCCGCCGTCGGTGAGCAGGTAGGCGACCCGCGCCTGCGGGGCGTCGGCCCGGATACCGGCCAGGATCGCCGGGAGCGCCGAGTGCAGGTCGGCGGTGACCACCGGCAGACCGCCCAGGTCGTCCGCGTCGGCCAGCACGTCGCGGTGCGGTGACGCCTCCTCGTCGACGCCGAGGAGGATCGGCTGCAACGGCGTGTAGCGGGCCTTGACCAGGTGCCCAGCGTCGCGGGTGTCGGCGACGTCCGGCGGGTCCGGCGGCAGCCGGTCCGGCAGGGCGACCACCAGGGCGTACCCGCCGGTGCCCAGTCCCATCAGCAGCGCGCCGGCGTTGAGCAGCACCCGGTCGCCGGGCTCAGGCGTGCCGACCAGCTCCGGGTAGGCCAACGCCCGCATCCGAGAGCCGTCGGTCAGGTCGACGTCCAGCTCCACCGCCCCGATCCACTGCCGTCGCAGCGTCGCCACCGTTCCCGTACGCCATCGCACCATGACGGGCACGCTAGCCGCGCTGGCCCGGCGGCCCGCGCCCGGGTGTGGTTCAGGTCGGCTCGGGGCCGCCGGCGTCCGGGCTCGCGGCCTGGGTGTGCCGGGCGGTGCCGATGGCGTCCGGACGCGAACGGGTGGGGTCGAGGAAGACGAACCGGATCTCCGGGTACCGGTCGGTGAGCCGCCGCTCGGCGTCGTCGGCGGTGGCCTCGATCTGCGCGCCGGTGGCCTCGTCGCGGAAGTCGACCTTCGCGGCGACCAGGATGTCCTGCGGGCCGAGCTGCATGGTCAACATGGTGTCGATGCGCTCCACCTCGGGCAGCCCGGCCAGCTCCCGCTCGATCTCGTGGCGCAGCCGCTCCGGGACGGCCCGGCCGACCAGCAGCGACAGGTTGTTGCCGGCGAGGACCCCGGCGACCGTCAGCAGCAGGAGCCCGATCAGGATCGACGCGACGCCGTCCCACACCTCGTCGCCGGTGGCGTGCGACAGGCCGACGCCGAGCCCGGCCAGCACCAGACCGATCAGGGCCGCGCTGTCCTCCAGGAAGACCGCCTTGACGGTGGTGTCGGCGGTCAGCCGCAGGAACCGCCGCGGCGTGGTCCGCCAGCGACGCGACTCGCGGCGGACCTGGCGCACGGCCCGGGCCAGTGAGATCGACTCGATGACGAACGACACCCCGAGCACGACGTACGAGATCAGGTAGTCGCCGCTGTGTTCGTGCACCAGGATCGTGGTGACGCCGTGGGTGACGGCGAAACCGGCACCGGCGACGAACGTGAACATGGCCGCGAAGAACGCCCAGACGTAGCTTTCCTTGCCGTACCCGAAGGGGTGTCGCTGGTCGGCCGGACGAGCGCCGCGGCGCAGCGCCTGGAAGAGCAGCACCTCGGTGGTGGTGTCGGCGACCGAGTGCGCCGCCTCGGAGAGCATCGCGGCGGATCCCGAGATCAGCCCGGCGATCAGCTTGGCGACCGCGATGGCGAGGTTGGCGGCGCCGGCGACGACGACGGTGCCGACGCTCTCGCTCTCGGGCCTGGCGTCCGCTCGCGACATGAGGATCACCCTATGACCGCGGACGCCGACGCGCCGGGGGAGGCCCGATCCGAACAAGTGTGCGGCACGCCCGCGTGGGTGCACGGTGTGGGCGTGCCGGCTGCTAGCGTCTACCGCGTGTCGCGGACCCGCACCGAACGCCTGGTCAACCTGGTGATCTGCCTGCTGTCCACGCGACGGTTCCTGACCGCCGCGCAGATCGCCGCGACCGTGCCCGGTTACGAGCACGATCCTGACGACGCGCGTGACCACGAGGCGTTCCAGCGCAAGTTCGAGCGGGACAAGGCCGAGCTGCGTGAGCTGGGTGTGCCCCTGGAGACCGGCACCGCGAGCGCCTTCGACGCCGAGCCCGGCTACCGGATCGCCCACCGCGAGTACGCGCTGCCCGACATCCTCCTCGAACCGGACGAGGCCGCCGCCGTCGGTATCGCCGCCCGGCTGTGGCAGCACGCCGGGCTGGCCGCCGCCGCGTCGTCCGGGCTGGCCAAGCTGCGTGCCGCCGGGGTGGACGTGGACCCGCAGGCGACCCTCGGCCTGGAGCCGATGGTCACGGTCGACCCGGCGTTCGCGCCGCTGACCGCCGCCGCCCGGGACCGCCGCGAGGTGGGGTTCGACTACCGGGTGCCCGACCGCGACGCGCCCAGCCGGCGGCGGTTGCAACCGTGGGGCGTGGTCTGCTGGCGCGGCCGGTGGTATGTGGTCGGCCACGACCGGGACCGGGAGGCGACCCGCTGCTTCCGGCTGTCCCGGGTCGTCGGCGCGGTCCGGGTGACCGGCGCCGCCGGCGCGTACGAGCCGCCGGCCAACGTCGACCTGATCAGCCACGTGGCCCGCTGGTCGGGTCCGGTGGAGCGCACCGGTCGGGCCACCGTGCTGGCCGCCCCGGGGCGGGCCGCCGGGCTGCGCCGCTGGGCGGTGGAGGTGACCGCCGGGCCGGACGGCGACCGGCTCGTCCTGCCGTACGCGGACCCGGACGGGCTGGCCGGTCATCTCGTCGGCTACGGCCCGGACGTGCGGGTCCTCGACCCACCGGAGGTCCGCGAGGCGGTCATCCAACGACTCAAGGAGATCGCCGTGCGCCACGACGAGCTGGCGGCCAGCGGGGGTGCCCGGTGACCCGCCCGGCCGCCCGCAACGGTTCCCGCGCGTCCGCCGACCGGCTGGCTCGACTGCTCAACCTGGTGCCCTACCTGCTGGCCCGGCCCGGCATCGAGATCGCCGAGGCGGCCGGTGACCTGGGTGTCACCGAGCGCCAGCTCCGGGAGGACCTGGAGCTGCTCTGGGTGTGTGGGCTCCCCGGGTACGGCCCCGGAGACCTGATCGACATGGCGTTCGACGGCGATCGGGTGACCATCACCTACGACGCCGGCATCGACCGGCCGTTGCGGCTGACCCCCGACGAGGCCCTCGCGCTGGTGGTGGCGCTGCGGATGCTCGCCGAGACGCCCGGGGTGGCCAACCGGGAGGCCGTCGAACGGGCCCTCGCCAAGATCGAGGACGCGGGCGACCTGGTGGGCGCGCCGGTGGCGGTCCGGTTGCCCGGGGACACCCGCCGGGTCGAGGCGCTGCGTGCCGCCGTGGAGGGCGGGAAGGCCCTGCGGATCACCTACTACACGGCAGCCCGGGACGAGACCACCGATCGCGTCATCGACCCGCTGCGGATGCTCATGGTCGGCGGCCGGGCGTACGTGGAGGCGTGGTGTCGGCGTGCGGAGGCCGTCCGGCTGTTCCGCGCCGACCGGATCGACGCGATCACCGAACTGGACGAACCGGCCACGGTGCCGCCGCAGGCCGTCCCGCACGACCTCACCGAGGGCGTGTTCCGCCCCTCGGCCGACCTGCCGTTGATCACCCTGCGCATCGGCCGGGGCGAGCGGTGGATCACCGAGTACTACCCGTGTGAGCGGGTGGAGGCCGGCGACGGCGACCAGTGGCTCGTCTCCCTGCGGGTGACCGACCTGGGGTGGGCCCGCCGGTTCGTGCTGGGCCTCGGCCCGGAGGTGACGGTGGTCGCCCCGGTCGAGCTGGCCGAGCAGGTGCGGGCGACGGCGGCCGCCGCGCTGGACGCGTACGCCGTGCCCGCGCCAGCGGCCGTGCCCCGGCCGCCCGAGGTCGACCCGGAGCGCGCGCCGTCGGGTGACCCGGCGGTGGCCGGCCGCACCCAGTAGGCTGACCGCCGTGCTGATCTGGATCGTGCTCGCGGTGGTGCTGCTACCTCTCGTGGCGCTCGCGTTGGCCGTGCGTCCGGTGCTGGCCCGGCTGCCCCGACTGCACCGCGCCGCCGTGGCGTTGCAGCGGCGGGCCGCCGAGGCCGAGGCGCTGCGGGAAACCGCCGAGGCGCTGCAACAGCGCGCCGAGGACGTCCAACGTCGGCTCGACACCACATCCCGACGACTCGCGGTGATCAAGGCGAAGCGCGGCTGACCGAGCACGCGCCCGGCGGTGGTTGACGGATCATCGCGGGTTGGTCAAGACTTCACCCCTCCCGCCCAGACCACCACCACCCAGCGGGTGGCGGGCAGCCGATCCGCACGTACGATGGGCTGCGTACCACCCCCCGGACACAGAGCGACTGGAGCTTCTCATGGGTGCCCTCAAGCCGTGGCACATCGCTGTTCTCGTGGTTGTGCTGATCCTGCTCTTCGGTGCGAAGCGGCTCCCCGACGCGGCCCGTTCGCTGGGTCGGTCGCTGCGGATCATCAAGGCCGAGACGAAGAGCCTGCAGGACGACGACCGCGACCTCGCCGAGAAGGCCGACGCGCAGGCCGGCTACCAGCCGCTGCCGCCGCACGCCGGGCAGCAGGCGCCGTACGCTGGCCAGCCGCAGCAGGCCCCGTACCAGCAGGCGCCGCCGCAGCAGCCGGTCGTCGACCCGGTGCACCGCGTCCGCGACAACTGACCGAAGGGCCCCACCACCGTGGCCTTCGCACTGCGTAGACGCAGCCCAAAGGCGTTCGAACGGGCCGCCGACGGGTCGATGACGCTCATCGAGCACGTTCGTGAGCTGCGCAATCGTCTCTTCCGCGCCTCGTTGGCGATCATGATCGGTTTCGGCGTCGGCATCTGGCTGGCCGAGCGGGTCCGGATCCTACTGTCGAAGCCGTACTGCGACCTGCCGCAGGCCAGGTTCGTCGACGGCAAGTGCGAGTTCGTGCAACTCGGCCCGGCCGACCTGTTCCTGCTGAACCTAAAGATCGGCCTGTGGGTGGGCCTGATCATCGCGGCGCCGATCTGGCTCTATCAACTCTGGGCGTTCATCGCGCCTGGTCTGCACCGGCACGAGCGGCGCTACGCCTACGCCTTCACCGCCTTGGCGGCGCCGCTCTTCGCGGCCGGCGCGGTGCTGGCGTTCTTCGTCACCGCCAAGGGCCTTGAGTTCCTGATGAACGTGTCCGGCGATGACATCTCGACCACCCTGGAAGTCACCCGGTACATCTCGTTCGTCACCAACCTGATCCTGCTGTTCGGGGTGGCGTTCGAGTTTCCGTTGATCGTGCTGATGCTCAACTTCGTGGGCATCGCCAGCGCGAAGCGGCTGCTCAGCTGGTGGCGGGTGGCGGTCTTCGTGTTCTTCGCGTTCGCCGCCGTGGTCACTCCCACCCCTGATCCGTTCGGGATGACCGCTCTGGCCCTCTGCCTGTCCGCGCTCTACTTCGCCGCGGTCGGCGTCGCGTTCCTCAACGATCGGCGGCGTGGGCGGGGCAAGGAGGTCTACGCCGGCATCGACGACGACGAGGTGTCGCCGTTGGAGTTCGACGCGGACCCGGTCGTGGCCGGGCAGCGGGTCGACTCGGCCGCGCCGATCGGCGTACCCGAACCGGTCGCCCCACCGGCGCCGATCGAACGCCGCTACGACGACATGACCTGACGGCCCCGCGCCGACCGGTCCACCGACGCCGTCCCCGTCTGCCGGGGACGGCGTCGTTGCGTCACCTCGCGCGTCGGCGGCGGAACTGATGGTGAGGACGCCTGCCCCTGGTGAACGGCGGGTGTCCGACCGGTACGGTGCTGCCCGTGACCGCAGACGATCACCTGCCCGGCCCGGTCGCCGTGCTCGCCAACCCGACCGCCGGTCGCGGACGGCACCGCGTCCTGCTGCCCCGGCTGCTGGACGCCTTGGCCACCGCCGGGCGGCCGGTCGTGCTGCTGCCGGCGTCCAGCCCCGCCGAGGCGGAGACGGCGTGCCGGGCCGCCGTCGCCGACGGCGCTGGCGCGTTGGTGGCGGTCGGTGGGGACGGCACCGTGCACCGGGCGTTGCAGGCGGTCGCCGGTACCGATGTGCCGTTCGGCCCGATCCCGGCCGGTACCGGCAACGACTTCGCCCTGGACACCGGCTTCCCGGCCGACCCCCTCGCGGCGGCGGCGGTGATCGCCGAGGCGGTGCGGGACGGCCGCAGCCAACCGGTCGACCTGGCCCGGATGGTCGGGGTCGACGGCGTCGAGCGCTGGTACGGGGCGGTCCTCGCGGCCGGGTTCGACGCGATCGTCAACGAGCGGGCCAACCGGATGCGCTGGCCACGCGGCCCGCGCCGGTACGACCTGGCGATCCTGGTCGAGCTGGCCCGGCTGCGCCCACGCCGCTACACGCTGCGCCTCGACGGGGTGTCGCACGACCTGGACGCGGTGCTGGTGGCGGTGGGCAACTGCCCCACGTACGGCGGTGGGATGCGGATCTGCCCCGACGCGGACCCGACCGACGGGCTGCTCGACGTGGTGGTGGCGGGTCGGGTCAACCGGCGGACCCTGATTCGGGTGAAGCCGCGCATCTACCAGGGCACCCACGTCAGCCACCCGTTGGTGCGCAGCTTCCGGGCCCGCACCGTGGAGTTGGCCGCCGAGGGCATCACCTCGTACGCCGACGGGGAACGCTCGCTGACGCTGCCGGTGTCGATCAGCGCGGTTCCGGGCGCTCTGCGGCTGCTGCGTTGACCCGTACCGCGCCGATGCTGGCAGCGATGACCAGCACGATGGCGGCGCACTCCAGCAGGGTCAGCGCCTGCCGCAGCACCAGCCACCCGGCGAGCGTGGCGACGGCCGGGCCGAGGCTCATCAGCACCGCGAAGGTGGCGGTGGGCATTCGCCGTAGCGCCAGCAGCTCCAGGGTGTAGGGCAGCCCGGAGGCGAGCACCGCGAGGGCGGCGCCGAGCGCCAGCACCGGCGGGTCGAGCAGCACCGCACCGCCGTCGATGATGCCCAGCGGCAGGGTGACCAGCGCGGCGAGGGTCAGCGCCAGAGCCAGCCCGTCCGCGCCCGGGAAGCGGTCGCCGACCCGGGCGCTCAGCACGATGTACGCGGCCCACATGGCGCCCGCGCCGAACGCGAAGGCCACCCCGACCGGGTTGAGCCGGTCGAAGCCGCCCTGCCCGAGCAGCGCCACCCCGGCCAGTGCCAGCCCCGCCCAGCCCCAGCTGGCCAGTCGGCGGGCGGAGAACACCGACAGCGCCAACGGGCCGAGTACCTCGAGCGTCACCGCCGGGCCCAGCGGGATGCGTTCGATGGCCTGGTAGAACAGCGAGTTCATGCCGGCCAGCGCCAACCCGAACGCGCCGGCCGCGAGCCAGGCCGACCGGTCGTGCCCGCGCAGTCGGGGTCGGCACACGACGAGCAGCAGCACCGCCGAGATGGTCAGCCGCAGGGTCACCGCGCCGGCCACCCCGGTACGCGGGAAGAGCAACGCGGCGACGGCGGAGCCGAACTGCACCGACAGGGCCCCGCCGAGCACCAGCCCCACGGCGGCGACCCCACCACGCCGGGCTGATGGTGTTGCGGCCGGCGGTGGCGTGGGCAGCAGGATCTCGGTCACGGGCACGACGGTAGGCGTTCAGCTCCGGCCACCCTGCGGCGGTGTCCACCGGCGTGACCTGCGGCGGGCCCGGCGCGGGTCGGGCCGGTGTCGCTCAGGCCGGCAGGGCGAGGTCGAGCACCGCGCCCAGCCCGTTCTCCCGGCCCGGCTCGGCTGCCGGAAGCACCAGCACCGAGCAGCCGGCGGCCACCGCGCCCGCGTCCGCCGGGGTGTCACCCACCATCAGGGTCTGCTCCGGGTCGACGCCCAGCATCCCGCAGGCCCGCCAGAAGATCGCCGGGTCGGGTTTGCAGCGCCCCACCTCGTACGAGAGCACGAACGCGCCGACCAGGTCGGTCAGCCCCCAGGCGTCGAAGTGTGGCCGCAGGTCGAAGCCGATGTTGCTGACCACCGCCACCGGCACCCCGGCGTCGCGCAGCGCGGTCAGCGTGGGTGCGGTGTCGGCGTACGGTAGCCAGCCCTCGGCGATCAGCAGCCGCTCGTAGAGCGCCTCGGCGAAGCCGTCGATGCCGGCGTCGACGGTCTCGGCCAGCCCGGTGTACGCGCCCCGGTGGGCGTGTTGGTAGAGGTCCCGGTCGGCCCACAGCTCGGCCAGTCGGGGTGGCACCCGCGTCGGCAGTGGGCCGCCGGCGCGGCCGGCGGTGAGCAGTCGGTCGGCCAGCGAGGTGGCGCGGACCCGGTCCAGGGTGACGCCGCACGCCGCCGCGGCCTTCAGCACCCACTGCTGGGGGTCCTCCACCTGGGCCAGGGTGCCGTGGAAGTCGAAGAGCACCGCCTTGACAGGGCGTCGGGACGCCCGGCGGGCGGCGGGCGCCTCGGCGGTGCCCGGCGGACTGGTCTGGGGCGGTTCGGCATGGTCCGGCACGCCGTGCACCCTACCGACCGTCCCCGACCGTGCCTCCGGACGGCCTTGTGGGGTGACGTGACTCGGCACGCACTAATCTTGGTGCCATGTCGAGTCCCGCCGAGCGGTACGCAGCGGCGCGCCGCAAGGCCGCACAAGCCGCACAGTTTCCGGCGCTGGACGAGTTCGCCCTTGAACTGGGGTTCGACCTCGACGACTTCCAGCGTGAGGCGTGTCAGTCGCTGGAACGGGGCAGCGGTGTGCTGGTCTGCGCCCCGACCGGCGCCGGCAAGACGGTGGTCGGGGAGTTCGCCGTCCACCTGGCGTTGCGCGGGCGGCCCGACGACCCGGTGCCCGCCGCCGACGCGACGACCCCGCCGGCCCGGCGCAAGTGCTTCTACACCACGCCGATCAAGGCGTTGTCCAACCAGAAGTACCACGACCTGGTCGCCCGGTACGGCGCCGAGCAGGTCGGCCTGCTGACCGGCGACAACGCGATCAACGGCGACGCGCCGGTGGTGGTGATGACCACCGAGGTGCTGCGCAACATGCTCTACGCGGGCTCCAGCACGCTCCAGGGCCTCGCGTACGTGGTGATGGACGAGGTGCACTACCTGGCCGACCGGTTCCGCGGTGGGGTGTGGGAAGAGGTGATCATTCACCTGCCCGCCTCGGTCACCCTGATCTCGTTGTCGGCGACCGTCTCCAACGCCGAGGAGTTCGCCGACTGGCTGGTCACCGTGCGCGGCGAGACCGCCGTGGTGGTCAGCGAGCACCGGCCGGTGCCGTTGTGGCAGCACATGCTGGTCGGCAAGCGGATGTTCGACCTGTTCCACGACGCCGACGCCGCCCGCAAGCACGACGTGCACCCGGAGTTGCTGCGCTACACCAGGGAGACCGCGCGGCGGCTGGAGTTGGGCGAGGGGCGCAGCGCGGGGCCCGGTGCCGGCCGGCGTGGCCCGCGCTGGCGTGGCCCGTCGCGCCCGGACATCGTCGACCGACTGGATCGGGAGGGTCTGCTACCGGCGATCCTGTTCATCTTCAGCCGGGCCGGTTGCGCCGCCGCGGTGCAGCAGTGTCTCGCCGCCGGGCTGCGGCTCACCTCGGCGGAGGAGCGGGCCGAGATCCGCCGGGTCGTCGAGTCCCGGGTCACCGCCATTCCCGGCGAGGACCTGTCCGTCCTGGGCTACTGGGAGTGGCTGGACGGCCTGGAGCGCGGCTTGGCCGCCCACCACGCCGGCATGCTGCCGGTGTTCAAGGAGATCGTCGAGGAGTTGTTCGTCCGTGGCCTGGTCAAGGCGGTCTTCGCCACCGAGACCCTGGCGTTGGGCATCAACATGCCGGCCCGCTGCGTGGTCCTGGAACGGCTGGTCAAGTACAACGGCGAGGCGCACGTCGACCTGACCCCGGGGGAGTACACGCAGCTCACCGGCCGCGCCGGCCGCCGGGGCATCGACGTGGAGGGGCACGCCGTCGTGGTGTGGTCCCCGGAGACCGATCCACGGCACGTGGCCGGGCTCGCGTCCACCCGCACCTATCCGCTGCGCTCCAGCTTCCGGCCGTCGTACAACATGGCCGTGAACCTGGTGGGCACGGTCGGCGCGGAGCCGGCCCGGGCGCTGCTGGAGTCCTCGTTCGCCCAGTTCCAGGCGGACCGGTCGGTGGTCGGCCTGGCCCGGCAGGTGCAGCGCAACACCGAGACCATCGAGGCGTACGGCGCGGAGGCCGCCTGCCACCACGGCGACTTCGACGAGTACTTCGCGCTGCGGGTGGCGATCGCCGACCGGGAGAAGGCGATCGCCCGGCAGGGGCAGAGCCAGCGCAAGGCCGCCGCGGTGGCCTCGCTGGAGCGGCTGCGCGTCGGTGACGTGATCCGGGTGCCGTCGGGCCGTCGGGCCGGGCTGGCCGTGGTGCTGGACCCGGCGACCGGCGGGTTCGGTGAGCCCCGGCCACTGGTGCTCACCCAGGACCGGTGGGCCGGGCGGGTCAGCCCCGGCGACTTCACCACCCCGGCCGAGGTGCTGGCCCGGATTCGGGTGCCCAAGCACTTCAACCACCGCTCCCCGGGTGCCCGGCGGGATCTCGCCGCCGAGGTCAGCGGCACCGGCCTGGACCGGCACGGCGGCCGGCGCGGGGGCCGTTCCCGGCAGGTGACCGGCGAGGACCACCGGATCACCCAGCTCCGCACCGAGCTGCGCAACCACCCCTGCCACGCCTGCCCGGAGCGGGAGGAGCACGCCCGCTGGGCGGAGCGGCGTCGTCGGCTGGAGCGCGACACCGAGGAGCTGCGCGAGCGGGTCAGTGGTCGTACCGGGTCCCTGGCTCGGACGTTCGACCGGATCGTGGCGTTGCTGACCGAACGTGGTTACCTCGGCCAAGACGGCGCGGTCACCGACGCCGGTCGGATGCTGGGCCGGATCTGGACCGAGGCGGACCTGTTGGTCGCCGAGTGCCTGCGCCGGGGGGTGTGGAACGGGTTGTCCCCGGCCGAGTTGGCCGCCGCGGTGTCCGTGGTGGTGTTCGAGGCGCGCCGTGATGTCGACGAGCGGGCGTCGCTGCCGCGCGGGCCGGTGGCCGACGCGGTGGACGAGACGCTGAAGCTGTGGGGGGAGATCGAGGCCGACGAGGCGGCGCGGGGGCTGACCGCGACCCGGGAGCCGGATCTCGGTTTCGCCTGGCCCGTCTACCGGTGGGCCCGGGGCGAGGCGCTGGCCAAGGTGCTCGGCAGCGGGCACGAGATCGATGGTGAGATGCCGGCCGGTGACTTCGTCCGGTGGGCCCGACAGGTCGTCGACCTGCTCGGTCAGATTGCCGACTCCGGTGGTGCCGCAGCGGAGCTGCGCTCTACCGCTCGGCAGGCTATAGCGGCCGTCAATCGGGGTGTTCTCGCGTACCACACGTCGGCCTGATCATTACGCTCAATCATTATCGGCGTCGAATCGACGCAGCGGACGGTCACCGCAACGGCACCCCTCGGATGGCCCGGGGGCACTGTTGCGCCTGATCACAGCACCCCTGATCATTGCCGAGGCGTCTTGTTGACGCGTCGGTAACGAATGGGGAGAAAGCCGCCGTGGCGGAGATCAATCACTTTGAGTACGGTTGGATCACGCCCGCGCTGAGTTACGCGCTGTCCGTGCTCGGTTCGATCCTCGGTCTGGTCTGCGCCGGGCGCATCCGTACGGCCCGGACGAGCGGTCAGCGGGCGTGGTGGGGTCTGCTGTCGGCCTGGGCCCTGGGCGGCACCGCCATCTGGGGCATGCACTTCATGGCCATGCTCGGCTTCGCCGTCGAGAACACCCGGATTCGCTACGACGTGCCGCTGACCGCGGCCAGCACGGCCATCGCCGTGGTGGCGGTCGGCATCGGCCTGGCCATCGTGGGCACCGGCCGGCTGAATCCGGTACGACTGATCGCCGGCGGCATCTTCACCGGCGCCGGGGTGGCTTCCATGCACTACACCGGAATGGCCGCCATGCGCCTCAACGGAAGCCTCGGCTACGACACCGTCCGGGTCGTGCTCTCGGTGATCATCGCCGTGGTGGCGTCCACGGTCGCGTTCTGGCTCGCGATGACCGTCCGGCGCGGGTTGGCGATCTTCGCCTCCGCGCTGGTCATGGGGATCGCCGTCAACGGGATGCACTTCACCGGCATGAGCGCCCTGTCGGTGCACCGCCACGAACGGACAGGCGAGGTGGCCGGCGTCGGAGTGAGCACTCTGCTGGTGCCGATCGTGCTGGCGGTGGCCTTCGGGGTGGTCGGTCTGCTCTACGCGCTGCTCGCCGCCCCGACCGACGACGACCGGGCCGCCGCCGAGTACCTGGACGGGCGGCGGCTCTCGGAACCGGCGGCCCCGACGCCCACCGCCGCTCCCGACCCGGTCGGGTTGCGCGCCCGCTCCACCCTCGGCCAGCCGGGTACTCCGTTCCCGTCCCGCCGGGACACGCCGCCGCGCTGACGCCGTGCGGCCGGCCCGCGCCATCCGTGCCCGGCGCGGCGGCGGCTCAGGCCGGCCGGCGGCCGGGGTCGATGCTGAGGGTGGCCAGCAGCCCGGGGTGGTCGGTCGCCCCGTGCATGGGTATCAGTGTGCGACAACAGAGCGTGATGTCGGTGGTCGCCGTGATGTGTTGCAGTCGGCCGTCGTCGATCCGCTGATGGCCCGGCGGTGTGCAGGACCGCACGTCGGGGTCGTGGCCGGCGCGCAGGTTGAGGTCGCCGCCCAGCACGGTGGGCTGGTGCCCGGCGTCGCGGCTGAGCGTCGGCAGGATGGTGTCGAGCAGGTGGTCGCACTGGGTGAGCGCGATGCGGTAGCCGGTGGCCGACAGGTGCGTGGTGCAGGCGAGCAGAGCGCCGTCGACGCAGAGCCAGGCGCGTTCCTCGGGGTCCGCGAGGTCCTGGGTCGGGTGGGTTCCGGCGTACACGGTGTGTGGGGTGCCCGACGTCCGCACGTGGGTCAGCAGCCCGATGCCGAACCGTTGGCCGTTGCGGCAGCGGGTGTCGTCGCCGCTCGGGCGGTCGCCGGCGGCCTGGAACGCGGCCACGACGGTCCGCCCAGGGTGGACGGTTTGGAACACGTCGTGCAGGACGGGTAGGTCGTCCGCGCAGATCTCGTTGAGGGTGACCAGGTCGGGTGCCTCGACGGTGATCACCTCTGCGGCCCTGGCGATCGCACGGCCGGTGTAGCAGCCGGCGCGGCCACTGTTGCAGAGGTTCAGCTGGAGCATCCGCAGGACCGTGGCTTGCGGGGCGTCCGTGGCGCCGGTGGGTACGGCCGGCGGGATGGCCGGCGGTGCGGCCGGAAGTGCGGCGGCGGCGAGTAGGCAGCCCACGGCCAGGGTTCGGCGCAGGAACCGGTACGAACGGGCGGCCACACGGACTCCGGGGTGCACGAGGCGACAGTCATCGCCGAGGTGCCAGTGATCCTACTGGCGGCCGGTCGGCGTTCGAGATCCAGAGCGGCGGGCCGAGGGGGCACCCGTGCAGCGGGCACCCCCTCGGGTCGCTCAGTGGGCGCGGACCGCGACGGCCGTGTACGGCGTGGTGGGGGTCGGCGGTGTGGTGAACCGGGCGTTGGGCAGGTAGAGCCGGCCCAACGCCTTGGCGACGGTGGTGGGCACGTCGAAGTTCGGGTCGGTGATGGTGCTGGTGAGCGCTCCGGCGGTGCCGGCGTGGTTCAGTCGGACCACCGCGACCTGGTTGAGGCGGTTCTGCACGACGTAGAGGGTGCGGCCGAGCAGGAGCAGTCCGTCGCCGTTGGCGAAGGTGTGGCCCGGCACGTCCACGACGGTGCTCGCACCGGTGGTCGGGTCGACCCGGTACAGCGTGCCGGTGTTGGACTGGACGACGATCAGCGCCCGGCCGTCCGGTGTGGTGGCGATGCCGTTGAGGTTCACGCCGGTGCCGACCTGCTCGTACGCGCCGGTCAGCGTGATCGTGGTGAAGGCGTCGGCGGGCGGCAGCGCCCCACCGCGACCGAGCGGCAGCCGGTAGAGCACCGGCCGGTTCGAGTCGGTGAAGTATGCCGCGTCGCGGGTCAGCACGACGTCGTTGACGAACGTCGGGGCGGTGGCGAACTGGTAGCGGGCCAGCACCTCGCCGGTGCGGGTGTCGAGCACGCGAGCGTCGCCGGCCGTGCCACCGGAGACGAAGAGCCGGCCACGTGGGTCGACCTTGAGGCCGAGCGACGGTGTGCCGGTGGCCGCGCCGATCGTCGTACCCCGGCCGGTGACCAGGTCGACGCGCTGGATGGCACCGGTAGCGCGGGAGCCGAAGTAGGCGTACCGGCCGGCGGTGGCGATGCCCTCGGGCTGGAACCCGTCGGGGAGGGCGAGGACGGCCGGCGGCCGCCCGGCGGGGTGCGCCTGCGCCGGCGCGACGGCGACGGTGGCCAGCATGGCGGCGGTCAACGCGCCGCCGAGCGTGGTGCGGAGGGGGCGGTTCACTGTGCTCCTTCCGGGCGGAAGCGGCACGAGCCGACACGTCCGCCACGTTCACTGGGGCCAGGACCCTGCCCACTGTACGACCGCTGGCGGGTGCCCGCTCGGCGTCACCGGCGCGGCCTTCGGGTGACCGCGCCGGTGAGCCCGTCGAGCGGGGGAAATCAGGCGTTGCGGACCAGCCTCCACCGGTTGTCCGCGCTGCCGTTGTCCGGATCCTGCACGGCCTGCGCTCCCCAGGCGGTCGACGCGTTCAGGATCCCGAGCAGCTTGTTGCTGTTGACGTTGCGGATCTTGTAGGTGCCGTCGCCGTTGTCCACGAGGATCCACCGGTGATCGGCGGTGCCGTTGTCGGCCCACTGCAGGACCCGGGCGTTGTCGGCGGTGGACATGTTCTCCACGCCCAGGACCTTGCCGCTGTGGACGTTGCGGAACCGGACCGCGTTGCCGTCGGTGATGACCACCCAGTTGTGGTCCGCGGTGCCGCTGTCGCCCCACTGCACGGCCAGACCACCGTCGGCGGTGGACATGTTCTGGACACCGAGCACCAGCCCGGTGCCGACGTTGACCAGGCGGTAGCTGCCGGTGGGGCCGCCGCTGCCGCTGGTGTTCCAGTAGACCGTGTAGTTGTAGCCGTGGGCGTCGTAGAAGGGGGCGAGGTTTACCGTGGACCCGTTGGCGCTGGCGGTGAACGCGAGCGAGCTGGTGCTGGTCCGGGTGATCGAGGAGACGGTGAGGGTGGGCAGGGTGCTCAGGGCCGTGTTGCCGTAGTTGCCGGCCAGCACCGTGGGGCCGTACGTGACCGCGCCGACGTTGGCGTTGTCGTTGGCGGCCTTGACGGCGACCTGCATGGGCAGCCGAACGGTGATGGTGTCGCCCGCGGCCCAGGTGCGCGTGACAGTGGCGTAGCTGCCCGGTGTGGTGGTGACGTTCTCCACCGTGCCGTTGACGGCGATCGTCGCGCCGCTGGTCCAGGACGGGATCCGCACCCGGATGCTCCACGACCCGCTCATCGAGCCGGACAGGGTCAGCGTGGTGGTGTCACTGACCGGGAAGCTGGTGGTCTGGGTGACCGTGATGCCGCGCTGCGTCCAGTTCAGCACCGACGGCGTGAACAGGTTCACGCTCAGTGTGGTGCCGTTGTAGAAGTAGATGGAGTCCATCAGCCTTGTGTTGATCTCCAGGCCGGTGCCCTGGCAGCACCAGAACGAGTTGTAGTCGGTGCTCCAGGTGCCGCCACCCCACGCCGGGCCCACACCGCGACGTCCGCCCGGCCGCAGCGGGGTGAAGTAGGTGATGTGGCCGTGGCTGTCGGCCGGGTTCTGCCCGCCGATCAGGTGGTTGATCAGCGCGCGCTCGTAGAAGTCGAAGTAGTCCGCCCGGTTCGGGTCGAGCAGCCACAGCTCCCGGGTCAGCTTGAGCATGTTGAACGTGTTGCACTGCTCGCAGGTGTCGTTGCTGAGGTAGCCGGCGATGGCGTTCGGCGGCCGGAAGTGCTCCGCCTGGCTGTTGCCGCCGATGACGTACGTGTGCGCGCCGACGGTGATTCGCCACGCGTTGCTGGCGATGTCCCGGTAACGGGTGGTCCCGGTGGCCTTGTACTCGCGGGCGGCGCCGATCCACTTGGGCACCTGCGTGTTGGCGTGCAGCCCGTTGAGCTGGTCCTGGCCGGAGGCCAGGGGGTTGAACACTGAGTTGTGGTCGAACCGCTGCGCGGTGGCGAGCCACCGGCTGTCGCCGGTCTGCTGGTAGATGTCGGCGAGCACGTCGTTCATGCCCCCGAACTCGGTGCCCAGCATCGACTGCATCTGGCTGGAGCTCAGCCGGCTGGTCCGGGTGTCGACCCAGCCGGCGAGGGCCAGCAGCACCGTACGGGCCTGGGTGTTGCCGATGTAGCGCCAGACGTCGAGCAGACCCGCGAGGGTCTTGTGGATGCAGTAGTAGGGCACGTTGCCGTTGGACAGCGTCCGTGCCTCGAGCGCGGTGAAGTCGGACTCCGGGAAGCCGGAGAGGTAACCCGCGCCGAACCCGGCGGCGGAGTTGTTGGCCTGGCACTTGGCCAACTCGGCCACCATGTAGTTGGCCTTGTCCCGGCAGGTCGTGTCGCCCAGTACCGCGTACGCGTACGCCCACGCGCTCAGGAAGTGGCCCTGCATGTGGGTCCGGAACGGGAAGTTCGGCGCGTCCCAGCCCCCGTTGGTGGCGGCGCCGTTGGTGGACAGCCGGTGGTTGGCGCGGAAGTTGTAGAGCATCCGGTCGACGTCGACGAACCGCAGGTAGTTGAGCGTCCGGGTCTGGTTGTCCATCCAACGGCCGGAGCTGAGTCGTACCTGACCCGGGTCGAATGCGTACGCCGAGACGCCGATGTCGGGCCGGGCCGGGGGCACGACGGCCGCGGACGCGCTCCCGGGGGAGAGGGCGACGCCGCTCGTGGAGACCACCACGGTGGCTCCGGCGGCCTGAAGCAGGTGGCGACGGCTGAGGGGCGGGGGTGGCATGGGGAACCTCCAGGTGGCCGGGTACGTAGGGGCCGCCATCGATGGCGGGGGATCGTCGGCGGCGCGGGGCCGACGACGGGTGCGGTGTGGGTGGTGGGACGGGGTCGCCGTGGACGCCGGGTGCCCACCCCTGCGCTTATCGCGGCCCATCGATGTGATCGCTAACATAGTTGGTCGTTAACACGCCCGCAACCCCCGGGGCGCCTCGCTGACTCATCCTGCGACGGCCGGACCCGAGGGTGCCGGACCCGGTGGTCGCTATGGCTCGAAGCGGACATTTGCCGGGCTCGTAAACACCGAAACATGACCGTGCGTGACGGGTGTCGACGACCGTCCTCCGTTGACGCCCGTCCGGCTGCTCAGTACGGTGCATCGTAAAACTTCGATGTCAACGTCGATACAACACTGCTGCGGTGTGGTTACGACGGTCATCCGCGCCTCGCAAAAATCCAGGTCAGATGGGGGAGGGGGTGTCCGGGAAGAGCTGTTAGCGCTAACACGTCCGCCAGTCATGCTGCCCTACGCGCGGACGGCAGAACCTGTCCGAGCGGCAGCCAGGACAACGGTGGCTCGCCGAGTCAACCATCGCGCACGGCGCACTCTCTGTGGGAGTAATCGTGAAGGTGAAAGATCGAACCTCAACCCGGGCCACCCGCCGGGCCAGGCGCGCCATCGCCTGGCTGGCGAGCATGGCCTGCGTCCTCGCACTGATCCCCGGCACGGCCAAGGCCGACAACCCCATTGTCCAGAACATCTACACCGCCGACCCGGCGCCGATGGTGCACAACGGCCGGGTGTACGTCTACACCGGACATGACGAGGACGGTTCCACTTACTTCACCATGCGTGAGTGGCGGGTGTACTCGTCGGCGGACATGGTGAACTGGACCGATCACGGCTCACCGATGAATCTGGCGACGTTCGCCTGGGCGGACGCCAACGCGTGGGCCGGGCAGGTGATCGCGCGTAACGGCAAGTTCTACTGGTACGTGCCGGTGCGCCAGCGCTCCAACGGGCAGATGGTCATCGGCGTCGGGGTGGCGGACAGCCCGACCGGGCCGTTCCGTGACGCGCTCGGCCGGCCCCTGGTCGGCAACAACGAGATCGACCCGCACGCGTTCATCGACGACGACGGGCAGGCGTATCTGTACTGGGGAAACCCGGGTCTGTGGTACGTGAAGCTGAACCCGGACATGATTTCGTTCTCCGGCAGCGCGACGCGCATCCCGCTCACGACGGCGGGGTTCGGTACCCGTACCGGTAATGCGAGTCGGCCAACCCTGTACGAGGAGGGGCCGTGGGTGTTCAAGCGCAACGGGTTGTACTACAACGTGTTCGCGGCGGAGTGTTGCTCGGAGTTTATCGCGTATTCCACGGCGACGGGGCCGACGGGACCGTGGACGTATCGGGGAACGATCATGCCGCGGCAGGGCGCCAGCTTCACCAATCACGCGGGTGTCATCGATTTCCAGGGTGGCTCGTATTTCTTCTACCACAACGGGGCGTTGCCCGGCGGTGGTGGTTACACCCGTTCGGTCGCGGTGGAGAAGTTCAGTTACACCAGCAATGGCCTGTTCCCGACGATCACGATGACGAGTACGGGCGCCCCGCAGGTGGGCACGCTGAACCCGTACGTGCGGCAGGAGGCCGAGACGATCGCGTGGGGCTCGGGGATCGAGACCGAGGTGTCCAGCGAGGGCGGGATGAACGTCGGTTGGATCGAGAACGGCGACTACATCAAGGTCAAGGGCGTCGCGTTCGGCGCGGGTGCGACCTCGTTCAGCGCCCGGGTCGCGTCGGCCACCAGCGGCGGCCGGATCGAGGTACGCCTCGACAGCGCCAGCGGCCCGACAGTGGGTACCTGCACCGTGGGTGGCACCGGCGGTTGGCAGACCTGGACCACCACCACCTGCGCGGTCAGTGGGGCGACCGGCACCCATGATCTCTATCTACGCTTCGCCGGCGGCAGCGGCAACCTGTTCAACATCAACTGGTGGCAGTTCAGCGGCACCGGCGGCGGCAGCGCCAACCTGCTCACCAACGGCGACGTGGAGAACGGCACGACAGGCTGGGGCGTGCACGGCAGCGGCACGCTCGCCAGGAACACCACCGTCGCGCACGGCGGCAGCGGGTCGCTCTCGATCACCGGCCGGACCGGCGCGTGGAACGGCCCCAGTCAGGACGTGACCACCAAGCTCACCAACGGCAAGAGCTACACCACCAACGTCTGGGTACGCGCGCAGAGTGGCACCCCGTCGGCGAAGGCGACGCTGTCGCTGACCGCGAACGGCACGACGAACTATTTCCAGCTGACCCCGGCGGTGGGGGTGAACGTCAACGGTTGGGCCCTGCTCACCGGCACGACGACCGTGTCGTGGAGCGGCACGCTCTCGGGTGCCGCCTTCTACGTGGAGACGGCGGAGGGTACCGACAGCCTCCTCGTCGACGACGTCTCGTTCCAGTGACGGGCGCTGCCGGAGCCGTGCTCGTACGGCTCCGGCAGCACGAGACCTGCCCCCGCAGCGCGACCGGAGCGACCCGTGCACGGCCCGGGTGGTTACGACTTGACGAACGGCATGTTATCGCTCACAGTCGATGGTTGAGGGCGGCCGCGCCTCTGGTTCACCGGGCGAACCTGCTGTGGCCCCTCGGAACGCGACGTCCGCCCAGGGCATGCCGGACGTCGCGTCAGGACTCCCCGCACTGCTGCCGCGACAGCGACCGGTGCTGACGTCTTCTTCGCACAAGCAGATTCGGGCGTTGCGCCTCCATCGCTGCACCACCGAAGAGAAGGAATCCGCATGAATCACAGAAGAGCCCTGCGAACGGCGGTGACCATCGCAGTCACCGGCGTTCTCGCCGCCGGGATGACGGTGGCGCTGACCTCAACGGCCAGCGCCGGCACGACCCTCCGGGCCTCGGCGGCCGAGAAGGGCCGCTACTTCGGCGCGGCCGTCGCGACGGGCAAGCTGTCCACCAGCGTGTACACGACGATTCTGAACCGTGAGTTCAACAGTGTCGTGGCCGAGAACGAGATGAAGTGGGACGCCACCGAGCCGCA